>DASUUH010000048.1:0-34978 GCA_036374175.1 Jiangellaceae bacterium | reverse complement strand
CGTCCGCGACGCACTCCAACTCGACGAACACACCCCCTTCATCATCACCGACGCCCGCAACCGCCAAGCCGTCAAACAAGTCCTAGTCAACCTCGTCGAACACGCCATGACCACCGCCCACACCACCTAACGCACCGGCGGCCTCGCTGCGCAGCCGACGTGCATCAGCCGTCAGCTCAAGCGCAGACACGCGTCCGGACCGTCGAACGTGACTTCAACGTCCACTGTGCCGCCATCCGGCACCTCCACCTCGAGCCGGCATCGAAGCGGCCCGTCGAGATCCGGAACCTCGGGCGGTGGACCGATGCCAACGTTCGCGCTCGCGAGCACGACAACGCTGCCCGCCGGAACCTCCTGTTCCAGGACGCTGTCGTAGAAGGCGTCGAGCGAGTCGTCTTCCTGCGTCTGGACGAAATCGCTCCACAAGGTCGAGCCGAGGACCTCCCCGTCCGGTGTTTCGAATCGCAGGCCGACCTCGAAACCTTCGGCGAATACCCCGTCGAGTTCTTCGATGTGGACCGCGACCGTCCCGGAACCGGCTGTTCGATCCTCCGCGAGGGCGGTGTCCGCGCCATCTCCGCAGGCGGCAACGGCAGCGGTGGTGACTAGGGCTAGTGCAAGCAGGCGTTTGTGCATGGTCCTTCGACGCTGGGAACGGTCGGCCGGTTCCCTGATAAACCTGGGCCGCCCACCAGGGTTAGCGACGTACCTACATGGCTGCAGGCGTGTAGGTACGTCGGGCCGTCTGCCGAACGTGATCGACCGGAAGGGTTAGGTGGGGTGGTTCTCCGGCTGGTCGGCCCACCACTTGAGGAGCTCTTCGCGGGCCGCGTCCGGGCCGATCGGACCACGATCCAGCCGGAGCTCGAGCAGGAACTTCCAGGCTTTACCCACCACCGGCCCGGGCCGGATGCCCAGGATCTCCATGATCTGATTGCCGTCGAGGTCGGGCCGCATGGCGGCCAATTCCTCCTCCTCGGCCAGCCGATCGATTCGCTCCTCCAGCGCGTCATACGCCGCCCGGAGGGCCTGCGCCTTGCGCCGGTTGCGCGTAGTGCAATCCGCGCGGGTCAGCACATGCAACCGCGCCAGCAGCGAGCCGGCGTCACGGACGTACCGGCGGACCGCGGAATCGGTCCACTCGCCACCGGCATAGCCGTGAAAGCGCAGGTGCAGTTCCACTAGCCGGGCAACGTCGTCGACAACGCTCGACGGGTATCGCAGCTTGGTGAGCCGCTTGCTGGCCAGCTTCGCCCCGACCACGTCGTGGTGATAGAAGCTCACCCCGCCGCCGGGTTCGAACCGCCGGGTCTTCGGCTTGCCGATATCGTGCAGCAGCGCGGCCAGCCGGGTGACCAGGTCCGGGCCGCCGTCGGGCAGCCTGGGCTCGAGCTCGATGGCCTGCTCCAGGACGGTGAGCGAGTGCTCGTACACATCCTTGTGCCGGTGATGCTCGTCGATCTCCAGCTTCAGCGCCGGCAGCTCGGGCAGGATACGGTCGGCCAGCCCGGTGTCCACCAGGAGCGTGAGCCCGGGCCGCGGCCGCTGAGAGAGGAGGAGCTTGGACAGTTCGTCGCGAATCCGTTCCTCCGACACGATCGAGATCCGATCCGCCATGTCTCGCATCGCCTCGGCGACCGGTGGATCGACGTCGAAGCCGAGCTGAGCGGCGAACCGGGCCGCGCGAAGCATCCGCAGCGGGTCGTCCGCAAACGAATCCTCCGGCGTACCGGGTGTGGTGATCAGCCGCTCGACAAGATGGGTCAGGCCGCCATGCGGATCTACGAACTCGCGCGACGGCAGCCGCACCGCCATCGCGTTGATGGTGAAATCGCGTCGCACGAGATCGCCGAACAGAGAATCGCCGAACGCCACTTCCGGCTTACGGCTGGACCCGTCGTACACGTCGCTGCGGTACGTCGTTATCTCGATATGGAAGCCGTTCTTGCGAGCCCCGATAGTTCCGTACGCCTTGCCGATCTCCCACATGTCGTCCGCCCATCCGGACAGCAGCCGGGCGGATTCATCGGGCCGGGCCGAGGTCGTCAAGTCCAGGTCGGAGCCGAGCCGGTCCAGCAGCGCGTCTCGCACCGAGCCGCCGACAAGCGCGATCTCGTGACCGGCGGCCGTGAACTTGGCGGCGAGCTCGTCGGCCACCGGCGCGATCCTGAGAAGGTGCCGGACGGCAGTGCGCTGCGCGGAGCTGAGAGTGGTGGTCGGCTTCGTCACAACGCACCAGGGTAGCTACTCTGAGCGGATGCCCGGCCCGCCAGCGTCCTCCCCCGAGCCGGATGCTGGTTCTCGCTGGCGACCGCGCCGGCGCAAGCTGCGGACCGTACGGGAGACATCGGCCGGTGGCCTCGTCGTCGACCGGATCAACGGCGCCACCCGCGGCGTGCTCATCGGCCGGATCGATCGGCAGGGTGAGCTGGAGTGGGTGCTACCCAAAGGTCATGTCGAACCGGGTGAGACGACCGAACAGGCCGCCATCCGCGAGATCCGCGAGGAGACCGGGCTGGAAGCCGTTATCGCGGCACTACTCGGACCGATTGACTACTGGTTCGTAGCCGGCAAGCGCCGGATCCACAAGACTGTGCATCACTACCTGCTGACTCCCGTAGGTGGAACACTGGGCACGGAGGACGTCGAAGTGAGCGAGGTGGCCTGGGTGCCACTCGACCAGCTGGACAGCCGGCTGCGTCACCCGTCGGAGCGACGGTTGTTGCACGGGCTCCGGGAGCTACTGGCGGCCGGGGCCGAGGATGGCGCGCAGTGAAGATTTCGCGCCTCCGCCTCACCGCCGTGGCAAGAGCCGCAGTGCCGGTCACAGTGCTGCTCATCGCCGTGTCGCCCGCTGCGACCGGCGCGTCGGCGGCTTATTCGAGCACTGCAGTGGCCGCCATCTCGACCACAATCTCGACCACCATGCCGCCCACCATGCCGCCCACCGGGTCGGCGCCCGGGACAGACCACACCATTCCCGGCCCGCTGGGCCCCGGGGAGCCAGCGGTCGACATCCAAATCACGAGCTTTGAACCTGCAGTGCCCGGGCCGGGCGATCTGCTCGTCATCGAGGGCACGGTCACCAACGTCTCCAACACGCCGCTGGTGAACGTGCAGGCGCTGCTACGGCACAACCTCAATCCGCTCAGCTCCCGCACCGAGCTCAAACTCGTCGACACCGAACCCCGCTTGGTGTGGGGTTCGCGCCCCGGCCACGTCTTCGCAGAGGTCGCCACGTCACTGCCGCCGGCCGGCTCGGACGAGTTCCGGCTGGAGGTGCAGCTCGAGACGGCATGCCAGCCGCCGGCACCGGGCGCACCGCCTTGCGTACAACTGCAGTACCCCGGGGTGTACGTGTTCGGCGTCGACGTCCGCGAGGGAAACCCGAACCTGCCCGGAGCACGAGTGGACGCCGGCACCGTTCTCAGCCTCGTTCCCTGGTTGATCGACGGCGATGAGCAGAGGCTGGACGTCGCGATGCTGTGGCCGATCTCCGGTACACCCGCTATCCAGCCGGACGGAACGCTCGGGGAGGTCGACACGAGTGCGATGCTGGGCCCGGAAGGATGGTTGACCGCGCTGCTCGACGCACCTGCCGAAGCGCCGGTCACGTGGGTGGTGGATCCGGACCTGCTCGATACTGTCGCCGCGATCGCGGACAGCGACAACCGCCTGGCCCTCCCGGCCAGGCGCTGGCTGTCATCGTTCGAGACGACCGCAGAAACCGCCACAACCTGGCTGCTGCCGTTCGCGACTCCCGACATCGCCGCTTTCGACCGGCCCCATCAGACCAGATTGGCCGGCGCGGCGGTGCGGCTGTCGGCGATCGCGTCCCAGAACCTTCCGACCGGAACCCGAACAGTCGCATGGCCGGTCGGCGGCGATGTCTCCGGCGAAATCGCCGCGTACCGGGCCGCGGGCGTCACCACAGCGGTCGTGCCCAGCGACGCCGTCGACACCGGCGGTCAGCCGAGGGTCGATCTGCCGGCCGGCAATGGCCAGGTGGCCGGACTGGTGGTCGACACCGCACTGAGCGAAACCATTACACGTGCCGGCGACCCCGTGGCTTTGCGGCAGCGATGGCTGGCAGCGACGGCCCTCACCGTGCTTGAAGCGCCCGACGGCAACCCGGCACCCGTTGTGGTGAGCCCGCCGCTGGGCTGGCGGCCGACCCTGCAAGAGGCAACCCGGTTGATCGACATCTGGACCGACGTTCCCTGGGTCGCGCCGACGTCGATCGATGAGATCGACGCCGCAAGGACACCCGGCGCACTGACGGCGGAGCAATCGCCTGCTGCCGAGCGGCCGTCGCCGACCGCCGAAGCCGCGGCCGACCTGCTGACCCGTGTCGCCCAGTACGAATCGCTGCTAGCCGAGCCGTCCGACGTCGACGACTTCGGCGCCATCACCGTGCGCGCCGCGTCAGCTGCCTGGCGGGCCGATCCGGATAACGGTCATGAGTTCATTGCGGCCGCGACCAGGGCGGTCAGCGAACTCCTCTCGCAGGTGTTCCTGCAGGTCGCGCCTACTGTGACGCTGTCCAGCAACACCGGCGCGTTTCCCGTCAATGTCGTGAACCAACTCAGCGTTCCCGTCATGGTGCGCCTGGAGTTGGAGTCAGCGAACCCGCAGCGGATGCGAGTGGAGCCGGTCACCGCGCAGCGTATCGAACCCGGCGAGACGGACATTCTCCGAGTCACCGCCGAAGCCGTCGCGAACGGCAAGGTTCGGGTCGAACTCCAACTCGCCACTGTCGACGGAACGCCACTCGGCCGCGCCACCCAGACGGTGGTCAACGCCACCGACTACGGCGTCATCGGTTGGTTCCTCATCGGCGGGGCGGGGTTATTGTTCGTGGCCGGGCTGGCGTTTCGAACCATCCGCGGCAAGCGCCGGAACGGGACATCGGGTCAGCCGCATCCGTTATCCGACCACCTGCCCCTGGAGGGGGCTAGCCGGTGACCGAACTTCCAGCGGACGGGCAGTCCCCCGCCATCCGCCAAGCCGGCCTGCTCAGTTCGAGCGCGATCATGGCCGCCGGCACGGTCGTGTCGCGATTGACCGGGTTTGCGCGGGCGGCAGTGATCGCGGCGGCCATCGGCCTGACCGGCTCCACGGCCGACGCATTCAACCTGCCGAACACGATCCCCAACATGATCTACATTCTTGTCGCGGGCGGCGTACTCAATGCGGTTCTCGTGCCGGCGCTCGTCCGGGCCATCAAGGAGGATGCGGACGGCGGGCAGGCCTACTCCCAGCGACTGTTCAGCCTCGTCGTAGTGGTGCTCGGAGCGGCAACTCTCATCGCAGTGCTGGCCGCGCCATGGTTACTGCGGCTCTTCGTCGACCGGGAATGGCTGGAGCCGGCAAATCGCGCCTTCTTCGACAACATGGTGATGTTCGCGCAATTCTGCCTGCCGCAGATCTTCTTCTACGGCCTCTATGTCCTCGTCGGTCAGATGCTGAACGCCCGGGGCCGGTTCGGGCCGATGATGTGGGCACCCATCGTCAACAATGTCGTGGCGATCGCCGTGTTCGCCGGCTACCTGATCGCCTGGGGGCCGAAAGAAGGGCAACCGTTCAGCTCGAGCGAGGTCGCGGTGCTGGGCATCGGCTCCACGTTAGGCGTGGCGCTGCAGGCGCTGATCCTGCTGCCGGTGCTCCGGCGGGCAGGATTCCGGCTGCGGTTCCGGACCGACTGGCGGGGGGCGGGGCTCGGTACGGCCGGCCGGCTCGGTGCCTGGACGCTGGCTTTCGTGCTGGTCAACCAGATCGCTTATGTGATCGTGGTGCGTACCGCGAGTGGCGGATCGGTGGCGGGCGAGGCAGGCATCACGGTCTACAGCAACGCCATGCTGATCATGATGGTCCCGCATGCGATCATCACTGTTTCACTCGCCACCGCACTGTTGCCGAAGCTGGCTGACCACGCCACCGATGGCGACTTCGGGCTGGTGCGTGATCGGCTGATGTCTGCGCTCCGGATCTGTCTTGCGATCATGATGCCGGTGGCGGCGCTGCTTGGCGCCCTGGCGATTCCGCTCGCCGCGCTCATCTTCGGATACGGTGCGGCCAGTGACCAAACGGCCGTGCTTGCCTGGACGCTGGCCGCCCTCCTGCCCGGCCTGGTGGCCTTCACGGTGCATTACGTGGTCCTGCGCGGCTTCTACGCATTGCAGGACACCCGGACCCCGTTCTTCGTCCAGATTTGGATCGCGGTCGCAATGATCGTCAATGCCGTCCTGGTCAGCGCCTTCGCACCAATCGAGGCCACTACGGTGCTGCTGGCGGGCGGCTACAGTCTCGCGTACATGATCGGTGCGACCGTGAGCGCGACGGTGCTCGGCCGCCGCATCGGCCGGCTTGGCGGAGGCGGGCTGCTGGCGCATGTCGCCCACCTGCTGGTGCCCTCCGCGCTCGCCGGAGGATGCGGCTACGGCCTGCTGATCGTGCTGGACGGACCGTTGTCCGGACTGCCGGAGAAGCTGGCGGATCTGATCATCCTGGCGGTCGGGGGCCTGGCCGGGCTGATCGTGTTCATCGGCCTGGCTTATCTGCTGCGCATCGGGGAAGTCCGAGATGCGATCAACCTGCTTGCTCGCCGGGTCCGACCGCACAGGTCCGAAATCCGGCCTAGCATGGACCTTCGAGACCGCGCCGAGGGCGACCGGGAGTTGGATGACGACCGGCGGCCGAGGCGCCCGTGAAGCCGGGAGGCCGTCTGTGAGTTTGGGACTGTCGTGACCACTCAAGCAGTCCGGCCTGGTCGACTGCTGGCCGGCCGCTACCGCGTCGAGGACCTTCTCGACGAGTCGGACGGCGTGCGCTCGTGGCGAGCGGTCGACGAGGTGCTGAGCAGGGCGGTTTTCGTCCACACGGTGCCCACGGACGATCCGCGGTCTGACGCGCTCATGGCGGCCGCGCGCGCCGCCTCGCAGGTCGCTGACCCGCGCTTCCTGCACGTTCTCGACGTCGACGCCGAAACCGACACGGTCTACGTCGTCCGGGAATGGATTACCGGGCAGAACCTCAAGGCGCTGCTGGCCGGTGGTCCCCTCAATGCCGAGCAGGCCGCGACGCTGGGGCGGGAACTGGCCCAGGCCCTCGCGTCCGCACATGCCCAAGGACTCACCCATCAACGCCTCGAGCCGAGTTCGGTGGTGGTTGCCCCTAACGGCTCGGTCAAGGTGGCCGGGCTCGCGACCGAAGCCGCTTTGCATGGGGCACCGAGCGGCGCCTCCGGTGAGGTCGATGCCGCCGGAATCGGGCGCATCCTGTACGCCGCACTGACCGGCCGGTGGCCGGATGCCGATGGGCATGGGCTACCAGTCGCCCCCCGCATCGACGGCCGCTTCGCCTCGCCCCGTCAAGTCCGCCCGGGTATCCCCAGGCACCTCGACGAGATTGTCGATCGGACGCTTGGCAACGCCGAACGCCATCACGCGAGCCCGCTGCGGAGCCCTGCGGAAGTGGCCGACGCACTCACCTCGGGAACGTCGGCCACCACGTTCGGCAACGGAGTGCTCAGCGACAGCAGTGACGACGGGTGGCCGCCGCCGGCCGTGCTGGACGAGCCATCGGCCCCGCTCCTCCCCAACCGGGGCGTGCCGGTGGCGCAAACGATGCCACCGCAATCGGGCGGCTCGACGACAGCCCGCCGGGTGTTGGGTGTGCTCGCCGCCACCGCGTTCCTGCTCGTGGTCGCCTGGGTGGGCCTGCAGTTGCTGCTGAGCGGTGTTTCGACGCCCGACCGCACCACGTCGGACGGCAACCCCGCCGCCCCGGCCGAGACGACGGACGAGACATCCGAGAACTCGACTACGCCACCGGAAGAAGATGAGACGACTCCACCGGAGGAAGAGGAAGAGGAAACCGCTATCTCGCTATCCGCCGATCCGACGTCCGTGGCCGCCAGTCAGCGGATCACGCTCAGCGGTGAAATCGAACCCGCGGTCGAGGGCGCCGTCCTGCGCGTTGAGCGACGCCTCGAGGGCGAGGACTGGACTGGATTCCCGGATGCCAACAACCCGGTCACAACTACGACTCAATCCGACGGTGGATTCAGCACGTGGGTGCAGACTGGACGTACCGGCGACAACGAGTGGCGCTTGGTCACCGAAATCGACGGTGAAGAGTTCGTGTCCAGCACTGTGACTGTCACGGTCAACTAGGATCGTCGCCGCACATCGGGCCGTACGGTCCTCGACGGCAGCCGTCCGCGGGAGGTGCACCGAAGTATGACCACCGACCCGCGTGAAATCCGCACGGTCGACGATGACGGGCTTATGAGGCGGCACGTCGGCGGCGATCCGGACGCGTTCGGCGAACTTGTGCGGCGGCATCGAGACCGGTTGTGGGCCGTGGCGCTGCGCACCCTAGGCAATCCGGACGACGCCGCCGATGCTTTACAGGAAGCGTTGATCAACGCCTTCCGGCGCGCGACGTCGTACCGCGGTGATGCGGCGGTAACGACGTGGCTGCACCGGATCGTGGTGAACGCCTGCATCGACCGGGTCCGCAAGGCGGCGGCGCGACCGGCGAATCCGCTTCCAGACGACACCGGCCGCATGTTGCGACTCGCCGCTCCCGGTGCCGACCCGTCCGACGCCGTGGCCACCCGGCTCGACATCGAGGCCGCACTTGCCACCCTGCCCCCGGACCAACGGGCCGCGCTGGTGTTGGTCGACATGGAAGGTGTGCCCGTCGCGGAAGTGGCCGAGTTGCTCGGCTGTGCTGTCGGTACGGTCAAGAGCAGGTGCGCACGGGCGCGGGCAAAGCTCATGCCGCTGCTGGTGCCCAACCGGCGCGCGGGGAACCGTGCCGCGCCGCCTGACGTCCCATCCACATCACCGAAGTCAGAACTCGCGCCGCCAGGAGGTGACCCGCAATGACGACGGGACACCTCGAAGCCTCCCAACTTGCCGAACACGCCGAAGGCCTGCTTGGGGTGGACGAGGCTGCATACGTCGAAGCTCACCTGCAGCAGTGCGAGATATGCCGGGCGACCGCAGCGGACCTGGCATCCGTCTCGGCCATGCTGGCCGCGGCGCCACGCACGTTGCCCACCCCGGCGCATGTGGTGGACCGGCTCGATCGTGCGCTTGCGGTGGCGGCGGCGCCCGAGCCGGAACCGGCGCGCGTGGTTCAACTGTCATGGTTCCGGCGCAAGGCACCACAACTGCTCGCGGCCGCTGCGACGGTTGGGATTCTCGGTTTCGCCGGCTGGGTCGCGACAACGGGTGCCGGAGGCGACGACTCGGAGGACGCAGCAGAAGGTGCGGCAATTGCTGAACCAGAAGAACAGTACGACGCCGGTGCCGAGGCCGGTGCGGACAGCGAACGGGCTGCGGAGGAATCCGCGGCGGCGCCACTGCACGCGGAGGACGGCGAACTGTCCGCGGCGCCACCGGAGCTTGCCGATGAGATCCGCATCGTCGTCGCACAAGAACAAGATGGGGACGACGACGCTGCCGACACTTGCGGCCTGCCGCTGGCTGAGGAACGCGGTCTCGAACTGGTCGGCGCGGCGGCGACCGATGTCACCGGCGAGCCCGCGGTCCTGGTAGTGCTGCGCAGCAGTGCTGATCCGGCTGTCGTCTACGGCTGGGTGGTGCCCGAATGCGACGCGACCGGCGACGAGGCGTTGGTGACCGACCAACGGGTCGAGCTGGACTAACGCGCGTCGGCTACACCTATTGACGCGGCGACGGCCAGCAGCTTGGCCTCGTCCCCTGGCCGAGCGGCGAGCTGTACGTTTCCAGTAGCCGTCGGGCAATTCATGGCCGGCCAGCCGAGCGCGTTGTAGACGGGGGTGTGGCGCAGCAGCCGTTGCCGCACGAAGGTCTCGCCCCTCTCGTAATCACGGCGGACGGCGTCGACCAGCGGGGCTGCTCCGTCGAGAACCGGGCCGTGCAGCACGTCGAAGTCCGCTACCGCCGCCGTGAACCGCTCCTGCCATGCAGCGACCACATCACGAGCCTTCGACACGTCGCCGATCGGCAACCGCAGGCTGCGCTGGACGTCATGCCCGTACTGGTCCGGGTTCGCGGTGAACCGTTCCCCATGTACGGCCCAGGCCTCCGCGCGGAAGATCGTCCAGTGTTCGTGGGGCAGCCCTGGTGTTTCCAGGTCGACGCCCAGTTCACCGACCCGCACCGTGCTCGGGTCCGGAAGGTCCCCGATCCCCAGCACGCGACAGAGATCGGACACGGTGGCCGTGAGGAACCCGACGGAGTCGAACGACGGAGCCAGTGGCGTGATGCCGGTCATGTCGTACGCGCCGTTCGCCGCCTTGAAGCCATAGACGTCACAGCATGCGGCGGGAAGCCGAACCGAGCCGCTGGTGTCGGTGCCCACCCCGATATCCACCACGCCGGCGGCTACGGCCGCCGCAGAACCCCCGCTGCTGCCGCCCGCCGTCCGAGACCGATCCCGTGGGTTGAGGATCCACCCGTGGTGCGGGTTGTATCCGGTGACGCCGTAGGCGTACTCGTTCAGCGCAGTCTTCCCGATGACTCGTGCGCCGTTGCGGCGCAGCCATGAAACAACAGCCGCATCACTGCTCGCCGGCTCGCACGAATCGACACTGCTGCCGTTGGTTGTGGGCCACTCACCGACGTCGATGAGGTCTTTCACGGCCACGACAAGGGCGGACAACGGCCCGCGACCGGTCGGCTCCAGGCCGCCGCTACGGTCGAATAACAGGAAGCTGCCGAGCGTCGGATCGTACTTTGCGAGCACTTGTTCGACGTCCATGCCCGACTATCTCAGAGTCGGCGCTACCGGGCGTCGCCGTGACTCGGCAAGGGGAATGTGGCGACTCTAGGATCTGTTGACGTCAACAGCCCGGAAGTTTGGGTGCGGAGCGTAAGGGAAGGCCCCTCAAGTGACTGATGTTCGAAACCTCATTATTGTCGGCTCGGGTCCGGCCGGATACACCGCTGCCCTATACGCTGCCCGCGCCCGGCTCGAACCACTAATTCTTGAAGGCTCTGTGACCTGGGGCGGAGCCTTGATGAACACCACCGAGGTCGAGAACTACCCCGGTTTCCGCGACGGCATCATGGGGCCGGCGCTGATGGAAGAAATGCGTGCGCAGGCCGAACGGTTCGGCGCGGAGTTGATCACCGATGACGCGGTTGAGATTGATCTGACCGGGGACATCAAAGTGGTGCGTGACGGCTCTGGCAACGAGTACCGCGCTCGGGCGATCATTCTGGCTATGGGCTCGGGTTACCGCGAGTTGGGTCTGGAGAACGAAAAGCGACTCTCTGGGCACGGTGTTTCGTGGTGCGCGACCTGCGACGGATTCTTCTTCCGCGACCAGGACATCGCCGTGGTGGGCGGCGGCGACTCCGCGATAGAGGAAGCAACCTTCCTGACCCGGTTCGCCCGCAAGGTGTACCTCATCCACCGCCGCGACGAACTCCGCGCCTCCAAGGTGATGCAGGAGCGCGCGTTCGCCAACGACAAGATTGAGTTCGTCTGGAACACCGAGGTCGTCGACGTACTCGGCGACGAGAAGGTGAGTGGGTTGCGGCTGCGGTCTACCCAGACCGGCGAGGAGCGCACCCTGGAGGTCACCGGTCTGTTCATCGCCATCGGTCACGATCCCCGCTCCGAACTCGTCGCGGGCCAGGTGGCCGTGGATCCGTCCGGGTACGTGTTGGTCGACCACCCGTCCACCCGTGCGGACGTTCCCGGCGTATTCGCCGCGGGCGACCTGGTCGACCATGTCTACCGGCAGGCCGTCACGGCGGCTGGCACCGGCTGCCAGGCTGCGCTCGATGCCGAGCGTTACCTCACCGAACTCGCGGACGCACCTGCGGCCCCCGAGACCGCGCTAGCCGCGGCTGACAACTGATTGCTAGCACTCCATCGAAGGGACACATTGTGGCCACCATCGAGCACGTCACCGACGCCGACTTCACGCAGAAGGTCCTCCAGCACGACAAGCCGGTTCTGGTCGACTTCTGGGCCGAGTGGTGCGGGCCATGCCGGATGATCGCTCCAGTCCTTGAGGAGATCGCCGCTAAACAGGACAAGCTCGACATCGTCAAGCTCAACACCGACGAGAACCCGCAGACCACGGCCGCTTACCGGATCACGTCTATTCCCGCGCTGAAGGTGTTCCAGAACGGCCAGGTCGTCAAGGAGATCATCGGCGCCAAGCCGAAGGCGGCTTTGCTGCGCGACCTCGACGGCTTCGTCGGCTGAGCAACCGCCGGTAGCATGCCGGTCAACGCTGCTTTCGAAGGACGGCATGCCTCCCATGACCCTGCGCTATCGCCTCGGCGATTCCGGACCGGCCGTGGCCGAGATCCGGGTGAAGCTAGCCCAGCTAGGCTTGCTTGATCACACGGAGTCGGGCGTGCCGCTCGACACGTTCGATATAGACGTCGACTACGCCGTCCGCCAGTTCCAGCAAGAGCGGGGACTGACCGCGGACGGCGTAGTGGGTCCGGCTACTTATCGCGTGCTTGAAGAGGCCCGGTGGCGGCTCGGAGATCGCCTGCTGTCGTATGTCGTGGCGAACCCGCAGTCCGGCGACGATGTACTCGAACTGCAGCGCCGGCTGACCGAACTCGGCTTCGATGTGGGCCGGGTCGACGGCATCTTTGGTCCACGCACTGGTGAGGCGCTACGGGAGTTCCAGCGAAACACCGGCTTGCCGGCCGACGGTACCTGTGGTCCTAGCACGTTCAAGGCGCTGGGGCGCCTTGCCCCCATCGTGACGGGCGGACGCCCGGACACCTTGCGCGCCTCGGACGCGCTCCAGCGCGCCGGCAAGCGCCTGCTGGGCAAGATCGTGGTCATCGACCCCGGCCACGGAGGACCGGACCGTGGTTGCACGGGCAACGACCTCGAAGAAGCCGCCGTCGTCGAAGACCTCGCTGCCCGCATCGAGGGCCGCCTGACGGCCACCGGCGTACACGCGTACCTGACGCGGGGGTCCAGCTTGGCCAACGAACTCGACGAGGTGACGCGCGCCGAGTTCGCCAATGAAACAGGGGCTAATCTGGTCATTTCGCTGCACGTCGACGGCCACCTGAATCCTGAGGCGTCCGGGGTAGCGACGTACTTCTACGGGCTGGACCGGCCCGGGGCAAACAGCGCGATCGGAGAGATGTTCGCCGGTCTGATCCAGCGAGAGATCGTCGCCCGGACGGATCTCGTCAATTGCCGGACGCATGCCAAAACTTGGGACCTTTTGCGGCACACCAGAATGGCCGCGGTACGGGTGGAGTTGGGATACATCACGAACCCGCGCGACGCCCAGCGCCTCGCCGACCCACATTTCCGCGATGTCGTCGCTGAGGCCATCGTCGTGGCCGTCCAGCGGGTATATCTGCCGTCCCACGAGGACGCCCAGACCGGCGTCCTGCACCTGCGCGACCTGGCCCAATCCGGCTGATCCGCGCCAAGTTGGCGCGACCTGCGGAGTCAGATCGGCCGGAGTACGGGCTCTGGCCGCACAGCGTCCATGATGCGGTCGAGGGCGACCTCGACCTCCTCGCTCAGAGTGATGACCGTTCGCAGTTCGAGCCTCAATCGCGGCCACCGTGGATGCGGTCGAACCGTCTTGAAGCCGACAGATAGTAAGAAATCAGCCGGTAGCAGGCAGTTCGGCTGCTCCGGTTGGGCGTTCCCGAACGCTTCGATGGCCCTGGCACCGCGCCGCACGAGGCTCTTCGCCGCCGCCTGGACCAGCGTGCGGCCGAAGCCTTGACCGCGCAGTTCGGGATGCACCCGGCCGGTAACGAGTTGGATTGCATCGGGCGAGATCGGGCTGGTTGGGAACATGGCCGACCGCGGCACCAGAGTCGGCGGGGCGTAGATCACATACCCGACAGGGACGTCTCCGGCGTAGGCGATGCTCCCACACGAGCCCCACTCGAGCAGCGTGGCGGAGACCCAGGCCTCCTTCTCCAGGCCGGGATCGCCGGCTTCAGCGGCCCGGCGACCGGCCACTTCGTCAAGCTCCCAGAAGACACACGACCGGCATGGCGAACTTATGTCGTTGAGGTTGTCCAAGGTCAGCGTCGCAAGCCGGCGACTCAGCGATCCCACGGCTGACCTCCTTAAGTAGGGCCCGCTACTCCCGAGGATGCCCACCAATCGTGGCGACGATGCGTTCGAGATCCTCGATGCTGGCGAACTCGATTGTCACCTTGCCCTTGCTGCGGCCTAGATCGACCTTTACCCGCGTGTCGAGGCGATCCGAGAGGTCCGCCGCGATGTCGGCCAGGCGCGGTGCTACCGGCTTAGCCGCCCGGTTGCGCGAGCGGGCCTTGGGTTCGTCTGCGGTACCGCCGAGGGCAACGATCTCCTCGACCGTACGCACGCTCAGGCCTTCGGCCACAATCCGTTGTGCGAGGCGCTCCTGGTCTGCCGCGTCCGGCAATGCGAGCAATGCCCTGGCGTGGCCGGCCGAAAGAACGCCGGCCGCCACCCGGCGCTGCACCAGCGGGGGGAGCTTGAGCAACCGCAACGTGTTTGAGATTTGCGGTCGCGACCGTCCGATTCGAGCGGCGAGCTCGTCATGCGTGCAGCCGAAGTCGTCCAGCAGTTGCTGGTAGGCCGCCGCCTCTTCGAGCGGGTTCAAGTTGCTGCGATGCAGGTTCTCCAGCAACGCATCGCGCAGCATTGCGTCGTTCTGAGTATCACGGACGATCGCCGGGATGGTCTCCAACCCGGCCTGCTGGATGGCGCGCCACCGCCGCTCACCCATGACCAACTCATATGCACCGGCGGCGAGAGGGCGGACAACGACGGGCTGCAGAAGTCCCACCTCGCGCACCGAGTACACCAGTTCGGCCATCTCGTCTTCGTCGAAGATCTGGCGCGGCTGCCGGGGATTCGGCTGAATGGAGCTGACCGGAAGTTCGGCGAACCGGGCTCCTTTCACCGGCACCAGATCTTCGGCGAGCTGAGCCGACGCCAGTCCGGCCGTGCCATCGCCGTTGGCAGGCGTGGTTTCACGTGAAACCGTTGCTACCGATGTTGCCCTGCGGTCTGGTGGTTCATCGGGGCCCGTTGGAATCAGCGCGCCCAGACCACGGCCCAGGCCCCGCCGCCGCTCCGTCATCGAACCTCCTGCGGGTTATCACCTGGTCGCTCGGCGCGGTCAGTGGCACCGCGAATCGCGATCTCGCGCGCAGCCTCCAGGTATGACATCGCGCCGCTGGACCCCGCATCCCATGTCATCACCGTCTGGCTCCGACTTGGCGCCTCGCTGATGCGCACCGACCGGGGGATCATCGTCCGCAGCGCGACATCGCCGAAGTGCTCGCGCACATCGTCCACGACGTCCGCGGACAGCCGGGTGCGGCCGTCGTACATGGTGAGCAGGATGGTCGACACGCGAAGCGACGGGTTCAGGTGCGCCTGGACCATCTCGATCGCTTGCTGAAGCTGGAGCAATCCCTCCAGGGCGTAATACTCGCACTGGATCGGAATCAGCGCTTCGTCTGCGGCTACCAGGGCGTTCACCGTCAATAGCCCGAGCGACGGCGGGCAGTCGATGAATACGTAGTCGTAGCGGCGTTCGCCGGGTGAGACAGCGGCGAGGTGCTCGCGCAGCGCCTGTCGTAGCAGGCTCCGAACATTACCCCGTGGCTCGCCTTGTGCGGCGCCAACCTTCTCGCGCGCATCGGCCTCTGCCAGCTCAAGCTCGGCGCCGGCCAGGTGGATCGTCGCGGGTACGCACCACAACGTGTCGTACCGGTCGACCTTACGCACCACTTCATCGATCGCCGCGCCGTCGATCAGCACGTCGTAAATGCTGGGCAGATCGGAATTCCAGCGATCGACATCGAACGCCGTGGTGGCGTTGCCTTGTGGGTCCAGATCCACAACGAGCACCCGCAGGCCGCACAAGGCCAGGGCCGCCGCGAGATTGACCGCGCTGGTGGTTTTACCGACCCCGCCCTTTTGGTTCGCTACGACCATCACGCGGGACCGATAGGGCGCGGGCAACCCGGTCCGCCGGGTTGCTTCGGCCATCACTGCGGTTGCCGCTTGCTGGGCGATGGGTGTTTCGACTACACCGCTGCTCTGTTGGCTCGCGGCAAGTTGGGCGGCCGTGACCGGATAGCCCGGTCGAGCCGAGGGCATCCCACCTTCACGGTTCGGGACGTCAAGTAGTGGGCGGCCCAGCTCATTGCCGATCGCCGACTGCTTCTCACCGGCCATTGTCGGTTTCACCTGTCTCCTCGACCTTGCCCCGCACGGCCGGCGAGCCGGGCGCGCCCAATGCGCCATTATTCTCGGCCTCCGGCCACCCAAGCATGCCGTCCCGGTCATCACTCTCAGCCTCCGGCCAGCCTAGGCCACCGCTGCGGATCTGCACCTCTATCTCCTTCGGCGCCTCGAACGAGATTCACGTCCGCGCAGCGCGGACACGTCTCCAACCTCAACAACCGCCGCCAGGGTCACTGGCTCGACAACACCAGCACCGTACCGACCGACGTGCCACGACACCGCCCCTTGCGCTTCGAGGAAGCCCGCTGAAGCCGCCAGTTCGGCATCCACAGAGCTGCCCTTGATCGCCACGAGCAAGCCCCCCGGCCGTAGTAGCGGCAATGACCACCGAGCCAATCGATCCAGCGGAGCCACTGCCCGTGCCGTCACCACATCGGCGAACACCTTGCCTGGTAAATCCTCCGCACGTGACCTGATCAACGCCACGTTGGTCAGTTCGAGCGCGGCGATGACCTCGCTGAGGAAGGCGTGCCTTCTGAGCAGCGGCTCTACCAGCGTGACTGCGAGATCCGGCCGGATGATGGCGAGCACCACTCCCGGTAGTCCGGCCCCAGAACCCACGTCCACCACGTCCGAATCAGCCGGCACTGCCTCGTGGACCACCGCACAGTTCAGCAGATGCCGCTCCCACAATCGCGGCACTTCCCGCGGTCCGAGCAGGCCGCGTTCGATCCCGGGGCCGGCCAACAGGTCGGCGTAGCGCTCGATCAGTGAGAGCCGGTCCGTGAAGTATTCAACGGCCACGGGCGGCGGTGCCGGAGCGCCGCCGCCCGTCGTTTCACGTGAAACCACGCCCATCACGCGGGCCGGATCACCACGTACCGCTTCGGTTCCTCGCCTTCTGACTCGCTCGTCAACCCTGCCGCGGCCACCACATCGTGCACGACCTTGCGTTCGAACGGCGTCATTGCACCCAGGGCTTCCGGTTCACCTGTTCGCTTGACGTGCGTGACGGCGGTCTCGGCCAGCGCCGTCAGCTCAGCCCGCTTTCGCGCTCGAAACCCGCCTATGTCGAGCATCAGACGGCTTCGTTGACCGGTCTCCCGGATCACCGCCAGCCGCGTCAAGTCCTGCAGCGCGTTCAGCACCTGGCCGTCGTCGCCCACCAACTCGTTCAGGTCCGCGCCGACGACCGACACCATCGCGCGGTCGCCTTCGACATCCATGTCGATGTCGCCGTCCAGGTCAGCGATATCAAGGAGGCCCTCCAGGTAATCCGCCGCAATGTCGCACTCCCGCTCCAAGGCGCTCACGTCCGGTTCCTGCGCTTGGTCGCTCACCGCAGCATTGCTGTCATCCATGTTCACCGCTTGCCCTTTCGCTGCGCCCGGGTGGTTCTCTTCGGCTGCCGCCGCACGGGTTCGGCAATGGCCACTGGACCGCTATCACCGTCAGTGGACTCCGCGACGTCCTCGTTTGCGGGTGCGCCATGCCGGCGTGCCCTGGCTTCCATCCGCCGGCGGCGCGCCTCCTCGGCTGGAGAGCCGGGCGCCGGCATGCGCCGGATCACGTAGAACTGCTGGCACATCGTCCAGATGTTGGACGTCAGCCAGTAGATCACCACACCGAGTGGGAAGTACACGCCGGAGAAGGCGAATACCAGCGGCAGCACGTAGAGCAGGATCTTCTGCTGCTGGGCGAACGGACCCTCGAGCGCTTCCGGCGGCATGTTCTTGCGCATGATCTGGCGCTGAGTGAGGAACGTCGTCAGCACCATCAGAACTACGAGGACTACCGCGATGATCCGTACCTGGACGGTCGGGGCGTCGAGGAACGTGGCCGACAACGGCGCATTGAAGATCTCCGCCTTGCCCGCGGACTCGAACAACGCGTCGTTGTTCTTGAAGGCACCACGGGGTACGTCGTTCGCCACCCCGTGCAGCACTCGGAACAACGCGAACAAGAACGGCGCTTGCAGCAAGATCGGCAAGCAGGACGCGAACGGGTTGGTGCCAGCGTCCTTGTAAAGCTTCATCATCTCCTGCTGGAGACGTTCCCGATCACCCTTGTACTTCTGCTGCAGCGCACGCACCTTCGGCTGCAGGATCTGCATGTTGCGCTGAGCCTTAATCTGCCGGACGAACAGCGGGATCAGCAGGATCCGGATCACGATCACCAGGCCGATGATGGCCAGCAACCAGTTGAGTCCGTCGTGGGTACTGCCGATGACTGTCTCGAACAGCCAGTGCCAGCCCATCATGATCCAGCTGACCAGGTAGTACAGGGGGTTAAGGACACTATCCACGGGTCGTCAGGCTCCTCGCAGGCCGGGCCACGGGTTCGGGGTCATCGGTGTCGGTCTCGCCGTCGGTGCCATCGGCGCGGCCCCACCAACGATAAGCGTGCGGCTCGGGCACCAAGTCGACACCACCCGGTGTCCACGGGTGACAGCGGCCGAGCCGCCGCAGAGCCAGCCAACTGCCACGTAGCGCACCGTGCTTCTCAACCGCGCCGAGCGCGTAGGCCGAACAAGACGGGTAGTAGCGACACGTCTGCCCGTACAGCGGGCTCACTACCAGCCGCCAGGCCTTCAACAGCAAGACCAGAATCGTCTTCACTGGGTGCTCACCGTCCGCTCCGCGATCCGCTCGAAGGCGGCGTCGAGATCTCGCGCCAGCGCTGCACTCGGAGCGGTGGCTGCTTCAGGACGGGCCCGAACTACGACCCGGGTTCCCGCTGGCAACCGGTCGAGCCGGTCACGTACGAGGTGCCGCAGCCGGCGGCGTACGGCGTTGCGCACGACCGCACCGCCGACTGCACCTGAAACCACGAAACCTGCCCGAACCGGCTCATCCGACCCCCGGCCCGGCACGAGATGGACGACCACAAGCGGCCGGCCGATGCGGATGCCCTGGCGTACGGTGCTTCGAATCTCTTGAGTCCGCCGCAACCGGCTCTGAGCGGGCAGCACCCGGACTCCTCGCGGGGCGCTGTGCTGGTCAGGCCGAGAGTTTGGCACGGCCCTTGCGACGACGCGCGGCGATGATCGTCCGGCCCGCGCGGGTGCGCATGCGCAGCCGGAAACCATGCTTCCGAGCCCGGCGGCGGTTGTTGGGCTGAAAAGTGCGCTTCACGGTGCATGCTCCGTATCTACGGGGGTCAGTCAGTCAAGGACCGACGACCGCCCGGCGCGCGCGCACCATAGCGCACGGCAGATTGGCGCTTCGTCGGACCGATCCACGGTACGCGGTGAGCGCCTGCGGGGTCAAACTGACCCTTTCTGTGCACCCCTTAGCGGGCGGAACTCCAGCCACTCAACACACGTAAACCCACCACTGTCCCAGCCGCGATGGCCAGAATCGGTGACGACACGCCGTGCGATCCTGGAAACCTTGCGAGAGCGGTTGATGTACGCCGCCGTCCTTGTTAGCGTCGCCATTTCCACAAACAACGCGGCTACTGAGCATCTTCTGGGGGTAGGAGCAAGGTCTCCGCAGCTCACAACAGTCCAACGGGGGTGGTTGACACCGCTGTACGCATCGTCCACACCTGTGGATGACGATGTGGACAGTGGTGTGCCCGACACTGTTCGGGTGGCCAGCGACTACAGCGGGAGTGAGACGTGACTGACGAGCCAGCCAGCGATTTCCGGCTCGCATGGGGGGCGGCTCTCGAGTCGCTCGACACTGCCGAACTCGGCCCACAGCAGAGGGCGTTCCTGTCTCAGGCTCGACCGGTCACTCTGGTCGAAGGCACCGCGGTCGTCGCCGTCCCTAGCGAGTTCGCCAGATTGCAGCTCGAACAGCGTCTGCGGCCAATGCTGGTCGAAGCGCTCGGGCGGGTGTTGGGCACCCAGGTCGGCCTGGCCGTCAGTGTTGCGCCCACCACAGACTCCGAACCCGACGGCGCCGCGGGTTCCCCTGAGTCGGACGGGTCGACGACGTCGGCCACCACCGCCATGCCGGGTGAATCGCTGACCGGCTCACCCGACGGCATTCACTCAGACGAACCCGGCACCGTAACCACCTTGCGCCCGAGCCTCGCCGATATCCAGCTACCTGCAAGCTCGGTCACCACCCAGCGGATCGCCGGCGGAATGGGCCGGCGCGCCGAGATCGAACCCCGGCTCAACCCGCGCTACACCTTCGACACGTTCGTCATCGGCTCCAGCAACCGCTTCGCCCACGCGGCCGCCGTTGCAGTCGCCGAGGCGCCCGGCAAGGCATACAACCCACTTCTCATCTACGGTGAATCCGGCCTCGGCAAAACACACCTGCTGCACGCGATCGGGCATTACGCGCGCACCATCTACCCCGGCACTCCGGTCCGGTACGTCAGCTCCGAAGAGTTCACCAACGACTTCATCAACTCGATCCGCGACGACAAGGCCTCGGCGTTTCAGCGCCGGTACCGTGACGTCGACGTCCTGCTCATCGACGATATCCAATTCCTCGAGGGCAAGATTCAGACTCAGGAAGAGTTCTTCCATACGTTCAATACGCTGCACAACGCCAACAAGCAGATCGTCATCACATCCGACCGGCCGCCCAAGCAGCTCTCCGCACTCGAAGATCGGCTCCGCAACCGGTTCGAGTGGGGCTTGATCTGCGACGTCCAGCCGCCCGACCTCGAGACGCGAATTGCGATCCTGTCCAAGAAGGCCGCGCAAGACAAGCTCGACGTCCCCCCGGACGTCCTCGAATACATCGCGAGCCGGATCGCCACGAACATCCGTGAGCTCGAGGGTGCACTGATCCGTGTCACGGCATTCGCCAGCCTGAACCGGCAACAAGTCGATCTCGCGCTCGCCGACGTGGTACTCAAGGACCTGGTACCAACCGACAGCGGCCCGGAGATCACCGACGCGCTCATCATGGCCCAGACCTCGGCTTACTTCGGCTTGACGATCGAAGACCTGCAGGGAAGCAGCCGGAGCAGGGTCCTCGTGACGGCCCGGCAGATCGCCATGTACCTGTGCCGCGAGCTCACGGACCTGTCACTACCGAAGATCGGTCAGCAGTTCGGCGGCCGCGATCACACGACCGTCATGCACGCCGAACGCAAGATCCGCCAACTGATGGCCGAACGCCGAAGCGTGTTCAATCAAGTCACCGAACTCACTAACCGCATCAAGCAGCAGGCTCGGCAGTCGTGACGGCGTTGAAACGACCGACAGCACACTTGATCTATTACACACAGGCTGTGGACAACTCTGTGGATAGTGCTCAAGCTGCTTGGGACGCCATTGGGACAGCCCCGCTCCGCCCGTGGATTGTGGCCGACCGTCCCCGACGCCGCCGCGGTCATCCCACAACCTCCGTGGATGCCTCCGCGTCGCTTCACCTGGGGCAACGGCAGTTATCCACACTGTCCACCGCCCCTATGGAAACGGCGAGTCCATACATGTCGATTCGACCCGTCCACTCCGCGCTGCGCGCCAACTGTGGACAACCGGCCGTCGTGCCCGGTGTCAGTACAGCGTGGAAGGATATGGACCGTTGGGCCTGGGTGCGGCCCAGGCAAGACCCAAGACAAGGCCCACCACAAGGGCCCAACTCAAGGACGGTGCCGCTGTGAAGTTCCGGCTCGAGCGTGACGTGTTGGCTGACGCCGTCGCCTGGACGGCGCGGACCCTGCCCAACCGGCCGACGGTTCCGGTGCTCGCGGGGTTGCGTATCGACGCTGCCGAGGGATCGGTCACGTTCTCCTCGTTCGATTACGAGGTCTCGGGGCGCTCCGAAGTACCGGCCGAGGTCGCCGATCCAGGCACCGCGCTGGTCTCCGGCCGGCTGCTTGCCGACATCGCCCGAGCACTTCCCAACCGTGCCGTCGACCTCACGTCCGACGGCACCAAGGTGGTCATCACGTGCGGCAGCGCTCGCTTCACGTTGCTGACATTGCCGATCGACGAGTATCCGGCGTTGCCGGAGCTGCCGGCGGCCTCCGGCACTGTCGACGGCGCGCTCTTCGCTGACGCCGTCTCTCAGGTAGCGGTGGCCGCCGGGCGCGACGACATGCTCCCGACGCTTACCGGTATCCGCGTAGAGATCGAGGGCGAGCGGGTCACCCTGGCCGCGACTGACCGGTACCGGCTGGCCGTGCGCGAGTTCACGTGGCGGCCAGCGCGTCCGGAGGTCTCGGCCATCGCGCTGGTCCCTGCACGGACGCTGGTCGACGCGGCCAAGACGTTGGCGCCGAGTGGCGAGGTCACGCTGGCTCTCGCCGGTTCGGATCAGGACAGCCTGCTCGGCCTGGCAGCCGGCGGGCGGCGCACCACCAGCCGGCTGATCGACGGCGAGTGGGTGCCGAACTACCAGCGGCTCTTCCCCACCGAGATCGAGACGACGGCTCGCGTCGAGATGTCCGCACTGATCGAGTCGGTGCGCCGTGTCGCGCTGGTCGCTGAACGCAACACTCCGGTCCAGCTGTCCTTCGACGACGGGCAGGTTGTCCTCGAAGCCGGTAGTGGCGACGACGCGCAGGCCTCGGAGGCCCTGCCGGCCAGCGTCGAGGGCCCGGCCATGACCACCGGCTTCAACCCCGGCTACCTCCTCGACGGCCTACAGGCCGTCAACGCACCGTTTGCGGTGCTGTCGTTCACCGACCCGAAGAAGGCAGCGGTGTTGCAGGGTGCCGAAAGCCTCGAGGCCGAGCCGATGGCCGATTACCGCTATCTGGCCATGCCGGTTCGCATTTCGGGCTGACCGGTCAGCGCGGCACTGCCGGATGTGCCGCGCGTGTTCCGGCTAGCGTTGGCTGTGGAACCCGCCCCGACGGAAGCTGCCAGGAGGATCTGCAATGGAACTGGGACTCGTCGGACTTGGCCGGATGGGTGGAAACATGCGCGAGCGTCTTCGCGGGGCCGGGCACACCGTTGTGGGGTATGCCCGGAATCCGCAGGTCAGGGACGTCGCGAGCCTCGCGGAGATGGTCGACAAGCTCTCCGCGCCCAGAGCTGTCTGGGTGATGGTGCCGCACGGTGATCCGACCCATGAGGTCATCACAGAACTGGCCGGTCTGCTCTCCGAAGGCGACGTCATGGTCGACGGCGGCAACTCGCGCTGGACCGATGACCAGAAGCACGCTGAGCTGCTCGGTACACACGGCATCGGTTATGTCGACTGCGGGGTGTCCGGTGGCATCTGGGGCCTCGAGAACGGTTACGGGTTGATGGCCGGCGGTGCGCCGGAGCACATTGATCGGCTGATGCCAGTCTTCGATGCGCTGCGACCAGAGGGCCCGCGCGACGAAGGTTTCGTGCACGCCGGCGGCGTCGGGGCCGGCCACTACGCGAAGATGGTCCACAACGGCATCGAGTACGGCCTGATGCAGGCGTATGCCGAGGGCTACGAGTTGCTCAAGGCGTCCGGCGTGGTCGAGAACGTGCCGGGGGCGTTCAAGGCGTGGCGGCGCGGCACTGTCGTGCGATCGTGGCTGCTCGACCTTCTTGTCGAGGCGCTGGAAGCCGATCCCGACCTCACCCAGCTGGCCGGTTATGTCGAAGACTCCGGCGAAGGGCGGTGGACGGTCGAGCAAGCGATTGACCACGCCGTACCGGCACCGGTCATCACCGCTGCCTTGTTCGCGAGGTTCGCCTCTCGGCAGGACGACTCGCCGGCCATGAAAGCTGTCGCCGCGCTGCGCCAGCAGTTCGGCGGGCACGCCGTTAAATCGGCCGACTGATCCGTCGCGCGATGTATGTCTCGCACCTGTCGCTCGCCGACTTTCGTTCTTACCCCGCGGCTGAGCTTCCGCTCGAGCCCGGCGTGACAGCGCTGATCGGCCCCAACGGGCAGGGCAAGACCAACCTGGTGGAGGCGATTGGGTACCTGGCCACCCTTAGTAGTCACCGGGTCGCGCAGGACGCTCCGCTGGTACGTCTGGACGCGGGCCGGGCAGTGGTGCGGGGCACTGTGGTGTCCGCCGGACGGACCGTACTGCTGGAAGTAGAGATCAACCCCGGCAAATCCAACCGAGCCCGGATCAATCGCTCACCTACTCGGGCGGCCAAGGACATTATCGGCGTGCTGCAAACCGTCCTGTTCGCGCCCGAGGATCTCGCCTTGGTCAAGGGTGACCCGCAGGCGCGGCGCCGGTTCCTGGACGACCTGCTGGTCTCCAAGGTCCCGCGCCTCGCCGGAGTTCGATCCGACTACGACCGGGTGCTCAAGCAGCGCAACGCGTTGCTCAAGTCCGCAGGTGCGGCGATGCGGGCCAGCCGAGGCGGTGCGTCCGACCTGCGGACCCTCGACGTGTGGGATTCGCATCTAGCCCGTACCGGCGCTGAACTACTGGCTGCCCGGCTCGAGCTGGTCGAAGAACTCCGACCACTCGTTGCGAAGGCGTACGACGAGGTGGCCGCCACAGAAGGTGGCCAGTCAAGCGCCGCCGCGCGGCTGGACTACCGGTGCTCACTCGGTCCCGATGTCGAGCTGACCCCCGATCGCGAACTGCTCTCCGCGGCGCTGCTCGACATAACCGGGCGACTGCGCCGCGAAGAACTCGACCGGGGGATTTCGCTGGTGGGTCCGCACCGGGACGACCTCGTCCTCAGTCTCGGCCCGCTGCCCGCCAGGGGATACGCCAGCCAGGGTGAATCGTGGTCGTTCGCCCTGGCGCTCCGGCTTGCTTCGTACGAACTACTTCGTGCCGGTGGCGACGACCCAGTGCTGATCTTGGACGACGTGTTCTCTGAGCTGGACTCCCAGCGGCGGGCCCGCCTCGCCGAACTGGTCAGTACGGCAGAACAGGTGCTCGTGACGGCAGCTGTGGCGGCGGATGTTCCGGAATCACTCACCGGTACTCGAGTAGACGTGATGGCCGGCGAACTGCGGAGGGTCCGGTGACCGAATCTCAACCTCCTCCATCCAACTCTGACTGGGACCCGGATGGCGTCGACCTGGCGCGGTCGCTCGTGGCGCGGGCGAAGGCCACGCAGCGCGGCCGCACGGCAGGACGCTCGGGAACTGGCGGCCGCAAGATAAGTGGCCCGCGGTACGGCGTCGGCGCCGGGTGGAGCGGTCCGGCTGACGACGATCGTGATCCACAGGCGTTGGAGGCTGCGGTCGAGCGGCTGGTCGGTGAACACGGCTGGGGCGAGGACCTGTCCGTGCGCGGTGTGGTCGCGCGGTGGGACCAGATCGTCGGTGCCGAAGTGGCCGCACACGTGCAACCGGAGCGGTACACCGACACCGTCCTGACAGTGCGGGCCGACTCCACGGCATGGGCTACTCAGGTACGGCTCCTCGCTCCGACGATCGTCCGGCGACTGAATGAGGAGATCGGCGAGGGCGTCGTGTCCAGGGTCGCAGTCCTTGGCCCGCATGCGCCCAGCTGGCGGAAGGGACCACGCACGGTTCGGGGTCGCGGCCCGCGTGACACGTACGGCTGAGTCCCAGCGAGTGTGTCGCTCAGATGCCGAGGAAGACACCCCAGTACGTGACGATCAGCAACAGCAGAATCGTGCCCCCCACAGCCCCGTTTAATGCGATCATCTCGACGCGAGTCAGCCGGCGGGTCAACGTGCTGACTCCTGCTTCGGCGAGCTGATAGTTGTTCGGGCGCCGCCAGCTGTCGTCGTACCAGAGACTCACCAACGTCATGACAGCGCCGGCTGTGACGAGCCACACCAGTGCCCATACCCCGTAGGTGAGCAGCGGGCTGGTGAGGTGGTTGAGCGCCAGGTGCGACAGCCCGATGAAATAGGCGACGAGGCCGCCGAGGCTGGCCGCCCCCAATGCCCGCATCCACCGCAGGCGCCGGCGCAGCGGTCGCGGGAGCGGGGCTTGTTCGCCACGGCCCCGGCGGATCCGGCTGACCGTGCTGGCAATCGGACCGGCGAGATACCCGGCCGCCGCGAGTGCGAGGACGGCGATGTGCGCGTAGGCCGTCGCGTACCACCGCGGCTGCGGGGCTGCCTCGGCCGACAGCGTCTGCTCTGGCTGCCCGCCCGAAATGCCTGGCAGATCCATGGTGTCGCGGTCGGTGATCCAGGTCGCGAGGGTATCGAGGTAACCCGGGGCGAACGGGCCGGTGACGTCGCCTATGCGGATGCCGTGCTGTGCCCCGGCGAAGTATCGAACGGTCACCTCACCCGCCGCCGAATTCCGAACCAGGTGGGCCCCTTCGACGATCGGCAGCGCCGGATCCGCCGTCCCGTAGATCATCAGGATCGGTTGGTCCACGCGCTTGACCCAGCGCAATACGTCGAAGGTCGCGTACTCCAGCAGGTTCGGCAGGCTGAGGGCGGTGCCGATGCCCTTTGCGACGGCTCGCTTGACCGGCTCCGGAACGTCGAGGCCCTCAAGCGCCATCAACGTGGCGTACGTGGCCTGCTGCGCCGGCGCCACGATCGGGGCCGAAACCATGAGCAGAAAGGCGATGTCTGGATCCTCGACGGCGGCGATCGGCGCCACCCAGGTTCCTTCACTTTCGGCGAAGAGCCCCACGTGTTCCGGGTCGACATCAGATCGTTGTCGCAGCGCGTCAACGGCGGCCAGTACGTCGCCTGCCATCTCTTCGTAGTCCCGGTGCCAGGCCGAGTAGCCGGCTGTGCGCTTGTCGAGCACCATCGCGACGATGCCGGTCCGGGCGAGATACTCGGCCTGCTCCTCGAACTCGGAGCGGTCCTTGGTACCGGCACCGTGCACGAACAACACCGCGGGGTGCGGCCCACGCGCCTGCGGCACGTAGACGAGCCCCCCCACGGGCTCGCCGTCGATATCGACGGTGACCTCTTGATGTTCGATGCCATCGCGAAGAACAGGCGCCTCAACCGCCGGCGCGCCCTGGACATCGTGGAACTCGGCCGGTGCGGTGAATTCCGCCGGCCGCCAGCTCGCTTCCATGACGTTTCCGGCGACCCCGAGCCCGAGGATCGCCACCAGAGTCATACTCATCAGTCGCCACATCGCGATCCAAGGATAGGGTCCGATCTGCCCGAAACCGTGATGGGACGGCCCGCCGCGATGATCACGTCAATACTTCTGGTCCGGGTAGGGGGAATCGCAACCGAGTAGTACGGGCGGCAGAGGCGCCTTCACGGGCCGCAGAATACGGGTGTGCAGCCGGTTTAGGGGTAGAATTGAGGCACCACCCAGGCCGCTCCGGCCCTCAGCGGGCGTTCAACGCCGCGCCGGGCAGAGCGGCCTGACCCCTGGCAGGAGGTCCCTAACCCGTGACTCAGTCGGAAATCCAGGCTGTGCCTGGAGTGGACGAGCTCGACGGTTCCTACAACGCTAGCGCGATTACCGTTCTCGAAGGTCTCGAGGCAGTTCGCAAGCGTCCCGGCATGTACATCGGATCGACCGGTGAACGTGGACTGCACCATCTGGTCTCTGAGGTCGTCGATAACTCTGTCGATGAGGCGCTGGCAGGTCACGCCGACCGGATCGATGTCGTCCTGCTTGCGGACGGCGGCGTTCGCGTCACAGACAACGGCCGCGGCATCCCGGTCGATGAGCATCCGGTCGAGAAGCGGCCGGCACTCGAGGTCGTGATGACAGTGCTGCACGCCGGCGGCAAGTTCGGCGGCAGCGGCTACAAGGTGTCCGGTGGCCTGCACGGCGTCGGCGTGTCGGTGGTCAACGCTCTGTCGCGACGGCTCGAGGTGGAGGTCTCCCGCGACGGCTACCGCTGGCGGCAGTCCTACACCTACGGCGTGCCCAACGAGCCGATCCAGCGCATTGAGCCGGCCACCGAGACCGGCACCATCACGACGTTCTGGGCCAGCGAGGACATCTTCGAAACCACCGATTACGACTTCGAGACGCTGTCGACTCGGTTCCGCGAGATGGCCTTCCTCAACAAGGGTCTGCTGATCACGCTGCGCGACGAACGTCCGCAAAGCATGGACGAGGGTGCGGACGAGGATGTCGAGTCCGAGGAGTCGGCGGGTCCCCGCGAAGTCCGGTACCAGTTCCAGAACGGGCTGGTCGACTATGTCGCCCACTTGAACCGCGGCAAGGACGCGATCCACCCGACGACGATCTCGTTCGAGGCCGAGTCCAACGGTGAGCAGACTCAGGCGATGAGCCTCGAGGTGGCCATGCAGTGGAACGCCGGCTTCACCGAATCGGTGCACACCTTCGCCAACACCATCAACACCCACGAGGGCGGCACCCATGAGGAAGGGTTCCGGGCCGCGCTGACCTCACTGGTCAACAAGTTCGCCCGCGACTGGGGTGTGCTGAAGGAGAAGGACCCCAACCTCACGGGGGAGGACGTCCGCGAGGGTCTCACTGCCATCCTCAGCATCAAGATCGCCGAGCCGCAGTTCGAGGGCCAGACGAAGACCAAGCTGGGCAACACGGAGGCCAAGAGCTTCGTGCAGCGGGTGGTCAACGAGCAACTCGGTGCCTGGTTCGAGCAGAACCCGGCCGAGGGCAAGAACGTCGCACGCAAGGCGCAGGCCGCCGCCGTGGCGCGGCTGGCTGCCCGCAAGGCGCGCGATGCCGCCCGCAGCCGCAAGGGCCTGCTCGGCGGTGCCGGGCTGCCCGGCAAACTCGCCGACTGCCAGTCGACGAACCCGGACGAGTGCGAGTTGTTCATCGTCGAGGGTGACTCGGCAGGCGGTCCGGCCAAGCAGGGGCGCGACTCGCGCGTCCAGGCGATCCTTCCCATCCGAGGGAAGATTCTCAACGTCGAGAAGGCCCGCATCGACCGGATCTTGCAGAACCAGGAGGTCCAGGCGATCATCAGCGCGATCGGCACCGGTATCCATGAGGAGTTCGACCTCAACCGGCTGCGCTACGACAAGATCGTGTTGATGGCCGACGCGGATGTGGACGGCCAGCACATCTCCACGTTGCTGCTCACCTTGCTGTTCCGGTTCATGCGACCGGTCGTCGAGCAGGGCCACGTCTATCTGGCCCAGCCGCCGCTCTACAAGATCAAGTGGTCCGGGCGGGACGTTCCGCCGGACTACGCGTACTCCGACGCCGAGCGCGACGAGCTGATCCGCCTGGGCATCGAGGCCGGCAAGCGACTGCCCAAGGACGACGGCATCCAGCGCTACAAGGGTCTGGGTGAGATGAACGACGACGAGCTGTGGGAGACCACGATGGACCCGTCGCAGCGGGTCCTGCGCCAGGTCACACTCGAGGACGCCGCTCAGGCGGATGACATCTTCACCACGCTGATGGGCGAGGACGTCGAGAGCCGGCGCAAGTTCATCCAGCGCAACGCCCGCGACGTCCGATTCCTGGACATCTAACAGCGTCAAAGCAACCGATTCGGTGCTGAACGCGTCATACGTAACGGTGCGGTCTGGTACCGCCTATGGAGGAAGTTCCCGTGACTGACGACACCACGACGTCGCCCGTCCCGCAGGGCGGCCGGATCGAACCGGTCGATCTGCAGGTCGAGATGCAGCGCTCGTACCTCGACTACGCCATGAGCGTGATCGTGAGCCGTGCGCTGCCGGATGTCCGGGACGGGCTGAAGCCGGTTCACCGCAAGATCCTCTACGCGATGTTCGACGGCGGGTACCGCCCCGACCGCGGTTTCTCCAAGTGCTCCCGCGTCGTCGGCGATGTCATGGGCAACTACCACCCGCATGGCGACACCGCCATCTACGACACGCTTGTCCGTCTCGGCCAGTGGTGGTCGATGCGGTACCCGCTCGTCCAGGGCCAGGGCAACTTCGGTTCGCGTGGCGACGACCGCCAAGCCGCCATGCGCTACTGCGTGACCGGCGACACTCGGGTGCGGACGGCTGACGGCACAGTTCGAATCGCCGACATCATCCGGGACGCCGAGCCGAACTCGGATCACGAGATCGACCTCAAACTCTTCGGGCGTAGCGGAGAGCTTGTGCGTGCGACGAAGTTCTTCCACTCGGGTTCGCACCCCACTCTTCGCATCCGGACGGCCAATGGCATCGAGCTGACCGGCACGCATAACCATCCCGTCCTGTGCCTTGTGCCAGTCGCGGGTGTGCCGACGTTGCTCTGGAAGCTGCTCGAGGAGATCCAGGCTGGCGATTTCGTCGTTGCTTCGCGTGTCGAGGCCGCGCAGACCGGGCCTTACGACGCTACCGAACTCGACAATGCACTTCTTGCCGGTGCATTTGTCAGTGAGGAACTCAGCGCCGACAAGGTCGTTCCCGAGTTCATCTGGCGTGCGACATCAGCGGTGAAGATCGCATTCCTGCAATCGTTATTCACCGGGGATGGTTCCGCGTCGAGGCTGCCCCGTCACTCGGTTCAGGTTTCGTACTCCACGCGTAGCGACAAGCTCGCTCGCGGCGTACAGCAACTACTCCTCGAACTTGGTGTCGTGTCGCGGATTTGCCGGTACAACAACGGCGAGATCAAGGTTGTGATCTCGAATCGGCGCGACGCCGAGTTGTTCGTTGCCCGGATCGGGTTCATGGGTGCTAAGCAGGCAAAGCTCCGGCGTATCCTTGGCGGTCTGCCGGCGATCGCTCGGGAGTTGCCGGCCGATCACGTTCCGTTCCTGGGCGAGTTCATCCGGCGGCCTGAGTCGGCACGCAGCTCTGTCGACCACACCTGGCTCAAGCTTCACAAGGTCGACAGGATCGACAGGTGGGAGCGGCGAGGCGCCGGGATAGCGGACCGGTTGTCCGACGAGGCACTTGCCGTCGTCGAGCCCCTGGTAGATGGTCGTTTCTACTACGCCGAGGTCGTCTCGGTTGAAGCAGCGGGCGTGCAGCCTGTCTACAGCCTTCGCGTCGACAGCGACGATCACGCGTTCATCACAAATGGCCTGGTCAGCCACAACACCGAGTGCCGGATGGCGCCGCTGGCCATGGAGATGGTCCGCGACATCGAAGAGGACGCGGTCGACTTCGCGCCCAACTACGACGGCCGAAGCCAGGAGCCGGTCGTCCTTCCGTCCCGGTTCCCGAACCTGCTGGTCAACGGCGCGGGCGGGATCGCGGTCGGTATGGCCACGAACATCCCGCCGCACAACCTGCGTGAGGTCGCGTCGGGCGTCGAGTGGTACCTGGACAACCCCGAAGCCTCCAATGAGGAACTGCTCAACGCGCTGCTCGAGCGGATCAAAGGCCCGGACTTCCCCACCAGCGGCCTGATCGTCGGCACCACCGGAATAGAACAGGCGTACCGCACCGGCCGTGGCTCGGTCACTATGCGTGCGGTTGTGGAGGTCGAGGAGGACCAGCGGGGCCGCACCTGCCTGGTCGTCACCGAACTGCCCTATCAGGTGAACCCGGACTCGCTCACCCGCAAGATCGCCGAGCTCGCCGACACCGGCAGGGTCCCCGGTATCGCCGATCTGCGTGACGACTCGTCGGCGCGGACCGGCATGCGCATCGTCATCGTGCTCAAGCGCGACGCCGTGGCCACCGTCGTCCGCAACAACCTCTACAAGCACACCCAACTGCAGGACACGTTCGGCTGCAACATGCTCGCGCTGGTCGACGGGGTGCCCCGGACGCTGTCGTTGGACGCCTTCGTTCGGCACTGGGTGCATCACCAGGTCGATGTCATTCAGCGGCGCACGCGGTACCGGTTGCGTAAGGCCGAGGAGCGGGCGCACATCCTGCGTGGTTACCTCAAGGCACTCGACGCCATCGACGAGGTGATCGCGCTCATTCGGCGCTCGCCGGACGTCGATGCCGCCCGCGTTGGTCTGATCGAACTGCTGGAAGTCGACGAGATCCAGGCCAATGCGATCCTGGAGATGCAGCTGCGCCGGCTGGCCGCCCTGGAACGGCAGAAGATCCTCGACGAGTACGAGGACAAGATGCGCGAAATCGCTGACTACAACGCGATCCTTGCATCGCCGGAGCGGCAGCGGCAGATCGTCCGTGACGAGCTCGCCGAGATCGTCGAGAAGTATGGCGACGAGCGCCGCTCTCGGATAATTCCGGCCGAGGGTGACCTCACCGCCGAGGATCTGATTCCCGAAGAGCCGGTTGTGGTCACCATCACTCGCGGCGGTTACGCGAAGCGGACGAAGGTCGACCTCTACCGGTCCCAGCGGCGCGGCGGTAAAGGCGTGCGCGGCGCGCAGCTACGTGAGGACGACGTGGTCGCGCAGTTCTTCGTCACGACTACACACAACTGGATCCTGTTCTTCACCAACCGCGGCCGGGTTTATCGCGCCAAGGCGTATGAGTTGCCCGAGCTGGCTCGCGACTCCAAGGGTCAGCACGTGGCCAACCTGCTGGCGTTCCAGCCAGACGAGAAGATCGCTCAGGTGCTCGCGGTCCGCGATTACGAACAGGCGCCCTATCTTGTGCTGGCCACCAAGCACGGCATGGTCAAGAAGAGCAGGCTCACCGAGTACGACTCGCCGCGAACCGGCGGGTTGATCGCTGTCGCGTTCCGCCAGGACGACGACGAGCTCATCGGAGCGGAGTTGGTGTCTCCGACCGATGACATTCTGCTGGTGTCGCGCAAGGCGCAAGCGATTCGATTCACTGCAACGGATGAACAGTTGCGGCCGATGGGTCGTGCTACCGGCGGAGTGGTCGGCATGAAGTTCCGGAACGGCGATGAGCTGCTGTCGATGTCCGTCGTCCGCGACGGAACCGACTCGTTCGTGTTTACCGTCACCAATGGTGGATACGCCAAGCGTACGGTCGTCGAAGATTACCGGGTCCAAGGTCGCGGGGGGCTCGGCATCAAAGCAATGAAGATCAACGAGGAACGAGGGACTCTGGTGGGCGCGCTAGTTGTCGGCGAGGGGGACGAGGTCCTGGCCATCCGTGCGTCCGGTGGAGTGACACGTAGCCCCGTTCGTGACGTACCAGCAAAGGGACGTGACACCATGGGTGTCAAGTACGTCAGCCTCGGTTCGGGTGATGCTGTTGTGGCAATCGCCCGGAACGCGGAGGATGTGACAGACACGGAGTCCGTTACGGCGGAACCTACTGCCGAACCGAAGGGTGAGAGCTCGTGACGACCAGCGGCGGGACTGGGCGTCCCCCGACAGGACCTGACGCGCGTCAAGGCGCCCCGGCCGAGACTAACCGGCCCGAGGACGCGACGCGAGTTGCGTCGTCGCCGGGCAATGGTGCCCGTTCGACGACCAAGGCATCGACGGCGTTCGAGGTCGCAGCGGCACTTCGTGCGCAGGCATCGCGCGCAGCTCAAGCGACGAGGGACGCAGCACACCGGGTACAGAGCGCAATGACCTCGCCAGAACAAGACGTGCAGGCCAAGAACGGCAAACCGGCGGGCTCGGGCCTGTCCGACAGCGATTCCGGCGTCACGGGTGCTGCGGCAGCCGTCGCAGCGACAGCTCCGGCTAAAGAGCGTGCCCCTGCCGAGCCACCCGCCGCTCCGGTCAGGCAGGAACCAGCGCCGCAGCCGGTGCGCGGCGCCTCGGCGATCCAGGCTCCACCACCGGCGGCCGGTGGCGCACTTCCTGAACAGCCGAACGCGTCGGGCAACCGCTCGACCGCAAACGGCGTGCCCGACGGCGTTGCGCCACTTCCAGCTACCGCCACCCCTGTCCAGGCGGCTGCCAGCCCGCCCGCTCCAGTGGCGGCTCCGGTGCCGGCTGCGCCGGCGCTGCCTCGCTCGGACGGCGAGGTAGACGACACGCAAGTCAGCTTCGATGCACGACCCGAACCGCCACAGGCACCGCCGGCTCCTCCCCGGGTATCTCAGCGACCACCCGCACCTGTTCGCCGGACGACGCGGGTACGCAAGGCGCGCTTGCGGTTGATGCGAGTCGACCCGTGGTCGGTCATGAAGACCGCGTTCCTGCTGTCGGTCGCCGTCGGCATCACCCTGTTCATCGCGGTTGCCGTCTTGTGGTCCGTGCTCGACGCCGCCGGTGTGTTCACGTCGGTGGGCGATCTGGTCAGCGAACTTACCCAGTCGGAGACCAGCGCCGGCGTCCAGATCGAGGAGTACGTCGCCCTACCGCGGGTGCTGGGCGTCACGACGCTTATCGCGGTGGTCGACGTTGTGCTGCTTACGGCGCTGGCGACGCTCGGGGCGTTCCTCTACAACCTGTCGGCCAGCCTGGTCGGCGGCCTCGAGGTGACGCTGGCCGAGGACGACTGACTCCCGCCGATTCCGGTTTGGGCTGGCGCGCCGAGGTGAGGTAATCTCATTCGGCGCGCAGCGTACACCCGGGCCTATAGCTCAGTCGGTTAGAGCGCTTCCCTGATAAGGAAGAGGTCAGTGGTTCAAGTCCACTTAGGCCCACTCGATGTCAGTCCGTGCCGGATTCCATCGCGGCTCGATCCAAGAGCTCGTCGTCGGCGTCGACCTCGCCGCGCGATGCGATCGCCTCGGCACCGCCCTGATGCATCGCGCCTAGCAGCTCAGAGTGCGGCCCCGAATCGATGAATTCGGCGTGACCAGTGCCGATCACGCCGAGCCCTGTGTACTGCTCGAGCTTTGCGCGTGAATCGGCAATGTCGAGATTGCGTATGGTCAACTGGCCAATTCGGTCCAGTGGGCCGAAAGCGGAGTCCTCGGTCCGCTCCATGGACAACTTGTCCGGGTGGTAACTCAGCGCGGGTCCGGTCGTGTCGAGCACCGAGTAATCCTCACCCCGGCGTAGCCGCAGCGTTACCTCGCCGGTGATGGCCGCACCGACCCACCGCTGTAGCGATTCCCGCAGCATCAGGGCCTGTGGGTCAAGCCAGCGGCCCTCGTACATAAGCCGACCTAGCCGCCGCCCCTCTGCGTGATAGGTAGCTATGGTGTCCTCGTTGTGTATCGCGTTGACGAGCCGCTCGTAGGCCACGTGCAGTAGCGCCATGCCTGGCGCCTCGTAGATGCCTCTGCTCTTAGCCTCGATGATCCGATTCTCGATCTGGTCG
>DASUUH010000047.1:0-61352 GCA_036374175.1 Jiangellaceae bacterium | reverse complement strand
GAACCCATCGTGACGGTGACCAGCTTGCCGTTCTCGTCCAGGACCTTCAGATCGAGCGCGGCCGCGTACTTGCGACCGAGCTGGAAGATGTGGCCGATCTCGATACCCCGGGCCAGCTCCAACGTTCCGTCACACTGTGGGCAGGCGTCGCCGTCGCGCACTTCGGCCGCCTCGATCGTCCCGTCCGCTACGAAGTCACGGCCGGCCACGAGGTCGTACACATGGCGACCCGGCATGTTGGCACCGGTGATCCATCGCGTGCCCTCCACTACCCGCGGATCGACGAGGTAACGGATGCCGGATTCGGTGGCTTCACCTAGCACCTGCGGCCCGAGGTACCCACGGACTAGCTGCGGGTACGCAGTAAAGTCCTCGTCGGAGAAGGCCTCCGGCGCCGCCGGACCGACCTGGGCCTCGAGGCGCTTGATGTCGACCTCGCGATCACCCGGCACGCCGATAACCAGTGGCTCCCTCCGGCCGTCCGGGTGCTTCAGCATGACGACGACGTTCTTCAGAGTGTCCGCAGCCGTCCAGTCCCGGTCGAACCGGCGCAGGTCTTCGCGCTGGTTCGACAGGTCGACCAGCGTCTCGATGGTCGGCGTGTCAGGAGTGTCTTCGACACGTGCGGGCGGCACGTGGTCGAAGGTCAGCTTCTCCGGCACCGGTGTGACGACCGCCTCGACATTCGCCGCGTAGTCACACTTCGTGCAGCGAACGTAGGTGTCCTCACCGTTCTCGCACGGCGCGAGGAACTCCTCGCTGGCGCTGCCGCCCATCGCCCCGGACATCGCGGCGACGATCACGTAGTCCAACCCGAGCCGGTCGAAGGTGTTGATGTACGCGATGCGGTGCTGATCGTAAGAACGCTGCAGGCCGGCGTCGTCGACGTCGAAGGAGTACGAGTCCTTCATCACGAACTCACGTCCGCGCAGCAGGCCGGCCCGGGGCCGGGCTTCGTCCCGGTACTTGGTCTGGATCTGGTAGATCCACAGCGGCAGGTCCTTGTACGAGGAGTACAGGTCCTTGACGAGCAGCGTGAACAGCTCCTCGTGGGTTGGGCCGAGCAGGTAGTCCGCGCCCTTGCGATCCTTGAGCCGGAATATTCCGTCACCGTAGGTGGTCCACCGTCCGCTTGCCTCGTACGGCTCGCGCGGGATCAGGGCCGGGAAGTGGACCTCCTGGAAACCGGCGCGATTCATCTCCTCGCGGACGACCCGCTCGACGTTGCGGTATACCTCGTAGCCCAGCGGGAGCCAGGAGAAGATCCCTGGCGCGACGCGGCGGATGTAGCCAGCGCGGACCAGCAGCCGATGGCTCGGCACCTCGGCGTCCGCTGGGTCCTCTCGCAGGGTGCGCACGAACAGCGTCGACATCCGCAGGACCACGGCGGTCTCCTTGTCAAAAGCGATCGTCAGCTGACCGAGTGAGAATACCCGTGCGACGCCTGCCGGGTCGTGGGGATATCGCTTAGTCGTCGAGCAGGCGCAGGCCGTGCTCGAACGCGTCCCGGCTGCCCACGATCTCGGTGGTACGGTCCATGGCCTTCTCCAGCCGCGCGGTCGAGGCTGTTCCGGCCTCGCCACCGTCAAGGGCCGCCGCTACGTTGACCACACCCACCGGGAACTCATCGGTCTGCAGGAGCGGCAGATATTCGGCGCTGGTCGTGGCGAACTTCTCCGCATCCAGGTCCTCGGCGACCGTGAACCGTACGAGCAGGCCTTCGTTCTGTGGTTCACCTGGAGTGCGGTGGGCCGCCATCAGGTTGCCCATGCCGTAGACGATCCACTCCCCGTCGAAGTACTCGAGGGGTTGGACGACATGGGCGTGATGTCCAAGCACGAGGTCGATCTCCGCGCTCTCGATGAGGCGAGGTGCCAGCTCTAGTTGCTGCTCGTTCGGCTGGTGCCGGTACTCATCGCCCCAGTGCAACGCGAGGACGACGAACTCGGCACCTTCCGCGCGAGCTGTTTCCGCTTCGGCGAGGATCGCGGCCTCGTCGATGAGGTTGCTGCGCCAGGTATCGCCATCCGGATACGGGATCCCGTTGAACCCGTACGTGTACGACAGCAATCCCACTGTCACGGATCCGCCGTCGGTTTCGACGTCAACCAGTGTCGGTTCGGCCGCCTCGTCCTCGCTGCGGGCGGCCCCGGCGTGCGCCACGCCCGCGTCGTCGAGGTAGTCGAGGGTACGGTCCACCCCGCTGCCGCCCTTGTCGAAGGTGTGATTGGACGCGGTGGTGCACGCCGTGTAGCCGGTCTCGACTAGTGCGGGGACGATTTGCGGCGGGCCGGAGAACACCGGGTAACCCTCATACGGCCCGTCTTCTGGCGCCAGCGGCGTCTCGAGGTGGCAGATGGCCAGGTCGGCTTCGGAGACGATGGGTTTGACCGCTTCCAGCTGGGGCGCGAAGTCCCACTCCCCGTCCGCGGTGGCGTCCCGCTCCGCCTGGGTCCACAACCGCTCGTGCAGCAGGACGTCACCGGTAGCCACGATCGTGAATTCACGCGGCACGGGCTCGGGTGTGGGCGTCGCCGTGGGCGAGGCGGGCGCGACGGGCGCAGGGCTGGACTCAGTGTCGCTCGGCGTAGGCCCAGACTCGCCGGTGCTCTCGCCGGACCCGCAGCCGGCGAGGATCAAGGCTGCTGCGGCGGGCAGCACCCAACGACGTGTCATCGAGACAGTGTGCATCAGTCAGCGCTCAGATCAGAACAGAACGGTCGCAAACGTTCCAACCTCCGCGAAGCCGACGTGCCGGTAGGCGGCCCGAGCAGCGACGTTGTAGTCGTTGACATACAACGACACGATCGGCGCGATCTCGCGACGCGCATACTCGACCACGGCCGCCATTCCTGCGCCAGCCAGGCCATTGCCGCGCCGGTCGGGCCGCACCCACACCCCTTGTACCTGGCAGGCCAGCGGCGTCACAGCGCCGATATCGGCTTTGAAGACGACTTCGCCGTCCTCAAACCGGGCGAAGGCGCGCCCGCTGTTGACCAGTTCGGCTACCCGGGCCCGGTACTGCGCACCGTTGTCAGGACCGATCGGCGAAACCCCGACCTCCTCGCTGAACATCGCGATCGACGCCGGGAGCAACCGGTGAATCTCGTCCGGCCGAACCCGGCGCACCGAAGGGTCCGGACTAACGTCCGGTTCGCGGTCGATCGCCAGCACCGGCTGGCGGGCGCGGACCTCGCGGGCCGGTCCCCACGCCGGCTGCAGCAGATCCCACAGGGCCAGCACAGCGGTGGCCGGCCCCACGATTGACGAGCACATCCGCCGCCTGGGACTGGCGAGGTCGGCGAACGTACGGATAGCCGGCGGCGTCGCAGCGACCGGCACCAGGTTGGCTCCGGCATAACACATCGACACCAGGCGGCCATGCTCGCGGTAACCCCAGAGTTCGCCGCCGAGTCCGCGGCCGGTCGTGCCGGCCTGATGCACCCGGGAACTGACGAAAACGTCGATCACCGGGTTGTGCGCCAGCAACTCACGTGCCTCGGGAAAATCAGCAGGCGTGAGTGAGTGAACCACCGGCGCGTCGAGCATCACCGACCTCCCCCGCGGGTCGCGTGGCGAAACGTTGCCAGGAGATTACCGCTCAGGAGACAGTAACGGTGGGTTGGCCGGACGATGTGCCGGAGTCTTCCATCTCCTCGGCGATCCGCATGGCCTCTTCGATAAGCGTCTCGACGATCTGCGACTCCGGCACGGTCTTGATGACCTCGCCCTTGACGAAGATCTGGCCCTTGCCGTTGCCCGACGCGACACCGAGGTCGGCCTCACGAGCCTCGCCTGGACCGTTCACCACGCAGCCCATCACGGCGACCCGCAGCGGCACTTCCATGCCTTCCAGCCCTGCGGTCACCTTGTCGGCGAGCGTGTAGACGTCGACCTGAGCCCGCCCGCAGGAGGGACAGGACACGATCTCGAGCTTGCGTTCGCGCAGGTTGAGCGACTGCAGGATCTGCAGGCCGACCTTGACTTCCTCGACGGGCGGCGCGGACAGCGAGACGCGGATCGTGTCGCCGATGCCCTTCGACAGCAGTGCGCCGAACGCAACGGCCGACTTGATAGTGCCCTGGAATGCCGGACCCGCCTCGGTGACGCCCAGATGCAGCGGCCAGTCGCCCCGCTCGGCGAGCATCTCGTACGCCTGCACCATGACGACGGGGTCGTGGTGCTTGACGGAGATCTTGAAGTCGTGAAAATCGTGTTCTTCGAACAGCGACGCTTCCCACACTGCGGACTCGACCAGCGCCTCTGCCGTCGGCTTGCCGTACTTGTCGAGCAGCCGCTGGTCCAGCGAGCCGGCGTTGACGCCGATCCGGATCGACACTCCGGCGTCTTTGGCGGCCTTCGCGATCGCACCCACTTGATCGTCGAACTTGCGGATGTTGCCCGGATTGACCCGCACACCCGCACAGCCGGCCTCGATCGCAGCGAAGACGTACTTGGGCTGGAAGTGAATGTCGGCGATGACCGGAATCTGCGACTTGTTGGCGATCGCCGGCAACGCATCGGCGTCATCGGCGCTCGGGCAGGCGACTCGCACGATGTCGCAGCCGGAGGCGGTGAGCTCGGCGATCTGTTGGAGAGTGGCGTTGATGTCGGTGGTCGGCGTTGTCGTCATGGACTGGACGCTGATCGGGGCGTCGCCGCCGACCTCGACCTTGCCGACGCGGATCTTGCGGGATCGCCGTCGCTCGGCCAGCACGGGTGCGGGCATGGCGGGCATGCCGAGCTGGGTCGCGCTCATGTACTCCATTCTCCCTAACTATCCGGACAGGCGGACGGGGTTGACGATGTCCGCATAGAGCAGGAGGACGGCCATGCTTATCAGCAGCACCGCCACCCCGTAGGCGAGCGGCAGTGCCTTGGCCACGTCGACGGGTTTGGGTGCCGGGCCGCGGGTCAGCTTGGCCCAGCCTCGTTTGACCGCCTCCCACAACGCGCCGGCGATGTGACCACCGTCGAGCGGCAGCAGCGGGATCAGGTTGAACAGCGCAATGGCCATGTTGAAGCTAGCCAACAGCATGACGAAGCTCGCGACCCGCTGGCCCACGGCGAGGCTGTCGTCAGAGGCGATCTCGCCGCCGATCCGGCCGGCGCCGACGATGCCAATGGGGCCGTTGATGTCACGTTCGCCGCCGCCGAACGCGGCGTCCCACACCCCCACCATCCGCTGCGGAATGGACGCCACAGCCTTTGCCATCGTCGCCGTGAAATCGCCCATCCAGGCCACCGCGCCGGCCACGTTCTCGCGCTCGTAGTGGTCGATGGTCGGCGACACACCGAGGAAGCCAACGTTCTCGTACCGCATGTCATCGGCCGTGCTGTCCATCGTCGGCCGCTCTGACTGCATGATCGGCGCCGTGAGCGTCAGCAGTTCGCCGTCTCGGTCGACGACCACTTCCGTGTCCCCCGCCGGGAGGTTACGGATGATCTCGCGCGCCGCGTCCCACTTCTGGATCGGCGTGCCGGCGATCGAGACCAGCCGGTCGCCAGGCTTGATACCTGCCTGCGCTGCGGGCGCGACCGGATCGGCGGGCAAACACTCAGTGCGCTGCTCGGACGCAGGGATGACGCATGCGCTCACCGACGAGGCGACCGGAGTCAGCACGGGCTTTTGCGGGTTGCCGAACGTCATCAGCAGGCCCGCGGCCAGCGCCAAGGCGATGATCACGTTCATCATCGGGCCGCCGAGCATGACGATCAGCTTCTTCCACCACTTCTGGCGGTAGAAGACACGGTCTTCGTCACCCGGCTGGATCTCGACCTTGGCCGCTCGGCGGGCGTCCTCGATGAGGGACTGGAACGGGCCAGTGCTCGCCGTCCGCAACGTGCGTGGATCATCGCCCGGTTCCGGCGGGAACATGCCGATCATCCGCACGTAGCCGCCGAGGGGAATCGCCTTGAACCCGTACTCGGTCTCTCCACGCCGGCGAGACCAGACGGTGCGGCCGAACCCCACCATGTACTGGGTGACCTTGATGCCGAACAGCTTGGCCGGCACCAGGTGGCCGATCTCATGCAGCGCGATCGACAGCAGCAGCCCGATGGCGAAGGCCAAAACGCCGACTACGGCTAGCAGGTCCATCGACTTCAGGCGCCTTCCACTAATTCCCGAGCGCGGACGCGCGCCCAACTGTCCGCAGCAAGAACGTCGTCCAGGCCCAGGACGTTCCCGGCAGAATCCGATGGGTGTTCGGCCAGGACCGCCGCGACAGTGTCAACGATAGCTGTGAACGCCAACCGGCCGTCCTGGAACGCCGCTAGGCATTCCTCGTTCGCCGCGTTGTACACCGCCGGCGCCGTGCCGCCTCGCCGTCCCGCTTCACGAGCCAGCTCCACAGCCGGAAACGCCTCGTTGTCCAGCGGGAAGAACTCCCACGTCGACGCGGTGCTCCAGTCACACGCCGGCGCGGCATCCGGAACGCGGTCTGGCCAGCCGAGCGCCAGCGCGATCGGGATCTTCATGTCAGGCGGGCTCGCCTGCGCGAGCGTCGAGCCGTCCGTGAACTCCACCATGGAGTGGACGATCGACTGTGGGTGCACCACCACCTCGATGTCGTCGAACGGGACGCCGAACAACAGGTGAGCCTCGATCACTTCGAGCCCCTTGTTGACGAGAGTCGCCGAGTTGATCGTCACGACTGGCCCCATGTTCCACGTCGGGTGGTTCAGCGCCTGCTCCGGCGTCACGTTCGCCATCTCGTCGCGGGTTCGTCCCCGGAACGGACCGCCGCTCGCGGTGACGACCAGTTTGCGCACTTCGTCGCGCCGGCCACCACGGAGACACTGTGCCAGTGCGCTGTGCTCGCTGTCGACGGGGACGATCTGGTCCGGCTTGGCCGCGGCCGTGACAAGTGGGCCGCCGACGATAAGCGACTCCTTGTTGGCCAGCGCCAGCGTCCGACCGGCTTCGAGCGCCGCGAGTGTGGGGCGCAGCCCGATCGAGCCGGTGATGCCGTTGAGCACCACGTCAGAGTCGTAGGTGGCCAGTTCACTGGCGGCATTTGGGCCGGCGAGCACCTTCGGAACGGCGTACTGCCCCGCGCTGAAACCGCGGCGCTTGGCTTCCGCGTAGAACGCGACGACAACGTCCTCGGCAGCGCTCGCCTTCGCGATCGCGACGGCTTCCACGCCGAGATCCAGCGCCTGGGCTGCCAGCGCGGCCGGATCCGAGCCAGCTGCGGCCAGGCCGACGACCCGGAATCGATCCGGATTGCGCTGAATCACGTCGATCGCCTGAACCCCGATGGATCCGGTCGAGCCCAATACCACGATGTCTCGGACCGGCGGCGCCATGGTGTTCATTGTCGCGCATGGCGGGCCGGAACCTGGAAACCGATCTACTGCGTTCTACGCCACATTCGACGCGCCTGGCGCGGATACGTCGGTGAGTGAAGTCGCCGAACCTAGCGCTGGCAATGGCGTATCGCGAACACCTCAGAACGGCGGTGTGCCGTCGTCCAGTATTTCTGGTTCGGGCGTCGCGGGGTCGGGTTCGGCGTGCTTGGTGATGGTGCAGGTCACCTGTTCGACGTCGGCGGCCTGGTGGGGGCAGGGGGTGATGATGCATCCGCAGCCGTCGGTCCACCCGCTGGTGGGGTTGCTGCCAGGTGGCCAAGGGGTGTCGCGGGGCTGGTAGGTCCTCGCGGTGACAGGTGGCGGGATGGCCGGCGGTGGCCGGGATTCGTACTGCCGGCCGAGCGGGCTGGTCCAGACGGTCAGCCCGGGCCGGGGGGCGTGGATGGCCCAGTGGCCGTGGTCTTTGAGCCGGTGGTCGTGCCGGCACGGCGTGGACAGGTTCGCTTCGGTCGTCGGCCCGCCCTGGGCGTACCCGATCCGGTGGTCCTGGTCGGCCTTGGCCGACCAGGACCCGGCAGCACGGATGCACGCACCGCCGGTCGCGTTGTTGAATCCAGCGCCGCAGCGCCGCGCCGGGACTGCGGCGGGCCGGATCGTTGCCGTGGTCGACTCGCGCGCCGGAGGCGGCGGCTGCTGTGGCTGTGTGGGCGAGTTCGGTGAGCACCGGCCGCCACGCCTCGATGGTCTCGGTCTGCCCAGGGCCGGGGGTGGCGATGAGCCCGGTGGGGTCTCCGGGGCGCAGGGCGATCTCCACGATGCCGCCGCGGGTAACGCGGCGCGCCCGCGCACGGTTCGGTCTGATCGGGCGCCTGGTGATCAGCCCGCCGTCGATGACCTGCCCGGCGGTGTCGCAGACCGCGTACCGCCACTGCGCGCCGTGCATCCGCGCAACCAGGTGGCGGGCCAGCCAGCCCGGCAGGAATCCCCAGCCGGGCACCTCGGCCGGCTCACCATCGCAGCCGAGCAGCGTGCCCAACTGGACGCGCAACTCCGGCACCGGCCACCCCGCCGCCAGCCCACCACCGCCACACTCCGACCGTGCAGCACGCTTGGCAGCCGACTCGGCACGCCCAGCACCCGGCCCGGCGGGTTCTGTCGGCTCGTCCGGGCCTGCGGCTTCTGTCGGGCCTGCAGCTTCTGTCGGGTCGGCGGGTTCTGTCGGGTCGGCGGGGCCGCGGCTATCCCCTGGGCCACCGTTGCCACCCGAGAGGCCGTCACTGTCGTCGTCCGATCCGCCACCGTCACCACCGCCGCTTGGGCCGACGTCACTGTCGTCGTCCGGGTCGGGATCGCCGGGGACGACGTAGGGGTGGCTGAGCACTTGCTGGATGATCTCGGATTCGGTCAGCCCTTCGAGGGCACGGTCGGTCAACCCCAGGAACAGGTCCGAGCGGATCAGGTCGATCTTGCGCTGGTCGCCGGCGCGTTTGCAGGCCCGGGCCAGCGCGTCGATCCGCTCGCAGGCGGCGATCACCCGCTCGGCCGGCTGGTGCTGCCCGGTCAGGGTGCCGGTGCCGTCCGGGCCCAAGAACCCGCGCACCCGCCGGGTCTTCACCGCGGCCCGATACTTCTTCTCTGCCCAGCCAGGATCGACCGCCAGGCAGGTGCGTTTGATCCGCTCGATCAACTCACCCACCGTGCAACCGGCAGCGCCGGGCAGCAGCCGCTCACACACCCGGAGAGCCTGCTCGGTGCTCAGACCCTCGGTCCAGTCCACAAACGCCCGGGCCCGCGGCTGATCCAACTCCCCGGCCAGCATCGCCTCCCCTAACACCGGCAACCGGCAAAAGATCTCGAAGGCGAACCCGATCGTGCCCTCGGCCCGCGACCGGGACCACACCAGCGCCGCCCGCGCCTCCTCCGCAGCGAACTCCCCCAGCCGGTCCACCCGCTCCACCGTGTCGATCGAAAAGGGGCGCCGCAGCCCGGTCTCCAACACCGCGCGAAAGAACCGGGCGGTCTGCCGACACCACAACCGGTACTCGGCCAGCAGCACCTCCACAGTGTCCGACCCCGAGACCACCTCAACGTCGATGTCCTCCAGTAGGCCCTCCAACACCGCCCCTGGCGGCACCCCGGCCAACCCCTCCGGCAGCGGAACCGGCAACCCCGGCGGCACCGACGGCACAGCGGACACGACCCACCCCCACAGGCGAACGAACGATCAACCAGGGGTGGCCCGGGGTCTCAACCCGGGCCGATCACACCGCAACCACGCCGCTCATCCGAAAAGGTGGGCTCAACACTCCCGACCACTACCCCCTACTCTATCCGAACATACGTTCGATCCGCAAGCCGGTAGCCGATCGATGTCACTGAAGCGCCGGAACCTTCAGCGTCAACGTTCCCCCATCGGCGTCTAGCGTCGCCGGAATGCCCAGCGGCACAGTCAGCGAACTCGGACCATGCCCGAACCCCAGCTCCCACACCACCGGAACACCGAGCCGGCCGAGCCGGTCAAGCACCACCTCGCGAACGCCGTGATGGCACTCGTACCACGACCCGAGCGCGATCCCGGCAACCCCGTCCAGCCAGCCACTCCGGAGCAGCTGAGTGAGCATCCGGTCGATCCGGTAGCGCTCCTCGCCGGTATCCTCCAAGATCAGAATCCCGCCATCCGCACCCGCCCGAGCCGTCGGCGTCGACAAGTTGTCGGCCAGCAACGCCAAGCAACCGCCGACCGTCACGCCGGTCGCCACACCGGGCACCAGCGCCTCGGCAGTGGGCGAACTCAAGACCAACGCTGATTCGGGCGCGAACAGCGTCCGCCGCAACAACTCGGCCGTTGTTTGGTCCTGGATCTGCGTCCCGCCCACCATCGGTGCGTGCAGCGTTGCAGTACCCATTCGGACGGCGAACGCCTCGTGCAGCACGGTGATGTCGCTAAAGCCTGCAAACACCTTCGGCGGGACCGCCGACATCGCCGACCAGTCGAGCAGGTCGACCATCCGGTGTGTGCCGTAGCCACCACGAGCGCACAACACCCCGGCGATGCCCGGGTCGAGCCACGCTTCCTGCAGGTCGGCGGCGCGATCAGCGTCTGTGCCCGCCAGGTACTCGAACCGGTCCTCCACGTCGAGGACGTGCGCACCGAGCACCACGTCCAGGCCCCATGACCGGAGCACCGCACAGCCGGCATCCAGCCGGTCTTTTGTCACCGGACCGGCCGGTGCCACCACGGCTATCCGGTCGCCCGGCTTCAACCTGGGCGGACGCCTAAGCTCTGGGACTGGCACCGCACCTCAGCCATACGTCTGTTCGGTGGCCACCGCAATCAGGGTGCACACCGCTTTGAAGCACCGGATCATCTCGTACGCGGTCGGCGCCTCGAACCGGATCTGGCGTTCGTTCACCTGCTCAACCGTCGGGACCATAAGGGCGTTCGTCACCAGCTGTGATGCGTCCACCTCCACCTCGACTACGAACGGCCCGCCGCCTATCGGCTCGTGCCGGACGGCTCGTGCCGTCGCCGCCTTCGCTGCGGCCCGGATATCGGCGTAGGTCACTGCCGGGGGACGGCACTCGGCCGTGTAGCGCGAGACGTGGTGCTTCACCGCCACCTTCTGCGCCTCGGGGGCGTACTGCTCGGCATCCTCGCACGTCCGGTCGTCGCCGGTGACCAGGACGATCGGTACGCCGTACTCCCCCGCCACGTGGGCGTTGAGCCGGCCCTCGCTGCCGACCTCACCGTTGATCCGCACGTCCGTGATCGAGTTCGGCAGGTACGTGTGCGCGAGAACGCCTTCAGTCCCAGCCGCCGAGTGGTAGCCGAGAAAGACCACTCCGTCGATACCCGGACGCTGAATGCCTTCGACCATGGTCAGTTCCTTGTGGCGGCCGGTGATCATCGTCGACCGCGGGTCGAGATCCTCGAGCAGCAGGTTCCGCATGGTGGCGTGAGCCTCGTTCACCAGCACCTCAGTCGCTCCGCCGTCGAACAGGCCGGCGATGGCGGCATTGACATCGGAGGTGAACATCGGCCGACACCGCTGCCACTCCGGCGAGCCCGGCTCGCAGTCGGCCGGCCAGGTGACGCCAGTGGCGCCCTCCATGTCCGCCGAAACGAGGATCTTCATGGCCGACTTAGCGTCCTACTGCTCGTAGTCCTCCACGACGTCGACCGGACGCGGCTCGGCCATGTTGGGATCCTCCCCGGCCTCACGGCGCGCCCGGCGCTGCCGCAGGAGGTCCCAGCACTGGTCCAGGTTGGCCTCCACCTCAGCCAGCCGGGCCTGCTCTTCTCCAGTGTCGAGTTCGTGGCGGGCCACCATTTCGCGCAGCTTGTGCTCCTGGTCGATGAGCCCGGCGATGCGTAGGTGAATCTGCTGATCTTCCATCACATGCCACCGATTCCGACGTACTTGATCTCGAGATACTCCTCGATGCCTTCGCGGCCACCCTCGCGGCCGAAGCCGGACGCCTTGATCCCGCCGAACGGCGCGGCGGGGTTGGAGATGACCCCGGCGTTGAGCCCGACCATGCCGAACTCCAGCGCCTCGCTGACCGTCAGCGCGCGGTTGAGATCGCGGGTGAACACGTAAGAGATCAACCCGTATTCGGTGTCGTTGGCCAGTGCAACGGCTTCCTCGTCGCTGCTGAATGTCGTCACGGGCGCCACCGGCCCGAAGATCTCCTCGCGGGTGATCCGGGCATCGCGCGGCAAGTCGGCGATCACGGTCGGCGCATAGAACCACCCGGACCCGTTGACCGGCGAGCCACCCGTCACGACCTTGCCACCGCGGTCGACTGCGTCGGCCACCAGTTCGGCGACGCCGGACCGCGCCTTGGCGGAGATGAGCGGGCCGACCTGAACGCCGTCATCGGTCCCCCGCCCGACGGTGAGCGAGCCCATCCGGTCGGCCAGACGCGAGGTGAACTCCGCCGCGACCGACTCGTGGACGACAAACCGGTTCGCCGCCGTACAGGCTTCACCGATGTTGCGCATCTTGGCCTGCTGCGCGCCCTCGACGGCGGCATCGAGATCGGCGTCGCCGAACACCAGGAAGGGGGCATTGCCGCCGAGTTCCATCGACACTCGAAGCACCTGCTCGGCGGACTGCTCGATCAGCTTGCGGCCGACCGGCGTCGAGCCGGTAAACGAAAGCTTGCGCGCCCGCGGGTCGCGGATCAGCGGCTCCATGACCTGGCTGGAATGCGACGTCGTGATGACGTTCAGCACGCCCGGTGGCAGGCCGCACTCTTCCAGGATCACAGCCAGCGCCAGCATCGACAGCGGCGTCTCGGATGCGGGTTTGACCACCATCGTGCACCCCGCGGCGATTGCCGGAGCGATCTTGCGGGTACCCATTGCGGTCGGGAAGTTCCACGGTGTGATGAGCAGGCACGGGCCAACCGGCTGGCGCATCGTCAGGATTCGGCTACCGCCTGCCGGGGGCACCCGGTAGGAGCCCTCGATCCGGCTCGCCTCCTCTGAGAACCACCGGAGGAACTCGGCCGCATACGCGATCTCGGTCCGCGACTCCGCGAGCGGCTTGCCCATCTCCAGGGTCATCAGCAGCGCGAGATCGTCCTGGCGGGCCATAAGCGTCTCGAAGGCCCGCCGCAGGATTTCGGCCCGCTGCCGCGGTGGGGTCTGGGCCCAGCTCGCCTGGGTCTGCGCGGCCGCCGCCAGCGCAGCGGCTCCGTCGTCCGGCGAGGCGTCGGCGACCTCTGTCAGAACTTGCCCGGTGGACGGGTCCTCGACCGGGAAGCGGGCCCCACTGGCGGCCTCCCGCCACTCCCCAGATATCAGCAGAGCCGTCTCGACCTGCTCGACGACCCGGCGCTCGTCCTGTTGCGTCACAGACATGGGTCCTGCTTACCATGCGACGCTCGACTTGGCGCATCCGAGCCTCCGTTTCACCTAGGCTGGCGGCAGAGGCGGCATCGGACGACGGGAGGGTTCTGATGACCCAGGGCGACCCGCAACTCGGACCGCAACAGCGCGCCGAGGCGTGGCAGGCACTCGACGGTGCCGAGCTCGACGTGCTCGTGGTCGGCGGTGGGGTGACGGGGGCGGGAGTTGCCCTCGACGCCGCGACCCGCGGCTTACGGGTTGCACTGGCCGAGGCTCGCGACTTCGCCTCCGGCACGTCGTCCCGCTCGTCAAAGTTGTTCCACGGCGGCTTGCGGTACCTCGAGCAGTACAACTTCGGGCTGGTCCGCGAAGCGCTCAAGGAGCGTGAGCTGATGCTCACCAGGCTCGCGCCGCACCTGGTCAAGCCGGTGCCGTTCCTATACCCGTTGACGCACCGGTTCTGGGAGCGCCCCTACGTGACCGCCGGTGTCACCCTCTACGACACCATGGGTGGCGGGCGATCTGTGCCGCGGCACCGCCAGTACACGCGCACGGGCGCCCGCAAGTTGTGCCCGGCACTTCGCCCCGACGCACTTACCGGAGCGATCCGGTACTTCGACGCTCAGGCTGACGATGCCCGGCACACGCTCACCGTCGCGCGGACGGCCGCCGCGTACGGTGCCACCGTGCTCAACTCGGCCGAGGTTGTGGAGTTCGTACACGCTGGCGAGCGCATCGTCGGAGCCAAGATCCGCGACGTCGAGACCGACCACCAGATTCAGGTGTCGGCGCACGCGGTGGTCAACTGCACGGGAGTATGGACCGACGACATCCAGTCGCTGGCCGGCGGACGGGGCAGGTTCCACGTCCGAGCTTCCAAGGGCGTGCACATCGTCGTGGCGCGCGATCGCATCAATTCCGAGGTCGGTCTGATCCTGCGTACCGAGAAGTCGGTCTTGTTCGTCATCCCGTGGGGCACACACTGGATCATCGGAACCACCGACACCGACTGGTCGCTCGACAGGGCCCACCCGGCGGCCAGCCGCACTGATATCGACTACATCCTCGACCACGTCAACCGGGTCTTGAACGTCCCGTTGACGCACGACGACATCCAGGGGGTGTACGCCGGCCTGCGGCCGTTGCTCGCCGGCGAGTCCGAGAACACGTCCCAGCTCTCGCGCGAACACGCAGTAGCGCGGCCGCAGCCGGGCCTCATCTCGATCGCGGGTGGTAAGTACACGACCTACCGGGTCATGGCGGCCGATGCGGTCGACGCAACCGTCACCGACATCGGGCGGGCGATCCCGCGCAGCGTCACCGAGCACACTCCGCTGCTCGGCGCGGAGGGTTATCTCGCCTTGAACAACCAGATCGTGGCCCTCGCCCAGCGCCACCACCTGCCGGTGTGGAAGATGCGGCATCTGCTCAACCGGTACGGCTCCCTCGCGCATGAGGTCTTGCAGCCGGCCGAGGACGACCCTTCTCTTCTCGAGCCGATACCCGGCGCCGAGGAGTACCTGCTCGCCGAGATCCGGTACGCGGTCACTCACGAGGGCGCATTGCACCTCGACGACGTGCTCGCCCGGCGCACGCGCATCTCGATCGAGACACCGCACCGCGGCGCCGAGTCCGCTGAAGCCGTGGCCGAAGTCGCCGGACCCCTGCTCGGGTGGGACCAGGAGCGCACCAAGGCGGAGGTCGACGCCTACCACGCTCGCGTCGAAGCCGAGCGCCGGTCGCAGAAGCAACCCGACGACACCACGGCCGACGCCGAACGGGTCGCGGCCCCTGACACTCGCAAGCTCGCCATCGGCCGGGCGCTTTCGTGACGCCGATGCGGGTCGACCTGCTCACCCGCGAGTACCCGCCGAACGTCTATGGCGGGGCCGGCGTCCACGTCGAGTACTTGTCCCGCGAGTTGCGTGGCCTGGCCTACGTGCACGTCCGCTGCTTCGGAGACCCTCGCGCCGAGCCCGGCGTCACCGCCTATCGCACGCCGTCCGAACTGGAGGCAGCCAACCCCGCGCTTCAAGTTATGGGCGCAGACCTGCAGATGGCCGCCGACTGCGCAGGCGCGGACGTCGTGCACAGCCACACCTGGTACGCGAACCTGGCCGGCCACTTGGCCCGACTGGTCCACGACGTCCCGCATGTCATCACCGCGCACAGCCTCGAGCCGCTGCGACCGTGGAAGGCCGAGCAACTCGGCGGCGGGTACGCACTGTCGTCCTGGTGCGAGCGGACGGCCATGCTGGCGGCCGACGCCGTCATCGCGGTGTCCGGTGGCATGCGGTACGACGTGCTGCGCTGCTACCCGGAAATCGACCCGGAACGCGTCACGGTGATCCACAACGGGATCGAAACCGAGGAGTACGCGCCCGACCCGGCCACCGACGTGTTGCAGCAGTACGGCATCGAGCCGGATCGGCCATCCGTTGTGTTCGTCGGGCGGATCACCCGGCAGAAGGGGCTGCCGTACCTGCTAAAGGCGGGACGCTCGCTGTACCCCGACGCCCAACTCGTGTTGTGCGCGGGCGCACCCGACACCCCGGAGATCGCAGCTGAGGTCGAGAGCCTAGTGGCAATGCTCCGCGAGGAACGCCATGGCGTGGTGTGGATCTCCGAGATGCTGCCCAAGGCACAGGTCGTGCAGATCCTGAGCCACGCCACCGTGTTCGTATGCCCGTCCATCTACGAGCCGATGGGCATCGTGAACCTGGAGGCCATGGCGTGCCAGGCGGCTGTCGTAGCTACGGCCACGGGGGGCATTCCCGAGGTGGTGGACGACGGGGTTACCGGCCTGCTGGTACCCGTCGAGCAGGCGAGCGACGGCACCGGAACGCCACTCCACCCGGACAAGTTCGTGGCTGATCTCGCCGCGGCGGTCAACACCTTGGTGGCGGATCCCGCACTTGCCGCCCGGATGGGCGAGGCCGGCCGAGCCCGGGCGATCAGCACGTTCTCATGGACCGAGATCGCCCGAGAGACCCACCGGCTTTACCGCCGGCTGGTGTGACGTCCCGGCAGCGGAGCTAGACGACCGGCTGGCCCTTGCCGAGGACGACGACGCCGGATGGACTGACGTGATAGTGCCGCCGGTCACGCTCGAGGTCGACGCCGATATGCGCACCGTCGGGCACCTGGACGTTCTTGTCGAGGATGGCGCGCCGCACGACCGCTCCCCGGCCCACCCGAACGCCATCGAGCAGTACGGACGCCTGCACGACCGCACCCTCTTCGATCGTTACGTCCGGCGCCAGAACCGAGTCGGTCACCTGCGCCGACACGATCGACCCGGCACAGACCATGGAATTGGTCGCCACGCCACCCGCGACGACCTTGGCGGGCGGGCGTTGCTGGTGGGGGCCGAACACTGGCCAGTGCTGGTTGTACAGGTTGAAGATCGGCTGCACTGAGATCAGATCCAGGTGGGCGTCGTAGTAGGCGTCGATCGTCCCGACGTCGCGCCAGTAGCCGTGGTCGCGTTCGGTCTCGCCAGGCACCACGTTCGTCTCGAAGTCGTACACATGGGCCTCACCCTTGTCAACGAGCTTCGGAATGATGTCGCCGCCGACGTCGTGTTTGGATCCCTCGTCCTGGGCGTCTTCGGTCAGGGCGGAAACCAGCGTCTCGGTCGTGAAGATGTAGTTGCCCATGGACGCGTATGTCTGCTCCGGGTTGTCCGGCAGGCCGGGCGGGTCGCTCGGCTTCTCCAGGAACCCGGAGATGGACACGCCGTCCTGGGTATCGATGACACCGAAAGCGGTGGCCTGCTCGCGCGGCACGCGGATGCCGGCGACGGTAACCCCGGCGCCGCTGGCGACATGCTGGCTGAGCATCTGCCGTGGATCCATCCGGTACACGTGGTCGGCCCCGAACACCACGACGTAATCCGGCCGTTCGTCGTAGATGAGGTTGAAACTCTGGTAGATCGCGTCGGCGCTGCCCTGGTACCAGGACGGCCCGCGGCGCTGCTGGGCCGGCACCGGGGTGACGTACTGTCCAAGCGCCGCCGACAACCGCCAGGTAAGGCTGATGTGCCGGTCGAGCGAGTGTGATTTGTATTGCGTAAGGACGCACAGCCGCAGTACGCCGCCGTTGACCAAGTTGGAGAGCACGAAGTCGATCAGTCGGTAGGCGCCACCGAACGGGACTGCCGGTTTCGCACGGTCGGCGGTCAGCGGCATCAGCCGCTTGCCCGCACCTCCCGCGAGCACGATGCCCAGGACGCGGTGATCGGCCGCCATGTGGCCTCCCTACGCCGTCGAGACGAGTACTCGGCCTTGCTTTGAATCATCGCAAGACTTCGCACGCCCCGGAAGCGAACCGGCCGGCGGATCTGCTCAGGGAGCCACGACCTCGACTTCGAAGCCTTCCTCGTTCTCGAGGTAGGCCGCGTAGTGCTGGGTGCCACCGGCATACGGGTGGCGGTCGGCGAACAGCAGCCGCCAGCCGTATGTCGCAGCCTCCGAGACGATTCGGTCGACCATCCACCGCTCCGGGACGGCCAGCGCCAGGTGGTTGAGTCCGGGTGCCTTGCGGTCGTACTGGGTCCAGGTCATGTCCGGCGAACGCTCGATCACGACGTATGGCCCGTCGCCCGGCGCCTGCCAGGACCGGCCGTTGTCCCAGGCCTGGAACAGGGTCCAGCCGAGCCGCTCGAACAACCAGCCGAACGACGTGACACCGATCTCCAGGTCACGCACCCAAATCTCGAGGTGATGCAGCCCCGTTGTCGGGGTGGAGACCTGCGTAACGGGACGCTCGGCATCTGGCCTACCGGTGACGGCCGGCGTGAACGCCGGATCCAGCTGCTGTAGCGCCGGGTCGAGTTGGTGGAACGCAGTGTCAAGACCCGGCTGGTGGTAACCCGTGTCGGCCTGGTGGTAACCCGTGTCAGCTTGGTGGTACCCGGTGTCGGCCTGGTGCGGGGTCAGGTACCCGGAGTCTTGGTACGGCTGCTGCGGCTCAGGCACCGGGTAGGCGACCGGCGGCGGCGCGACGGGAGGTGCGCCGTAGGCGTTGGTGGGAGCACCGACCTGCTCGTACGACGGTTCGACGCGAGGAGGCTCCGGGCGGGCCGCAGGACGGCGAGCGCCACCCGCGGCACGAATCCGCCTCAACTCCGCCGCTGCCTCGTCGAGCCAGTCGTCGACGTCGTCCATCGAGTAGCCCTCACGGAGGCGGACGACCTTGAACTCCTGCGCCTCGATCTTCTCCGGTGTGATCGAGCGCCCCCCAGGCCGGCCCTCGAGGGCGTCAATCACCCGGTCGACGAAGTCATCGACCGCGTCGAGGTCGTAGGACTCCCGCATGCGGACAGTCCGAAATGCGGGATCGCGGCTGACGGCCACCAGGTATCACTCTCCTTTCTCCAACGAGGGCTGGCAAATACTAAGCGTCCAGTGCGGCTAATTGTCCACATGCGCCTTCGATGTCGCGCCCCCGGGTGTCCCTCACTGTCACCGGGATACCATGCGCCTCCAGTGCGGCGACGAAGGCGCGCTCGTCGTCCGGACGAGAAGCAGTCCACTTCGAACCGGGCGTCGGGTTCAACGGAATCGGGTTGACGTGAACCCACCCTCTCCCACGCCGGGTCAGGAGCTTGCCGAGCAAGTCGGCGCGCCACGCCTGGTCATTGATGTCGCGAATAAGTGCGTACTCGATCGAGACGCGGCGTCCAGTCGTGTCGAAGTAGCGGCGAGCGGCGTCGAGCGCCTCGCCCACCTTCCACCTCGTGTTGATCGGGACGAGTTCGTCGCGGAGCGCGTCGTCGGGCGCATGTAATGACAATGCGAGCGTCACCTGCTGCCCCTTGGCGGCGAGTTTGTCGATGGCCGGCACCAATCCCACGGTGGAAACCGTCACACCGCGCTGAGCCATGCCCAGACCGGACGGGGCGGGTTCGACCATCCGGCGGACGGCACGCAGGACGGCCGAGTAGTTCGCCAGCGGCTCCCCCATGCCCATGAACACGACGTTGGTGACCCGGCCCGGCCCGCCGGCAACTTCACCTCGCTCGAGCATGCGGGCCGCGGCGACGACCTGTTCGACGATCTCGGCGGCGGACATGTTGCGAGTGAGCCCGGCCTGACCGGTGGCACAGAACGGGCAGTTCATCCCGCATCCGGCCTGGCTCGACACGCACAGCGTGGTGCGCTTGGGCCCGTACCGCATCAGCACGCTCTCGACGAGCGCCCCGTCGAACAGCCGCCACAACGTCTTGCGGGTGGCGCCACCGTCGCACTCGACGTGCCGGACCGGCGTGATCAACGTAGGCAGCAGCTCAGATGCCAAGCCCGTTCGCAACCGCTCCGGCAGATCGGTCATCTCGCCGGGATCGCTGGTATGGCGGGCGAAATAGTGCCGGGAGATCTGGTCGGCGCGGAACGGCTGCTCACCTAACTCGGCGACCGCTACCCGGCGCTCAGCAGGTTCGAGGTCAGCAAGGTGCCGCGGCGGCTTGGTACGGCGGGGCGCGGCGAAGGTGAGCTGTCCTGGTCTCGGCATGACGTCGCTTATCTTCGCACGGCCGGGAGCGGGTTCATATTTCTCACGAGACCTCCACGAACGCGTGCAGGACCAGCCACGCGACGGGCGCCGTCGTCAGCAGCGAGTCGAGCCGGTCCATCAGACCCCCGTGACCGGGCAGCAGATCGCTCATGTCCTTGATCGCAAGGTCTCGTTTGATCATGGATTCGCCCAGGTCACCGAGGGTGGCGGCAACAACTCCGGCGACGCCGAACAACACGCCGGCCCACCACGGGCCGTCCAGCAGCAGGACGACCGCCGCGGTGCCGACGATGGTGCCGAGCAGCACCGAGCCGGCGAATCCTTCCCAGGACTTCTTCGGGCTGACGGTGGGCGCCATCGGGTGCCGTCCGATCAACACGCCCGCCAGGTAGCCGCCGGTGTCCGAGGCGACGACCACCGCGAGAAGCGACAGTACGCGCCAGTGTCCGTCCTCCGGGCGCAGCAGGATGGTCGCGAATCCGGCCAGGAACGGGACGTACAACGCGACGAACACCCCAGCCGTCGTGTCGCGAAGGTACCCCGCGCCGGGTTCGCCGAGCCGCCACACCAGTACCGCAACGACCGTCAGGCCCAGGCCCACGACGAGGCTCTCCGGGCCGCCGATATAGCCGGCGACGATCATCAACACCGAGCCGAGGACGACCGGCATGACCGGGACTCGCACGCCGCCCTCGCCGAGAGCTCGGCTGAGCTCCCAGACCGCCACCACCACGGCCGCGGTCGCGAGCGCAACGAACGCCGGCTTCCAGACGACCATGCTGCCGATCACCAGGACTGCCAGCAGGATCCCGACCAGGGTGGCGGCGCGCAGGTCGCGCCCGGCCCGCCCGGGCGGCCGCTCGGGTGGCGGTGTCGCGCTCAACGGATCGGCGTCTCGACGGCGGTTCGCCGACCGGCGGTCCGAGGGCCCGAACCGGCCGGACCTGCCAGCGGCCCGGTTGCGGCGTCGGCCAGTGGTTTCTTGTGCGGGCACGCCCCCGGGTCCGTCGGTCGTCACGTTGCCTCAGACCTCGAGCAGCTCGGATTCTTTGTGCTCCAGCAAGGCGTCCACTTGCTCGACGTAGGACTTGGTCGTTTCGTCCAGTTGCTTCTCGGCACGGTATACCTCGTCTTCACCGGCCTCACCGTCTTTGACGAGGCGCTCGAGAGCCTCCTTCGCGTGCCGGCGGACGTTCCGGATCGAGACCCGGGCCTCCTCGGCCTTGTGCTTGGCAACCTTGATGTACTCCCGGCGCCGCTCCTCGGTCAGCTGCGGTAGCGAGATCCGGATGATCTGGCCGTCGTTGCCGGGATTCACCCCAAGATCGGAGTCGCGGATGGCCCGCTCAATGACGCCCAGCGACCCCTTGTCGTACGGATGAATTGTGATCATGCGGGCGTCGACGACGTGGAACGACGCAAGCTGGTTGATCGGTGTCGGCGCGCCGTAGTAGTCGACCATGATCTTGTTGAACAGTGACGGATGAGCTCGCCCGGTGCGGATCGCGGCAAAGTCCTCTTTAGCGACCGACACCGCCTTGTCCATCTTCTCCTCTGCCTCGAGGAGCGTTTCGTCGATCACCGCGGCTCCCTAGTCCCGTGAGTGGTTGATGTGTTCCTGTGACCGTACCGCGCAGCGTCCGACTCGCCCAGCCGTCGGGGCGTCATCGTCCCCTGGCATCGTCAACAAGCTTGGTCTCAACGTCCGCGGCCACAAGTGTGCCGATGGCATCGCCGCGGATGGCCCGCGCGATGCTGCCGTCCTCGCCGAGGCCGAACACCACAATCGGCAGCTGATTGTCCATGCACAGGCTGAATGCGGCCGGGTCGGCGACGAGCAGCCTGCGGCGCAGCACGTCCGTGTAGGTGATCGTGTCGAACTTGCGGGCCGTCGGGTCCTTGCGCGGGTCGTCCTCGTATACGCCGTCCACGCCGCTCTTGGCCATTAGCAGCCGGTCGCAGCCGATCTCGAGAGCCCGCTGGGCCGCCACGGTATCGGTGGTGAAGTACGGCATACCGGCACCCGCGCCGAAGATGACGACCCGGCCCTTCTCAAGGTGCCGGATCGCCCGGCGGGGGATGTACGGCTCGGCGACCTGCCCCATGGCGATGGCGGTCTGCACGCGGGTGTCGACGCCTTGTTTCTCCAGGAAGTCCTGCAGCGCAAGGCAGTTCATCACCGTGCCGAGCATGCCCATGTAGTCGGCGCGGGCGCGGTCCATTCCGTACTGGTGGAGCTCCGCGCCGCGGAAGAAGTTGCCGCCGCCCACCACGATGGCGACCTGAACTCCGGTGCGGACGACCTCGCTGATCTGTTCGGCGACGGCCTTGACGACAGTGGGGTCGACGCCGACCGCGCCACCGCCGAACACCTGGCCGGACAACTTGAGTAACACCCGGCGGGGTCGGCGGCCATCCTCAGTGGCCGCAACGCCAGCAGGACCGGTCGGCTCCGTCTCGGTCACTGTGTTTCCTCCACGGTGCCGACCTCCCCGTTGACTCGTTACAACTGCCTTCGCGTTCCCTAGGTCGCGAACTCTAGGCCTGGCCGACCTCGAATCGGGCGAATCGCGTCACGGTCACACCGGCCTCCTTGAGCAGGGCGCCGGCGGACTTCTTCGAGTCCTGCACGGACGGCTGCTCGAGCAGCACCGTGTCCTTGAAGAAGCCGTTCAACCGGCCGTCCACGATCTGCGGCAGCGCCGCCTCCGGCTTGCCTTCCTCGCGAGCGGTCGCCTCGGCGATCCTGCGCTCATGCTCGATGGTGTCTGCCGGCACCTCGTCGCGAGTGACATAACGCGGCCGCATCGCGGCGACCTGCATGGCAGCAGCGCGAGCGGCCGCCTGCGCGACCTCGGTGTCATCGCCGGTGTACTCGATCACGACGCCGACCTGCGCGGGCAGGTCACTCGCCCGCCGGTGCAGGTAGGTCGCGGTCGTGCCGTCGAAGTAGGCGGCCCGGCGCAACTCCAGCTTCTCGCCGATCACCGCGCTGGCGGCCTCGATCGCCTGGCTTACGGTACGGCCGTCGGCAAGCCCGGCCGCGTTCAGCGCGTCGAGCTCGCCCAGCTTGTTCGCAGCAGCGACGTCGACGACCTGCGCCGCCAGCTTCTGGAAGTCGGCGTTCTTGGCGACGAAGTCGGTCTCGCAGGCCAGTTCGATCACGGCCCCGCCCTCGGTGGCGACCAAACCGTTGGATGCGCTGCGCTCGGCGCCGCGCTTAGCGGCCTTGGCCGCACCCTTGATCCGCAGCACCTCGATCGCCTTGTCGAACTCACCCTCAGTCTCTTGGAGTGCCTTCTTGGCGTCCATCATCCCGGCGCCGGTGGCGTCGCGGAGTCGCTTGACGTCCGCGGCGGTGAAGTTGGTCATATCTCGCTCTCTTTCGCGGTGCGTGGTGAAGGTCGTACTGCGAGCAAGTGACGGCCTTGGGGCGGCGCGCAGGCCGCCTCGGCGCGGTCAGGACTGCTCGGCCTCGGTGCTCTCGGCTGCCGCCTCGGCGCTGTCGGCCTGCGCTCTGTCGGCCTCGGCCGGTTCAGCGGCGGCGGCCTCAGCCGAAGCCTCGGTCGCCTCGGTGGCCGAAGCCTCGGGCGCCTCGGTGGCCGAAGCCTCGGGCGCCTCGGTTGCGGTTGCTTCAGCGGCGGCTGCCTCAGCCGGAGCCTCGGTCGCCTCGATGGCCGAAGCCTCGATGGCCGCCCCGACCTCGGTCGCCGCTCCGGCGTCCGCCGAACCGGCCAGCAGTTCCTTCTCCCACTCGGCCAGTGGCTCGTCCGCGCCGAGCTCGTCGCCGACCACGGCTTCATCACCGGTGCGCTGACCCTGCCGAGTCATCAGCCCGTCGGCGACGGCGTCTGCCACCACCCGGGTCAGCAGCGTGACCGCGCGGATCGCGTCGTCGTTGCCGGGGATCGGGAAATCGACCTCATCGGGATCGCAGTTCGTGTCAAGGATCGCGATGACCGGGATACCGAGCTTACGCGCCTCGTTGACCGCGAGATGCTCCTTCTTGGTGTCGACGATCCACACCGCACTGGGCACCCGCGACATCGTGCGCACCCCGCCGAGCGTCTTCTCCAGCTTGTCCTTCTCACGCTTACGCATGAGGAGTTCCTTCTTGGTCAGCCCGGAGCCGGCAACGTCGTCGAAGTCAAGCTCCTCAAGCTCCTTGAGCCGCTGCAGTCGCTTGTTGACGGTCTGGAAGTTCGTCAGCATGCCGCCGAGCCACCGCTCGGTGACGTACGGCATGTTGACCCGGGTGGCCTGCTCGCGGACGGCCTCCTGCGCCTGCTTCTTGGTACCGACGAACAGCACCGTGCCACCGTGCGCCACAGTCTCCTTGATGAACTCGTAGGCGCGGTCGATATAGGTCAGCGACTGCTGCAGGTCGATGATGTAGATGCCATTGCGCTCGGTGAAGATGAACCGCTTCATCTTCGGGTTCCAGCGCCGGGTCTGATGCCCGAAGTGCACGCCGCTCTCGAGGAGCTGCTTCATGGTGACGACGGCCATGGCCGCGCCTACCTCCTCTCGCGCCAGCTGAAAGCTGGTCGCGTAGTCCGGTTGTTCGCGACGGGCCGGGATTGACCGCCGCGCCTGGCCCTCTGCGGCTGCAAGCCCACTCCGAGTGGCTCGGAGACCGAGGACAGGCGGCCGGTTGGTGCAGAGCGCGCGAATTTGACTCAGGCAGGCCTGAGCCATCGATGATTGTACGGGACGGGCTGCCATTGCGCCCAACTCGCGGTCGCCATGGCCGCTAATGTTCGACCGTGGGAAAGCTGGTCAACGTCACCGACCGCGTCCTGGTCCGCACGAGTGCGCTGTACACGACCACGACCTCCGTGGTCGTCAGGTCCGACGGCGGCTGCCTGCTCGTGGATCCCGCGGTCACTCCGGCGGATATCGCCGAACTGGTGGCTGATCTTCGCCGGCTCGGCTTGCGGGTCGTGGCCGGGTTCTCCACACACCCGCACTGGGATCACGTCCTGTGGTCAGCGGACCTCGGACCCGCTCCGCGGTACGCGACGACGGCCGCAGTCCGGGCCCTCGCCGCGGACTTCGAGCGAGGCCTCCGGCTGGCCGCCGAGTCCGCGCCCGGTCATGACACCGCGCTGTTCGGCAAACTCACCGCCCTACCCGCCGGCTCGATGTCGATTCCCTGGGACGGGCCGCAAGCACGCGTGATCGAGCATCGCGCCCATGCCCCGGGGCACGCCGCACTGTACCTGCCGGCCGAGGGTGTGCTGCTGACCGGCGACATGTGCTCGGACATCGAGATACCGCTGCTCGATACGAACACTACGGACCCGGTGGCCGACTATCATCAAGCACTCGACCTGTTCGCCGCGCTCGATGGCGTCCGGCATGTCGTCCCTGGCCATGGGAGCGTCGGGGACGGCGGGGAGTTGCAGCGGCGGATCGCTGCCGACCGCCGGTATCTGGACGCGCTGGCGTCCGGCGGCGGAGCCGACGACCCGCGCCTCACCGAGGAGTGGCTGGTCGTTGCACACCGATCCCACCTGAAGACCGTCTACGCCAGCTGACCTGCGACGATTTCTGTCTCAGCTGTGCTGGACGTCGGTGACGCCGTGCAGGTGGCACGCCGCCGAATGGTCGGATCCGACGAGCTGCAAGACCGGATCATGGTCCGGACACGGCTCGAATACCTTCGGACACCGGGTGCGGAACCGGCACCCCGACGGCGGCGCCGCCGGACTCGGCACGTCTCCGCCGAGGACGATGCGTTCGCGGGTCCGCTCGCGGGTTGGCTCGGGCACCGGAACGGCGGACAACAGCGCCTCGGTATACGGATGTTGCGGAGACGTCGCCACTGCGGTGGCCGGCCCGACTTCCACCACCCGGCCGAGGTACATCACGGCCACCCGATCGCTCACCTGACGGACCGCGGCGAGATCATGAGAGATGAACAGGTACGTCAGGCCGAGTTCGCGTTGGAGGCGGACCAGCAGGTTCATCACCTGAGCCTGTACTGACACGTCGAGCGAGGCGATCGGTTCGTCGCAGACCACGAACTCCGGCTCGCCGGCCAGCGCCCGCGCGATGCCGACGCGCTGCCGCTGGCCGCCGGAGAACTCATGCGGATACCTGTCACGATGGTCCGGATTGAGCCCGACCATCTCCAGCAGTTCCCCGACCCGGCCCCGGCGCTGCTCGCGGCCGCGATGCAGGCCATGAATGGCCAGCGGTTCGGACACCGACTCGGCGATGGTGCGCCGCGGGTCGAGCGAAGCGAACGGGTCTTGAAACACCATGGCGGCCCGCCGCCGCCAGGTTCGCAGGTCGCGACGCGAAAGGCTCGTCACGTCCATTCCGTCGAACTCGACCTGCCCCGACGTCGGCTCGACCAGCCGAAGCAGCGCATTTCCCAACGTCGACTTGCCGCAGCCGGACTCGCCGACCAGCCCAAGCGTCTCGCCGCGCCGGATCTCCAGGTTGACGCCATCGACGGCCCGCACGGCGCCGCGTACCGGCCGCAGTCCGCCTCCGGTCTTGATCGAGAAGTGGACTTGCAGGTCACGGGCGCGCACCAGCACATCGCCGGCCGCGCCGCCCGCCGGCATTGGGACCGCCTGTTCGGTCGTCATGAGGTGGCCTCCAGCGAGTAGAACGTCGCCGCCCGGTGGTCGCCGTTTCCATCCGCGACGTCGGCAAGCGGGGGCACCTTCGTCGCGCACCGCTCATCGGCCCGCACCGGGCACCGCGGGTAATAGGCGCAGCCCGGCGGTAGCGCGGCCGGATCCGGCGGTAGTCCGGGCATGGTCGCCAGCGGATCACGGTCCCGGGCCGGACGTGGATCGTCCACCACCGGAAGTGCCCCGAGCAGGCCACGTGTGTACGGGTGAGCCGGGTGCTCGTACACGACGTCGACCGAGCCCTCCTCGACACACCGGCCGGCGTACATCACCAGGACGTGGTCGGCCAGACCGGCGACCACGCCGAGATCGTGGGTGATCCACACCACCGCCATGCCGTGCTCGTCCTGGACGCGCTCGACAAGCTCGAGGATCTGCGCCTGGACGGTCACGTCCAACGCCGTCGTCGCTTCGTCGGCGATCAGCACTCGCGGCTCGCCGGCCAGCGCGATCGCGATCATCACCCGCTGCCGCATGCCGCCGGACAGCTGGTGCGGGTAAGCCCGCAGCCGGGCCTCGGCGTCCGGGATGCCGACCTCGCCGAGCAACTCCAACGCCCGCGCTCGGACGGCCTTGTCTGAGACCTTCGCGTGCGCCCGCAACGCCTCGCCGATCTGCCGTTCAATGGTGAGTACCGGATTAAGGGACGTCATCGGGTCTTGAAAGATCATCCCGAGACCGGCGCCGCGGACTTTGCGCAGATCCTCTTCTCCCAGCCCGACGAGTTCCTGGCCGTCGAAGACTGCGCTGCCGGAGACCCGGGCGACGTTCCGCGGCAGCAGCCCGAGCAGGGCGAGTGCACTCACGCTCTTGCCCGAGCCGGACTCCCCCACGATCGCAAGTGTCTGACCGGCGTCGACTTCGTACGACAGGCCGTTGACGACCCGGGCCATGCCCCGCCGGGTACGGAACGCCACCGACAGGTCACGGACGACAAGCACGCTCACGTCGTCACCCCCTTGCGAGTCATTGGTCGCGCTCCAGGCCTCTCTCGTCCCTCGCTCGACCTGTCGCCGCTCCAGCAATCGCCGAGCGCTGCCTTGGGTCCAGCACGTCCCGAAGCGCGTCGCCGAGCACGTTGAACGCCAGCACGACGACGAAGATGGCCAGTCCAGGGAACAGGGCCATCCACCACGCCTGCTCGATGAATGACCGCCCCTCAGACAACATCCGGCCCCACGACGGGTCCGGCGGCTGCACGCCCAGGCCCAGGAAGCTCAGCGCCGCCTCGGACAGAATCGCGAACGCCAGGCTCAGTGAGGTCTGCACGATCAGCGGCGCGGCGATGTTCGGCAGCACGTGCCGCGCCATGATCCGCAGGTCGCGGGCGCCGGAGGAGCGCGCTGCCCGGACGTACACCTCCTCACGCACGCTCAGCACGCTGGCCCGGGCGATGCGGGCGAAGATCGGCGTGTAGACGATGCCGATGGCGATCATCGCGTTGGTGATTCCGGGTCCGAGCACCGCCACCACGACGATCGCCAGCAAGATGGCCGGAAATGCGAACAACACGTCCATGAACCGCATGAGCCCGTCGTCCAGCCAGCGCCCGTAGTAGCCGGCGACCAACCCGATGAGCGTCCCGGCGAACAGCGAGATGCCCACGGCGACGAAGCCGACCTGCAGCGAGACACTCGCCCCGTCGAGCACCCGGGAGAAGACGTCGCGGCCCAGCTCGTCGGTGCCGAACCAGTGCTCAGCCGACGGCGCTTGGAGCCGGTCGGGAATCGACTGGGCCAGCGGGTTGTACGGGGTGATCCGGTCGCCGAGCAACGCGACCAGGACCAGTGCTGCGAGCACCAGGCTCGACGCGACCGCCATCGGGTTCCGGGCAAGCAGCGCCAGCGTTTCGACCCACCGCCGGCGAGACGACGGTGCAACCGGGGCTTGCATCACATCCGTCATCGGTAGGCGATCCTCGGGTCGAGTCGCGCGTACAGCAGATCCACGAACAGGTTCACCACCAGGAAGATCACGGCGAACAGCAGCACGGCACCCTGCAGCACCGGATAGTCGCGCTGCTGAACGGCCTGCAGCGCCAGCTGGCCCAGGCCCGGCCACCGGAACACGATCTCGATGACGACCACACCGGACAGCAGGTACGCCAACTGGATGCCGCCGACAGTCACCAACGGAATCAGCGCGTTACGCAGCACATGCCAGGACAGGACGTCCCGCGCCCGCATGCCCTTGGCCCGGGCCGCCTGCACGTGCTCCTGGCCCATGGCCTCCAGGACGGACGAGCGGACGAACCGCGTCATGATCGAGCCGCTCACCACGCCAATAGTGACCGCGGGCATGATCAGCCGGCGGGCCCACTCGAGCGGGTCGTCGGTCAGCGGGACGTAACCGCCGGTCGGCAGCCAGCCGAGCGTCCCGGCGAAGATCAAGATGAACATGATGCCCATCCAGAAGTCCGGAATGCTGATGCCCGCCTGGCTCACTACGGTGGCGAACCAATCGACAACCGACCGCGGGCGGAGTGCGGAGATGGTGCCCAGCGGTACGGCGATCAGCAGCGCCACCATGATGGCCGCGACAGCCAGCGATATGGTCGCCGGGAGCCGCTCGAGGATCATGGACGTCACCGTCTGGCCGGTACGAAAGCTCACCCCGAGGTCGCCCTGCAGTGCGCTGGCCAGCCAGGTGAAGTACTGCGTTATGAGCGGCTGGTCCAGGCCCGAACGTTCAAGGAGCGCGTCGTACGTCTCCTGGCTGAACCTGGTGCCGAGCGCCACTCGGATGGGGTCGCCCGGCACCAGGTGAATGACGGCGAAGACAAGGATGCCCACCCCGACGAGGACGGCCGCCGACTGCGCCAGCCGGCGGACGACGTACCTCGTCACTCGGGCAGCCTCACCTGCTCGAAGTTGATCGCGCGGTCCGGCCGGACTTCATACCCGGACAGCCCTGGGGCCCACGCCTGCACGACATCGGGGTTGTACAGGTAGATGTAGCTCGCGTCGTCGACGATCAACTCTGCGGCCTGGTCGTAGAGTGCCTTGCGGGCGTCCTGGTCGGTCTCGGACGCGGCCTGCTGAAGAAGTGAGTCGACCTCTTCGTTGCAGTAGCCCTGGAAGTTGAACGTGCCGTCGCACACGTGTTGGGCGTGGTAGAAGCCGAACGGGTCGAGGTTGCCGATCCAGCTCCACATGAACGCGTCGAAGTCGCCCTCACCCTGCCGGTCCAGCCAGGTGGCCGCCTCCTCCTGCTGGATGTCGACCTCGATGCCGGCCTCGGCCAGGTTCTCCTGCATGACCTGGGCCGCTTGGACGCCTTCGGTGTCGGTGACGACCATGATCCCGAGTGGTTGGCCTTCTGGAACACCAGCCGAGTCGAGCAGCTCACGCGCCTGCTCGGCGTTGTACTCGTACGGCGCGTAATCGTGACCCCAGACGCTGTCCGCCGGGATCGCCGTCTGGTTCACCGTCGCCGCACCGAACTGGGTGGCCTCGGTGATGGACTCGCGGTCGAGAGCGAAGGCCACGCCACGTCGAGCGTCCGGCTCGCTCCAAGGCTCCTCATTCTGGTTCAGCGCGAGGTACCAGTAATCGATGCTCGGGGCGATCCCGACCTCGACCTCGTCGTCACCTTCAAGGCTCTGGACGTCCTGGGGCGGGACGTTGTCGGTCCAGTGGATCTCGCCGGTCCGCAGTGCGGTCAGTGCCGCCGTGGACTCGGTCGTGAACTGGAACTGCACGCCGTCGATCATCGGCGCACCGGCCCAGTGGTCCGCGAACGCGCTGAGCTGCGCGCCGGAGGCGCTGAAGCTGTCCAGCGTGAACGGACCGGTGCCGTTGGCCTCGGTGGTGAGGTCGAGATCCTCGGCTGCGCCTTCGGACAGGATAGACATGCCCTTGTAGCCGCCGATGTTGTCGAGCAGGTTCGGGGTCGGGTCGCTGAGCTGGATTTCCACCGTCCGCTCGTCCGGCGCGTCGAAGTTTTCGACGGTCGCGAACCGCCACGCCACCGAACTCTCCTCACCGGTCATCCGCTCGAGCGAGTAGATGACGTCGGCAGAATCGAACTCGCTGCCGTCGTGGAATGTCACACCCTCACGAAGTGTGAACGTCCAGGTCAGGCCGTCCTCGCTGGTTTCCCAGTTTTCGGCCAGGCTGGGTTCGAAGTTGCCCTCGGCGTCCGGGGCGACCAGCGTGTCATACACGTTCTCGAGGATCTGGAAGCTGGCGTATGCCGTCGTCACGTGTGGATCGAGTTGATCCGGCTCACTCGAGATACCGGCAATCAGCGTTCCACCTTCGGCGGCGCCTTCGGGAGCTTCGGTCTCGGCGTCACCGTCGACGTCGACCCCTTCACCTCCACCACCACACGCCGCAAGGACAAGCACGACACTGGCTGCGGCGGCCAGCATTCCGCGGTTCGATGCCATTCCTTCGACCCCTACCCCTTCTATCGCATTCACCCGTACTAGAAAATTCTTCACTCTCGACCTTTTCGGGTGAATCGCCTGTGGGTTACCCGGATTCGGGCCGGCGGAATGTTCGTTATGACTTCGTGACCTCAATGGGACGGGATCGCAAGGCCCCGCGGTCGCAAGTGGTGCTGCCTCGTTGAGTGGTTGTCCACACCCACAGCAACGCGGGCGAGGTTGTCCACAGATTGGTCAGCGGCGCCTCGGCGGACGGCTCGGAGCGATCAGTCTGGAAGGTATGGGACGACGTCATTCCACCGCCATCCTCGCCGTGTTGCTTGCCGTGAGCGCGGCCTTCGAGCCGAGCACGACGGTGCCGGTCGGGTGGACTTGGCCGCTCACCGGCCCGTCCGCCATCGTGCAGGCCTTCGACCCACCGGCCGAGCCGTGGCAGGCAGGGCACCGTGGTGTCGACCTTGCCGGCATCGAAGGTGAGCCGGTGTACGCCGCGGGCTCGGGTGTCGTGACGTACGCCGGGCTGGTCGCGGGTATCGGCGTGGTCACGGTCACCCATGGTGACCTGCGCACGACGTACCAACCGGTCACCGCGACGGTCCGCGGCGGCGAACAGGTCGCTGTGGGCCAGCAGATCGGCACGCTCGATGGCGCCGGCAGCCATTGCGCGCCGTCGACGTGCCTGCACTGGGGGCTCCGGCGGGGTGATGTCTACCTCGACCCGATGAGTTTGATTCCCCCGGCCGCGCCGCCCCGACTCTTGCCACTGGGAGAGCGGGCGATGGATCCTGCCGGCTCAACGGGCGATCGCGGGGTCGGCGACGGGACGGCCGTTGTGGATGAGGTGCCGGTCATGCCGGCGGGCGTGTCGCGGCAAGCCGCACTAGGTGCGCTCGCCGGAATCCGAGCCGGGTGACACCGCTCAGTTGGCGCGTACGACGACGCCTGCGCGGCCGCCGTGTTCACATCGCAGAATCCTGCTAGGCACGCGGGTGAGCCTGTTGGTACGCGCGGCGTAGCCGGTCAACGGAGACGTGGGTATAGATCTGCGTGGTGGCCAGCGACGAGTGCCCCAGCAGTTCCTGGACGCTACGAAGATCGGCACCGCCTTCGAGCAGGTGCGTCGCCGCCGAGTGGCGCAGCCCGTGCGGGCCGATCTCCGGCCAGCCGGTGACCGCCCGCATCCGGGTGTAGACGATCTCGCGAGCGGCGCGGACGCCTAATCGGCCGCCCCGTGCACCGAGGAACAGGGCGGGGCCTGAGTCCGGCCTGGCGAGTGCCGGACGCCCGCCGGCCAGCCACCGCTCCACCGCCCTCGCGGCGGGCACGCCGTAAGGGACGCTGCGTTCCTTGCGACCCTTGCCCAGGACCCGCACCACTCTGCGGTCGCTGTCGACATCGTCGACGTCGAGACCGCTGAGCTCGCTGACCCGGATACCCGTGGCGTACAGCACCTCGAGCACGGCGTGGTCGCGCAGCGCGAGCGGATCACCGCCGATGGCCTCGTCGGCAACCGCCGCCAGCAACTCGTCGATCTGACTCAGCTTCAGCACGTCGGGCAGCGTGCGACCGCCCTTGGGCGTGGCCAGCGCAGCGCCGATGTCCGAGCCCACCAGCCCCTCGCGGTAGGCCCATGCTGTGAAGACCCGGATCGCCGAAGCTCGCCGGGCCAGCGTGGTGCGTGCCCGGCCCCTGGTCCGCTGGCCGGCCAGCCAGCCGCGCAGGACGGAGATGTCGAGGTGGCGAACGTCCTGGTGGCCCAACCGACCAAGGTGTGCGAGCAGGTTGGTGACGTCGCCGGAGTACGCGCGCACGGTGTGCTCGGAGCGGTCCTGCTCGGCCCGGAGGTAGGTGCCGAACTCCTCGACAATCGCGCTGAACTGTGCGGGCAGCTCATCGGTCGTCACGCCCTCACCGTCGCGGTCCGCTCACCCGAGGTCAAGCATCGGCGCCCTCGGCGCGCCGCGGCCGACCTTGACCAGTCGCCATCCACCGTCGGCGCGCACGGCCAGCCCGCTCGCGGCGAGTTGGCCGAGCGCTGCCATACATGCCGGCACCGACAACCCCGTTTCAGCACAGAGCTGATCCACGGTCACGACCGAACGGGCCGGCATGGCTTCGTAGACGTCGCGGGCGGTGGGCTCGAGCCGATCCAGCGGGCCGTCGGGTGCGCGTGGCTCCGCAGCCGCGTCGGTTCCCAACTCGCCCACCAGGTCGGCAACTTCGGCGGCATCGTTCACCAGCACCGCCGCATTGCTCCGAATGAGCTTGTGGCAGCCGGCCGACATCGCGGACGTGACCGGGCCGGGAATCGCCGCAAGCGGGCGGTTCAGGTGCGTGGCCCACGTCGCGGTGCTCAGTGCCCCCGAGCGCAGCGCGGCCTCTACGACCACGGTGCCGCGAGTAAGTGCCGCAATGAGCCGGTTTCGGGCGAGAAAGCGGCGACGGCTCGGCACGGTGCCTGGCGGCAGCTCGCTCACAATCAACCCACCGTCCAGGATCCGGCCGAGCAGTTCGGTGTGCCCACGCGGGTAATGAAGATCAGCACCGCACGCCAGCACGGCCACCGTGATCGCACCGACTGCCAAGGCGCCCCGGTGCGCGGCACCGTCTATGCCGTAGGCGGCTCCGGATACGACCGTCCAGCCTCGCGTTGACAGGTCGGCGCCCAGCTCAGTAGCGATGCGCCGGCCATAATCGGTTGCCGCCCTGGCGCCGACCACAGCCACCGATCGTGGCGCGAGTACGGACAGATCATGGTCGCCCCGAATCCACAGGCCGAACGGTTGGGGCACCCACTTGTCGTCGGCGTTGACGCTGAATGCCAGTTGATCGAGGATCGTGGGCCATTCGGGGTCTTCTGGACAGACGAAGCGAATGCTTCTCGGGTGCGCCGCCGCGAGCAGCGCCTCGCCGTCGACCTCGGCGAGCCGGCGGTGAACCCGGTTGCCGGGGTCGAGCTTCTCGTCGCCGCCTTCGCGCAGCGCAGCCAGCGTCGCGTCCAGTCCGTGGTCGATCAGGTAGCGGGCGACGCGTTCGCCCGGCGGCTCGACCGCGCCCGATAGGGTGGCCCGAGCCATACGTTCGTGGTCAGGACAGCCGGTCATGTGAACCACTGCTTCCCAGCCGGTGGGATACGGCCTCGGCGACGTCGTCGCGGGTCGGGCTGTCGTGTCCGGCCAGGTCGGCGATCGTCCAGGCCACGCGGAGCGCGCGGTCGGCTCCCCGCGCCGTCAACACCCCCTTGCTGAAGCTCGCGTGGAGTGGACCGAGGGTGGCGGCCGGCGGCATCAGGTGGCGCCGGAGGTAAGGGCCGGGCACCTCGCCGTTGACCCTCCACGGCGTGTCGGCCAGCCTCTTGCGCTGGCGGTCGCGTGCCGCGAGAACGCGCTCAGCCACCAGCTTCGACGGTTCGGCCGTGGCCAGCCCGACGTCGAGGCTTGCGATCGCCGGCGGTTCGATCTGGATTCGGACGTCGATGCGGTCGCGGATCGGCCCTGATATCCGCTGCCAGTAGCGACGGACGGCGTCCGGACTACAGGTGCAGTCGCGGTGGCGACTGCCGTGGTAGCCGCACCGGCACGGGTTCATGGCAAGGATGAGCAGAAAGCGAGCCGGAAAGGTGACCGTCGACTCGGACCGTGCCACGACGAGTTCACCGCTCTCCAGCGGTTGGCGCAGCGCGTCCAGCACACTGATGCTGAATTCGGGTGCCTCGTCCATGAACAACACACCTCGGTGGGCGATCGACGCGGCCCCTGGCCGGATCTGCCGGCTTCCACCGCCGACGACGGCGGCCGCGGACGCGGTGTGGTGTGGCTCGGCGAACGGCGGCCGGATGACCAGTGGCTGATGTGGCGGCAGTACACCGGCGACCGAATGGATCGCCGTGACTTCGAGCGAATCCTCAGCGCTCAGGTCGGGCAGCAGGCCGGGTAGTCGCCGCGCAAGCATCGTCTTGCCGGCGCCCGGAACACCGCCGAACATCAGGTGGTGGTGGCCGGCGGCCGCGATCTCCACACCCCGCTTGGCCTCACTCTGGCCGGCGACGTCGGCCATGTCGAGCGCTTCGAACGCGGCCGCGGACGGCTCCGCTTCACCAGTCGGTGGATCGGGTGGCTCGTCCGGCATGGGCAACCCGCGCAGAGCCGCGAGAACCTGCCCCAGCGATCTCGCGCCAAGCACCGAAACACCCGGAATGAGCTTGGCTTCGGCCGCATTCGTCTCCGGCACGACGACGCGTTCGAACCCTGCCGCCGCAGCTGCCAGCACGGCGGGCAGCACACCGCGGACCGCCCTCAGACGTCCGTCCAGGGACAACTCGCCGAAGAAGACGATCTCGCTGGCGGCACCGGCGGGCAGTTGATCGTCGGCTTCGAGGATCGCCACCGCGATCCCGAGATCGAAGTAGCTTCCGCGTTTGGGCATCGAGGCCGGCGACAGGCTGACCGTGATGCGTTGCAGGGGCCACGGTTCACCGCTGGTCAGGATCGCTGCCCGGACCCGGTCACGGGCTTCGACAAGTGAGGTGTCCGGCAGCCCGACCATGGTGAACCCGGGCATGCCGCCGATGTGCGCCTCGATGTCGACCACCGTGCCGCGCACCCCGGACAGTCCGACGCTGCGGGCCCGGCCGAGCCGCATCAGAGGGCTCCCTGCAAGTGCTCGACTCTGGGTTCGCCGCGCCGCATGATGTGGACGGCGATGAGGTCGAACCGCATCGCCGCGCCCGGGAAGGCCCCGTGCTCAGCCAGCCACCGGTGCCCAAGCCGGCGTAGCCGGGCGGCCTTGGCCGGCGTGACGGCGTCGAACCCGGAACCGAAGCCCAGTCCGCGGCGGGTCTTTATCTCGCACACGACAACACTCCGCCGGCCGGCCGGGTCCTCCGGTGTCAACGCGACTGCGTCTATCTCACCGAGGTCACACCGCCAGTTCCGGTCGACGATCGTGTACCCGGCTATCTCCAGGTGTTGAACGGCTACCTGCTCCCCGTACGCCCCGATGGCGTTGTTGGCCCGCACCGGCACCACCTCCGGCTTATGAGCCTTGCCGAGCCACCCGAAGCCGGTGGTCCATGATCACAAATCTGTGGATGGCGCAGGTCCGTGGAGCCTGGGTGTGGACAACTGAGGATGCCGAGTTGTCCGGAGTATCTGCCGCGGCTAACGCAGATCAACGAGTCGTCCCAGCCGCGACCGCTCGACGCAGCCCCTTCGCGACCTTTGGCTCTGGCGAGATCAGCTCGAAGATCAAAGAATTGAATTGGAGCCCCACCGACGCTGTGGCGGTCTAAAGGAGATGAGTCCCGTGTCGACGATCACCGAACCCAGGACGACCATGGCCATGATTATGAGGCGGGCCGGCAAGAGGGAAGCGAAGCCGAAGCCGCCCACAACTCGCCCACAGCGTGTGAGGCTCGCGCCGGGGATCTGGGCCATCCAGACACAGCATCAATTGCAGAAGTCGGTCGACTCGGTTCAATGCGTCTCCAGCGATGTGAAGGACATCTGGCCGGGCAGTTTGGTGTCATTGCAGGATCTCGACGACCTCACCCCGATGGTGGTGCCGCGAGCACCCATCACGCTCTCTCTTGGTGGCCTGGAGACATCCACCTCGGCTGGTGAGGGACTTTCGGAGCACGTCAGCAATCCGTCCAGGTCCAAGGTCCGCGATGCGGTCCAGCGGATGGTGAAACGAGCCGTCGGGACGCAGACCAGCTTCCCGGCCAGAGCGCTCTGGAACTTCGAGCAGGTGTACAACGAAGAGCACCTGCGGCTGCAGATGGCCGCTGCCATTGGATACGGCGGCTTCGCCGGGCGGGCATCGATGGATTGGTCGAAGACCGAGAGGCGCACCCGGATTCTTGCGCAATACCGGCAGGTGTATTACACAATCGACGTCGACGAGATGGACTTGCCCGAGGGGTTCTTCCCCCCAGCGGTCAGTCTTGACAAGCTCGCCGAGGAGATCCAACCGGGATCTCAACCGGCCTACATCAGTAGCGTGACCTACGGCATGAGCGCCTATACGCTCATTGAGAGCGATTCGGAGGAAAGCAAGGTCCGCGCTGCGCTCGAGGCCTCGTACCGAGGAGTTGGTACCGGAGACGTCAAGGTGGAGGCAGAGCACCGCAGCATCCTCCAGAACTCCCGGATGACAACGTTCGTACTTGGCGGATCGACCAAGGGCCTCAGCGGGATCATGGATGGCTACGACGGCTTCCGCACGGTTCTGTCCGCCTCGCTGGGTGCTGAGGCGACAAGCACCCCGGTGCCCATCGCCTACCGGTTATCGAACTTGCGCGACGGTTCTTCAGCCTCCATCGTCTTGACGGCCCGGTACTCGGACGCGCCAGTCCTGCCGGTCCACGTGTCCGTCAAGTCGCTGACGTTGACCCGGAGCGCTCGATACCCCGTCAAGCTCGACCGAGTGTTCATCACTATCGGGCCGAAGCCTGAGCCGGTCTTCAGCTACTGGGACCGGTCGTACCGTCCCATGAAGGTCGGTGACGTGTTCGAGTGCGAAGCGCAGGAGGACGTCGACATCGACGCTCCGTCGCTCGACCAGGCGCTGCTCACCGTCAATGGCAGCGCCCGAGACTGGGGACCGGGGGTTATTGAGGACTACTGGGCCGAAGGGCACGAAACGCGGCGGGGTGCAAACATCCTCGGAGAGCACACCCTCAAGCTCACGCACGCGAAGTGCGCCTTCGACGTGAAATACACGGTCGAACCGCGGCAACCGAACTAACTACGGCAGCTGGGCCGCCCACCAGGGTTAACGACGTAGCTACAGGCATGCGGGCGTGTAGGTACGTCGGGCCGTCTGCGGAACGTGATCGACCGGAAGGTCAGGTGTCGAGGTCGGACTTGGGGATTTCCAGGTCGCTCTTGGCAAGTTCTTCGACGTGGACGTCTTTGAACGTGACCACCTTGACGTTCTTGACGAAGCGGGCCGGGCGGTACATGTCCCACACCCAGGCGTCGCTCATGGTCACCTCGAAATAGACCTCGCCGCCGTCGCTGCGTACTTGCAGGTCGACCTTGTTCGTCAGGTAGAAGCGCCGCTCAGTCTCGACTACGTAGGTGAACAGCCCCACCACGTCGCGGTACTCACGGTAGAGCGACAGCTCCATTTCGGCCTCGTATTTTTCCAGGTCTTCGGCACTCAATGGGTCACGCTCCACTCTGCTTGCACCTCGATTAGCGAGGCGTCCACCGGCACACCTGCGGCCGCGCGGGCCACATTGACGTACGACCTGCGATGCACCGGACACGGCCCGTGCTCGGTCAAGGCCCGCTGGTGCTCCGGTGTGACGTACCCCTTGTGGGTGGCGAAATCGTACTGTGGCCAGCTCTCGTGCAGTTCAGTCATGATTCGGTCCCGAGTGACCTTGGCGATGACCGATGCCGCGGCGATGCAGGCGGCGACCTGATCACCCTTCCACATGGCGAGCCCCGGAACGCCGAGCCCGGCGACCGGGAAGCCGTCGGTCAACACATACTGCGGTTCGACGTCGAGCTTGGCCAGGGCGCGGCGCATCGCTTGCACGTTGGCCACGTGCAAGCCGATCCGGTCGACCTGATCTGCGGGCACGACGACCACCGACCAGGCCGCGGTACGGGCGACGACCTCGGCGTACACCCGCTCGCGAGCGAGCGGCGTGAGCAGCTTGGAATCGGCCAGGCCGGGAATCTCGCCGCGGCGGCCACCGGCCAGGATCGCGGCGGCGGCGACGAGAGGCCCAGCACACGCTCCCCGGCCGGCTTCATCGGCACCCGCGACGGGCGCGAAACCAAGCCGGCCCAGTGCGCGCTCATAACCGTAGATGCCAGAACTTTTGCGAATCGTCGGGCGGGCGGCGCTCACGTTCATGATGAGTACGAGCCTAAGAGACGGACCGCTACTCGTCTGGGATGTCGTCGAACACGTCTTCGTCGGACAGCCCCGACCACCGCGAGACCGGCCAGGCCACGACGAACGCCTTGCCGACGACGCTATCCTCCGGCACGGTGCCGTGCACCCGCGAGTCGCCGGAGTTAGACCGGTGATCGCCCATGACGAACAACTCTTCCTCGCCGACCTCGACCTCGAACGTGGTGACCGACGGGTCGTCGCCCGGCCGCAGGTATGCCGATTCGTCCACCGCGACGCCGTTCACCGTCACTCGGCCGTCGTCGTCGCAGCACTCGACGGTGTCGCCGCCTACGCCGACAACTCTCTTGATCAGGTGCCCTTCGGAGTCGTCGGGCAGCACGCCGACGAACTGGAGCGCATCGCGCACCCAGGCCCCTGGGCCCGAGCCGTCGTCGCTGGGACGCGACAACCACCCGTTGGGGTCGGCGAAGACGACGATGTCACCACGCTCGATGTCACCGAATCGGGTGGTCAGCTTCGACACCAGGACGCGGTCACCCACCTGCAGCGTGTCCTGCATCGACGACGACGGGATGAGGAAGGCCTGGACGAGGAATATCCGCACCAGCGTCGCTATCAGCAGCGACAACGCGATGACGATGGTCGCCTCGCGGAGGATGGCGACGGCGCCGCTCCGCCGCGGCGGTTCAGCGCCGGCGTCAGACTCCCCTCGAGGCATGGTCTCCTCGGCCACATATTCTCCCATGTCGCTCCCCGCCGCAGCAGCCGACGAGCACCGCCCCGGTTGACGCGCTCGGCTCCCCCCGACGCTACCTTGCCCGCTGCACGGGCACGCGCTCAGGCCAGGACGTAATTAGTGAGTCTCACGCTTCTCGCGAATCTTGGCGGCCTTACCGCGCAGGTTGCGCAGATAGTAGAGCTTGGCCCGGCGGACGTCGCCGCGCGTGGCCACCTCGATCTTGTCGATGATGGGGCTGTGCACGGGGAAGGTGCGCTCCACTCCGACGCCGAAGCTGACCTTGCGGACAGTGAACGTCTCACGGACTCCCGAGCCCTGCCGCCGGATCACAACACCCTGGAAGACCTGGATCCGGGAGCGGTTGCCCTCGACGACCTTGACGTGAACTCGAAGTGTGTCTCCGGCCCGGAAGCGGGGAATGTCGTCGCGGAGGCTGGCAGCATCAACAGCGTCGAGGGTGTGCATCGTGGTATCGCTTCCTCGCCGGCGCCACGGGCCACCGACGGCATCGTAGGTTCGTCATTCCTGGCCACCGGCTGAGGCGCTCCCCCCGTGGCAGGGGCGACGACGGGCCAGGCAGCGATCCAGTGTGCCACAGCCGGGCCTAGCCGGACGAATCGAGCGGTCGGCGGACCGCCTCGTCGGACACCTGCCACCCCGACTCGGCCAGTAGGGCGCGGTCGTGCCGGTCGAGAGTGGCCGGGTCGAGCCGTTCGATCAGCTCCGGCCGGCGTTCGGCGGTTCGGCGCAAGGCCTGGTCCCGCCGCCAACGAGCGATCTTGCCGTGATGGCCGGAAAGCAGAACCTCCGGGATGTCACGATCACGCCAGCGGGGCGGTTTGGTGTAGACGGGATACTCCAGCAGTCCGTCCGCCCCGTGTGACTCTTCGACAAGAGACTCCGGGTTGCCCACAACGCCGGGCAGCAGCCGGGCAACCGCCTCGATCACAACGAGGGCGGCGACCTCACCACCATTGAGCACGTAGTCGCCGATGGACAACTCGGTGACCATCATCCGCGAGGCCGCATCTTCGACGACGCGGGCGTCGATGCCTTCGTACCGCCCGCACCCGAACACCAGCCACGGCTCGCCGGCCAACTCCTCCGCGAGATGCTGGTCGAACACCGCACCGGACGGCGTCGGGACGATCAGCCGTGGTGGCGGGACCGAGTGGGGCGGGACGACGGCATCGAGTGCAGCACCCCATACGTCGGGCCTCATCACCATGCCCGCGCCGCCGCCGTAAGGCGTGTCGTCGACCGACCGGTGCCGGTCGGTCGTCCAGTTCCTGAGGTCGTGCACGTGCACGTCGAGTACGCCCGCCTCGCGGGCTCTGCCGACCAGGGACAGCTCAAGCGGGGTCAGATAGTCCGGAAAGATCGTGATGATGTCGATCTTCACGGCCCGCCTCCCTCTGGCGAGCCGTCAAGAAGCCCAGGCGGTGGGTCGACCACGATCTCTCCGGAGCCCAGATCGACGGCCGGGACGATGGCCGCGACGAACGGGATGAGCACCTCCCCGCCCGCCGGTCGGCGGACCGAGAGCAGATCCTGCCCGGTTAGGTGGATCACCTCGGCCACCTCCCCCACCAGCGTCCCGTCACTGGTTCGTACGGCCAGTCCGGTGAGCTGGTGGTCGTAGTACTCGTCCGGATCGTCGGGACGTTCACGCTCGTCGACATCGACCTGGAGCCGGACTCCTCGCAAGGCCTCGGCCATGGTCCGGTCTCGAACGCCGGCGAACTGGACGAGCAGCCGTCCGCTGTGCCAGCGGGTCCGCGCGACGGTCAGCGGACCGGCATGAGCCGGTTCGGTGACCAAGACGGCACCGCTGACAAAGCGCTCGTCCGGCGAGTCGGTGCGCACGTCGACGATGACCTCGCCACGTACACCGTGGGCGCGCGCGATCACCCCAACCGTCACGAGCATCGATACCTCCCGCGCGCCCGGGGCACGAAGAGCGGTTCAGCGGTCGGTGACGTCGACGAAGTCGATCCGGACGTGGGGGTCGTCCGACAGTGCATCGATCACGGTCCGGAATGCGGTCGCCGTCCGGCCGTTGCGGCCGATCACCTTGCCCAGATCGTCCGGGTGGACGCGGACCTCGAGCAGCCGCCCCCGCCGCTGAGTGCGCGCCCGCACTGTGACGTCGTCCGGATGATCGACGATGCCGCGGACCAGGTGCTCCAGTGCTTCGGCGAACACCGGCTCAGCTCTCCGAGCTCGACTCGACCGCTGCCGCCTCGCCGGCGTCCGTTGTGTCCTCTGCCGCGGCCTCGACTGAGGCGTCGTCCTTGGCCGCTGGCTTGGTGGCCGTGTCGTCCTTGGCCTCGGCCTTCTTCGCAGCCTTCTTGGCCGTCGTCTTCTTGGCCGTTCCGGTGTCGCCCCCGGCCTCGGCCTTCTTGGCCGTCGTCTTCTTGGCCGCACGCTTCTTCGACGTGGTGGCCTCGGCCGAGCTCTCCCCGTGGACCTCGGCGAGCGCCGCGTTGAACAGGTCCGACTTGTTCGCCTTGGTCTCCTTGACCTTGAGCGTGCCGTCGGCACCGGGCAGACCCTTGAACTTCTGCCAGTCGCCGGTGACTTTGAACAGCTTCAGGACCGGCTCGGTCGGCTGCGCGCCGACACCCAGCCAGTACTGGGCCCGCTCGGAGTTCACCTGGATCAGGCTCGGGTCTTCCTTGGGGTGATACTTGCCGATCTCTTCGATGGCCCGACCGTCACGCTTGGTGCGCGAGTCGGCGACGATGATGCGGTACTGCGGGGTGCGGATCTTGCCCATCCGCTTCAGCTTGATTTTGACAGCCACGGGTGTGGAGTCTCCTGTAGGTGAGTTCTGGATGAGCCGCCGCCACCGGGTGGGGACCAGGACGAGCGCCTCGGGTGGACACGGCATCCGCGGGTGAGAGGGCCACGCGTGCGCCGGTTCAGCAGGACATTGTGCCAGAGCGGGGAGGCTGAATCCAACTCAGGCGGCGCCGGATCCGTCCAGGTCACCGAATCACGCGTCCGCGCAGGACGATCCGCACCGGTTCGAGCAGCGTCTCAGGTTCATCCGTCGGGTCGGCGGCGTAGACGCACAGGTCCGCCGGGACCCCCTCGCCCAGCGTGCCAGAGCCGCCCAGCAGGTACGCGCGCGCCCGCCACGAGGCCGCTGCCACCGCGTCGGCGGCCGGCAGCCCGGCACGGACGAGTTCGAGCACCTCGCGAGCAAGCAGGCCGTGCGGCAGTTGGCCGCCGGCATCGGTACCGGCCAAGATCGGCACGCCGGTCTCATATGCCGTCCGCACATTGCGGTACCGCCGCTCGTGCAGTCGCCGCATCCGGTCGGCATACCGCGGGAACTTCGCCTCGCCCTGCGCGGCGTACTTCGGAAAGTTGTTTATGTTGACCAGCGTCGGCACCATCGACACGCCCCGCTCGGCCATGATCGCCATCAGGTCGTCGGACAGTCCGGTGCCGTGCTCGATCCCGTCGATCCCGGCCGCGATCAGATCGGGCAGCGCGTCCTCGCCGAACACGTGTGCCGTGACCCGGGCGCCGAGCTCATGAGCCCGCCGTATCGCCGCCTCCAACGCCAGCCGGGGCCAGCACGGGCCGAGGTCGCCGAGCTCACGATCGATCCAGTCGCCGACGAGCTTGACCCAGCCGTCCCCGCGCCGCGCCTCCTGCTCTACGTACGCGACCAACTCATCCGGCTCGATCTCCCAGCCGTAGTTGCGCAGGTAACGCTTGGTGCGGGCGATGTGCCGCCCCGCACGGATGATGCGCGGCAGGTCCTCCCTGTTGTCGATCCACCTGGTGTCCGCCGCCGATCCGGCATCGCGGACCAGCAACACCCCCGTGTCGCGGTCCGCCAGCGCCTGCCGCTCGGCCTCATCGGGCGGGACGGCACCGTCCGCTGCCAGTCCTACGTGGCAGTGCAGGTCGACAAGACCCGGCAGAACCCACCCGGTCGCCACCGTTTCGGCGTCTGGGACGGGTTCGTAGGTGACGCGGCCGTCTCTGATCCAAAGATCGCGGTGTTCGCGTTCGGGTAGAACGACGCCGCGAACATGTAGTGGCGAAGACGTCACGCAGGTGAGCTTAACGAGCGGCCTCTCGGGCGAGCCGGGTGATCAGCGACATCCTTACTCACGCCGCTTCGGACTGGGAACCGTCGCTCATGCCAAGCTCACGCAGGTAATCACGGGTGCGCCGGGCCATCGCACGGATCTCGGCCGGCTCGATCTGAGCTTGCAGCGACGCGTCGATGAGGCGGGCCAGCTCGTAGCCCGGTTCACTCGCGAGCGCTCGCTCCACTGCGATGTTCGCGAGGGCGCCATTGCCCATCTGATACGCCACGCACGCCAGCGCTGAGCAAATCGGAGCGGCGTTCTCGTCCAGCGCACAACGGGCCAGCGCACTCAGCAAGACGACCAGTTCTTCCGGGCTATCGTCGAGCGCCCAAGTCAGCAGCTCGTCGCGGGCGAACTTGTCCTCCAGCCCCAGCAGGATTCGCACCGCGTCATCGTCCGCTAGCGCGTGGTCGCCGCCGAGGAACCGCTCGTACGCGGCACGCGCGAGCTGAAGTGTGCGCTGGAGCGCGTGATCGGCGCCGTGCTGCGTTATTTCGTCGAAGAACGTTTCGCCGATCCGCTGGTAAGACGCTCGCAGCACGGCCTCGCGGACGGCGACCGGGCCGCGGATCGTTGCTTCGAGCTCCTCGCGCGATCCGAGGACCGCATGCCCGTCCAAGGCGGCGCGGGCCTCGAGGGCGAGCATCTCGCTGTTTCGAGTGGCCGTGATAGGAGTTCCCTCTGGTGGGCAGCACTCCTCGGAGCACACGTACGAGTACCAGCGCCCGCCACGGACGAGTAGGAGTTCAAGCAGCCCGATGTTCCGCCGGCCGAACGCTCCGGTCAGAGTGTCGATCAGGTCGCGCCGCGGCAGGTCGCCGTCGACGTCCGGCAACTCGGTGTAGCAGACCGCGACCACGGCTTCGGCGTCATCGCGCTCGGCTCGGTGGACCAGGTCCGCGGCCAACGTGTCGTCGTGCTGCGGCTCGGGCAAATCGATTCTCATGGTGAGGCCCTGGCGTCGCCGCGGGCCGCTCAGACACATGACCACGAGGCTCTCGGCGGGGTGGAATCCAAGCACCACCGGCACTGCCGTCACGATGTCGGACGGCGAACTCAGCTTGATGACGGTCGGTTCGTTGTTGGGTGTCATGGCCGACGACTCAACCGCCGGCCCCCGGCCCGGGCTAGACCCTCATCGCAATCTGTGGATAACCAGGGACGCCCGACCCTGGGTGTGGATAACTCCTAGCGGTTCTTGAAGAAGTCGGCGACATCGTCGGGCAGCTGGAAGTCGCTGGCATCGCCGTCGCCGGCATTCCCGCCGAAAGCAGCGGGAATCTCACCCGGCTGCGGGCCTGCCTTACGCCGCTGCTCGGCCTCGGCCAGCTGAGCCGCGCGCTTGGCTGGGTTGCCGGACCGCGCCCCGCCGCTGCGCTTCTGCTTCTTGGGCTGCTTGCCTTTGCTCTTCTTGCCACCGCCCAAACCCGGAATGCCGCCGGCCATGCCGGGAATGCCCGGCATACCACCGAGGCCGCCAAGCTTGCCCCGGGCCGCCTGGCTCATCATGTCGCGGGCAGCGAAGAACCGCTCGACGAGTTGGTTGACCTCGCTGACCTGCACCCCGGAGCCGCGCGCGATGCGCAGCCGCCGTGACCCGTTGATGATCTTCGGATTGTCCCGCTCGGCCGGCGTCATCGACCGGATGATCGCCTGGATGCGGTCGAGCTGGCGGTCGTCGAACTCCTCGAGCGCCTCGCGCATCTGGCCGGCTCCCGGCAGCATGCCGATCAAGCTCTTGAACGAGCCCATTTTTTTGATGGCCTGCATCTGGTCGAGGAAGTCGTTGAGCGTGAACTCGTCGCCCTTGGCCAGCTTGCGGGCCATATCAGCGGCCTGGTCAGCTTCGAACGCCTTCTCGGCCTGCTCGATGAGCGTCAGCATGTCGCCGAGGTCGAGGATGCGCGATGCCATCCGCTCGGGGTGGAACGCGTCGAAGTCCGTGAGCTTTTCACCAGCCGAGGCGAACATCACCTGTCGGCCGGTGACAGACGCGACCGAAAGGGCGGCGCCGCCGCGGGCGTCACCATCGAGTTTGGTCAGCACGACGCCGTCGAACCCGACGCCGTCGAGGAAGGCGAGCGCGGTGTTGACGGCGTCCTGGCCGATCATCGCGTCGACCACGAAGAGCGTCTCGTCCGGCTGAACAGCGTCGCGGATGTCGCGCGCCTGGGCCATCATCTCCTCGTCGATGCCCAGCCGACCGGCGGTGTCGACGATGACCACATCGTGCAGCCGCTGCGTGGCGTGCTCGACGCTGCTTCTGGCTACCTCGACCGGATCACCCACGCCGTTGCCCGGCTCGGGCGCCCAAACCTCCACACCCGCCTGCTCGCCCACCACTTGAAGCTGGTTCACCGCATTCGGGCGCTGCAGGTCCGCGGCCACCAGCAGCGGGGAGTTGCCGTTGTTCTTCAGCCAGAGCGCCAGCTTGCCGGCGAGCGTCGTCTTACCGGACCCCTGAAGGCCGGCGAGCATGATGACCGTCGGCGGCTGCTTGGCGAACCGCAGCCGGCGGGTCTCACCACCGAGGATGCGGATCAGCTCGTCGTTGACGATCTTGATCATCTGCTGGGCCGGGTTGAGCGCCTGCGACACCTCGGTGCCACGAGCCCGCTCCTTGATCGCAGCGATGAAGTCCTTGACGACCGGGAGCGCGACGTCGGCCTCGAGCAGCGCCACCCTGATCTCGCGTGCGGTTGCGTCAATGTCGGCTTCGGACAGCCGGCCCTTGCCGCGTAACGTCTTGAAAGTCGCGGTGAGGCGGTCAGTAAGCGTGGCGAACACGGCGAGTTCAGGTCCTCGTGGTCGGGATCATGCGGACGACCTACCAAGGTTAACCGCTCCTATGTCACAGACAGGCTGTCTCTCTCGTCTTATGACCGAAGAGTGGACTCAGGACTGGAAAGGTGATCTTCATGCGAGTGTTCGTGGCAGGTGGGACCGGGGTCGTGGGACGGCGGCTGGTACCGCAGCTGGTGGCTCGAGGACACCACGTGATCGCTACGACGACAGGGCCGGACAAGGCGGGAACACTGCGGCGGTTGGGCGCCGAGGCCGTCGTCATGGACGGGCTGGACGCGGCGTCGGTGCGACAGGCGATCACCGCGGCCCGGCCCGAGGCGATCGTGCACCAGATGACCGCCATCAGTGGTAAGGCCGATATGAAACACATGAACCGGTGGTTTGCCACGACGAACCGGCTGCGCACCGAGGGAACGGACCACCTGCTGGCCGCAGCCGAGGCGGCCGGAGTGTCCAACTTCGTCGCGCAGAGCTACGCCGGCTGGAACGGAATCCGCCGGGGCGGGTGGGTGAAGACCGAGGAGGAACCCCTGGACCTGTGGGAGGGGACGGTCGCACACCCGGTGATGGCGGCGGTCAGGCACACCGAAGAGGTGGTCGGCAAGGCCGGCGGCGCGGCGCTGCGGTTCGGTTGGCTCTACGGACCGGGCGCCACCGAAAGCCTCGTCGAGCCGGTGCGTAAGCGGCAGTTCCCGATCGTCGGGAGCGGCGCCGGCCACACCTCGTGGGTGCATGTCGACGACGCGGCGAGCGCCACCGTCCTGGCCGTCGAGCAGAAGGCGACCGGCGTGTTCAACATCGTCGACGACGAACCCGCCCCGGTCAGTGAGTGGCTGCCCTACCTGGCCGAGTGCGCCGGCGCGAAGCCGCCGATGCGGCTGCCCACGTGGCTGGCTCGGCCGCTGGCCGGAAACGCCGTGGTGGGACTGATGACCGAGGGGCGTGGCTTCTCCAATGCCAAGGCCAAGCGTGAGCTCGGCTGGGCGCTGCGCTACCCCACGTGGCGGCTGGGCTTCAAGGACGAGCTGGCGTGATTCAAGGCGAAGCGAACAGGTTTCGGGCGATGATCTCGCGCTGGATCTCGGACGCGCCCTCGTAGATGCGCGGCGCGCGCACCTCGCGGTAAAGGTGCTCGAGGATATGGCCGCGCTCGAGCGCCCGGGCACCACAGACCTGGATGGCGACGTCGACGGCCACCTGGGCGGTCTCGGTCGCGTAGAGCTTTGCCATGGCCGACAGGTGGGATATCTGCCCGGCTCCCGAGTCGTACGCCGCCGCTGCACTGTGTACCAGTAACCGGGCTGCTTGCAACCGGGTCGCGACGTCGGCCAGCTGGTGCGAGACGCCCTGGAACTCGCTCAGCGTGCGCCCGAACGCCTGCCGTTCGCCCGCGTACGCCACCGCTGCGTCCAGCGCCGCCTGGGCCATGCCGACCGTGAACGCGCCCACACTGGGCCGGAACAGGTCGAACGTGCGCATCGCGACGTCCCAGCCACCGTCCACCTCGCCGAGCACGTGAGACGCCGGGACGGCCACGTCGGAGAACCGCAGCCGGCCGATTGGATGCGGCGACAGCAGATCGAGTGGCTCACCGGTCAGACCTGGGGATTCCCGCGGGACGGCGAACGCCGTGATGCCCTTCGCCCGCGGTCCACCACCCGTGCGGGCGAACACCGAGTACACATCGGCGTCCGGGGCGTGCGAGATGTACACCTTATCGCCGGTCAGCCGGTACCCATCGCCGTCCCGCACCGCCTCTAGGCTCAGCGCCGCAGCGTCCGATCCGGCCTCCGGCTCGGTGAGCGCGAGCCCGGCCACCGCTTCACCGGAGGCCAGCCGCGGCAGCCACGCCGCCACCACCTCGCGACGTCCGGCGCTCAGGACGGGGTAGGCGCCGAGGCCCTGCACGGCCAGTGCGGTCTCAGCCTCGGTGCAGTACCGCGCCAACCCCTCACGCAGCAGGCACAGGTCGAGTGCCCGGATGTGGCCGCCGCGGTCGACCGGCCCGAACAGCAGACCAAGCAGACCGTGTTCGGCAAGCTCAGCGAACAGCGGCCGGTTGAGCCGTCCGGGCCGGCCGACGGCCGCGGTGGGGACGAGCAGCTTGCCGACCTTCTCCGCCTGATCCAGCAGTCCGCGCTGGTCCGCTGAGAGGTAGGCGTACCGGACGTCGGTCATACCGCCACCTCGGGCAGGACCGCCACCCCGACCAGCTCCACCATGGCGTCCTGGTCGAACAGCTCGGTCACGCCGAACAACGCCGACGCCACGTACCGCTTGCCGAAGTGCCGTTGGTAGACCTCGCCGAGCTCGGCAAGCGACGAACGATACGCCGCCATGTCCGTCACGTAGATCGTCAGGGCGACCAGATCCCGGGGCCGACCCCCGGCTGCCGCCAACGCCGTCACGACGTTGGCCGCTGCCACGTCGAATTGCTCGGCCATGGTCGTTCCGATGATCTTGCCGGCCGGTCCGAGGGCGGTCTGGCCACCGAGGTAGACCGTCCAGCCGGGGGTGGCCACGACGGCGTGGGCGTACCCGCTGGGAGGTGCCAGGCCGGGCGCGGTCACGATCCGGTGCTCGCTCATCGTCCGGTCCACCGCGGCTTGCGGCCCTCGGACCAGGCGGCGTAGAACTCCGCGTGGTCCTCGCTCTTCATCAGCAGCGCCTGGGTCATCGCCTCGAGCTCGATCGCACTGCCAAGATCCATGTCGAGCTCACGGGTCAGCAGCACCTTAGTGGTCGAATATGCCCAGGCCGGCCCGTCGGCCAACCGCCGGGCCAGCGCACCCACCGTGTCGGCCAGCGAGTCGTCATCGACCACGTCGGTGGCCAGTCCGATCGTCAGCGCCCGATCCGCGTCGAGCTTGTCGCCGAGCATGAGCAACTCGGTCGCCCGCCCGAGCCCGACCAGCCGGGGCAGCAGGTACGCCGAACCCATGTCCGCGCCGGCCAGGCCCACCTTGGTGAACAGGAACGCGAAGCTCGCCGAGCGGGCCAGCATCCGAAAGTCGCTGGCCAGCGCGAGCACCGAGCCGGCACCGGCCGCCACCCCATTTACCGCGGCGATCACCGGCAGCGGGCACTCGCGCAGTGCCTTGGTGACCGCACCGGTCATCCGGGTGAACTCCAGCAGTCCGGCGGCGTCCATTCGCTGCAGCTCGCCGATGATCTCTTCGACGTCGCCGCCGGAGCAGAACCCCCGTCCCTCCCCGGCCAGGACGACGACCCGCGCGTCGCCCCGGTGCGGCAGCTCGGCCAGCAGATCGCGCAGATCGGCGTACACGTCGAAGGTCAGCGCGTTGAGCTTGTCCGGACGGGAGAACGTCACGGTGGCCACGCCGTCGGATATGTCGAGGTCGAAGTGCTTCCACTCGTCGGTGAACCCGGGGGACGCCCGGAACGGGCTCATGTCGGCGCTCCTTCCTGCTCGATGACGCGCAGCGCGCGGCGGTCGAGTTTGCCGTTGGCGGTCTTGGGCAGCTCTGTCACGAACCGCACGTCACGTGGCACTTTGTACGGCGCCAGCTCGGCACGGACATGGTCGCGCAGCTCGGCCTCGAGCTCGGCCGCCCCGTCCTGGCGGGCGACGACGTACGCCCGCGGCCGGACCAGGCCGGCCTCGTCCAGGTGGCCGACGACCGCGCATTCGACAACCTCGGGATGCCCGATCAGGCAGTGCTCGATCTCACTCGGTGCCACCCAGATGCCCCCGACCTTCAGCAAGTCATCCGCGCGTCCGCGATACGAGAAGAACCCGTCCGGATCGCGGACGAACAGGTCTTCGGTGCGCAGCGTGTCGCCGTGGAACGTCCGCGCCGTCTTCTCCGGAGCGCCGTGATACTCCAGGGCCACGGTCGCGCCCGTCACCTCCAGCGTGCCGATCTCGCCGTCGGGCACCTGCTCGCCGGCGTCGTTGACCACCCGTGCCGAGTACCCCGGCACGACCTCGCCCAGCGTGCCGGGACGGCCGCGTCCGGGCCGGTTCGAGATGTAGATGTGATACGCCTCCGACGAGCCGATGCCGTCGACGACCTCAACGCCGAACGTCTCGATCCACTTGCGGTGCAGCCCGGCCGGCAGCGCCTCGCCGGCCGACGTGCACACGCGCAGGCAGCTCAGGTCCTGCTCGCTCGCCGCCGGATGCGCCACCATGGCGCTCATCATGGTCGGGACGTTCACCAGGATGGTCGGCCGGTGCCGGACGATCAGCTCGAAGATCCGGTCGGCGGTCGTCCGTTCCGGGAAAGCGACGCCCGCGCCACCGACGCCGAACGGGTACAGCGCCGTTAGATCGCGGGCATAGCCGAAGAACAGCTTCGGCACCGGCAGCACCACGTCGTCCCGGTCGATGTCGAGCACGCCGCGGGCGTACCACTCGTGGCTCAGCACCGGGCTGTGTGTCGGGTGGACGCACGCTTTGGGCTCACCGGTGCTTCCCGTGGTGAACTTCCAGATCGTCACGTCGTCGCGGGTCGTGGGCGCTGCGTCCAACTCGGCCGGCGCGGCCGCCACCATCGCGTCGAACGACACCTCGCGGGGCCGCAACTCGTCCGCCGGCACACCGACCACCAACAGGGTCACGTCGAGCCCGGCCGCCGCCTGGCGGATCAGGTCCAGCGTCACCTGATCGACCACCACGACGCGCGCCTCGGTGTAGCGGAGGAAATAGGCGTAGTCCTTCGGCTGCAGGTAGGTGTAGACCTCCGCGGTGACCGCGCCGATCTTCTGGGCGCCGTACCAGATTGCGACGAACTCCACGCCATCGCTGAGCGCGAGCAGCACCCGCTCGCCCTGCCGCAGGCCCAGCTCGCGAAGGACGTTGCCCGCGCGGTTCACCAGCCCGGCCAGCTCGGCGTAGGTGGTCGGCCGGCTTCCGACGATCAGGGCCGTCCGGTCGCCGCGTCCCTCCTCGAGGTTGCGGTCGACGAACCAGGTGGCGACGTTCAGCGGCTGCGGCAGGTCGTCGTACGTCAGCACCGATCTCACCTTTCCCACGTTGCGACGTCGCGGATGAGCTCGACGAGCATGTCGGTGAGCGTCTCGAGCGTCGCGACGCCCTCCTCAGCGGTCGACTCGGCCGGCGCCCCGCAGTAGGCGTCCGGCATACCCATGGCGACGAAGTCAGTCCGCCCTTCGGCGATCGCTGCCGCCATGTTCACCGGCACGTGCGGCAGAACGCGCATCCACTCCGTGTCAACGAGGTCGGAACGCTCAGCCAGGACCATGGACGTCTCGTAGCTGCCGCCGTGGCTCTCCCCCGCCTGGAACTCGGCCGTTAGCCGCTGGGCGTTGCGCCGGCGAAGCACGTCCAGCAGCGCCACGGGTGCGCCGTCCTCGCGAAGCTCTTCTACGGCGCGGCGGAGGACGGCGACATGCTCGGGTTCGAAGTGGTTGTTCACGATGACCACCCGGGGGAAGCCCTGGGCCGCCAGCGTCCGGCAGATGTCCGTGACCAGCGCGTGGAGCGTCGCTTCTGCAATGGACACCGCACCGGCGAATGCGGCGCCGTACCGGGTGACGCCGTACGGCAGTGCCGGCAGGATCAGTGTTCTCACGCCGTAGTTACCCGCAAGCCGGCCGGCCGCGCGCTCGCACACACCGGCCGAGATGATCGAATCGGTCGACAGCGGTAGGTGCGGGCCGTGTGGCTCGGTGGCCCCGACCGGCAGCAGTAGGACGGTGGGAGGGCCTTCGCTGCGCAGCTCGTGCACAGCAGGAGAGGTCAGCTCGGCAAAGTACAGCGGTCCGCTCACACTGCCACCTCCTCGACCGAGTCGGTCGGGCTGAGGTCGAGCAGGCACAGGTCGGCGCGGCCGGTCACGACGGAAGTGTTCACCTCGTCGAGCGTGGTCAGGTATCCCCCGACCAGGGTGGGCACGCGGGCCTCGTTGCGCACCCGATCCGACAGCGTCGTCAGGTAACCCCGCCGGTATTCGGGCATGCCGCCGGCGACCGTCTGCCCGGCCTCGACGTGGATGAGCTGCGCTCTCCCGGCCGCCATCGCGCGGGCGACCTCGATGCCGTCGTCGGCGTCGACTCCACCGCGGGCCCAGTCGGCCACGGACAGCCGGACGGCCAGCAGCTTGTCGTCCGGCCACCTGTCGCGGACGGCAGCCAGCACCTCGAGTGGGAAGCGCAGCCGGTTCGCCAGCGACCCGCCGTACTCGTCGTCGCGCCGGTTGGCCAGCGCAGACACAAAGCTCGCCAGCAGGTAGCCGTGGGCGGCATCGAGTTCGAGCGCGTCGAACCCGGCCTCGGCAGCCCGACCCGCCGCGCTGGCAAACGCGTCCAACACCCGGCTGAAGTCATCGCCGTCCATCGCCGTCGGCGCCGGCGCGTACGGACCGTACGGAATGGCCGACGCGGAGATCAGCGGCCAGCCACCGGCGCGAAGCGGGACGTCAACACCACGATGCCGGGGTTCGGTGGCGCCGCGCCGACCGGCGTGCCCGAGGCGGATCATGGCGAGCGCTCCGGCCTCGTGAGCGCCAGCGACAGCCGATCGCCACTCGGCAATAGACGACTCGTCGGTCAGCACTGGACTGTCCGGCCAGATGCGACCGTCCGGGCTGACGGCCACCATGCCGGTCGTCACCAGACCGGAGCCGGTACGAGCCGCGGCCGCCAGATCCGTCCCGCGGCCGGCCACGACGACGCGGTTGCCGATCGTGGTACTCCCGAGCCGAAGCGGCGCGAACAACGGCGGCGGAGCGAACTGGGCGGTCGGCGAAGCACCCGAGTCGCGCGCGAACCACGCGTCCAGGGCGCGGGTGAACTCAGGATCGCGCACGGCCAGCCCAGCATGGCTGATCCGCCCGCTGCGGGTGAGCAGGTTGGCCGCGAACTGCTGCGGCGCCATATGCGTCGAGTGCACAACCCGCGCGAAGTGGCCGGCGCTCTCGTCCGCGGCTCGCTGCACGCGCTCGACAGCCGGCTGGCGCTCGAGCTCGTAGTCGACGAGCGCCTTGCGAACGTCTGTGTGCCGAACGCACGCGTTGGCCAGCACGATCGCGTCCTCCATGGCCAGCTTCGTACCAGACCCGATGGAGAAGTGTGCGGTGTGCGCGGCGTCGCCCAGCAGCACGACGTTGCCGTGGTGCCAGGTGCGGTTGCTGACCCGCAAGAAGTCCAGCCAGATCGACTTGTTCGACAGCAGCCGATGAACCCCGAGATCCTCGGCGAACAGGTGCTGGCAGAACTCCAGGCTCTCCTTCTCGCTCATCTGGTCCAGGCCGGCGCGGCGCCAGACCGGCTCGGCGCACTCGACGATGAACGTGCTCGTGCTTTCGTCGAACGGATAGCTGTGTACCTGGAACAAGCCGTGCTCGGTTTCGGTGAAGATGAACCGGAACGCATCGAGCACCAGCTCGGTGCCGAACCAGACGTACTTGCACCCTTGCGGCTCGACCGTGCTGCCGAACCTGTCGGCGTAGTGGCGGCGGAAGAGACTGTTGGCCCCGTCCGCCGCGACGACCAGGTCGCCGGAGACGGACTCCGGATCGTCGATCTCGACGCCGAACTCGAGCTTGACGCCCAACTCCTGGCACCGCCGCTGCAGGATCGCCAGCAGCTGGCGGCGCGCGATCCCGGAGAAGGCGTGGCCCCGCGAACGCAGCAGCCGGCCCCGGTAGCGGATGTCGACGGTGTCCCAGCGGGCGAAGGTGTCGGTGATTTCGATGTAGGTCGGCAGGTCGGCATCGCGCAGCGCGCCCAGCGTCTCGCCCGAGAACACCACACCCCAGCCGAACGTTGCGTCCGGCGCGTTGCGCTCGACGATCTCGACCTCGTGCGCCGGGTCCGCCTTCTTCAGCAGGATGCCCAGGTACAGCCCGGCCGGGCCGGCGCCGACGATCGAGACCTTCACGCGATCACCTCGGCCAGCCGGTCGATGTCGTCGACGTCGGCAACGGTGGGTAGCAGGACGAGCTCGTCGCACCCCTCGGCCTCGTACCCGCGGATGAGGTCCTTCACGGCCCGCGCCGAGGTGAGGTTGCCCGCGGCGATCCGCTCGGCGAACCCGCCGGTGAACGCGTAGTAATCGCGCAGGTAGGCCGCGCCGCGGTCGGCATCGCCGAGGGTGAAGTACGCCTGCCCCCACAGCGTCGGGTCCCCGTCCCGGCCCAGGTCGTTCCAGGCCGCCCGGGCCCGGACGGCTGCCGCGGCGAACGCCCGAGGTGGACCGCCGCCGTGCGCGTAGCCGTCGGCGTACCGGGCCATCCGGGCGAACGCCGGACCGCTCGCACCGCCCACGAGCAGCTCAACGCCGTCACATTCGGCATGCACCTGCTTGCCCCGGCCGCCGCGCAGGTAGGCCAGCTGCTCGGACAGCCGCGCGCCGCGACCGGCGTGCTCGACACCTGCGGCCTCGTAGTCGTCGTGACGAGCGCCGACGGCCAGTCCCAGCGTGATCCGGTGGGCGCCACCGGCGAGCGTGCCTACCGATGCCACCTGCTTGGCCAGCAATGCGGTGTTGCGCAGCGGGCCGATAGCGATCATCGTGGCCAGCCGGACGCGCTCGGTGACCGCCGCAGCGGCCGACAGTGCGCTGAACGGCTCGACTGCGTCGTAGACGAGCCGGTCGAGGAGGGCGACGGACGAGAACGGCCCGGCGTCAGCGCGGCGCGCCCACTCGAGCAAGAGGTCACGATCGACGCCGGGAATCGCATTCGGCAGTCCTATACCGACTCGCACCGCTCATGCCTCCTCACACCCATGACTTACATGCGACCTAGGTCATGTGTAATACGATCGAGCGCATGGCACAAGTGGCCGCGAGCACCCGGGGGCAGCCCCAGGAGCTGGTGCTGACCTTGTTCGGCGCCTACGTGCGGCCGCGGCAGCGCCCGGTGTGGTCGGGCGGGCTGGTGAACCTACTGGGCGAGTTCGGAATCTCGCCCGGGGCCGCCCGGGTCGCCCTGACCAGGCTCACTGCGCGCGACAGACTTCGCCGGGCCAAGGCCGGCCGCCTCGTTCACTACACGATCACACCTCGCACGGCGGCCATCCTCGCCGAAGGTGACGATCGAATCTTCTCCCTCGGCCAGGCTCACGACGACGGCGAGGTCTGGACGGTCCTGTGGCACACGGTCCCCGAGGACCGGCGACTGGATCGGTCCCGGCTGACCCGCAGGCTGCGGTTTCTGGGCTTCGGCGCCATCCAGGACGGCACCTGGATCGCGCCGCGCGACCACGACAAGGAACTGGCCAACCTGCTCACCGAACTAGGGCTGCTCGACTACGCGTCGGTCTTCGTCGGACGTCCGTCCGCGGCGCTCGACCCGCACCGGCTGGTGGCTCGGGTCTGGGATCTCGACGGGCTCGCGGCCCGGTACGACGAGTTCGTCGCACAGTACGGCCAGTTCGATGCGGCCGCACTCCGGCGGCTCACCGACCGGCAGGCGCTGCAGCTTCACGCCCAGATGGTCCACACCTTCCGGCAGTTCCCGAACCTGGATCCCGAACTGCCAGCCAATCTCGTCCCCCCACCGGCCGGCCGGGCGCGCGCGATAGCGCTGTTCCACGACATCTACGCTGCGCTGGCACCCTCTGCGCAGCAATACTTCAATCAGGTGACCACGCCATGAACGAACACCACCCAGCCCTGACCTACGGCTCCTACCTGGCCCTGGACGAAGTGCTCGAGGCACAGCGGCCTCGCTCCGACGAACACGACGAGATGTTGTTCATCGTCATCCACCAGGTGTACGAGCTGTGGTTCAAGCAGCTGCTCCACGAATTCCGGCACCTACAGCAGCGGCTCGAGGACGGCGACACACCACACGTCCTGCACACCCTGCGGCGGATCCTGACCATCTTGAAGGTCGTCGTCGCGCAGATCGACGTCCTGGAGACCATGACGCCGCGCCAGTTCACCAGTTTCCGCGGCCGGCTGGAGGCGGCGAGCGGATTCCAGTCGGCGCAGTTCCGTGAGCTCGAGGCGGTTCTCGGGCGGCGCGAGCAGCGCGTGTTCAAGCACTACCCCGAAGGCAGCGCGGCTCGTGAGCGCATATCGGCGGCCATGTCGCGGCCGTCGGTGTTCGACTCGTTCCTGCGGTTCCTGGGTCGCCAGGGTTACCGGCTGCCGGCAGTCGCGCTCGAACGTGACGTCACGGCCCCTGTCGAAGCCTCCGCGGACGTCCAGAAGGTGTTGCTGGACGTATACCGCGACGACGGAGAGCCGGCGCAGGTGGCCGAACGCCTCGTGGACGTGGACGAAGGGCTGCAGGAGTGGCGGTACCGGCACGTCAAGATGGTCGAGCGGACGATCGGCAGCAAGCCCGGGACCGGCGGCTCGGCCGGCGCCCGCTACCTGTCCACCACGCTGAACAAGCCCGCGTTTCCCGACCTGTGGGAGATCCGGAGCGAGATGTGACCACGCTCGCCGACCTGACCGGGCCGGTCAACAAACTTGCGCCGCACTACTCGCGGTTCCGAGTAGCCGAGCGGCTGCTGCTCACCGGGCACTCTCATCAGGCCTGGCCGGACGTGGCGGTGGAGGGCCAATTGGCAGCCCTTACCGACGCTGCCGATGCGGTCGATGACAAGTGGGATCGTGCCTTCGCGAAAGCCGACGAAGTTCGCGCCGGGTACCGCCGCCAGCTCGGCGATCCGGACGGCGACATCGCGCTCGGTTCGAACACCCACGAGCTTGTGATCCGGTTCCTGTCTGCCTTGAACGTTCGGCGCCGCCGGAAGCTGGTCACCACCGATGGCGAGTTTCACACCCTGCGCCGACAACTCGGGCGGTTCGCCGAAGAAGGCATTGACGTGGTGCGCGTGCCGGCTTCACCCGTCGAGACTCTAGCGGAGCGGCTCGCCGGTGAGATCGACAGCCGGACGGCCGCAGTGCTCACTTCGTCGGTGCTGTTCGAGACCTCGCGTATCGTCCCCGGCCTTGATGCGTTGGCATTGGCGTGCGCCCGGGACGGCGTGGAGTTGCTCGTCGATGCATACCACCAACTTGGCGTCGTTCCGATGCCGATCCACGACCTTGGGCTCGGCTCGGCCTGGATCGTCGGCGGTGGGTACAAGTACCTGCAACTCGGCGAGGGCAATTGCTTCCTGCGGCTGCCGCCACACGCGCAATCGATGCGCCCGGTGATCACGGGTTGGTTCGCGGAGTACGGCGCGCTCGCGGACGGCGGCCGTCCTGATCGCGTGGCCTATGCGGAGGGCGGCGCCCGGTTCGCCGGATCGACGTACGACCCGACCAGCCACTACCGGGCCGCCCGGGTGTTCGCGTTCTTCGAGGAGCACGGCCTGACGCCGGAGTTCCTGCACGGGGTCTACCGCCACCAGCGGGGCGTTTTGGTCCGTGCTTTCGATGCGTTGGCCGCGCCCGACGAGGTGATCACCCGGGATCGCGACACCTCCGCTGATGGCTTTGGCGGCTTCCTGGCATTGACGTCCCCACACGCGGAGCGCCTCAAGGCTGCTCTTCTCAAGCGCGGTGTCCTCACCGACAGCCGAGGAACCTATCTGCGGTTCGGCCCGGCTCCGTACCTGACCGACGAGCAACTCGAATCGGCCGGCGCGATCCTCGGCGAGCTACTCCCCCACGTTCAGGGCACCATGTGATTCGGCGCGTCCGCGATCGCGTGAACCCTTCCTTTAGCGATCCGAGGTGCATACTGGGAGTAATGACAACCTTGCGCGCACGGCGACGACACCTTCCCAGCAGCCCCTTCCAGCCTGACCCCGAGCCGGTCATCCAGCAGTTCGAATGCGGCGACATGGTCAATCACGACTCGTACGGCATGGGTCGCGTCATCGGGGCGGAAGCGGACGCGGTCACGGTCGACTTCCGCACGCGGACAGTGCGCATCACGAGCCCCTTTCGCAAGATGGCTCTGCTGTAGTCCGCCGAGGATTGTCGGCTGACACGGCAACGCTCAGGAGACTGCAGCCTTGACCAACTCAACAATTCTCGCCTCCACTGCAGGGCTCCACTGCTGTAGCGCGTAGGACGTCGGCCACATGTCGCCGTCGTCGAGGTTGGCCGCATCCTGGAAGCCGAGGGTCGAGTACCGATATTTGAACTTGCCCGCGTCCTGAAAGAAGATGACGATCTTGCCGTACGCATTCGCATAGGCAGGCATCCCGTACCAGGTCTTCGGCGTCAACTCGGGGGCGGTCTCGGTGACCGTCATATGCACGCGCTCGGCGAGCATGCGATCCTGCGGTGCCATTTCCGCGATCTTGTCGAGGACGGCCTGCATGCCGTCGGCCTTCTTGGCACCGCTCTTGCCCTCGGCTCGGGACTCGGCAGCGCGCTCCTTCATCGCGGCACGCTCCTCTGCGCTGAAGCCGTCGGGCTGGGATTTGGCACTCTTCACAGACATTCTCGGGCTTCCTTTCGACCCTCAGGGGCTCGGCCTCATGCCGGCCTTTCCTTGGAAAGGCTAGGCGCGAGCACACCGTGGGGCTTCTCGATTCCTGATCGGATTGCACGGCCAACGATGCGGCGGCGTGGACGCGCGGGGCTACCTCTTGGCCAACGACCTGACAGCGAACGCCAGGCCAAGCAGGGCAATCCCACATGCAATAGCCAAGGCACTGACCCCGAATGCCATGACGGACGTGAACAACGAGGCCCGCATGAAGGACGCCGCCTTCGCCATCTCGCGGTTCGGGTCATCGGCCGGAAGCTCTGCGAACGTCTTGCCGCCCGTTGCGGCGAGTGTGTGCTCGTCGATCACCCGGGCCTCCGCGTAGGCCGAAAAGGGACCGGTGACTTCCCGCCCGGCAAGGACGTCGGCGTCCTTCTCGACACTGATGCGCGCGTTCGCCAGTTCTCGTCTCGCAAGGAACCAAGCCACCGCTCCAACGGCCACCATGACCGCGCCTTCGACAGCCACCACGCCGGCCAGCGTTGTCGCGCTTGCGGGGCGCCCACCCATGTGACCTCCTCGTGTGGCCTTTAGCCTCCGGTCCGATCGGGCCAGCCGTTCCAGCGGCTTCGTTGGAGCGACCTCTCGAAGCCCGCACATCGCATGGTAGGCCTCGTACGGGGTGGCGACCCTCGAAACCAGAGGGTCAAGTCTCACCCTTGCGATGATGCCGCTCGGCACCAGGTTCGGATCTGCGGTGCGGTCGGCAGGACGCAGCGCCGAGATGCTGATCGAGTTGCGTAGCACACTGTCGTGCGTGAGGCCTTCACCAGGCCACGCCGACGGCGCGCCGGTACGTCGCGGGATCGTTGATCATCGCGAGCATGGCATGGGCAACGTCGGCCCGGCTGATCGTGCCGGCGCGCGGGGGGTTCTGGCCGATCGCGGTGCGGTAGCGGCCCGTGACCTTCCGGTTCACTAGTCGAGGCGGCCGGACCGCCGTCCACTCCGTGCCGCTGCGTTCGAGTTCATCCTCCGCTTCGCGCAGGTCGGCATACACCGGTCGCAGGATCGTGCTGAGCAGCGGCCACATCACACGCCTGGTGACGAACGAGTCGTCCGGGTGCGGAGCTGCCACCGGCGCCGCGCTGACCACCAGGATGCGGCGTACGTCGGCCCGCTCCATCGCGCCGAGCAGGCACCTGGTCATCGGCGCCGTAACCCCGGCGTCCCGGCGCGCTCGAGGGCCCAGTCCGGACAGCACCGCATCCCTGCCGGCAACAGCGGGAGCGAGCACATCGGGGTCGCCGATCCCGTCCACCTCCACCAACCGCGCGTCCCCGGGTAGGCCGGCCACCGCGCTGCCCCGGCGGACCACCGCCGTCATATCGTGGCCGGCGGCAGCGCCCTGCCGCACGATTTCGCCGCCGATCCGTCCGCTGGCACCGAACACCGTGAGCTTCATGATGGTGTCCTTCCGTTACGTCAAGGTGTGTCGATCCGTCGATGTATTGACGGACGACGACCGGGGAAGGTAACTGTGAGCGATCAGCTGGCCCTCGAGTTCGAACGACTGCGACCGCGCCTGCGCGCCGTCGCCTATCGGATGCTGGGCTCATTCGCCGAGGCCGACGATGCGGTCCAGGAGGCGTGGCTGCGGCTCACCCGCTCAGACCATGCCAAGGTAAACAACCTCGCGGCGTGGCTGACCACCGTCGTCGGCCGCGTCGCGCTGGACATGCTGCGCACCCGCCACTCGCGCCGCGAGACCCCCATGGGTGATGCCGTCGCGGCCTGGCCTGAGCCGGTCGTGAGCCCGGCCGGCGGGATGGATCCGGAGCAGGAAGCCCTGCTCGCCGACTCGGTCGGTCTCGCGCTCATGGTGGTGCTCGAGACGCTCACGCCAGCGGAGCGGCTCTCGTTCGTGCTGCATGACCTGTTCGGGGTGCCATTCGCCGAGGTCGGGCCAATGCTAGATAGATCCGCGGACGCGGCGAAGATGCTGGCCAGCCGGGCACGGCGGCGTGTTCGCGGCGCCACGCCGCCTCCCGCTGACCTGCAACGCCAGCGGGAGGTAGTGGATGCCTTTCGTGCCGCGACGCAGGACGGTGATTTCGACGCCCTGGTTGCAGTGCTCCACCCCGACGTCGAGATCATCGCCGATGCCGACTCCCTCCGCCCCGGCGGGCCCCTGCGGGTGAGCGGTGCCCCGGCCGCGGCCCGCCAGGCGCTGTCGTTCCGGCCGCTGGCCAGGTTCGCCCGGCCGGTCCTGGTCAACGGCGCACCCGGCCTGCTCGTGCTCCCGGAGGGTGCCGCGCCCTTGGCGCTGCTGGCGTTCATCGTGAACAACGGCTTGATCACACGGCTCGACGTCTTGGCTGGCCGCGAGCGCTTGGCCCGGCTCGACCTGTCTGCGCTCGGCTAAGTGCCCCGCACTGTGAGGCCCGCTGCGCGCCGCCAGTGCGGCCGAGGTCCGGATCACCCGACTACCGCACCCGCCACGTGCCGGCCAGCCATCGGCTGCTGCTACCCCGAGAGAACGGCGGCCCGCTGGACCGACACACCGTCACCCGAAAGTCGAAGCCCTCTACGGACAACCCCAGGCGCTGCCCGCCGACGCGATCGGACCCGAGATGGCCAGGCTACGCCGCGAACACCACCGCCTCCTCGGCAACGGCTACTGCACCCGACCGGCCGAACTGGACTGCGCCTTCGAATCGATCTGCGAGAACTGCACCTCCTTCCAAACCAGCATCGAA
>DASUUH010000046.1:0-150024 GCA_036374175.1 Jiangellaceae bacterium | reverse complement strand
TTGGCGCCGCCGACGATCTCGCTGATCTCCTGGGTGATCTCTGCCTGTCGGGCCTGGTTGGACTCCCGGGTCAGGGTCTCCTGCAGTTCACCGGCGTTGTCGGTCGCCGACTTCATCGCGCGCCGCCTGGCCGCCCACTCCGCCGCCGCGGCGTCGAGCAACGTCGTATACACGAGGTTACCGGCGTACTGCGGCAGCAAGGCGTCCAGCACTTCTTCGGCCGAGGGCTCGAACTCGTAGAGCGGCACTGGGCCTTCGGCCGATTCCGGAGCCTCCGCTCGCGACGGAGCGGACGTTCCGGTCCCTTCGGCACCCCCCGCGGTCTCGACCTCGTGTACTGGTTCGGGGACGTACTCGACCACAATCGGGAACAGCCGCCTGGCTCGAACCTCCTGGCGCACCATGTTCACGAAGTGCGTCCACACCACGTGGATCTCGTCGACCCCACCTTCGTCGGTCGGGGTGTCCATCGCGGTCAACAGGTCATCGGCGATCTGCCGGGCATCGGCGTAGCCGGGTGTGCCGGAGAACCCGGTGTACTCACCGCCCATCTCACGCTCGCGGAACCGATGCCAGATGGCGCCCTTGTTGCCGACGACGTACGGGACGACCTCCTGACCCTGCTCACCGAGCAGGCCGGTCAGCGCCTCGGCCTGGCGGATCACATTCGAGGTATACGCACCGGCGAAGCCCCGGTCCGAGGTGACGATCAGCACCGCCGACCGGCGCGGCTCCCCGGCGCTCTCGATCAGCGGGTTGTCCAGCCGCGACTTGGCCGCGGCCGCCTCCAGCGCTCGGATCAGGGTCTGGGTGTACGGTCGCGCGGCCTCAGCCCGCTGCTGTGCCTTGATGATCCGGGACGCGGCGATCAGCTCCTGGGCCCGAGTGATCTTCTTGGTGGATTCGACGGAGCGGATCCGGCGGCGCAGCTCACGCAGTTGCGCGCCCATGCGGCCCCCTCTCCGTGGTCCTGACTGGCGATGTCGGCACGGTCACTCTCCGGCGTCCGGGCGGGCCTTCTCGCGGATTTCGTCCTGCGAAGGCTTGTGGATCCGGATGGCCGTCTCCTCTTCCGCGTCCTCATCCATCGGCCTGACCGGCTCGTCCTTGACCAGCGGGTGGCCGGCTGCCGTGACGAACTGGCCCTTGAAGGCACCGACGGCCTCCTTGAGCGCGGCCTCGGACTCGTCGGACAGCTTGCCGGACTTGGCGATCGTGTCGACCACGTCCTGATGCTCGCGGCGCATGAAGTCGAGGAACTCGGCCTCGAACCGGCGAACGTCTTCGATCGGTACCTCGTCCAGCTGCCCGGTGGTACCGGACCAGATCGAGACGACCTGCTGCGCGACCGGCATCGGCGAGGACTGCGGCTGCTTGAGCAGTTCCACCATGCGCACACCGCGGTCCAGCTGCGCTCGGCTGGCCGGGTCCAGGTCCGAGGCGAAGGCCGCGAACGCCGCCAACTCGTTGTACTGCGCCAGATCCAGGCGCAGCGTCCCCGACACGTCCTTCATCGCCTTGATCTGCGCGGCCCCACCGACTCGCGACACCGAGACGCCGACGTTGATGGCCGGGCGGATGCCCGAGTTGAACAGGTCGGTCTCCAGGAAGCACTGCCCGTCGGTGATCGAGATGACGTTGGTCGGAATGTAGGCCGAAATGTCGTTGGCCTTGGTCTCGATGATCGGCAGGCCGGTCATCGAGCCACCACCGAGCTCGTCGGACAGCTTCGCGCAACGCTCGAGCAGCCGCGAGTGCAGGTAGAACACGTCGCCGGGGAACGCCTCGCGGCCCGGCGGACGGCGCAGCAGCAGCGAGACCGTGCGGTAGGCCTCGGCCTGCTTGGTCAGGTCGTCGAACACGATCAGTACGTGGTAACCCTGGTACATCCAGTGCTGGCCGAGCGCCGAGCCGGTGTACGGGGCGATGTACTTGAACCCGGCCGGGTCGGACGCGGGCGCCGCCACGATGGTCGTGTACTCGAGCGCGCCGGCCTCGTCCAGTTGCTGCCGGACGCCGGCGATCGTCGAGCCCTTCTGGCCGGTCGCGACGTAGATGCAGCGCACCTGCTTGGTCTTGTCGCCGGACTTCCAGTTGCCGAGCTGGTTGAGGATCGTGTCGACGGCGATCGTGGTCTTGCCGGTCTGCCGGTCACCGATGATCAGCTGGCGCTGACCGCGGCCGATCGGCGTCATCGAGTCGATCGCCTTGATGCCCGTCTGTAGCGGCTCGGAGACGCTCTGGCGCTGAATCACGGATGGCGCCTGCAGCTCGAGCGCGCGCCGGGTCTCCGCCTCGATATCGCCGAGTCCGTCCAGCGGGTTGCCTCGCGGGTCAATCGTCCGGCCAAGGAAGTTGTCGCCGACCGGAACGGACAGGATCTCGCCGGTGCGCCGGACGGTCTGCCCCTCCTCGATGCCGGCGTACTCGCCGAGCACGACGACACCGACCTCGCGAACGTCGAGGTTCAGCGCCATGCCGAGGGTGCCGTCCTCGAACTCCAGCAGCTCGTTGGCCATCGCCGAGGGCAGCCCTTCAACCCGGGCGATGCCGTCTCCGGCCTCGACCACGGTGCCGACCTCTTCTCGTGCCGTCGCCGAGGGCTGGTACGACTGGACGAAGGTGTCCAGCGCGTCACGGATCTCCTCGGGACGGATCGAAAGCTCCGTCATCGTTGCTCCTGGTTCTCGTTGGGTTGGGTGTTCACGCTTAGCGGCTCGCGGCCAGCTGCCGGCGAGCATCCTCGAGACGGCCAATGACGGTGCCGTCGACGACCTCGTCGCCGATCTCCACCTTGATGCCGCCGACCAAACCAGGCTCGACGACGATGTTGAGCTGGACGTCCGTGCCGGCCTGGGCCGACAAAGCCCGCTGTAGACGTTCGCGGTGCTCGTCGGTCAGCGGTGCGGCAACGCGGGCCACGGCGACCTTGCGCTGTCGCCGGGCGGCCGCCAGCTCGGTGATGCGGTCCAGTTCCTTCTCCAGCCTGCCCGTAGGCCGCTCGAGCACGGCGTACTCGACCAGCCGGATGACCTCTGGCTCGGCCTTGCCCTCGAGCAGGGTGCGCACGAGTTGCCGGCGCGACTCGTCCGGCGCCGACCGGTCGAGCAGGGCTGACCGAAGTGCCGGCTCCCCCCGGACTGTCTGGCCGAACCGGAAGAGCTGCTCCTCGACGACGTCGAGTTTGCCGCGGAACTCAGCGGAGAGCAGGTGCGCCTGCACGCCGAGCTCGATGAGGGTGGAGATCAACTCTCCCGTCCGGGACCACCTGGAACGAACGGCGTCACCGAGCACATCGACGGCGGCATCGTCGATCTTGCCGTCGAACAGCTGACGGGCCAAACCCTGCCGGCTCTCGGCTGACCGGCCGGCGTCGGTCAGCGCTCGCCGCAACGACGCCCGGGTCGCCAGGAAGCCGGCCACCGCAATAAGGGCGTCACCGGCCGCGGCGGCCCGCTCGGGCGACTGCCCGACGGCGTTCGCTAGCCGATCCACCAGCGCCATCAGGACCCGCCGTCCTGGCTAGCGGCCGTCGACGCGGCGGCACCGTTCGCCGATTCGAGGTCGGCGAGGAAGCGCTCAACGACTCGCTGTGCCCGTGCATCGTCCTCGAGCGACTCGCCGACGACGCGGCCGGCCAGCTCGGTGGCTATCGTGCCGACCTCAGCCCGCAACGACCGCACGACCTGCTCCCGCTCGGAGGCCATCTGGGCATTGGCCCGGGCGATGATTCGCTCGGCCTGCTCCTCGGCTTCTGCTCGCATCTGCGCCACGATCTCGGCGCCTTGGCGCTGCGCGTCGGCCCGGATCCGGGCGGCCTCCTCGCGGGCGTCGGCGAGCTGGGCCCGGTACTCCTCGAGCGTGCGCTGCGCCTCGGCCTGCGCCTTTTCGGCCTGCTTGATGCCGCCCTCGATCGCGGCCGCGCGCTCGGCGTACGTCCGCTCGAAGACAGGCAGGACGAACTTGCGCAGGAAGTAGAACAGCACCCCGAAGGCCACCAAGCCGATGATGATCTCGCCGGTGTGCGGCAGCAGCGGGTTCGGTTCTTCCGCGGCGAGCGGGACGTCGATCAACGTCACCATGATTTGTTTCCCTACTGAAATGGAGTTAGAGCGCGAAGGCGAGGCCGATACCGATGACCGCCAGCGCCTCGGCGAGCGCGAAGCCCAGGATGGCGATGCCCTGCAGGACGCTGCGGGCCTCCGGCTGGCGGGCCACGCCGCTGATGTAGGCGGCGAAGATCAGGCCAATACCGACGCCCGGGCCGATCGCCGCGAGGCCGTAGCCGACCATGTTGAGCGAGCCTTCCATCACTTTTCCTTTCGTGGGTTGGGTGTCACGAGCGCTGAGTCGGTCAGTGCTCGTGGGTCAGCGCCCCGCCGATGTAGATGGCGGAGAGCAGCGTGAACACATATGCCTGCAGCAGCTGGATGAACCCCTCGAAGAGGGTCAGCACGATGCCGAACAGCAGGGATACGCTACCGGCGGTGATGCCGACGATGCCCTGGGTGTGCAGCAGCAGGAACTCGCCACCGAGGATGGTGAGCAGCAACACCAGGTGCCCGGCGAACATGTTGAACGTGAGACGCAGGGTGAGCGTGACTGGCCGGATGATGACCGTGGATAGGAACTCCAGCGGCGCGAGCAGCGGGTAGATCGCCTTCGGCACACCCGGCGGGAACATCATGTTCTTGAAGTAGCCGCCCACGCCCTGCCGCTTCATGCCGATGTAGTTAAAGATGATCCAGGAGATCACTGCGAGCACGAGCGGGTAGGCGATCCGGGACGTCGCCGGAAACTGGACGAACGGGATGATTCCCGAGACGTTAAGTACAGCGAGGAACACGAACACCGTGAACAGGTACGGGACGTACTTGGCGCCCTCCCGGCCGATGGTGTCCGGGACCATGCTGTTGCGGATGAACCCGTGCAGTCCCTCGACGAAAAACTGGCCTTTGCCGGGGACGAGAGTGGCCCGGCGAGCCGCGACGTAGAGGCCGAGGCCGATCAGCAGTGTCGCGAAGACCACGATGAGCATCGGCTTGGTGACGCCGAACCCGAAGATCTCGAACACCGGAGGAAGTTCGAAGTCGGCCGGGCCTGGAGCTTCGAACTCCTCAGTCTCCCCGGCGGCGAGGACGAAGGGCATGCTCGTGCTCAACGGTGTCCTTCCTCACGATTGCTGACCAAGCAGAAGCGGCTCAAGTCAGGCTCTACCGTATCGGACCCAGACCAGGTACAGTGCAGCACCCATCCCCAGCAGCAACCCGGCCGGCAGGAAGATCTGATTGTCCAGCCAGCGGGCGGCCAGCCACCCCAATCCACCCCAAAACAGCACGCCGGCCATGATGAGGCTGACCGCATGCCACGCGGCGTTCTGCTCGCGGCGGGCCTCGTCGGACGGGTCATTGCTCATGGCGCGAAACAGTGTACTGGCTCGCCCAGTGGCGACAACGCGGTCACAAAGTAGCCGATGACCTGCGGATTCACCTCACGTGCTGGCCTCGTCCGAGTGCGATACGGACGATTCGGGGACGACGGTGGGCTCCCGCCGGGACGCGCGTACCGAGTGCGCTACGTGCACCGCGGACCAGCACAGCGCGCAGGCGACGACCGTAACCCCGAGCCACCGCGCGTCCGCGAAACCGGCCCGGCTGATCAGGACCAACGCCATCAATGCCAGGGCCAGCCGCAGGGTGTATGTGAGCAACAGCACAGCCAACCCGAGCCCGGCACTGACCTGCGGCCCCTGGGTCACCCAGATGGGGATCAACCCGCTGGTCAGGAACGCCACGACGATCGCGGTCGCGACCAGCCCGCCGGCCAGCCCTTCGGTGCCTGCGGCGGCCCAGCCGGCGAGCGAGCAGGCCAGCCCCGCCACGAGCGTCCAGCGGCGAGCAATGGCATGCGAGCGGGGTGTGGTCATCGCCTCGAGTGTCGCAGAAGAGGGACCGGTCGTCCCATTGTGATCAGGACGGTCGCGACCAGGGCGAGGGTCACCACAAGGTAGATCTGCCACTTGCCGACCAGGGCCGCGAGCACGATACCGAAGCCGATAAGGGCGGCCCACACCCACATGATCGCGACGGCCCGACGGTGCGAATGCCCGATCTCCAGCAAGCGATGGTGCAGATGCTGCTTGTCCGGCGAGAACGGCGACCGCCCCGCGCCGGTGCGCCGCCAGACCGCAAGCACGAGGTCCGTGAACGGCAACGCGATGACCGCCACCGGGATCACCAGTGGTAGCAGCGCCAGCAGGAACGTCCCGCCGTCGTCCTGCACGTCCGGGGAGGAGAACTGGCCGGTCAGCGTGATCGTCCCGGCCGCGAGCAGTAAACCCAGCAGCAGGGCACCGGAGTCGCCCATAAAGATCCGCGCCGGATGCACGTTGTGCGGGAGGAATCCCAGGCAGATGCCGCACAAGATGGCGGTCACCAGTGCCGGCATGGTGAGCCTGGTGAAGCCCTGCTCGACGGTCAGCACATAGGCGTAGGAGAAGAACGCGGCGGCACCAACGCCCACGACGCCTGCGGCCAGCCCGTCCAGGCCGTCAATGAAGTTGACCGCGTTGGCCGTCCCGACCACCAGCAGGACAGTCAGCACTGCGCCCTGGAGGGAGTCCAGGATGAACGGGCTGCCGGACGGCAGCGGCAGCCAGAACAGCTGGACTCCTTCCACCACGAGCAACCCTGCGGCCAGCAGCTGGCCGGCCAACTTCGTCAGCGCCGAGAGGTTCCAGATGTCGTCGGCGACGCCGACCAGGCAGATGGCGGTGGCCGCCAGCAGAATCCCGCGGGGCGCGCTGGACTCTGCGAAGACCCGGCCCATGTGCGGTAGGGCGCTGGCCACAAGCAACGCGGCGACGAACCCGCCGAGCATGGCCAGCCCGCCAAGGCGCGGCACCGGCTCGCGGTGGACATCGCGATCACGGGTCGGCGGGACGGCGCCAACCAGGTGCGCGATCTTGCCCGCGACGCCGACGAGCAGGTAGGTGGTGCCCGCGGCGACGAACACGATCAGCAGGTACTCGCGCACGCGGCGACTCTAGTCCCCCTTGCCGGCTACGACGCGGCGGCCGGTGCGGCCGTCGCCGGGACGACCTCGCGCAGCTCGTCGAGGGAGATCGCACCCTCACGCAGGACGGTCGGCACCTCGCCCGTGACGTCCACGATCGTGGACGGCACGTCGTCTTCGGTCGGGAACGAGTCGAGGTAGACAGAAACCGCGTCACCGAGCTGTTCCCGAGCTTGCGGGCCCGACCGGGCCGGTGCCTGACCCGTGCGGTTGGCGCTGCTCACACCCATCGGGCCGGTCTCCCGGATCAGCTCGATGGCGATCGGGTGCAGCGGCATCCGGACGGCCACCGTGCCGGTCGTGTTGCCGAGGTTCCATTTCAGGGTGGGCTGCTGCTCACACACGATCGTCAACGCGCCCGGCCAGAACGCTTCGGTGAGCTTTTTGACCAGCCCACCGGCCTGTGCCGAGATGCCGGCCAGCATGCCGGGCGATGCCACGAGCACGGGCACCGGCATATCCGGACCCCGACCTTTGGCGGCCAGCAGCAGGTTGACCGCAGTCTCATTGAAGGCGTCGCAGCCCACCCCGTAGACCGTGTCGGTGGGCAATACCACCAGCTTGCCGCGCCGGACCGCCCGGACGGCGGCGGCGATGCCCCGGCTGCGCTGCGCGGGATCGGTGCAGTCGTACGTCCGGCTCACCCGCGCGATGCTACCCGCCCTCAACCCCCACCGAGTACCGCGGTGAGGTAGCGGGGGCGGCCGTTGAGGTCGAGGTGATCGGCTATGTCCTCCCAGCGTCCCGTCGCATCGAAGACCGCCGGTGCCGCGTCGCCTTGGACGTCGGCGTGCTCGGCGACCACCACCCCGCCGGGCCGTAGCAGCCGAGCCGCCGTCTGCTCGAGGGTGCGCATGGCGTCCAGCCCGTCCGCACCCGACCAGAGTGCTGCCGCGGGATCGTGGGCGGCGACTTCGGGATCGCGGATGGTGGCGCCGGTCGGGATATACGGCGGGTTGGCGGCGACGATGTCGACCTGGCCGTCCATCTCGGGCAGGCAGCCGTCGACGTCGCAGTGGTGGACGACGACCGACCTACCCTCGGCGTTTAGGCGAAGCCACTCGACAGCACCGTCGTCCGCCTCGACCGCGTGGACCTCCGCGGAGGAGACCTCGTCGGCCACGGACAGGGCGATGGCACCCGACCCGGAGTAGAGGTCAATGACGATCGGCCTGCGGCCGACGGACGCCACCTTCCGCGCGGCCTCGATCGCCGCTCCGGCCACGAGCTCGGTTTCCGGCCGCGGGACGAACACACCGGGACCTACCCGCAAGCTCAGGTGACGGAAGTGCGCGACTCCGGTGATGTGCTGAAGCGGTTCGCGGCCGGCCCGGCGCCGGACGGCGGCGGCGTACTCGCCGGGGAAGGGTTCAGACACCCGCGGTTGCAGGAGTAACCGGCTGCGGCTCACGCCGAGCAGGTGGGCGGCCAGGATCTCAGCATCATGGCGGGCGGACGGAACACCGGCTTGGGCCAGCTGGTCTGCCGCGGCCGCGATCAGCTGACGGAGTTCCACCCGGACCGGCGCCCCGTCACTGGGCACTGGCCGTTATCTTCTCGGCCGCGTCGGCGTCGACGAGAGCTTGGATGACACCGTCGAGTTCACCTTCCAGCACGACGTCCAGGTTGTAGGCCTTGTAGCCGACCCGGTGATCGGAGATTCGGTTCTCGGGATAGTTGTAGGTGCGAATCCGCTCGGACCGGTCCACCGTACGCACCTGGCTCCGCCGTTCGGCCGCTGCCGCGGCATCGGCCTCTTCCTGAGCAGCCGCGAGCAGGCGGGCGCGCAGGATGCGCAGCGCTTGCTCCTTGTTCTGCAACTGCGACTTCTCGTTCTGGCAGGACACCACGATGCCGGTCGGCAGGTGGGTGATGCGCACCGCCGAGTCGGTGGTGTTCACGCTCTGCCCGCCGGGCCCGGAGGACCGGAACACGTCGATGCGCAGGTCGTTCGGGTTGATCTCGACTTCGGTCTCTTCTTCGACTTCGGGCAAGACCAGCACGCCGGCCGCGGAGGTATGGATGCGGCCCTGGCTTTCGGTGACAGGAACACGTTGTACCCGGTGCACGCCGCCTTCGTACTTGAGCCGCGCGTACGGCGCCGTGCCGGGTTCGGCGGCGCCCCGAGCCTTGATCGCAACGGCGACGTCTTTGTAACCGCCGAGATCAGACTCCTCGGCGTCGAGGATCTCGGCCTTCCAGCCGGTGCGCTCGGCATACCGCAGATACATCCGCAGCAGGTCCCCTGCGAACAAGGCCGACTCCTCCCCGCCGGCCCCGGCCTTGATCTCCAGGATCACGTCGCGATCGTCGTTGGGATCACGCGGTGACAGCCGTGTCTGTAATTCGGCCGCCAGCTCAGACTGCCGGGTTGCGAGTTGTTCGGCCTCGGCGGCGAAGGCGGCATCCTCCGCAGCGAGTTCGAGCGCGGCATCGCGGTCCTCGCCGGCTCGGCGCCACTCGTCGTAGGCCCGCACGATCGGGCCGAGTTCGGCGTACCGGCGGCCCAGCTTGCGGGCCCGGGCCGGGTCGGCGTGGATGGCGGGATCGGCCAGGCGACGCTCGAGCTCAGCGTGCTCGGCCACGAGGTCCGGTACGCGCTCGAACATCCAACCTCCAAATGATCACGTCACGCCGGGCCCGGGAGCGCCGGCGCAGGGCCGCAGAACCCGCGAGGGGCCGGACGGGCGACAACACGCCGCGTCCGACCCCTCGGTAAGACAGCTACTTGGCTCCGGCCTTCTTCTTGCCGTAGCGCGACTCGAACCGAGCCACCCGGCCACCGGTGTCGAGAATCTTCTGCTTGCCCGTGTAGAACGGGTGGCAGTTCGAGCAGACGTCGGCGTGAATGATGCCATTCTGCGCCGTGCTGCGCGTGGTGAACGTGTTGCCGCACGTACAGGTGACCGTGGTCTCCACGTACGCGGGGTGAATGTCAGGCTTCATGCGAAATACTCCATCGAGTTCTAGGGCCGCCGGGTCGGTCGTGCGGGTGTGCATGACCGTGAACCGGGACCGTCCGGGGAACCGGGACTGCCTGCCGATTATTCCAGGCATCTGGCCGCTGGGCCAAACCATGCCCGGGCGGCACAGCAGCAGGAAGAGCTGTGGGCCGGAGCATGATCAGCCGAGCGTCAGTCCTCTTCCTTGCCGCCAATGGTCGGGGTCGTCTGCTGGACCTGGCGGAGGAATTCGATGTTGCTCTTGGTCTTCTTCAGCCGGTCCATCAGCAACTCGATCGCCTGCTGTGGGTCGAGCGCCGACAGTACGCGGCGCAGCTGCCACATGACGGCCAGCTCCTCGCGCGAGACGAGGATCTCCTCGCGGCGGGTACTCGAGGCGTCCACGTCGATCGCCGGGAACAGCCGCTTGTCGGCCAGGTCGCGGCGCAGCCGGATCTCGGCGTTACCGGTGCCCTTGAACTCCTCGAAGATCACCTCATCCATCCGTGAACCGGTCTCGACCAGCGCCGTGGCCAGGATGGTCAGGGAGCCACCGTGCTCGATGTTGCGCGCAGCACCGAAGAACTTCTTCGGCGGGTAGAGCGCCGACGAGTCGACACCACCGGACATGATCCGGCCGCTGGCCGGCGCTGCGAGGTTATATGCGCGCCCCAGCCGGGTGATGCCGTCAAGCAGGATCACCACATCATGGCCGAGCTCCACCAGTCGCTTGGCCCGTTCGATGGACAGCTCGGCGATCGTGGTGTGGTCGTCGGCGGGACGGTCGAACGTGGACGCGATGACCTCACCCTTGACCGCGCGCTGGAAGTCGGTGACCTCCTCCGGCCGCTCGTCGACGAGCACCACCATCAGGTGGGTCTCCGGGTTGTTGGCCGTGATCGCGTTGGCGATCGCTTGCATTATGAGCGTCTTACCGGCCTTCGACGGCGAGACGATCAGTGCGCGCTGCCCCTTGCCGATCGGCGCGACGAGGTCGATGACCCGGGTACTCAGGTTGTTCGCGTCGGTCTCGAGGCGCAGCCGGTCCTGTGGGTACAGCGGCGTGAGCTTGGCGAAGTCCGGACGGTGCTTAGCCGTCTCCGGGTCGGCCCCGTTGACGGTGTCCACACGCACCAGCGCATTGAACTTCTGCTGCTTCTCGCCTTCCCGTGGCTGGCGAACCGCGCCGGTGATGGCATCGCCCTTACGCAGCGCGTAGCGGCGAACCATCGCCAGCGACACGTACACGTCGTTCGGACCGGGCAGGTAACCGGACGTGCGCACGAACGCGTAGTTGTCGAGGATGTCGAGGATGCCGGCAACGGGGATGAGGACGTCGTCCTCGGAAATCTGCGGTTCCTCGTATCGCTCGCCCCGACCCGAACTAGGACCGCTACGGCGCTGACCACTACGCCGATCCCGGCGCCGCCGCCGGTTGCCGCCACGACGGTCGTCATCGTCGTCGCGCCGGTCGTGCTGGTTGCGGGCACCCTGCCGGTCACCGTCGCCGTCATGGCGCTCACCGGCATCCTGCTGGTCACCTCGGTCGCCGCGCTGCGGGGCACCGCCCTGCCCGTCAGCAGGACCGCCCTGGCCGTCGCTGCCGCGGCGCTCGCCGCGCTCGCTGCCGGCGCTTCGCTCAGCCGACCGGTCACCGCGAGCCTGACCAGCACGCGGCGACGGCTCACCGCCGGACTCCGACCCAGCATTGCTGGCCGCGGCCGTCACTACAGGGGCCCGCTGCTCACGCTCGGCCGCCACAGCTACCGGCTCAAGCGGCTGCTGGTCGGGCTGGCGCGACAGTGAACCCGCACGGCTGGCCGTACCGTCGCTAGCTTCGCTCTGGCCGCCGCCCTGGGCAGCTTTGATGGCTTCGATCAGCTGGCCCTTGCGCATCCGGCCGGTGCCCGTAATGCCCAGGCTGCTGGCAAGCTGCTGCAGCTCAGCAAGCACCATGCCGTTGAGTCCGGGAGCACGGCGACGCCGACCCGACGTGGGCTGCTTGTCCTGCGGGGCCTCGGGTGCCTCGCCGTTCGGCAGCTGTGCCGAGGACTCGGAGGCTCCGAAGAGATCAGTGTTAGTCACTCAGGGTCCTTCCCCTGGACCGGCACCGGTGAGAAAGCCGGCGCATGAATCACCCCGAGGGTCAGACCCTCGGATTTGGGATGCACCTGGCACAAAAGGGCTGGCTCGCCCGCCGGGTACGGCAAGCCGAACTCGGCGAGACCAAGGAATCCATGGCTTATGCGGTAAACCCGCTGCATGGGACAAGCGACCAACCCAGAGGGCGTCGGTGCAGTAGCGAGTCTAGCACGGGTCCGCTCAGGTCCAACTAACCCCGGTGCCCATGCACGACCGTGTCGTGACCATCGGTCCCCGTCCGCCCCGTTACGACGGCGCCACGCCGATCCACCGGCAAGGCAAGTACGTCCCACCCGGGAGCATCGCCACAGTCTTGACCAGCGGTGGTAAGAGCAATGACCGACGGCCCCGCGCCGGACACGACTGCGGCGATCCCGCGCCCGCGGAGTTCGGTCATCAGATTGAGTGTCTCGGGCATCGCAGGCGCGCGGTACGGCTGGTGCAACTCGTCTTCAGTGGCGTCGAGCAGTAGATCCGGCCGCCGGGTCAGAGCGTGGACGAGCAGAGCCGCCCGGCCGGCATTGCGGGCTGCCGCCGCATGGGGAACGGACACCGGCAGCAGACCGCGGGCCGCCTCGGTCGACAGCGATGCCGACGGGACGAACACCACCGGACGTACCTCCGGGTGAACGTCCAGGGAGACGGCTCGTGCTCGCCCAATGGAGTTCCAGGCCACGGTCAGCCCGCCGAGCAGGCACGGGGCGACGTTGTCCGGGTGCCCCTCGAGCCCCGCGGCGAGTGCCAGTGCGGCATCCGGCTCGGCCGGCGCTCCGGCGAGTGCTCGCGCCGCGAGCACGCCCGCTACGATCGCCGCAGCCGACGACCCGAGGCCCCGGCCGTGCGGTATCTCATTTGTGCACCGAAGACGCAGCCCGGGCGCCTCGACGCCCAGCGACGCCAAGGTCGCCCGCATGGCCCGTACGACGAGATGATCACCGTCCAGCGGCACCTCACCCGCCCCGGCGCCGTTCACCTGTACCTGCAGCTCATCGCCGGTCAGTTCGGCATCGACGACGTCGTGCAAACCAAGCGCGAGCCCGAGCGCATCGAAACCCGGGCCGAGGTTGGCGCTGGTCGCCGGGACGGAGACCCGAATGAGGCGGCTCATTTCAGGCCGAGGACCTCGGCCGCCGCGGACACATCGGCCGGGATGATGTAGGGCCGGATCTCGCCGTAGTGGGCGCTGGCGGTGTCGACGTCCTTGAGCCCGTGCCCGGTGACGGTGATGACGATCTGCAGCCCGCGTTCGACCCGCCCGGCCTCAGCGAGCTTGAGCAGCCCGGCAACACCGGCCGCCGACGCCGGTTCGACGAACAACCCTTCGCGGCCGGACAACTCCTGCTGCGCCGCCAGGATCTGTTCGTCGGAAACCGCTTCGATCAGGCCCTTCGAGTCGTCCCGCGCCTGCTCGGCGAGCTGCCACGACGCCGGATTGCCGATCCGAATCGCACTGGCCACGGTCTCCGGGTTGGCGACCGGCTCACCCCGGACGATCGGCGCCGCGCCTTCGGCCTGGAACCCCCACATCATCGGCCGCCGGGTGGCCGGGCCACTGGCGGCGTACTCGCGGTAGCCCATCCAGTACGCCGTGATGTTGCCGGCATTGCCGACCGGCAGCACGTGGACGTCCGGCGCATCGCCGAGGTCGTCGACGACCTCGAAGGCGGCTGTCTTCTGCCCGGCGATCCGGTGGGGATTAAGTGAGTTGACCAACCCGACCGGGTAGGCGTCGGCAAGCTCCCGCGCCAACCGGAGGCAGTCGTCAAAGTTGCCGTCGACCGCTGCGATGACCCCGCCGTGGACGACGGCCTGCGCCAGCTTGGGGCCGGCGATCTTGCCGTTGGGAATCAGAACGACCGGTGTCAGACCGGCACGCACGGCATAAGCCGCCATCGAGGCGCTGGTGTTTCCCGTCGACGCGCAGACGACCGCCTTGACGCCTTCTTCGAGTGCCTTGGAGATGGCGACCGTCATGCCCCGGTCCTTGAACGAACCGGTCGGGTTGGACCCTTCGACCTTCAGGTGTACGTCACACCCGGTCAGCTCGGACAGCCAGCGGCCCGGAACCAGTGGCGTCCCACCCTCCCGGAGCGTGACCACGGGCGTCCGCGCGGTTACCGGCAACCGGTCCCGGTACTCCTCGATCACGCCTCGCCACAGGTGGGCCATCGGTCTATTCCCCTTCGACACGCATCACGGACAGCACATCACGCACGGCATCCAGCTCGCGCAACTGGGCCACCGTTGCGGCTAGCGCACGGTCTGGCGCGATGTGTGTCACGACCACAAGCTCCGCGTCGTCGGGGCCGTGGACGCGCTGGCGGACCGTCTCTATCGACACGGCGTGCTCGGCGAACACCGTCGCGACGGCCGCGAGCACACCTGGCCGGTCATCCACGTCCAGGCTGATGTGATACCGGGTGAGCGTGTCGCCCATCGGGCGTACCGGCCGGTCGGAGTACGACGACGCTCCTGGCCCCAGCGAGCCGGCCAGCTTGTTGCGAGCGACGGTCACGACGTCACCCAGGACCGCGCTGGCGGTGGGCGTGCCTCCCGCGCCCGGGCCGTAGAACATGACCTGGCCCGCGGCGTCGCTTTCGACGAAGACCGCGTTGAAGGCGCCGCGCACGCTCGCCAGCGGATGAGCGCGCGGCAGCATCGCCGGGTGGACCCGCGCGCCCACCGAGCGGCCGTCCGCGGACAGCTCGCAGATGGCCAGCAGCTTGACCACCGCGCCCATCTCGCGTGCGCTGGCGACATCGGCCGCGGTGACGTCGGCGATGCCCTCACGGTGGACGTCCGCGCTGGTCACCGACGTATGGAAGGCGATGCCAGCCAGGATCGCCGCCTTGGCGGCCGCGTCGTAACCCTCGATGTCGGCGGTCGGATCGGCTTCTGCATATCCGAGGGCTTGGGCCTCTTCGAGCGCCTCCGCGTAGCTGCTCCCGACCCGGTCCATCCGGTCCAGGATGTAGTTGGTGGTGCCGTTGACGATGCCCAGGACGCGCCGGATACGGTCGCCGGCCAGCGACTCGCGGAGCGGGCGCAGAAGTGGGATCGCGCCGGCGACGGCGGCTTCGTAGTAGAGGTCAACGCCGTACTTCTCAGCCGCGTTGTGCAACGTCGCGCCGTCCTCTGCCAGCAGCGCTTTGTTGCCCGTGACCACGGACGCGCCGTGCTCCATCGCGGCCAGGATCAGTCCACGCGAAGGCTCGATCCCGCCGATCAGTTCGATGACGATGTCGACGTCGTCCCGCGTCGCGAGGCCGAGCGCGTCGGTCGTGAACAGCTCGGGCGGCACCCCCGTGGCCGTGCGGTCGCGATTCGGCCGGCGGACGGCGATCCCGGCGAGTTCCAGCCGAGCGCCGGCCCGGGCCTCGAGGTCGGCGGCGTGTTCGGTCATCAGCCGGGCGACTTCGGTACCCACGTTTCCGCAGCCCAGCAACGCGACCCGAAGCGTGCTCATCGACCCCTCCCCGACACGGTTTACCACGCCCAAGTGTCGGTCACGGCCGAAATATCTCGGGCATCGGGTCCGTATCCCGAGACGTCCGTCTCAGGAACGGCCGTGTCCGGCGCAGATTCTCTCGCCCCTTCGATGTGTCCGGGCCGGTCGGGTCTTACGGCCTGGTGGGGCAACTGTCCGGCCCGACAAGTGACACGCGTGGGCGCCGACGCCATTCAGCCGACGTCCAGGCGGAGCAGGTCGTCCTCGGTCTCGCGGCGCACGACGACCCGGGCCTTGCCGTCCGCCACCGCAATGACCGGAGGGCGCGGCACGTGGTTGTACGTGTTGGCCAAGCTCCGGCAGTACGCGCCCGTCGCCGGCACAGCGATGAGATCACCGGGACGCACGTCCGCCGGCAAGAACTCGTCCTTGACCAGGATGTCGCCACTTTCGCAGTGCTTGCCGACGACCCGGGCCAGCACCGGCGGTGCGTCCGAGCGGCGAGACGCCAGCGTGCACGAGAAGTCGGCGTCGTAGAGCGCGGTGCGGATGTTGTCGCTCATCCCGCCGTCGACTGCGACATAGATGCGCGACGCACCGGCGTCCAGCTCGACTTCCTTGACTGTTCCTACTTCGTAGAGGGTGAACCCGGCCGGTCCGGCGATCGCGCGGCCCGGCTCGACACTGATCCGCGGCACCGCGACGCCGTAACCCCGGCACTCGTGTTCGACGATCTCGGCCATGCTGGCGGCTAGTTCGGGCGGCGGCATCGGGTCATCCTTCGTGGTGTACGCGATGCCGTAACCACCGCCGAGATCAAGCTCGGGTAATTCAATGCCGTGTTCGGCGCGGATCGCGGCGTGCAGGCCCAGCGTGCGTCGCGCGGCCACCTCGAATGCGGACGTGTCGAAGATCTGCGAGCCGATGTGCGAGTGCAACCCGAGCAGTTCGAGACTCGGCTCGGCCAGAACCGCGGCAACCGCGTCGGCTGCGGCTCCGCCGGCGAGGGAGAAACCGAACTTCTGGTCCTCGTGGGCGGTAGCGATGTACTCGTGGGTGTGTGCCTCGACGCCGACGGTGATGCGTACGAGCACCCGCGCCCGCACGCCCCGCTCCCGGGCGAGTTCGGCCAGCCGGGTGATCTCAATTGGCGAATCGATCACGATCCGGTCCACACCGGCGTCCAGCGCCCGCGCGAGTTCGGCGACGGACTTGTTGTTGCCGTGCATGCCGATCCGTTCGGGCGGGAATCCGGCGCGCAACGCGACGGCAAGCTCACCGCCGCTGCACACGTCCAGGCAGAGCCCCTCCTCGGCCACCCACCGGGCGGACGCAATCGACAAGAAAGCCTTGCCCGCGTAGTAGACGTCCGCGCCTCCGCAGAGCCGTTCGAAGGCGGCGTGGAAGGCCTCGCCGAAGCTGCGAGCGCGGGTCCGGAAATCGTCCTCGTCCATCACATACGCGGGCGTACCGAACTCGCGTGCGATCTCGTCGACGCGGACACCGGCCACGGCGACGACGCCATCGGCCCGCCGCTCGACGTTGCGTGCCCACAGCGCGGGCACGAGCGCGTTGGCGTCGGCCGGCTCGCGCAGCCACGACGGCCCACGATGGCCGGCTTCGGCGTGCAGCGCCCCGGCCTCGTGAGCGCGCATTACATCCGCTCCGGTGCGCTGACGCCCAACAGCCCGAGCCCGTTGGCCAGCACGGTTCGGGTGGCGTCGACCAGCCACAGCCGCGCCCGGTGCACGCCGGTGGTCTCCTCGTCGCCCTTCGGCAACACCTGGCACTGCTCGTAGAACTTGTGGAACGTTCCCGCCAGGTTCTCGAGGTAGCGGGCGACCCGGTGTGGCTCGCGCAGTTCGGCAGCCGTGGCTACCACCCGTGGAAACTCACCAAGTGCACCGAGCAGCAGTGACTCCCGCTCATGAGTGAACAACTCGGGCTGCAACTCACCCTTGTCAACACCCATCTCAGCCGCGTTGCGCAGAATGGACGCAAGCCGAGCGTGCGCGTACTGCACATAGAACACCGGGTTGTCGCTCGACTGCCGGGTGATTTGCTCGATGTCGACGGTCAGTGGCGATTCGGCCGGGTACCGCGACAGCGTGTAGCGCAGCGGGTCGACCCCGGCCAGTTCGACTACGTCGCCGAGCGTCACCATCGTGCCGGCTCGCTTGGAAAGCCTGACCTCCTGGCCGCCCTTGACGATCTTGACGAGCTGGCCGATTGGAACCTCGATGTTGACGTCCGGGTCGTCGCCCGCGCATGCGGCCATCGCCTTGAGCCGTCCGACGTACCCGTGGTGGTCAGCCCCGAGAAGGTAGATGCAGACGTTGAAACCCCGCTCACGTTTGTCGACGTAGTACGCGGTGTCGGACGCGAAGTACGAATAATCGCCGTTGCTCCGAACGACCACGCGGTCCTTGTCGTCACCGAAGTCGGTGGTGCGCATCCACAGCGCACCGTCGGCTTCGTACACGTGCCCTTGCTTGCGCAGCACCTCAACGCCGTGTTCCACCTTGCCGGACTCATGCAGGCTGCGCTCGGAGTACCACACGTCGAACGTCGTACGGAACTCTTCAAGGTCCCGCTGCTGTTCCGCCAGCTGGAGCCGGTAACCCTCTTCACGGAATGCGGCCAGCTGCTGATCGCGAGGCTGATCCAGGATGCCCGGGCGAGCCGCGACGATCTCGTTGGCGAGATCGGCTACATACTCACCGTGGTAACCGTCCGCGGGCACCTCTTCGCCGTTCGCACGAGCCATGAGGGACGCCCCGAACAGGTCCATCTGGACGCCTCGATCGTTGATGTAGAACTCCCGCGTGACCTCGGCACCGGCGGCGGCGAGCACCCTGGCGATCGCGTCACCCACGGCCGCCCACCGAACATGGCCGAGGTGCAGCGGGCCCGTGGGGTTGGCCGAGATGAACTCGACGTTGATCCGGGTTCCGGCGAGGGTGTCAGACCGGCCGTACGCCTCGCCCGCTTCGACGATGGTGCGGGCGAGCTCGCCCTGCGCGCTGGCGGCGAGCGTGATGTTGAGAAAGCCGGGACCGGCAATGTCGACCTGCTCTATACCTGGATTCTGGCGCAGGTGGGACGCGAGCAACTCAGCCAGCGCACGCGGGTTGGTGCCGGCCTTCTTGGCCAGCTGCAGCGCGACGTTCGTGGCGTAGTCGCCGTGCGCTCGGTTGCGTGGCCGCTCGATCGTCACTGTGGACGGAACACCATCGGGCAGGGTTAGTTCGCCTGCGGCGATGGCGTCCGTGAGGGCGGCACGGACCGTGCTCGAAAGCTGCTCGGGAGTCACCGACCAAGCGTATCGAGACGGGCGTGCCGCATTCTCTCCGGTTTCGGTCAGCCGGCGCCTAGCGGCCGATCTGCTTGCGCCCGAACGAACTCCGCAGCCGACGCCGCTGAGACTCGTCGAGCATGAAGTAGAGCGCAATCGGTCCGCCGATCACGACCAATGCAACGAGCCAGAACGGAAGCAGCCACAGAGCAATGACGACGCCAGCCGCTCCGACCGCAAGCTTGGCTCCAGTAGACATGTGATCACCTTCATCTCTCGCAAGCGAATGCCCGCTGGCTTCATTGTCCGTCATCGCGGTCGGGATGTCGTCAGGGGCTTCCCTGAGCCTGCCCTGATGTTCTATATCGATTCGGGTTCGCGGACGGCCGGCTGGTACTCTTCCCTTCGGCCTGAGCCCCCGTAGCTCAGGGGATAGAGCACCGGCCTCCGGAGCCGGGTGCGCAGGTTCGAATCCTGCCGGGGGCGCTTGCGGCGCTGGCCAGAGTATTGGCCCTGAGCAGCTTTCCTGGCTCGCGATACCACGAGGTTCTTGGGTCACGCATGCCTGCGCGGCGGCGCTGGTGGCGTCGCTTGCGGGGCGTGGTGGTCACGTGTGGGGGGCGGTGATCGTGTGCTGGTAGTGGGGTCGGGTGTTGCGTCTGGGGTGTTGGTCGGGGTCGACCCAGCGGGGTGGGATGAATTCGGGTAGCCGGTCCGCTGGCATGTGGATGGTCCAGCCGTGGTGGTGGACGACGGTGTGGTGCCAGGTGCACAGCAGCACGAGGTTGTCCAAGTCGGTTCGTCCGCCGTCGGCCCAGTGCACGATGTGGTGCGCGATGCACCAGGGCGCGGGGCGGGTGCAGCCGGGGAAGGCGCAGCCGCGGTCTCTAGCGGTCAGGGCGGCGAATTGGGCCGGGGTGGCGGTGCGGTAGTCGCGGCCGAGGTCCAGCACCGCGCCGGTCGGGTCGAGCAGGACGCGTTGGATGACCGCGCAGCAGGCGATCCGTTTGGCCGCGGCCGGTGAGATCGCCCCGCCCCAGTGGATCTGGCCCGGCGGGGTGGGCTGGCGGCGGGTGAACGCCGGTAGCGCGGCGCCGTCGCCACCGACCGCGCGCCCACCGGCGAGGGCCGCATCGCCGCCGCTGCCGGTATCACTGCTGCCGGTTCCGCTGCTGCTGGTTCCGCTGCTGCTCGTGGCGCCGCCGCCGTTGTTCGGTGTGCTGGTCGCTGGATCGCCGCCGGTGGCGCTGGTGTCGCTGCTGCCGGTGTCGCTGCTGTTGTTGTGTTGGTGGTGGGGGTGGTCGCCGGTGAGGGTGTCGAGTCCGATCATCACCATGACGCGGTGGCTGATGCCGTGGTTGGCGTCGAAGGTGTCTGCGGCGATGGCGCGGCGGGCCAGCTCGACGAGTGCGTCGGCCAGGCGTTGGCCGGCGGTGCGCGGGTCGGGTTGGCCGTCGCTGCTGGGGGTGGGCGCGGCCAGCGGGTCCAGCGCGGTGCGCAGCGCGGCGATGCCTTCGGTGGTGAGTTGCCCGCCGATCCGGCCGGTGGTCTGATCGATCCACAGCTGCCGGGTGCGGTGCCGATGCTGGTCGGCGTCGTCGAGGGTGTCCTCGGCCATCAGCGCGAGCAGGTAGTCCCCGAGTTTGGCCACCACACCGGGGTCGTACTGGCGGCAGAACCCGGCCAACTCGGTCTCGGCGGTGCGGGCCTCGGCGACGCTGACCGCCTCGGGGACCCGTTCCATGATCTTGCCGACCACCACGACATGGTCCGGGGAGATCGCCCCGGCGGCCAGCGCCTGCCCGGTTTCGCGCAGCTCCCGCCCGGTCTCGGGGGTGCGCACGTTCGCCGCATAGTCCACCGGCCCGTCGTCGGGGCGGGTGTGGTTGGCCAGCCGGACCAGGGTGCGGGCCTGGCCGGGCCGGATCCGAAACCGGCCGGCCAGCCAGGCCGCGGTCGACGAGCCGCCCGAGCGGCGACCCAGATCCCGCCCGTCCGCCTCGCGCACCCAGTGCCAGCGTGGTGTCGAACACCCGCGCGGCCAAACCTTGGCACTGCTCGAGCGCGCCCTCCAGATCCGCGTCGGCCAGCGCGTAAACCGGGCCGTCCTGCGCCGCGGCCACCGCCGCGGTCGCGGCGTCCAACGCGCCGCCCACCAGGCTGCCGACTGGTGCGCTGACCTGCTGATTCATGTCGAACACACTATCGCACACTACTGACAACAATGGGAGATCAAGATCACGCTCACGCTACGACTGCCGGGCTCACAAGCCGCTCCGTACTGCGTGGCCAGGCAGAAGTGTGCGCCACCGATGGAGTGTGGCTCGCTCAGCTGCGCTAGCCTGCCGAGTGACGACCACGACCGTCTGATGAGGGGGCGGCAAGTCCACATGAAGAAGAAGCTGCTGTTCTCCGCGCTTCTCGCGATCGCGGGCTACCTCGGCTACAAGCGCGTGCAGGCCGACAAGGCCGAGCAGGACCTGTGGGCCGAGGCGACCGATCCGGTCAAACCGCGCGACCTGCGCTGAGCGACACTCCAACCGAAAGCGCCGCCACTGAACCGGTGGCGGCGCTGCGGCGCATCGCATACCTTCTTGAGCGCGCACGTGAACCCACCTACCGCGTGCGGGCCTTCCGTACAGCTGCGGCGACGGTCGAATCCCTGACGCCCGACGAACTACGAGCCCGGGTTGCCGCCGGCACACTCACCGAACTCGCCGGAATAGGCAAGGTGACGGCCACCGTCATCACCGAGGCGCTCAACGGCGAAACTCCGGTCTACCTGCGACGGCTGGAAGCCACAGAGGGCCGCCCCGTTGCCGAGGCGGGCGCTGACATCAGGCAAGCGCTGCGTGGCGATCTCCATACTCACTCCGAGTGGTCGGACGGAGGCAGCCCGATCCTGGAGATGGCCGAGGCCGCCCGGGCGATCGGGCACGAGTACATCGCACTTACCGACCATTCGCCCAGGCTGACCGTCGCGAACGGCCTGACAGCGGATCGGCTACGCCGCCAACTCGACGTCGTCGCCGAGCTCAACGAGCGGCTCGCCCCGTTCCGCATCCTCACCGGGATCGAAGTGGACATCAACGAGGACGGTTCACTAGACCAGGAACCGGAGCTGCTCGAACGGCTGGACATCGTGGTGGCGAGTGTGCACTCCAAGCTGCGGATGCCGAAGGACGAGATGACCCGCCGCATGGTCATCGCGATCGCCAATCCGCATACCGACGTGCTCGGCCACTGCACGGGACGGCTCATCACCGGCGGCAGGGGCACCAGGCCGGAGTCGCAGTTCGACCCCGACATCGTCTTCGAGGCTTGTCGCCAGTTCGGCGTCGCGGTCGAAATCAACTCCCGTCCGGAACGGCTGGATCCGCCCAAGCGATTGCTGCGTCTCGCGGTCGAAGCTGGCTGCGAGTTCGCTGTCAACACCGACGCGCACGCCCCCGGGCAGCTTGAATGGCAGCCTTACGGCTGCGACCGCGCCGCTGCATGTGGTGTCCCGATCGAGCGGATTATCAATACCAAAGACGCCGTCTCACTTCACGACCGCTGACTCGTCACCGCGCTCAAAACCCGGGCGCTGCAATGGCACAACATCGAACTTGACGTTTACGCAACGTCAACCTCTACCGTCGTATGCGGATCGGAAAGTCCGGTCCGTGCGACTACGGAGGTTGGCGGTGAGCTGGTCGATCAACGAGGTGTCGCGAATGGCCAAGGTCACCTCGCGCACCTTGCGGCATTACGACGCGATCGGTCTGCTGCCGCCCGCCTGGACCGATCACAGCGGCCGGCGTTTCTACGGTGAGGACGAGCTGTTGCGGCTCCAGCAGATCCTGCTGCTTCGCGATCTCGGACTGAGCCTGGACGCCATCGCTGACGTCCTAGCCAGCCAGTCCGAGCAGAGCGCCGTCACAGCGCTCCGCAAGCACCGCGAATGGCTGGCGACCGAACGTCAGCGACTCGGCCGCCTGATCAAGACCGTGGACGCGACGATCGAGCATTTGGAGAAGGGAGGAGAGATGGCACCGGAGAGCATGTTCGAAGGCTTCGAGCACAACCCGTACGAGGCTGAGGCCCGCGAAAGGTGGGGCGACGCGGTCGTTGACGAGGCCAACGCACGGGTCCGCAACCTGACGCCCGAGCACGCCAAGCAGGCGCAGGAGGGCTTCTGGACGGCCAGCGCGACCGTCCGCGAGCTCCGCAACAGCGGCGCAGCCGTGGACGACCCGCGGGTCCAAGACGCGATCGGCGACCTCAACAGATGGCTGAACCTGTTCTGGACGCCGAACCGCAAGTCCTTCAGTGGACTGGCCGACATGTACGTCGACGACGAGCGGTTCCGGAAGAACATCGGCCGCGGTGACGACACGTTCGCCGAGTACCTGCGCGACGCGATGAAGGTCTACGCCGCGACGCAACTGACCTAGTGCGTCTCAGGCGCCGGCGGACGGGAGAGCTGCAGATCTCCCGCACGCTGGCTGTACCCTAGTGAGGTTGCTGAGGGGCGATAGCTCAGTTGGTAGAGCACCTGCTTTGCAAGCAGGGGGTCGCCGGTTCGAGTCCGGTTCGCTCCACTCCCCGTTGGCATGCAACACCCCTTGACTTCAAGCTTGCTTCAAGTTGCAGGGTGGCGGCATGAACGCCATCGAACGACAACGAGTTGCAATCATCACCGGCGCGTCCCGCGGCCTGGGGCACGCGCTGACCATGACGCTCGTCCGACGTGGCTGGCATGCTGTGGTCGATGCTCGGGACGGAGATCACCTCCGGGCGGCCTTCGCGCATGCTGCCGGCCCGGGCAACGTCACAACAATGGCAGGAGACGTCACCGACCCGGCTCACCGGCAGCGCCTCGTCGCCGAGGCAACCGCTCGCGGCGGCCTGGATCTGCTGGTGAACAACGCGAGCATGCTCGGCCCCAGCCCTCAGCCGCGGCTGTCCGACTATCCGCTGGACGTGCTGGCCCAGGTCTTCGCCACCAACGCCATCGCTCCACTGGCACTCATCCAGCTGGCATTGCCGAGCCTCGAGCTGCATCGAGGACGGATCGTCAACGTCACCTCCGACGCCGCGATCGAGTCGTACGCCGGTTGGGGAGGATACGGCTCATCCAAGGCTGCGCTGGAGCAACTCTCCAATGTCCTCGCCGCGGAGCATCCACAGTTGCGGATCTACGCCGTCGATCCGGGTGACATGAACACTGACCTTCATCAGCAGGCGTATCCCGGCGAAGACATCAGTGATCGTGCGGCACCTCAGTCGGTCGTCCCAGCTTTACTGCAGCTGATCGAACACGACCTGCCGAGCGGTCGATACCGGGCGGCCGAGTTGCGCGGGATCGAGAAGCCCGCAGTCCCGGCATGACCACCCAGCCTTCGGCGATGGCCTTCGAGGTATCGCCCGACCGGGTTGCCACGTCGACCCCTGAGCGGCGTGGTCTGGACCGAGATGGCGTCAGGCTGCTCGTCGTCCGCCCCTCCGGCATCGAGCACCGGCGATTCCGAGATCTGCCAGACGTCCTGCACGCTGGGGACCTGCTGGTTATCAACACGTCCGGCACACTCCCCGCAGCGGTCGACGCTGCCGGCCGCGCTGGGCCGGTACACGTCTCCACCGTCCTCGACGACGGCAGCTGGGTCATCGAGCTGAGGCGTGTCGACGGCCGTGGGCCGGACCGCAGCCTGGCGCCCGGCCACCGGATCGCACTCCCCGGAGGAGTGCAGCTCGCCGTCATCGAACCGTACCCGCGGGCCGGCGTAGAGCAGGCTCGGCTGTGGCGCGCCCGACCGGCCACGCCCGTCGATCTGGTCGGTTATCTCGCGCGGTACGGCCGCCCGATCACCTATGGATATCTGGATGGGCGGTATCCGCTCACCGCCTATCAGACGGTGTACGCGACGGTGCCGGGAAGCGCCGAGATGCCGAGCGCGGGCCGGCCATTCTCTGAAGGACTGCTTGTCCAACTGATCGCTCGCGGCATCACCATCGCGCCGGTCGTCCTGCACGCCGGTGTTTCGAGCACCGAGGCCCACGAGCCACCATTCCCGGAGCGGTACTCGGTGCCGTCATCCACTGCCCGGTTGGTCGCGAGCGCCCGCGCGGCTGGCAGTCGCGTCGTCGCGGTTGGTACGACGGTCGTGCGGGCACTGGAGTCCGTGGCAACGCTGAACGGAACCGTCCGGGCCGGCCACGGCTGGACCGACCTGGTGCTTGGCCCGCACCGCCCGGCTCGGGTGGTCAACGGCATCATCAGCGGCTTCCACGAGCCCGGTGCGAGTCACCTGATGCTGCTCGAGGCAATCGCCGGGCGCGAACTGGTGCGCTCGTCCTATCAGGCCGCGCTGGACCACGGGTATCTCTGGCACGAGTTCGGCGACTCCACGGTGTTCTTGCCGTAGTTGACACGGGCACTACGAAGATCCCGAGCCGTGATTCGGTGGCGGACGCCCCGCAGATCGACAACGATCGGAAGTGTCCGAAATCGCTCAACGGGGAGGTAGACGATGGACTCGGTAGCCCGTATCACCCAGATCAGCGCCAGGTCCGAGACCGGCTTTGAAGATGCTGTGCGGATCGGCATCGAACGAGCCAATGCCACGTTGCGTCACGTCAGCGGCGCCTGGGTCAAGGACATGAAGGTCGAGTGCAGCGAAGGGCGCATCACCTCGTACCAGGTAATGCTTGAGGTCACCTTCGTCCTGGAGTGACAGCCAAGCCGGAACGCACAGACGCAACGACCCCGTGGCGGAGACCACTTTGTCGCGGCCTCATCCACGGGGTCGCTGACCGACTCACCGCCAGCCCTGGGTAGGGCGTATCGGCTCAGCCTTCGCCGTCGAGCCGTGGCTGGCTTTCGGTAGGCTCCGCTGGCTTGCTGCTGGCCTTCTTGGTGCTTGTCGCGGCAGTCGTCGTGGCGCCTGATGCAGTCTTCTTGGCCGGAGCCTTCTTTGCCGCGGGGGTCTTCTTAGCCGGTGTCGTCTTCTTGGCCGTCGTGGACTTCTTCGCCGGATCCTTTGTGGTGATGTCTGTGTCACCGGCGGCCGGCATCTCTGTCTTGGGCGCCGACGGTTGGGACGGAGTGTGCGGCGCCTCCCCGGTGTCGGCCAGGGCCTCGTCCGGGCTTGCGCCCGCGCTGTCATCGGCGGGGCTGGGAACCCACGGCGCCGCGGACGGGTCGTAGGTGGTCCACTGCTCGGAACCGCCCCGCCGGCGAAGCACTGCCGCGACCCCGGCACCGGCCGCGGCGAACGCGCCGAGAATGAACGCGAACCGCTTGCGGCGCTTCTTCTTCTTCGGCCCCTCGGCCAGCGCGTGCGACCGTTCGGAAACGTCGACGGCGCGCTCGGAGATCTTGTCCGCCGCCGCGGCGATGGCATCGGCCAGGCGCGGCACTACGTCCTCAAGCATCCGCTCCTTGGCACTGGCGGCGGCCGGAGCAACCCGTTCACGGGCTGCGTCGACCGCGGGTGTGGCTCGCTCGATGGCTGATTCGACAACCGGAGCGATGCGCTCGCGCGCCATCGCCACCCGCGGGGCCGTCGCCTCGCGGGCACTGCTGGCGTAGGGTTTGAGCCGATCGGCCAACTCGGTGACGCCTTCGGCGCCGGCCTCGCCCGCCTTGCGGGCCGCCTCCTTGGCAGCCTTACGAGCGGTGTCGGCAGCGTCCTTGGCGACCTTCGCGGCATCACGCGCCTTGCTGGCCGCGTCGGCGCGACGGTTGCGCCGGCGCAGCTTGGCGCGAACGTCGGTGAGTGCGAACATACCGGGCCTCCTCATAGCGTCTCTTTATTAGGCCCTTCCCCGTACAACACCCGATCATGCCGTGTTCCGGGCCGGATGCCCAGCGAACTAGCCACGTGGAAGGATGAAGTCCGTCACTTGTCATCACCTGAAGGGCTCATTGTGGCCGAGGAGCTGTACGCGACGCTGGCTTCCAACCGCGGCGACATCACCGTCAAGCTGTTCCACAACCACGCGCCGAAGACAGTACGCAACTTCGTTGAACTCGCCGAGGGCGCGCGCGAATGGGTCGACCCCAACACTGGGCAGCGGACCAACGCGAAACTGTACGACGGCACGATCTTCCACCGGGTCATTGCCGGTTTCATGATCCAGGGCGGTGATCCGCTTGGATCGGGCCGCGGCGGCCCGGGCTACAAGTTCGCCGATGAGTTTCACCCCGAGCTCGCCTTTGACCGGCCGTATCTGCTGGCGATGGCCAACGCTGGACCGAACACCAACGGATCCCAGTTCTTCATCACCGTGGGTCCGACGCCGCACCTGAACCGGCGGCACACCATCTTCGGCGAGGTCACCGACGCGGCGAGCCGGGAGGTCGTGGACTCGATCGCCACCACACCGACCGACCCCATGGATCGCCCAGTCGACCCCGTGGTTATCGAATCGGTCACCATCAACCGCACTCGGGCCTGACTTCGTTCGCGATATGAGCTCGACGCCTGCACCGAGTGTGCCGACGTGCTACCGGCATCCCGACCGAGAAACCTACATCCGTTGCGCGCGATGTGAGCGGCCGATCTGCCCGGACTGCATGACCGCTGCCCCGGTCGGTTTCCAATGCCCGGAGTGCGTTCGCGAGGGGCAGGCGTCGGTGCGGCAGCCCACCACGCCGCTTGGGGGCAAGCCCCGCGAGCAGGGCGACCTCGTCACCAAGGTGCTCATCGGTATCAACGTCGGCGTCTGGCTGATCGGCATGATCATCGGCTCCGAGCGGCTGCTCGAGCCGCTGGCATTGGCCAACATCGTGCGATTCGAGCCCGGGGCGCCTCTCGTCGGTGTTCTTCTCGGCGACTGGTACCGGATGCTCACCGCTGCGTTCGTTCATGAGCAGATCTGGCACATCGCGCTCAACATGCTCGCGTTGTGGATCCTCGGCTCGTCGCTGGAGCCGATCCTCGGCCGGTGGCGATTCATCGCCCTGTACTTCTTGTCGGCGCTGGGCGGCAGCGTCGTCTCGCTGCTCGGGCTCCCGCCCGGCGGTATTGCCATCGGAGCCTCTGGTGCGGTCTTCGGCCTGTTCGGGGCTCTGTTCGTGGTGGCTCGCCGCTTTGGGCGGGACGTTTCGTCCGTGCTGGTGATTCTCGGCATCAACGCCGTGATCGGCTTCACCGTTCCTGGCATCGATTGGCGGGCCCACCTCGGTGGATTGATCACCGGGGCCTTGCTGGCGTACGCCTTTGCTCACGGCCCTCGGACACACCGCGTGATGTTCAGCATCGCGGCATGTTCTGTGGCGCTGGCCGCGATCGTGTTGATCGCCGCGCTCTTCGTGGCGTAGCGGAGCGAGCGGGCGAGCTCGTTATCCACAGGCGTTGTCCACAGTGGGGATGAATTACACGGGTGTAATCGCAGTTGTGGACGGTGTTGTGGATACGACCTACTTCCACTGCGTGGCGGTGATGAACCCAGCGGTGATCAAACCCATGCCGATCACGAGGTTCCATCCACCGAGGTCTGACATCAACGGCACCTGGTCACGAGCGATGTAGTAGACGACGATCCACACCAGGCCGAGTACCAGGAGGGTCACCATGGTCGGAGCGACCCACCGCCCGGACACGGCGGAGCCCCGCTCCTCCCGAGCAGGCGGCGTGTAGTCGTCCTTGCGTCGACGACGGGATTCGGGCACGGTGCTGGTCCTTTCACATACGCGGTCGGCCGGGGGCCGTGGGAACAATGGAGTGTAGATTGTTCGTCCTAGTGTGAGGCAATCAGGCGGTACCTGTGCCGTCCGGGGTCCGGTCAGTTGAGGAGGCGGCGTGTCGTCGGTGCGGTCGTGGCGGTTCGCCGCACCGGTCGCGCTCGCCGCGTGCGGCCTTTTGCTGGTCGTCAGCGCGCGTGCGGCTGATGGCGGCGACCTGCGAGGTAGCGGGCACGCCCAACTCGGAGACCTCGTTCGCGAAGCCGAGTTGCGTAGCGAGGAGCTGTCGCTAGCGGCCGAACAGCTGCGGGTCGAGATCGACGCGTTGTCCGATGACAGCAACGGGTCACCAAAGTCCGGTGAGCAGCAGAAGCTCGAAGAGTCCGCCGAGCTGGCCGGCATGACCCCGGTTGCAGGCCCTGGCCTTCAGGTCACGTTGTCCGACGCTCCCGAACCCAGCAGCCTCGCAGCAGATCAGAATCTTGAGGACTACATCGTCCACCAGCAGGACCTCGAGGCGGTCATCAACGCTCTCTGGGCCGGGGGCGCTGAGGCGATGATGGTGATGGATCAACGCATCATCGCCACCAGCAGCGTCAGGTGCATCGGGCCGGTCTTGTACCTGCAGGGTCGAAGGTACGGCCCGCCCTACGTCATCTCGGCCATCGGTGATGTGAACGCAATGGTCGCTGCGCTGGACCAATCGCCTGGTGTGATCGAATACCGCAACTTTGCCGAACAGATCGGTCTTGGGTTCGGCTTGGAAGTGATCGCGAACATCTCGATGCCGGGCTACGAAGGACCGCTCGGAGTTTCGGTGGGGACGGCAGAGTGACTGAGCCGCGTCGAGTGCTGGTCGTCGACAACTATGACAGCTTCGTGTTCAACCTCGTCCAGTATTTGGCGCAGCTCGGCGCCGACTGCGAGGTGCGGCGTAACGACGAGATCAAGCCGGATGAAGCGCTGAACTACGACGGGGTTCTGCTCTCGCCAGGTCCCGGAACGCCCGAGCGGGCAGGGGTGTGCGTCGAACTTATCCAGGAGGCAGCCGGACGAGTGCCAGTGTTCGGGGTATGCCTGGGGTTGCAGGCCATGGCAGTCGCCTACGGTGGGCGCGTCAGTCGTGCTCCCGAGTTACTGCACGGCAAGACGAGCGAGGTGTTTCACCAAGGCGCGGGTGTGCTGGAGGGGTTGCCGAGCCCGTTCACGGCCACGCGGTACCACTCGCTGGCGGTCGACCAGGACGCCGTTCCCGTCGAGTTCGACGTGACGGGCACCACGACCAGTGGCGTCATCATGGCGATGCGGCACAAAGACGTACCCATCGAGGGCGTGCAGTTCCACCCGGAGTCCGTGCTGACCGAAGGTGGTCACCGGCTGCTCGCTAACTGGCTGACCATGTGTGGCGACGCAGGCGCCGTGGCGCGATCGGCCGGCCTTGCGCCGGTGGTCTCCCGTGGGCCGGATTCTCTCGACCCGGCGACACTGGCTGGCTAAGCGCAGTCGTTGGCGACCTACCCGTTGCCTTCGCCGTCCTCACCATCGCCGTTGCCGTTCGTGGGGCATCCTTCGAGCGTGTTGACACCGATCCGGACGTCACTGCCGCTAGACACCTCAGTGCCGGGAGACGGATCTTGCGAGATGACGATGCCGTCCTGCTGCTGGCAGTCCTGATCCGGTTGGGCGTCCGCCCCGAGCCCGAATTGATCGAGGAATTGGCGCGCCTGCTCCTCGTTGAACTGCCCGTTTGACACGTTCGGCACCTCGACGAGGTCCTCACCGGCCGAAACGATGATCGTCACCGTGCTGCCCGGCTCCACGCTCGAGCCGCCACGCGGGTCGGTGCGGATGACACGACCTTCGTCGACGTCCGAGCTGCTCTCCTCGGCCGCTTCGACTTCGAGGCCGAGATCGCGTAACGCGTCGCGAGCCTGGTCGCGTGTCTGGCCGACGACGTCGGGAATCGTCACCGACTCCGGTGCCGCGCCGACGGTGAGGCTTACCTCGGTGTCCGGCGCAACCGCCGTACCGATGGCAGGGTTCGTAGACAACACGCGCCCGACCTGATCTTCGTCGTCTACGGTCTGGGACGTCTGGGAGCCGACCTGCAAGCCGGCATCCTCAAGGGCGGCCTCAGCATCCTCGACGGTCATACCTTCGACGTCCGGAACCTGGACGGTGTCGGGAGACCGTCCGACGATAACTGTGACCGTATCGGTCGCGGGATCGATATCGACGTTGGGCGCTGGATCCTGCTCCAGAACGATGCCGACCTGTTCCTCGTCCGACACTTCACGATCTTCTACGTTGAAGTTCTGGACGTTGTTCTCGGTTGCCCAAGCCTGGGCTTCCTGCTCTGTCATGTCGAGCAGGGTCGGGACCCGGACCAGCTGGGGTGCGTTGTCGTCGCCGCGGAACATGAGGAACCCGATCAGCCCCGCCACGAGCAAGATGGCCAGGGCGGCACCGATCAGTGCTCCCCAGCCCATCCCCTTCTTCTCGGGCTCCTCTTCCTCGGGATACTCGTCGACGACGTCGTCGTACATCGCGGTCGCGGCCGGGTCGTACATCGTGTCGGCGTATCCGCCACCGATGAACTGGGTAGCGGCCGTCGCGTCGGCGGCAGCGGCGACGGGGAGGCCAGCGGCGGCGCGCTCGAGGTCGCCACGCATCTCGTACGCGCTCTGGTACCGGTCGAGTCGGTCCTTCGCGAGCGCCTTGAGCACGATCGCGTCGAGGTCGCGCGGGATGGACGGGTCCAGCGCGGACGGGGGTGTCACCATCTCGCGCACGTGCGAGACGGCGACCGAGACGAGCGACTCGCCGACGAACGGCGGGCGCCCGGTCAGCAGTTCGTACATGACACAGCCGGTGGCGTACAGGTCGCTGCGCGCATCGGCGGATTCGCCACGGGCCTGTTCAGGAGAGATGTACTGGGCAGTACCGACGACGGCAGCGGTCTGAGTGAGCGCCGCGCCGGTCTCGGCAAGCGAGCGTGCGATGCCAAAGTCCATGACCTTGACTTCACCGCCAGTCGTGATCATCACATTGCCCGGCTTGATATCGCGGTGCACGATGCCACTGCGGTGGCTGTACTCCAGCGCGTCCAGGATGGCGGCGACGACCTCGATCGTCCGCTCCGGTGTGAACCTGGCGCGTTCCCGGAGCAACTCGCGAAGCGTCCGGCCTTCGACATACTCCATGACGATGTACGGGATTCGGTGACCGTCGATGTAGTCCTCGCCGGTGTCGTACACCGCCACGATGTTGCGGTGGTTGAGGGACGCGGCGGACTGAGCCTCTCGGCGAAAGCGAGCTTGGAACGTGGTGTCGGCCGCGTGGTCCACGCGGAGCATCTTGATAGCGACGATCCGGCCAAGCCGAAGATCGCGGCCGCCGCGCACCTCGGCCATACCACCTCGGCCGAGCACTTCGCCCAGCTCGTAGCGATCCCCGAGGAGTCTCGGCTCGGTCATCACTTGCCCTTTCTAAGAATCCGCTCGAAGCGCACGGTACTCGCATAGCTGCTCAATGCCTGCATCGCGTCACCCAGAACCGGTGGTCAGTACGGCGACGACGACAACAAACACCAGTGCGACGCCGACCACGCCGACGCGCATTGCCTGGACGTGACTCCAGGCGAGACGGGCCACCCGATCGGCCTGCGGCCGCGCCGTCGTCCACGCCTGTCGCGCGGCCGGCGTGGCCCGTTCGATGACCTCGCGGACAAACTCGACCGCTTGTCGCGGAACGTCGGTTGCTGCAGACGGCACCGGCGCGCGGACCGTACGAGTCGGCGTGGCGATTCCCGGTGCGGCGGATTCGGCCCTCGGACGTACGACCGTCATCCGATCGGTGGTGGAGGCTGAGCGCGCTCCCGGTGCAGGGATGGCGACACGTAACCGCTGGCTGAACTCCGCCGTCGTCGGGCGGTTCTCCGGCTCCTTCGCCAGAGCCGAGATCACGACGGCGCGCAGCGGGCCCGGAATGGCGGTCGGCAGGGGCGGTGGCACCCGCTCCAGGTGCGCTCGCGCGACCTCGATCGGATTGGACCCGTCGAATGGCCGCCGTCCGGCCAGGCACTCGTACAGGACGACGCCAAGCGTGTAGACATCACTCGCCGGGGTCGCTGTCCGACCCCGAACCTGCTCCGGTGACAGGTAGGCCGGCGTGCCGATGACATGACCGGCCACGGTAAGTGGAGCGGCCGAATCGGATCGGGCGATGCCGAAGTCCGTCACCTTGACGGATCCATCCGCAGCCACCAGGAGGTTGCGCGGCGTGAGGTCTCGATGGACGACGCCGATCCGGTGCGCGGCGTGTGCCGCGTCCGCGGCCTGCGCAACGATAGAGGCAGCGCGCGCGGGGTCGAGAGCCCCGTCGCGTCGCAGCAGTTCGGTCAGCGGTTCTCCGGCAACGAACTCCTGCACCATCCACGGTGGTTCACCGCCACGGCCGTCCGCATTGACGTCGTGAACCTTGGCGATGCCGGGATGGTCGAGTTGTGCACCGAGCTTGGCCTCGATCCGGAACCGCTCGATCGCGACCGGATCTTCCGTGTGCGTAGTACGCAGGACCTTGACGGCCACGGGACGGTCCATGCGGATATCGGTGGCTTCCCAAACCTCACCCATGGATCCGCCGCCGACCCAGCGGACCAGCTTGTACCGGCCGGCCAGCAGTTGACCGGTAGCCGTCAGCGTCGTCACGATCCCAGCACCGCCTCCATCACAGCCCTTGCAATCGGCGCAGCCAGACGCCCGCCCGCGATGTCATCGCGTGCGGTGTCTGGTGCCTCTTCAATAACCACGGCTACCGCGACCTGTGGGTTGTCAGCCGGAGCAAAAGAAGTGAACCAGGCGTACGGAGGGTCGTCGCGCCCGGTCTGCGCGGTTCCGGTCTTGCCGGCGACCTGGATGCCCGAGATCTGGGCGGGAGTCCCGGTGCCGTTCTCGACGACCTCGACCATCATCTCGGTCAGCTGCCGAGCCGTCTCGGCAGACACCGCCTGCGAGACGACCTCCGGCTCGGTGACTTCCAGCACGCGCACGAGGTCTGGCCCACGTAGCTCGTCGACGAGGTAGGGATTCATCAACTGGCCGCGGTTGGCGATGGCCGCGGAGACCATGGCGATCTGCAGCGGCGTTGCCCGAATGTCGCGCTGGCCGATCGCCGACTGCGCGAGGGACGGATCATCCATCTCGGCCGGGAAGTTGCTCGCCGCAGAACGCACCTCGGCGTTGGCGAGGGGTGCACTGTTGAAGCCGAACTTCTCCGCCTGGTCGCGCATCACGTCGAGGCCGAGTTCGTTGCCAAGGAAGGCGAAGGCCGTATTGCACGAGATACGCAGCGCATTGGTGAGCGTGGTCTCGTTGTTGTCACCACAAGCCCGCCCGTTGTAGTTCGGGATGGTGCGCTCTGACTGTGGAAGGTCGTACTCGGCCGGGGCCGGTATCACCGAGTCGGGTTCGAAGCCGTTCTCCAGGGCCGCGGCAGACGTCACGAGCTTGAAGACCGAACCGGGCGGCAAGATCTCGGCCGCGGCCCGGTTGGCCCTGGGGTTGTCGTCGTCTTCCTCGAGTTCGGCCCAGGCTTCCTGTTGGGTCGAGATGTCGTGACTGGCCAGCGGGTTGGGATCGTACGACGGCTTGCTGACCATCGCGAGGATGGCCCCGGTGGACGGTTCGATGGCGACGACGGCACCCTTGTTGTTGCCGAGGGCGTCCCAAGCGGCTTCCTGGGCAGCCGGATTGATGGTCAGTTTGACCCCGCCGCCTCGGGGCTGCTGGCCGGTGACCATGTCGATAAGGCGGCGGAAGAACCAGCGGTCGGCGCTGCCGGACAGCACGTCGTTCTGCGTTCGTTCGATCCCGTCCCGGCCGTAGAAGAACGAATAGAAGCCGGTGAGATGGGCGTACAGCTCCGGCTCGGGGTATTCGCGAAGGTAGCCGAGTTCTCCGTCGACGGGGCTCGACTCGGCGATGGCCACCGGTGGCTCACCGACGAGGATCGGCCCGCGCTCGCGGGAGTACTCGTCGATAAGAACCCGCCGGTTACCCTCGCGCTCGTTCAACTCGTTCGCCTGGAAGGCCTGCACGAACGTGGCGTTAGCCAGCAACGCGAGACACAGCAGCAGGCAGCCGGCGGCCACCTTGCGGATCGGCGAATTCACGTCAGCTTCACCACCTGGGTCGCGGCGTCGTCCACCGTGGGTGGCGGTGCGGTCGGTGACGGACGGCGGGCCGCGTCCGAGAGCCGGATGAGCAGACCCACCAGGACCCAGTTCATCACCAGGGAGGACCCGCCCAGGGACAGGAACGGCGTGGTCAGGCCGGTCAGCGGGATCAGCTTGGTCACACCGCCGATGACGATGAAGACCTGAAGCATCAGCCCGGCGGCAAGGCCCATGGCCAGCAGCTTGCCGAACGGATCACGAAGCACCAACGCCGCCTTCAGTCCTCGTGAGACGAGGATGGCGTAGAGCACGATGATCGCCATCAGCCCGGTGAGGCCAAGCTCCTCACCCAGAGCGGAGGCTATGAAGTCACTCTCGGCGAACGGAACGAGGTCGGGACGCCCTCGGCCTAACCCAGTTCCGGTTATACCGCCGTACGCCAGGCCGTACAGCGACTGGACGATCTGGCCGAACCGGTCGGTGTCCGAGAACGGATCCAGCCAGCCCGTGAATCTGGCCTGAACGTGTGAGAACAACGCGCGAGCAGCGAAGCCTCCGATTGCGGCCAGCAGGAGTCCCAACACGACCCACGAGATCCGCTCGGTCGCCACGTAGATCATCAGCACGAAGATGCCGAAGACGAGCAGTGACGGGCCGAGGTCGTTCTGGACCGCCAAGATGCCCAACGCGGCGAACCAGATCACCAGGATCGGCCCGAGGTCGCGGGCCCGCGGCAGGTCGACACCCAGCACTCGGCGGCCGGCAAGGGCCAGCGCATCCTTGGTACGGACGAGGTAGCCGGCGAAGGCCACGATGAGCACGATCTTGGCGGCCTCGCCGGGCTGGAACGTCATCGAACCGATCTGGATCCAGATCCGAGCACCGCGGACCTCGTGGCCGATCAGCGGCAACATCGGCAACATCAGCAGGACGATGCCCAGCAGTGCAGCGGTATAGGTGTACCGGGACAGGATCCGGTGATCACGAACCAGCACGACGACCGCAACGAAGCCGAGCACGCCGACGACCATCCAGGTGAGTTGGGTGGCGGCGTTGGTCTTACCCTCGGCGAGGTCGAGTCGGTGGATCATGGCCAGGCCGAGGCCGTTCAGGGTGACGACGATCGGCAGGATAAGCGGGTCCGCGTAGGCGGCGAACCGGCGAATGATCACATGTGCGACGCCGGTGAGAACCAGCAACCCCGTCATGTAGGCCACGGCGTTGGCCGGCACGCTGCCGTTCGCGCCGAGGTCGACAGATACGTAGGCCGCGGTCGCGATGCCGATCGCGAAGATCAGTAGGGCAAGTTCGATGCCTCGCCCACGTCGGGGAACCAATGCGCCGTCGACGCTCACGACGCCTCCGGGCAATCCAGGCCGGGGTATACGGGCGGTGCGGGAGTCGGCGTCGGCGTAGGAGTCGGCGTGGGCGTGGTGGTCGGCTCGCCGGTGGGTACGGCGCCACTATCTTGTCCGGACTGCGGCGGAATCGTGGCTGGTTCCCGAGGGGCGTGTGCTGCACACGCTGCCCGGCGCAGGTTCTCGACGATCGCCTGGGCTTCGGTGTAGTTGTCGGCGGTGATGGTGTTGGCCACCTGCTCCCGGTAGAGATCTGGCAACGCGTCGACTGGCAGGCCGTCGACGGGTTCCTGCGCGCGGGCCAGCGCTACCGGGCCTATCTCCTGGCTGACGCCCTGGAATATCGCAACCTGACCGGACAGCTCACCCACGTAGTACTGAGTGCGAAGCCAGTCGTCGGCCAACCGCGCGCCAACCCATACCAGGCCGGCCAACACGACCACCAGGGCCAGCCGGCGTAGCCACCGGAATCGGCGCGGGGGTTGCGGTGCGTACCGGAGATCTTCTGGGTCGGCCTCGGGCTCGGTGGTGGCGGATCCTGCCGAGCCCAGCAACCCACGCACGGCCGCAGCCGGGCTTCGGCGCCCGGGCCGGGTCGGCGGGTGATCTTCGCCGGACGCGGCGCCGACCAAAAATGCCTCGACGGTGTCGTCGGACGAGGGCGGGTTCGCGGTTTCGACGACGTCCGCCACCACGACGGTGACGTTGTCCGGTGCCCCACCACGGAGAGCCAGTTCGACGAGCGCATCGGCGGCTTGGCCGAGTTCTCGCTGATCGACCAGCGTGTCGCGCAGCGTCTCGTTGCTGACCACCCCGGACAATCCGTCGCTACACACCAGCAACCGGTCACCCGGCCGGACTTCGAGCACTTCCAGGTCAGGCTCCGGGTCTGGCTTGCCGTCGAGCGCCTTGAGTATGAGCGATCTGGCGGGATGGATGTTTGCTTCGGCGGCCGAGATCCGGCCCTCATCGACGAGCGTCTGGACGAACGTGTGGTCGTGAGTTAGCTGCCGCAGTTGGCCGTCACGAAGCAGGTAGGCCCGAGAGTCGCCGATGTGGGCCAGCCGAATGTCCACGCCCGTCCACAGCAGAGCGGTCAGAGTCGTGCCCATGCCTTCCCGGCGCGGGTCGTCGAGCACCAACTGCCTAATCCGGTTGTTGGCGGCGACCACCGCGGCGTTCAATGTGTCAAGCGCATCCCGCTCTCCGACGCCGTTCTCGACGTGGAGCAACTCGTCGATGGTGGCCGAACTGGCAACCTCACCCGCGGCATGGCCGCCCATGCCGTCCGCCACCGCGAGCAGGCGTGGCCCGGCGTATCCGGAATCCTCGTTGCCCTCGCGGACCAGACCTACGTCTGAGCGAGCGACCGAGCGGAGGATCAAGGCCATCTCAGCGCTACTTCCGGAGTTCGATGACGGTCTTGCCGAGCCGTACCCGCGACCGCGCACCTACTGGGACGCTGCGCGTCAGACGCTCACTGCCGATGTAGGTGCCATTGGTCGAACCAAGATCTTCGACGTACCACTGCCCGTCGTGGAACAACAAACGAGCGTGATTGGTCGAGACGTACTCATCGGACAGCGGAACGGTGCACTCGCTACCCCGGCCGAACGTTACAGGCGCTCCGGTTAGCGGGACGGCACGGCCGCGCTCTGGCCCGTCCACGATGACGACCTTGGTCGGTGCGCCGCGGGGAGCCTTGGCCTTGCGTGTGGTTCGCTGCGCCGGGGCCGGCTTGGCCGGTCGGACGCCGAACAGGTCGGCGCGCATCGCCGATGTCGCCGAGATCACCAGCAGCCACAGCATGGCGAGAAAACCAAGCTTGATGACCGTGAGTGTCAGCTCGGACACCGGTTCACCCCAACCATCCTCGTCTCACCGGGTTGTGGACCTGCCTCAGCGTCGCGCCGCCCGTCGATGAACGTCCACAACGGTTGAACCGAGCACAATACGGGATCCATCAGCAAGCGGCGCCTGGGCGGCCCGCACTCCGTCCACCACAGTGCCGTTGGTCGAACCGAGGTCCACCATCATCAGCTGTGCGTCCGGGCCCGAGCCGTGCACGCGAATCTCGGCATGGCGCCGGGAAACACCGGGATCGTCAATGCGCAGATCGCACTCACTCCCACGGCCGAGGACGAGCCCCGGCGGCACGACCGGATGCTGAGTGCCGTTGATGACCAGATACGCGACGGCGCTGCGCTCGGTCGTTTCAGTGGGGACGTAGGACGCTCCACGGTCGACGCCGGCCTTGACTTGGCTACGAACCTGGAACTGTCCAGTGCCCAGATCATCGTGCTGCTCGAACGCGACGTTGACCGGACCGGTGAAGGCGAACCGCTGCAACTCGGCATGCTCGCGCACCAGGTCGACCAACTCATGCGCCAGCGTGCCGGTGTACGGGGCGAGCCGGTTGTAGTCGTGGCCTCCGAGTTCGATCACGAAGTCGTTGGGAACAAGAGATCGCTCACGCGTGACGATCTGCGCATTGTTGTCGAGTTCACGCTGCAGAGCGGCGGCGATCTCGACCGGCTGAACCTCCGCGCGGAACGCCTTGCTGAAGGCGCCGGTCACGATGCCTTCGAGGCGCGCCTCGAAGCGCCGCAAGACGCTCATGGCCAGCTCCCTTCCCCGTTCCGTTCGTCGTCGGATATCTGCCCGCACACGTACACTCCGAGCCCTGCGGGCGTCCGCACCGATGTTAACCAGGTGATGTGCCACACGGGGACATATGAGGCGCGGGTTCGGTTGTCAGACTACGTTCCCACGCGTGTTAACCTAGTTCGGCTGCGCCGGGCAGGCGTTGGCATGCGCGAGTGGCGGAACAGGCAGACGCGCACGGTTCAGGTCCGTGTGTCCGCAAGGACGTGGGGGTTCAACTCCCCCCTCGCGCACCATGTGATCTCTCAGGACATAGGAGACCCCGGACCGCGTATCAGTCGTTGGTCATCGAGCGGCGGTTGCCGACTGGGCGGTCGCTGAGCGGGAAGGCGAGCGAGCCGGCGCGGACCCACCATTCCATCACGTCAAAGGCGAGCCGACCGGCCATCACAGATGGGTCGCCGTCCGACAGTCGTGCGGCCTCGGCAGCGTCGCAGGCGAAGATGGACATCCCGCGATACGACGGGTTGCTCTGGTCGTCGAACGGCCCGTTCACCACCACCGCGCCCTGTCGCCTGAGCTCGGCGCGGTAGGCGAGGTGGCGTGCCTGGAGCGCTTCGAGCTCATCCTCCGTCATCTCCGGCGCATCGGCCGGCCGCCGCAGGACCACGACCGTGTAGACGTCGAACGCCTCGGGAATGTTGGGATCAGGTGGCATCGGTCCGCTCCTGAGCTGCGCAGCTCGGCCTCGAAATCCTTCATCCGCCGCACCGACCCCTTGCCGGATGCGCGGTCAGTGACCTCAACACCACCCGTGCCTGTAATGCGGCAACACGGTGCCGGTGGTTGGCATGCCGAGCAGCCTATGCGAGACCACCTCGACCTTCAGAGAGGCCGGACGAATCGAGCGCGCCGGTTTGCCTTACGCCCTTACATACAACGGAGGCGGGATTGTCAGTGCGGGTGTGGATAATCCGGCCATGGCGTATGACCACGATTTGGCCCAACGCATCCGCGAACTGCTCGACGTCGACGAAGACGTCAGGGAGCAGCGAATGTTCGGCGGGCTGGCGTTTCTGATCGGCGGCAATATGGCGGTCGCTGCCAGCGGGCAGGGCGGGATGCTCGTTCGGGTGAATCCCGAGGAAGCCGACTCGCTGATCGATGGTGCGCTCGTAACCCCCATGGTCATGGGCGGGCGGCCGATGCGCGGTTGGCTCCGCATCGACACCGCGGCCGTCCGCACTGCAGAAGAGCTAGATCAGTGGGTCGCACGTGGCGTTGCCTATGCGCGTTCGTTGCCTGCCAAGTCCAAGTAAGTGCAGCTTGGCCAGCGGCGCTCGTGACGGCCGGTATGCATTAGTCTGTCGAACCGATGCACGTCAGGCGGGCGGTACCAGGAGGATCAAATGCAGAGCGGTGACCGGTCCCAGGATTCTGGCTCGACGGCAGAACGTGTCGAGATCGACACGACGGTGCCGCAGTCCGCACGCGTATACGACTACCTGTTAGGCGGCAAGGACAACTTCGCCCCCGACCGCGCCGTCGGTGGTGCACTCATGCAAGCCGTTCCCGCACTACCGCGCATGGTGCGGGCGCAGCGCGAATTCCTCGCCCGTGCCGTGGAGTTCTTGGTCGCCGAGGCCGGCATCCGGCAGTTCCTGGACATCGGCACAGGTATCCCGTCGGCCAACAACGTCCATGAGGTTGCGCAGCGCATAGCCCCTGAGACCCGAGTGGTGTATGTCGACAACGATCCGATTGTCCTGGCCCACGCCCGAGCGTTGATGTCGATCACTTCAGCGGGTGAAACGGCGTTCATTCAAGCTGATCTTCGCGAGCCGGAAGCCATCTTGGCCGACCCGACGCTGCGGAGCACCATTGATCTCACCCAGCCCGTAGCGCTGATGCTGGTGGGAATCCTCATGCATCTGCACGATGACGAGAAGCCGTACGAGATCGTCGCCACGTTGCTCGAGGGGCTACCATCCGGCAGTTACCTCACGCTCACCCACCCCTCAGCTGACTTCGACCAGAGCGGGATGTCCGCCCTCGCCGGTGCCGCGGAGCAGGGAGGCATCCCGTACGTGCCCCGCAGCCGGGCCGACGTCGAGCGGTTCTCCACCGGCCTGGAGCTCGTCGAGCCGGGAGTTGTGCCGATCCTTGGCTGGCGGCCTGATCCGGGCGCCGAGGACGTTGACGTGAACAGCGTGTACGGCTGGGCAAGCGTCGCGCGCAAGCCCTGACCACCCGACGACATTGTGGCGCCGACGGCGCTAGTCTCGCCCGGTGCCGATCCTGGTGGTTGCCGCAGCCGTTGTCGACGATTTCGACCATCCGCGGCGGTTGCTCGCCGCGCGCCGGAGCGCGCCGTCAGAGGTTGCCGGCTTCTGGGAGTTTCCCGGTGGGAAAGTCGAGCCGGACGAAGACGTGATTGCGGCGTTGCACCGCGAGCTGGACGAAGAGTTAGGTGTGACCGCCGAGTTGGGTCCCGAGGTCACGCCGGACGGCGCGGCGGCGTGGCCATTGACCGGGACGGCGACGATGCGGCTGTGGCTGGCCAGGATTGTGGACGGCGAGCCGTCCCCGTTGGAAGATCACGACGAGTTGCGCTGGTTGCCCACCGGGGAATGGCTGTCCGTCGCGTGGCTGCCTGCGGATGTGGCAGCGGTCCGTGCCCTGGAGGAATACTTCAGCATCGGGTAGAACACGCGCGGATGTCGATCCGATTGTTAGTGTCGCAGCCGTGCGCATCGTTGCCCTCGCAGAAGAGCCGGCGCTCGCCGAGCGCGTCTACGACTTCCCATCGGTGTGGCCCACGTTCATGACGATGGATCCGATCTCCGACGTCTATTACGCGGACGTAGTGGCCGCTTTCCCGGAGTACGTGATGCTGGCTCTTGACGGTGACGAGGTCGTCGCACGTTCGTTCAGCGCGCCGTTTGCATGGGACGGCGACCTGCAGACCGACCTACCGGCGGGCGGCTGGGACTGGGTGGTCCAGCAGTTCTGCTTGACCCGGTTTTCGGGGGCGGTCCCAACGATTGCGTCCGCTATCGAGATCGCAGTTCAGGTAGCGCGGCGAGGCACCGGCCTGGCCGCTCAGATGCTGGAGGCGATGCGCAACAACATCGCGCGCCTCGGTTTTAGCGATCTGCTCGCTCCGGTGCGGCCCAATGGAAAGCCGTCCTTTCCCGACGAGCCGATCGGGTCCTACGCGTTCCGGACCCGAGACGATGGTCTGCCCTACGACCCGTGGCTCCGCGTCCATGTGCGTGCCGGCGGCCGGATCATCCGTCCCGCCGAGACCTCGATGACGATTGCGGGGACGTTAGCCGAGTGGCGGGAGTGGACCGGCCGGCCGTTTGACACGGCGGGCCCGGTGTACGTGCCGGATGCCCTGGTTCCGGTGCAATGCGACCCCGAGCACGGCTACGCGGTGTACGTCGAGCCGAACGTATGGGTGCATCACAGGCTGGCGCCCTGAGAAGACACTGAAAACCGATAGCCATTGCTGGCCGCTGCCAGTTACATAAGACGGGTGACAGACGACCTCGAACTCCGTATCGCCCGTGACGACGATTTCGGTCAACTGGGCGAGCTCCTCTCCGGAGCGTTCCTCGACGATGCCCACGACGAAGTGCTCGACGTCGAGCGGATGGTCTTCGAACCAGACCGGACCCATGTCGTAGCCGACGGCGACCGGCTGGTGGCAACCGGTGGCGTGCTGACGCGTGAGATGAGCGTGCCGGGCGCAGTGGTGCCGACAGCGCACGTTACCGCGGTGGGCGTTGCGGCCACGCACCGCCGCCGCGGATTGCTGCGACGGATCATGACGGCCCAGCTCGAGGCAATCCGGAACCGCGGCTCCGAACCGTTCGCCGTCCTGTGGGCAAGTGAGGATCCGATCTACGGCCGGTTCGGGTATGGACTGGGCGCGTGGCACGTCTCGTACAAGATCGCGAAGTTGGAGACGTCGCTGCCCGGCGAACCCGCCCACGGCCGGTTGCGTCAGGTCGTTCCGAGTACCAGCCGCGATGAGCTAGCGGCTGTCTACGAGCGGGTTCGCCTGTCGCGGCCGGGTTACTCGAGCCGGCCCGGACGGTGGTGGGAGCACCTGACCGCCGACCCCAAGCCGCGCCGCCGAGGCATGACCGCGCTGCGTGGGGTGCTGTATGAGGTGGACGGCCGCGTCGATGGCTACGCCCTCTGGCGAGTCAAGGGCGGATGGGGCGACACGGGGCCGTCCGGCGAGGTGTCGGTCAACGAGGTGGTCGCGGAGAGCCCCGAAGCGTATGCGGCGCTGTGGCGCTTCCTGCTATCCATCGACCTCACCCGGACGGTTCAGTACATGTTCGGCGCGGCCGACGAACCGTTGGCGCACCTGGTGACGAATGCCAGCGGCCTTGCCGCCTCGATGTCTCCGAGCTTGTGGGTGCGGATTGTAGACGTGCCCGCCGCCCTGGCGGCACGGCGGTACGCCGCTGAGATCGACATCGTGCTCGAGGTGGCTGACGACCTGCTGCCAGACAATTCGGGCCGCTGGCACCTAGCTGGCGGCACGTCCTCCGCGAAATGCGAACGTACCGACGCCATGCCCGACCTGTCGCTTGACGTCCGCACGCTCGGCGCGGCGTATCTGGCTGGCACGTCCTTGTTGTCGCTGGCAGCAGCCGGTCGGGTGACCGAGCACCGGCAGGGAGCTCTCTACGAGGCCTCGGCTGCCTTCGGGTGGCACCGCGCGCCAGTCACGCTGGAGATCTTCTAGCTCACGCGTATCTGTTAAGGCACTTGTCCTCATCTTCGACAAATGCCGCACCGGACGGCAGAAACTCGGTGCAGATGTTCAGTGACCCCCCTTTTCCGCCGCCCTAGCCTCCACCAGGTAACAGGCTCTACGCCTGGGTCGATGCTGCGCGGCAGATACCGGAGGGAACGGCATGCGACGAAGATTCACAGTAGGTGTCATCACGTTGGCGGTGGCTGGCGCCGGCCTCTATTCGGCCGGGCTGCCTGCCTCGTCGACGGATGTGATCAACACGCTCGAACCATCCGCTGACGAACAAACGAGTGTCGTCGAGGTGCACGTCGCCGATCGCGACGAGCTCGACAAGCTGGTCGCGACGGGCGTCGACCTGGACCACCAGGTCCACGAGTTGGAAGACGGCATCGAGGTCCACGCGGTCGTCACGCCGAGTGAGGTCGAAGCCCTTGAGGCGATGGGATTCGAGACCGGCGACGTAGTCCTCAGTCCCGCGGACACGGAGGCCGCACTCGCCGAGCGCGACGCTACGATCGCCGCTCACGTTGCGGAGAATGAGCAGTTCGCCGCTTCGGCGTACGACGAAACAAATCCGGACGTGTCGGACGTCAAGATCGTCCGTGCCGACTACTACACCACCCAGACCGGCGCGCAGGTGCTGTCGGTCGAGGCCAAGTGGGCCCAGGGTCAGACGTCGTCCCAGCAGCTGGTCGTGGAACGGGACAGTGGCCCCGGCACTGAGATGGGCTCCGGCGGGACGCAGAACATTTCCCGGTTCGTCGATGCGGGCGTCTACCTGTATCACCGAGGCGCCTCCTCAGTGTCGACTCGCCCGGAGTACGTCCGCATCACCAGCCCAACCGGCGACGTCGCGGTCGCGAAGGTCAACGACTGGCTGCCGATCGAGGGCGACGACGAGTTCAAGGGTGACGTTTACGAGGAAGACTTCATCACCAGCTATCTCACGCCGACCGAACTCTATGACCGGATTCTCCAGCTGGCTGCGGAGTTCCCGGACCTCGCCGAGATCGTGGAGCTGCCGTACCAGACCAACGGGTACCGTCGCAACGCCCAGGCACTGCTCGACCGGCCAAGCCGGCTGGAAGTCGATCCGCCGTCGGCGGCAGCAGGTGCGTACGGCTTCGCAGGGCCGGCCGGTTACGGGCCGGGCTTACCTGAGGACGGCCTGGCTGGTTCGTTCGCCGTAGTGAACGACGGCGTGGATAACCCGACCGACGGATGCGAGCCCTTGGCCGGATTCCCGGCCGGATCGATCGCACTGGTCGATCGGGGCGCGTGCAATTTCACACTGAAGACGCAGAACGCCCAGGCCGCGGGCGCGACGGCCGTTGTCATCGTCAACAATGTGCCCGGGAGCCCGTTCAGCCCGGGAGGCAGTGCGTCCGGAATCACCATCCCGACGGTCATGATCTCGCAGGACGACGGAACGCTCATCAAGAACAGCCTGCCGGCGACCGGCACATTGATTCCACCGGCGCCGATTGCGTCCCGGGTCGGCGTCGACTCGCTCGCGTGGGGACACGAGGGCGGTAACGATCTGACAATCGCCGCGGTCAACCCAGGTGTCGCTGATTCGCCACTCTCCGTGGACGTGAACGGCAACGACATCACCGTCAACCTCGGGACGAACTCGTCCGGAGCGTTGTCGAGTACAGCGGCCGAGGTTGCGGACGCAATCAACAACGACCCAGCCGCCAGCGGCCTCGTGTTCGCGTACACCTACCGCGGCAGCACGGGCAACGGAGTTGTCCCCGTGACTCCGCGGCAGAACCTGAGCGACTTCCTCAGTGCGCCCGACACGGTGTCGCGTGACCCGCACCCGGTGTACGCGATCCGGATCGGCAAGCACCGCGACGGATCCAAGATGGGCGTCCTCGCCTACGCGCAGGAGCACGCTCGCGAGTGGGTCCCGCCGCTGGTCACGATAGAGACCGCGGAGCGGTTGCTCCGGAACTACGCGCACCACGGGCCCACCAAGCAGTTACTCAACAACCTGGACATCTGGATCGCACCGTCTATCAACCCCGACGGCGGCCACTACTCGTTCTATGACGACAACGGGCAGCGGCGGAGCATGACCAGGCACTGCGAGGTAACCGGCGCCTATGACCTGAACGCCCGGGATGACTGGGGAGTGGACAACAACCGCAACTACACCGAGTACAGCCTGTTCGATGGCTACTCCGGGGCGTCCACAAGCTGCACCAGCGACGTTTTCGCTGGGCCCAGCGAGCTGTCCGAGCCGGAGAACAAGAATCTCGACTGGCTGGCATCGCGGCCGAACATCAAGTTCTCCATGAACCTGCACAGCTCCGGCAACTACTTCATGTGGTCGCCTGGGTCGTACGCGACGCCGGGACGCATCTCGGCACCGCGTCCGACGCTGGCCGAGGAGTCGTTCTTCTGGGGCGCCTCGTCCCAGATCCTGACGGCGATCAAGCGGCACCGTGGGCTGTCGGTCACGCCGGCTCGCACCGGCCCGATCAGCGACGTGCTGTACTCGGCTGCCGGCAACTCCGGCGACATGCTCTGGTACAAGTACGGCATCTACGCGTGGAACTTCGAGGTCGGCACGTCGTTCCAGCCGAACTGGACCGAGGCGCACAACGAAACCATGGAGTTCTCCAACGGTCTGGTGGAGCTGTTCCGGGTGGCGCGAAGCTTCGACACCGACTACACCCGGCCGGAAAGCTCGATCGTGGTCAGCGAGAGCTCGACGCCGGGCATGGTGAACATGAAGTTCGAGGCGAGTGAGCCGGCCGCGGTGTTCTACACGCTTGACGGCAGCGTGCCGACCCTGTCGTCGACGCTGTACGCATCGGCGGGCATCCGCGAGGCTGGTGAACTGCTGACGGTTCCGGCCGGCACGACCGTCCACTGGTTCTCGGTGGATGCGGCCGGCAATGTCGAGCAGAACTACCAGCCGGACGGCAAGGCCAAGAACTTCAGGAAGGGGATAGCCACTCTGGGTGAGTGATCACGAGTAGCACTTCGGTGCATTGACGCGGGACTCCCCGCCTGAGCTCAGGCTCCGGCGGGGAGTTCCTCGTTCAGGTGGCGCACCGCAGCCCCGTCGCGGGTTACTTGCGTCGGCTGTCCAGGAACCGGCCGAAGCGTTCGATCGCGTCCTGCAAATCGTCCACGTGCGGGAGCGTCACGATCCGGAGGTGGTCGGGGCGTGGCCAGTTGAACCCAGTCCCCTGCACGAGCAGCAGGTGCTCGGAAAGGAGCAGGTCGAGTACCAACTGCTCGTCGTTCTCGATCTCGTAAACGTCCGGATCGAGCCGAGGGAACAGGTAGAGCGCGCCCTTCGGCCGAACGCACGTGACGCCTGGAATGTCAGTCAGCAGCTTGTACGCAAGATCACGCTGCTCGCGCAGTCGGCCGCCAGGTAGGACCAGATCATTGATGCTCTGCCGGCCGCCTAACGCGGTCTGGATGGCGTGCTGCGCTGGCACGTTGGCGCACAGGCGCATGTTGGCCAGGATGTCGAGTCCTTCGATGTACGACTTCGCCTGGCCGGTCGGGCCGGACACCACCATCCAGCCCGAGCGGAAACCCGCGACCCGATATGCCTTGGACAACCCGTTGAACGTCAGGCACAGCACATCCGGCGCGGCCGTCGCGGTGGGGAAATGTTCCGCCTCGTCGTAGAGCACTTTGTCGTAGATCTCGTCCGACAGCAGCACCAGCCCGTGTCGGCGAGCGAGTTCGGCGATCGCGTCGAGCACCTCAGGCGAGTACACCGCTCCGGTCGGATTGTTCGGGTTGATGACGACGAGCGCCTTCGTCCGCGATGTGATCTTGGCCGCGAGGTCGTCCAGGTCTGGGTACCAGTCGGCGGACTCGTCGCAGAGATAATGGACGGCCGTCCCTCCCGCGAGGCTGACCGCGGCCGTCCACAGCGGGTAGTCCGGTGCTGGGATGAGCACCTCGTCGCCGTCGTCGAGCATGGCCTGCATGGCCATCACGATCAGCTCCGAGACGCCGTTGCCGAGGTAGACGTCGTCGACGTCGATGCCCCGCACGCCGAGTGTCTGGTGATGCTGCACCACCGCACGGCGCGCGGACAGCAGGCCCTTGGAGTCGCAGTAGCCCTGGGCTTCGGGCAGGCTCCTGATGACGTCGGTAAGGATCTCGTCCGGAGCGTCGAACCCGAACGGGGCCGGGTTTCCGATGTTGAGCTTGAGGATCCGGTGACCCTCCTCCTCGAGCCGCTTGGCGTGCTCGAGCACCGGGCCGCGGATGTCGTAACAGACGTTGGCGAGCTTGCGCGACTGGCTGACCTGCATGACGAACAGGATGTCACTGGGTGCGCGACGACCGCGCGCCCATTCCACTCTGCGAGTCGATCGTTGACCCAGTCAAAGATCAGGTGCACCATGGGATGTGTGACAGTGCTGGACGAGCGAGTGGCCGCTGTGCGGTCGTTCTCCCGGTTCTTTACGAGGGTGATCGGTGTCCTCGATGAGGGCTTGCTCCGGTCGCCGTACTCGTTGACCGAAGCCCGAGTGATCTTTGAACTGGCCCAGGCGGAGCTGACCGAGGTCGTCGAGTTGCGCCGCAGACTCGGGCTCGACGCGGGGTACCTCAGCCGGATCTTGGCCCGGTTCGAAATGGACGGAGTGGTCGTCCGGCGGAGGTCCGGAGTCGACGCCCGACGTCAGACGGTGCAACTGACCGACGCCGGGCGCGATGTGTTCGCGCTGCTCGACAGCCGCTCAGCTGAGCAGGTGGGTCGCTTGCTCAGCACGGTCCCAGAAACTGACCAGCAGCGGGTCATGGCCGCGATGGCCACGATCGAATCTGCGCTGGCCTCGCATTCACCGGGACCGCAAGTTACGCTGCGCGCGTTGCGGCCCGGCGATCTCGGGTGGATCGTGCACCGGCATGGCATCCTCTACGCCAACGAGTACCGGTGGGACGAGACGTTCGAGGCCCTGGTGGCGCAGATTGTGGCCGACTACGTGGCCAATCGTCACCCGCGCCGCGACAACGCCTGGATCGCAGAGCTGAACGGCCAGCCCGCTGGTTGCGTCTTCTGCGTGCATGGCGACGACACCCAGACCGCCAAGCTGCGACTGCTGCTTGTGGAGCCGTCAGCCCGAGGTCTGGGTATCGGCGGCAGGCTGGTCGACGAATGCATCCGGTTCGCCCGGGAGGCCGGCTACGAGGCGGTGACGTTGTGGACGAACGACGTGCTGACCGCGGCGCGTCACATCTACGAACGTGCGGGATTCACACTGGTCAAAGAAGAGCCACACCGTAGCTTCGGCCACGATCTCGTCGGCCAGTACTGGCATCTGCCGCTAACGAACCGAGATTGACCGGCCCGATAACCTGTCGGGTGTGTCGATCGAGCAGCCCGAGCAACCGGCCGGGGCAGACATCCGGGCATCCGATGCTGAGCGCGAGGCGGTTGTTCACCGGCTGTCCGAGAACGCAGCGATGGGTCGGCTCACGTTGGACGAGCTTGAGGAAAGAATCGGGCTGGCCTATGCCGCAACGACGCGTGGAGAGCTCGCCAAACTGACCGCAGATCTGCCCCAGCAAGCGGCCGCTTCGGCCCGCCGTCTTAAACCCACCAAGTGGGTCGTCTCCGTTATGGGCGGGGCGGAGAAACGCGGACGGTGGCGGATCGGCAAGCGGCTTACGTCCGTGGCGTTCATGGGTGGCAACGACATCGATCTGCGGCATGCGGAGATCGACGCCGAAGAGGTCACGATTGTCGCCATCGCCGTCATGGGCGGCATGGACATCTACGTGCCGGACACCGTCGACGTCCACGTCGGCGGATTCGCGTTGATGGGCGGCAGGGGCGAAAGGGGCAGCAGTCGCGCTCCACGTCCGGGGTCGCCGCGGATCCGGGTGTTCGCGTATGCGCTGATGGGTGGCATCGACGTGTGGCGGCTGCCAGAAGAAGCACGGGGTGTCTCGCTCAGGCAGGCCAAGAAGCTGGCCAAGCAAGCCCGCTGAGCGCATCGCTCGACGCGCCCGTCCGATTTCCGCTAGTCATTGTCGGACCAACCGGCGAGAGTAGAGCCATGCTCGACTTCGATGCCTGCTACCGGGCGGTGCACAGCCGTGACGCCCGGTTCGACGGCGTTTTCTACATCGGCGTGACGTCCACCGGCATCTACTGCCGGCCGAGTTGTCCGGCTATTACTCCCAAACGAGCGAACGTGCGGTTCTATCGCTCGGCGGCGGAGGCGCAGGCGGCGGGCTTTCGGGCGTGTCGGCGGTGCCGCCCCGACGTCGCACCCGGTTCGCCGGAGTGGAACGTCCGGGCAGACCTGGCCGGCCGCGCCATGCGGTTGATTACGGATGGTGTCGTGGAGCGTGAGGGGGTCAGCGGGCTGGCGTCCCGGCTCGGCTACAGCGAGCGGCAGGTACACCGGACGCTGGTCGCCGAGGTGGGCGCCGGACCGCTGCGGCTGGCGCGAGCCCAGCGCGCTCACACGGCGCGCATCCTGCTCGAAACCACCGACCTGCCGATCACCGAACTGTGCTTTGCGGCCGGCTTCGCGAGTGTGCGCCAGTTCAACGACACAATGCGGGCGATATACGCCAGCACGCCCAGTGACCTTCGGGTGCGAGCCCACCGCCGGCCTGGTTCGGCTCCGACTTCCGCAGCCATCGACCTGCGGCTCGCCTACCGTCGGCCGGCCGATCTCAACGGTCTGCTGGACTTTCTGGCGGTGCGCGCCATCCAAGGCATCGAGGAGGTCGACGGACGGACCTACTGGCGGAGCCTGGTGCTACCGCACGGCACCGGCGTGGTCGAGCTGACACCCGACGACGGCTACCTCGCGGCCACGCTGAGACTGGCGGACCACCGTGATCTGGCGGCTGCCGTGGCGCGCTGCCGCCGCCTGTTCGACCTGGATGCGGACTCGGCCGCCATTGACCCGGCTCTGGCCGCCGACGATGCGCTCGCTCCGCTGGTGGCGCGGTCGCCGGGACGCCGGTTGCCTGGCGCGGTCGACGGGGTCGAGCTCGCGGTGCGTGCGGTCCTGGGGCAACAGGTGTCCGTGGCAGCGGCTCGCGGCCTGGCCGGCAGGCTCGTCGTCGAGTACGGCAAGCCGTTGGACGCTCCGCGCGGCACCGTGACGCATGCCTTTCCAACGGCCGAGGCGCTGGCCGAGGTCGATCCCGCGGCTTTCCCGATGCCCCGCACGCGGCAGCGGACACTCCACGAACTCGTGTCGCGGCTGGCGGACGGGCGGATTCATCTCGATGCCGGGGCGGACTGGGATGAAGCTGAGCGGCAGTTGTTGACTGTTCCCGGCATCGGACCATGGACGGCTGGTTACATCCGGATGCGGGCGCTGGGTGATCCGGACGTGTTCTTGGCCACCGACCTCGGTGTGCGGCAGGGCATGGCACTTGCTGGGCTGCCCGACGAACCCCGTGCGGCCGAAGCAGCTGCGGACCGGTGGCGACCCTGGCGCTCCTACGCGCAGGTGCACATCTGGAGCCTGCTTGCCGCCCCATATCGCGACTTGTCCGGTCGCGGCGGGGCACCGGCGCAGGCCACTGAGTTGTCCGGCCGGACAGCTCGCAAGTAATGAGGAGACTGATCATGAATACGACCCGCTGGACGATGATGGACAGCCCAATCGGGCCGTTGCTGCTGACGGCGGACGATGGCGGGCTGACTCGGTTGTACATGGAGGTTCGCCGGCACGGGCCCGATGAGGTCCAACCCGAATGGCGCCGCGATGACGCCGCCTTCGCAGAGGCGGGCGACCAGCTCGAGGAGTACTTCGCCGGTGAGCGCAAGGAGTTCGATCTACCGCTGAACCCGGCAGGAACCCCGTTTCAGCTGACCGTGTGGGACGCGCTGAAGACCATTCCGTACGGTGAAATCCGAAGCTACGGCGAGATCGCCGAGCAGATCGGCCGGCCCGGCGCGGCGAGGGCTGTGGGTCTCGCAAATGGGCGCAACCCGATCTCGATCATCGTCCCCTGCCACCGCGTCATCGGTGCCTCAGGAGCCCTCACCGGCTACGGCGGTGGACTGGAACGCAAGCAGTACTTGCTGGACCTCGAGACCCGCGTCGCCGCCGGCCAGCCAACCCTGTACGCCTAGCGCCCGACCCCGACGGTCACCACGTCCAGCCGCGGCTTTGCAGGTCGGCCTCCATGAGCAGCCGCCGGACCGGCCCGGACGCCTGTGGCACTGGAATACCGGCGAGCTCGCAGGCCTCAGCAAGCAAGGTGTCGTAAGCGATCTCTGCCGCCTTGAGGTGGTGGCCAATGGCCCAGATGTCGTCGCCCTGCTCCAGTTGACGGATCTTGCAGGCGACACGAGACAGCCGCTCCTGGACCACCAGGGTTTCCAGGGGGTCGGGCTGGCGTCGGGTCCGGCGCAGCATCATCGCAGCTCCTCGCCATCGATCGTACGCCATCTCGCACTGGCCTCACAGCCACGAATCTGGAATCCGGCGGCGGCCGCTGAATCCGAACTCAGGGCGGTGGTACCAAGCCAGCTCTTCTTCGCCTTCCAGCCAGCACAGCAGGATGGGCCTGCCGTCGATCTCGGCGTGGAAGTCGACCAACAGCGGTGCCATGCCCTTGGGCTCGAGGCCGCGGCCGACGATCCATTCCATGATCTCGTGGACCCGGGCCTCACCGGCCTTGTATTCGGCTTGCCCACCAAGCAGCGACGGCTCACGTTGGCGGATCGCGTCGGCAAGTTCGGTGGTGTCGGCGCGGAGGGTGACGAACTCACGCGAGAGCTCGATCAACTCGGGAAGCAGCGCCCGTGCTTGCGCGACCGTGTACGTCCGAAATGCCATCGTCAGGCTCCGTATCCGCCGCCGCCGGGCGTCTCGATGACCAACACATCGTCCACGCCGACGTCCACCGAACCACAACCGGGCAACTCGACCACGGATCCGTCGGCCTGCTCGACCCGATTTCGGCCGACGGCGCCAGGTCGGCCCCCGGCCATTCCGTAGGGCGGCACCCGCCGGTGCCCGGACAAGATGCTGATCGCCACCGGCTCGCGGAAACGCAACCGCCGTACCGCGCCGTCGCCGCCGCGCCACCGCCCGCGGCCCCCGCTGCCGCGCCGGATGGAAAAACTGTCCACGAACACGGGAAACCGCCACTCCAGTACTTCCGGGTCGGTGAGCCGCGAGTTGGTCATGTGCGTCTGCACGACCGGCGCGCCGTCGAACCCTTGGCCAGCGCCAGATCCTGAGCCGACCGTTTCGTAGTACTGGTGCCGTTCATTTCCGAACGTCACGTTGTTCATCGTCCCGGAACCCTCGGCCTGCACTCCCAGCGCAGCGTAGAGCGCTCCGGTGACAGCCTGGGACGTCTCGACGTTTCCGGCCACCACTGCCGCTGGGAACTCGGGGGCCAGCATGCAACCCGGCGGGACGATGATCCGCAGCGGCCGCAGGCAGCCGTCGTTGAGCGGGATGTCGTCCGCTACGAGCGTGCGAAATACATACAGGACGGCCGCGGTGGCCACGGAGGCCGGCGCGTTGAAGTTCGTGTCTCGTTGAGCGGACGTCCCGGTGAAGTCGATGGTCGCGGAGCGGCTGGCGTGGTCGACGGTGACTCGCACTTTGATCACGGCGCCGCTGTCCATCTCATACGCGTACTCGCCGTCGTGCAGCGCATCGATAACCTGGCGCACGGCTTCCTCGGCGTTGTCCTGCACATGCCGCATGTAGGCCTGCACGACCTCGAGCCCGAAGTGGTCGATCATCTTGCCGACCTCCTCGACGCCCTTCTCGTTCGCCGCGATCTGAGCTCGCAGGTCGGCGATGTTGGTAGTCGGATTGCGGGACGGGAACGGAGCCGTCGTCAGCAACTCGATGGTCTCCTGCTCGCGAAACCGGCCGTTCTCGACGAGCAGCCAGTTGTCGAAGAGCACGCCTTCTTCATGGACGTTGCGGCTCATGGCCGGCATCGAACCCGGGGTGAGCCCACCGATCTCGGCGTGGTGCCCCCGTGCAGCGACGAAGAACAAGACCTCCCCGCGAGAAGGGGCAGCGGCGGTTGGAGCGGTTAGGGGCCCGTTGGCGGGACGTCCGAACACGGGGGTGACGACGGTGACGTCGGGCAGGTGGGTGCCGCCGTGGTATGGATCATTGACGGCATAGACGTCGCCGGGTTTCATCGCGTCACCTCGCCGGCGGATCACTTCCTGGACGCTCGAGCCCATCGAGCCGAGATGTACCGGCATGTGCGGCGCGTTGGCGATCAGGTTTCCGTCCGGGTCGAACAGTGCGCAGGAAAAGTCGAGCCGCTCCTTGATGTTCACCGATTGTGCCGTCGACTCCAGCCGGGCGCCCATCTGCTCGGCTATCGACATGAACAGGTTGTTGAAGATCTCGAGCATCACGGGGTCGGCCGTGGTGCCGACGTCTGCCTGCTCGGACCCGGCCGTGACGCGCTCAACAATCAGGTGACCGAGCGAGCTGACCGAGGCCTGCCACCCGTCATCGACGACCGTGGTGGCATTGGGCTCAGCGATGATCGCCGGGCCGGTGATGAGGGTATCCGCGGACAAATCGGCGCGCTCGTACAGCGGGACGTCCCGCCACCAGCCACCGGTGTACACGCGGACGTCTTCTCGATCTTGCGACAATCCACCCGGCCGTACGCTGTGGATTGGCGCAAGATCGGGAGTGGTCGTGTGCGAGCGCGCCACTGCCTCGGCCGACAGCGCCTCTACCACCAGCGGCCGGTCGAGGAGGAACGAGTAGGTGCGCCGGTAGGCGGCCTCGAACTCGGCCGCCATCGTCATCGGGTCCGCCAGCTGAACCGGCAACGCGGTGTCAGTGCCGTTGTACCGCAGGTGCGCCCGGTGCACGACTTCGACCCGGCCCGCGACCGCGCCTTCGGCAACCAGCTCCGCAGTCGCATCGTTCTCCAGTTCTTGTGCCACGGCGCGCAACCGGCTCATCACCGGAGGTTCGAGGTGAGCTTCGACCGATTGCTCCCGCATGGCCGTCGTGTCAGCGAGCCCCATACCCAGCGCTGACAGCACGCCGGCCATCGGTGGCACGACGACGGTGCGGATTCCAAGCGAGTCCGCAACCGCGCAGGCGTGCTGTCCGCCGGCCCCGCCGAACGTGGTCAGCGCGTACTCGGTGATGTCGCGGCCCTTCTGGACCGAAATCTTCTTGATCGCATTGGCCATGTTCGCCACAGCGATCGCGAGGAATCCCTCAGCCACCTGTTCCGGTGTTCGTCCGTCGGCGATCTCAGCGGCAAGCGCGGCAAACCCGCGCCGCACGACGTCGGCATCGAGGGGTTGGTCGCCGGACGTGCCGAAGACGTGCGGGAAGTGCGCCGGCTGAATCCGCCCGAGCATGACGTTCGCATCGGTGACGGTCAGCGGCCCGCCGCGGCGGTAGCACGCTGGTCCAGGCTCAGCACCGGCGGAGTCCGGCCCGACCCGGTACCGGCTGCCGTCGAAGTGCAGGATCGAGCCGCCGCCGGCCGCAACGGTCTGGATGTCGAGCATTGGTGCGCGTAGCCGCACGCCCGCCACCTGGGTGTTGAACACCCGCTCGTACTCGCCTGCGTAGTGCGAGACGTCGGTCGACGTGCCGCCCATGTCGAAGCCGATCACCTTGCCGAACCCGGCGAGCCGCGACACCGTGGCCATGCCGACGATGCCGCCCGCCGGTCCGGACAGGATCGCGTCCTTGCCCCGGAAATTGTGCGCCTCGGTCAACCCGCCGTTGGACTGCATGAACAGCAGGCGCGCTCCCGGCAGTTCGGCCGCCACCTGGTCGACGTAGCGCCGCAGAATCGGTGACAGGTAGGCGTCGACCACGGTGGTGTCACCGCGCGGCACCAGCTTCATCAGCGGGCTTGCTTCGCTGGACAGCGAAATCTGCGGGAAACCGACCTGCTCGGCCACTGCCCCGATAGCACGTTCATGGTCCGGATACAGGTGGCTGTGTAAGCAGACGATGGCGATCGCCCGGATGCCGTCGTCGTACGCCGCTTGAAGCTCCGGCCGGAGGGCAGCCAGATCGGGTGGGCGGATGACTGTCCCGTCCGCGGTGATCCGCTCGTCGACCTCGATGACCCGCTCGTAGAGCAGTTCGGGCAGCACGATCTCGCGGTCGAAGATGCGCGGGCGGTTCTGGTAGCCGATCCTGAGCGCGTCGCCGAAGCCACCGGTGATGACGAGCACCGTCCGCTCTCCGGTCCGCTCCAACAGAGCGTTCGTCGCGACGGTCGTGCCCATCCGGACCGCCTCGATCTGGTCTACCGGAATTGGGTCTGACGCGTGGACGTCAAGAAGCTCGCGGACGGCGGCCAATGCCGCATCCCGGTACCGGGTGGGATTCTCCGAGAGCAGCTTGTGCGTCACCAGAGAACCGTCGGGCCGGCGGGCAACGACGTCGGTGAAGGTGCCACCGCGGTCGATCCAGAACTGCCACCGTCCAGCCATCCGCCCATTCGATCACGCCCTCTCACCGCATTAGACGCGGAGGCCGCGCTCGCCGATGATGTGCAGGTATACCTCCTCGAGATCCGGCGTCGAGGTAGCGACGCTCGTGATCCCGGCGTCGAGCAAGTGGCGGATGACGCGCGGTGCAGCGTCAGCGGCGTCGGTCTCGACCCTGATCCCGGCGGGTTGGACGAACTGCACTTCGGCGACACCGGCAATGTCGCTCAGCTCGCTGATCAACTGCGCCACGCGACCTGCCGGGACGTCCCGGGCGTCCACGCGTGAGTATGTGGAGATCCATCTGCTGAGGGCCGCCGGGCGTTCAGTAGCCAGCAGGCGGCCACTGTCGATTAGCGTCACCCGATCGCACACGGCCTCGGCTTCGGCCATGTCGTGGGTAGTGAGCAGGACGGTACGGCCGTCGTCGCGGAGCCGGCCCACCAGCGTGCGAAACTCGCGGGCCGCGACGGGGTCCATGCCGATGGTCGGCTCGTCCAGGAGGACCACCTGCGGATCGCCGATGAGACCTCGCGCGAGGTGCAGGCGCTGCTTCATGCCGCGGCTGAATCCTTCGACCCGATCGTCGGCACGCTCGGTGAGCCCGATCTGGCTCAGCATGGCGTCGACCCGCGGGCGCAGGGCGCGGCCACGCAAGCCGTACATCGCCGCCCAGAACTCGAGATTCTGACGGGCGGTGAGGCGAGTGTAGAGCCCTCGCTCGCCACCGAACACGATTCCGATGATGCGGCGGACCGCCGCGGTGTCGCGCACGACGTCGTATCCCGCGACACTCGCGTGGCCCGATGTCGGGAGCAGGACAGTGGAAAGGATCTTGCAAAGGGTCGTCTTGCCGGCACCGTTAGGTCCCAGCAGACCGTGTACCTCGCCGGCCGGGATGACGAGATCGACGCTGTCGAGGGCGATTACCTCCGGTGCCTTGCGCCGGCCCTTGAATACCCGGCGCAACTGCCGAACCTCCACTGCACCCTCGGTCACAAGCATGACTCTGACAATGCCCCACGGCAGGTGGTTTGTGAACTAGCTGTCAACACGATTGTGATCGTGCCGCGGTCATTCCGCGAACTCTATTGATCCGCTGCGGCGCCCAGCCGCGGCCAGGTATTCCAGTAGCAGCGCAGCGGAAAGCAACCAGCACGCCCCGACACCGATGGTGAACACGAGACCCGCGGTTACGTCGCCGGCAACGGATGCGACCGTGGACGCGTCCACCGCCGTCCGGATCGCTGCCAGGCCATGTGTCAGCGGGAGTGCCTGGGCCGCACCCTGGACCCATCCGGGCCAGAACGTCACCGGCACCATGACGCCGGCGATCAGCATGGTGATCGCCTGCGCCAGGTTGCTGACGATGTTGTGCAAGTCCATCACGGTGAGCACGATCGCGCTGAGTAGCAACGCGAAACAGTAGGTGGCTACCGCGACGGCGACCAGACAACCGAAGACCGTCAACGCCCGCGCGAGCGTCCATTCGACTCCGAAGGCGGGCCCGAGGCCGAACAGCGCAACCGACGCTGTGATCACTCCAGTTGGCAGCCACTGCACGCCGCGGCCTACGAATACCGGCCAGAGCCGGGTGGGAGCCGCCACCAGCAACGGCATCGTGCCCTGCCGACGCTCCCACGTCGTGGTCGTGACCGACATGGTCGCTTCCATGGCCGTGATCATGACGGCGTTGCCGATGAACAGGTACCGCACAGCGTCGTCGGAGTCGACTAGTAGTCCGATCAGCGCGAAGAAGACGACCTGAACGAGCACCCGGCTGACCCACCCGAGGCTCCACGTCAGCGGCGAGAAGATGACCCACATGTCCGCCCAGGCGTTGCCTGCGCTGTACCGCAGCACCCGCAGCGGGGCTAGAAGCTCACGCATAACTCAGCGACCCGGTGTGCCGGAGCCGATTGACCGTCCGGCGGACGAGTGCCACTCCCAGCAGGTAGGCCGCGGTACCGAGGATCAGGATGGCCAGCAGCCGCGGCGCCAGGTCCGCAATGGGTGCCGGGCTCAACGCGTCCCGAAGCAGGTCCGACGACCAGGAAAGGAACACCAGGCGGGAGATCGGTTCCAGCCAGTCCGGCAACAGCGCGATGGGCACCATCACCCCGCCGAGGACGTAGAAAGGGTAGGTCAGCGAATTCTGGAACGCCCGCGCCGAGCGCGCGAGGACGAAGATCGCTGACATCACACACGCGGTTGCCGCCATGGCGAACGCGGTGACACCGACGATGAGGATGAACGCCGTCGGATGAAAGACCGGCACCGCCACGCGAAACACCAGGAACGCCGCCAGCCATGACTCTGCGAAGCCGACCAGGCTGACGAACGTCACCGCCGCGATGCGACCGGTGAGCACCCCGGTGAACGACGTCGGGGAAGCCACGATGGCCTCAAGCGATTCGTTCTCACGATCTCGCGCGACGATTTCACCGGAAACCATGAGCGCCACACCCCACAGGACGATAAGAGCGGGCGCGAGCACCGCGTACGGCGCGAGATCTTCCCGTCCGCCGTGGCGGATGATCGCGAGGAAGACAAGCGTCATCAACGGAGCGGTGACCAACGCGATCAGGTCGCCAAAAGACCGACGCAGCATACGCGCTTGGAATTGGAGGCCCGTGCGCAATGCCGTCACTGCTCGGTCCCCGTGTATGGCATGTCGACGATGATGCCGATCTATGCCGGAACGAGCAATTCCCTCTTAACAACTTGTCATGATCGGGCAACGACGGGTCAGGCGCGCTCAATCATGACATGCGGCGGGAACTCCCGGTTGGCATACCGGCCGATCGTGTAGGTGCTGAACGCGTCGACTCCTGCGCTGACCGCACCGCCGATGACCGGGATGCGCTTGGTAACGACAAGGGTGGCATGCTTGCCGCCCACTCTGGTGACGAGGGCCTGAGTCACGTGGCTGCCGACCCGTTCGAGCAGCCTGGGGTCCGGATCGCCCGCGGTTACCGCGACGTCATGTGGATGGCCGGGGAACTCCTTGCGCTTGATCGCGGCCTTGACGTCCTCCTCGCCGAGCAGCGTCATGAGCGCGGCCGTGCGTACCCGCGGGTCGTTGACGTTGTAGCCGCGGAGGTGCAGGATCGCCGCCACCATGCGGAGTTGGAGCAGGCCAATGCCGGCCAGGTTGGCCGGGATGGCGACCGCCATGGTCGCGACGCCACCGATATTGGCCACGAATCCCTGTGCGCCGGCCAGCCGCACGTGCTGGTCCTGGACGTCGCGAATCGCCAGGTCGACGTCGCGGCGGCGCGCCAGGTGACGGCGCGCGACCTCGCGGGCACCCGGAAAGCCCGGGAAACCATCGATCGCCTTGTCGAGGAACTGCCGGACACCGCGGGCTGCGATCGCCGGAGCAGCGCGACGGGCCGCAGCATTGCTGGCCAGATTCGTCACGGTGCGCCGAAAGCTCATGCATAGACCATACGCCGCTGGTCGCCCTCATACCCTGATCGGTGTGCCCCCGACCGAACCACCGCCTACCCGCTGGGTGCTGCCGGCCGCGCGGACGGCCGACGCCGATGGACTGGTCGGGATCGGGGCTGACTTGGAGCCGGGGACGCTGCTGGCCGCCTATCGGGCCGGGCTGTTTCCGATGCCCATCGGTAGGCTGATCCGCCGCCACGCGGTGCTGGCCTGGTGGTCGCCCGACCCCCGCGGGGTGATCCCACTCGACGGGCTTCGCGTGACCAGATCGATGCGCCAGGCGGCGAAACGGTTCGAGATAAGGATCGATACGGCGTTCAGCGACGTGGTCGCCGGCTGCGCTGACCCACGGCGTCATGGTGGCTGGATCACCGCAGAAATCGAGGAGGCGTACCTACGCCTGCACAAACTCGGCTGGGCCCACTCTGTGGAGGCATGGACGCCGGACGGACGGCTGGCCGGCGGCTTGTACGGCGTGACGATCGGCGGACTGTTCGCCGGTGAGTCGATGTTCCACGTGCTGGCCTACTGGGGTCGGGACGCGTCCAAGGCGGCTCTCATGGCGCTGGTGGATCGCCTGGCGTCGGACGGCGTAACCGGACGGCTGCTCGACGTCCAATGGTTGACGCCGCACCTGGCCCAACTGGGTGCGGTCGAGATCAGCCGCGAGGAGTACCTGAGACGGCTGGACCAGGCGCTGGCGTGCTCCTTACCGGCCGCTTTCACTGATGCCGGTTGATCCACCTGTGGACGACCTTCTCGCCGGGCCGTCTGGTCGGTGGTTGCGAATACCATGAGCGAATGCCAGAGCTGCCAGAGGTGGAAGCGCTCGCGGGATTCCTGCGCGAGCACGCCGTCGGGCAGGTGGTGGCGCGCGTCGACGTCGCGGCGATCAGCGTGCTCAAAACGTACGATCCACCGGTCACGTCGTTGGGCGGGCTAGCGATCACCGGCGTCCGCCGGCACGGCAAGTTTCTCGACCTGGATTGCGACGGCCTGCACCTCGTCTTCCACCTGTCCCGGGCCGGCTGGCTGAGGTGGAGTGACTCGCTGGCGGCCAAACCCCCGAGACCGGGCAAGGGCCCGCTTGCCTTGCGCCTGCACCTCGCCAACGGCGCAGGGTTCGACCTGACCGAGGCCGGCACCAAGAAGCGGCTCGCCGTGTACGTCGTTCGTGACCCTGCCGAGGTGCCTGGAGTGGCGCGGCTGGGCATAGATCCACTGTCGGATGAGTTCACCGCCGACCGTTTGGGAGCGATCCTGCAAGAGGCCGGCCGGTCGCAGATCAAGGGCGTGCTGCGAGACCAGGCGGTGATCGCCGGCATCGGCAATGCGTATTCGGACGAGGTACTGCACGTGGCGCGGATGTCGCCGTTTCACCCGTCCTCGACGTTCACGGCGGAGCAAGTGGCTGCGCTGCACGAGGCGATCGTCGGCACGCTGCGCGACGCAGTTGAACGATCACACGGGCTCCAAGCGCGCGATCTGAAAGACACCAAGCGGTCCGGCATGCGGGTGCACGGTCGTACCGGCGAACCGTGCCCGGCGTGCGGCGACACGGTGCGAGAGGTGTCGTACGCCGATTCCAGCCTCCAGTACTGCCCCACGTGCCAGACGGGGGGCAAGCCGCTCGCCGACCGCCGGCTGTCCCGGCTCTTGAAGTGACTCCGCAACAGATCACCGCCTGGCGGCTGCATCGCTGTGGGCTGATCGGTGAGCCGTGGCCCGACCCTGGCAGTGCCATGCGGCGCCTTGGTGCCAACCAGGCCCAGGACTTCGGGCCGGCCATCTGGTCGATCGCCCAGCGCCTGCCATCGGCGTCCGAGGCCGACCTGCTGGGCTGGTTCGACGCGGGCCACCTCCTGCGCACCCACGTGCTTAGGCCCACGTGGCATTTCGTGCTGCCGTCCGAGATCCGCTGGCTCCTCACGGTGACTGGGCCGCGAGTGCACGCCTTCAACGCGTACTACTACCGGCAGACCGGGCTGGACGACGAGCAGCTGCTGCGCCGCTGTCATGACCTGATCGGTAATGCGCTCGCCGGAGGACGCGTGCTGACCCGCACAGAGATTGCCGTGGCGCTCGCCAAGAACGGCATCGAGGCGAGCGGAACCCGCCTCAGCCTCATCCTCATGCACGCCGAACTCGACCAGCTGATCTGCAGCGGCCCACGACGCGGCAAGCAGCAGACCTACGCGTTGCTGGCCGAGCGGGCGCCGGCAGTAGTCGAGCTGGCCAGAGACGATGCACTCTCCGAACTGACCCGTCGCTACTTCGGCTGCCGCGGACCGGCATCGGCGAAGGACTTTGCCTGGTGGTCGAGCCTGGCCATGGCCGACGTCCGGCACGGCATCCAGCTCGTCGGCCGCGAGTTGGAGAACCGCGAGTTCGACGGCATCACGTACTACTGGCACGGTGCATTGGATACGCCGCCAGAATTGCCGGCCGGCACCGTCCACCTGCTCCAGCCGTACGACGAGTGCGTCGGCTCGTACAGCGAAACCAAGCAGCTGTGGGATCTCGCGGGCCACGGGCAGCGGCGGCCGGATCGAGGCGCGTACGTCGGGCTCGTGCTGCGCGACGCGCAGTTCGCGGGGTTCTGGAAGCGCACGGTCAAGCGGTCCGACGTGATCGTCGATGTCCAGCTTGTCGAGCCGTTCGATGCCACGGCGACCAGATCACTGCGCGACGCGGTGGCCGAACACGGACGGTTTCTGGACCGCGAAGGCGTTCTCGCAGAGCCGACGTACTTCTAAGCCGCGGCGCCGCGCACGCCGCCTTCATCGCCGAGCACCGCGACTGCGGCATCCCAACGGGCGATCTCGCAGCCGTTCTCACGCGAGAACTGTGCGTCGACCGGCGCGCCGTTCCAATGACCGATCAGCGTCGCCGTCTGCGGACCGCCGTAAATCATCGTGCACATGGCGTTGGGCGGCACTGGGTCCAAGACCTGGGGGTCCATCTCGGCCAGCGCTTCGCAGGCCGCCGCTGGATCGGGGTGGCTGCCGCCGTCCGGGTCACACGTCAAAGACCACTCCTCCGGCGAAGTTCCGTCTCCCTCGTCCAGCACCACGGTGAGTTCGGTTTCGGACGAGCCTGGCGGGGATGTCTCGGTGACGGTCCGATCAATGCCGCCGTCGGTGCCGCAACCGGCCACGGCCGTGATGCCGGCGATCAGTATCGCGAGGGGATGTCTCACCACGGTTGGACGCTAGTAGCGCGAAAGCCGTTCCGCGACCGAACACGGCGGTGAATTCCTAATGATCGCTGTGCGACACGCCGTCTGCAGATCTCTAGCCAAATATACGGTCAACACTAGATCGGCCAATAGGCTCCGATCGTGGACCCGGTGCGGAATCCCTATGCGCCCGGCGCCGGTCAGCGGCCCCCCGAACTTGCCGGCCGTGATCGGGAGCTGGCGCAGTTCGATGTCGTGATCGAGCGAATCTCACGAGGCAGGCCCGAACGCAGCCTGGTGTTGACAGGTCTTCGCGGTGTCGGCAAAACCGTGCTGCTCAACGCATTGCGTTCACAAGCGATCGCCAGGCTCTGGGGTACCGGCAAGATCGAGGCTCGGCCGGACCAGTCGATTCGCCGGCCACTGGCGAGCGCCTTGCACATGGCGGTGCGCGAGCTCACCCCCCGGCACCGCGATCCGGCGCAGGTAGACCGGTTTCTCGGCGTGCTGAAGGCGTTCGCGCTGCGCTCGGTGCCCGACGGCGGCAAGTTGCGGGACCGCTGGCAGCCGGGCATCGACGTGCCGGCCGCAACCGGCCGGGGCGACACCGGCGACATCGAGGTTGACCTTGTGGAGTTGCTGGTCGACGCCGCTGGAGTCGCCCGCGACGTAGGTGTCGGCATTGCCCTGTTCGTCGACGAGATGCAGGACATCCCGCCCGCGGACGTCTCGGCGTTGTGTGCGGCCTGCCACGAGTTGTCGCAACAGGCGCTGCCGTTGGTCGTGGTGGGGGCCGGGCTGCCGCATTTGCCGGCGGTGTTGTCAGCCTCCAAGTCCTACTCCGAACGGCTGTTCCGGTACGTGCGCATAGACAAGCTGGACCGGGCAGCGGCGGATCTCGCTCTGGTGGCTCCGGCCGCCGAGGAAGGTGTCGCCTACGACGACGATGCGCTGGCGGCCCTGTACGCCGTGACCGAGGGGTACCCGTACTTCGTGCAGGCCTACGGCAAGGTCACCTGGGACAACGCGCCGCGTTCCCCCGTGTCGCGCGCTGATGTCCTCATGGCGGCGCCGGAAGCGGAGGGGGAGCTTGCGGTCGGGTTCTTCGGCTCGCGGTACGAGCGGGCGACTCCCGCCGAGCGTGACTACCTGCGCGCGATGGCCGTGCTGTCGGACGAGACCGACGGTGCGATTTCGACGTCTGCGGTGGCCGATTACCTCGGGCGCAAGCCGTCCTCCCTATCCCCGGCGCGTGACTCGTTGATGAAGAAAGGCCTGGTCTATTCGGCTGAACGCGGCACCATCGCGTTCACCGTGCCGCACTTCGGAAGTTATCTGCGCAAGCACGGCTGAAGGTCCTGCCACTCGCGCGAGCTTTCCATGGCCGCCGGCAAACGGGTGCCGAATCCCGCTAGGCTGCACTGCCACTACTCTGTGCTGAGCGCAAATCGCGGTGAGCCATGAACAACGTGTGCTCGCTGGAGGAGACACCGGGACGGAACAGTGACCGCACCCTGGCAGGCGTCCTCGTCCAGACTGGTCGGCCGAGGCAGTGAGCTCGACCGCCTGCGCCGGCTGCTGGAGGGCATGGAGAGGACCACCACAGGGCGGATGGTGCTCGTCCACGGCGAGGCCGGGGTGGGCAAGTCGCGGCTGGTTCGGGAGGCCGTCGTGGTGGCCCGGCGAGTCGGCGTGAGTGTGTTCTTCGGCCGGGCGGTGCCGTCCGGCGAGGCATACCGCCCGTTTGCCGAGGCGCTCAGCGCTGCCTTGCGGGCCCGGCCGCTGCCTCAGGAGAGCGGCCTGCGGCCATACCTACCGGTGTTGTCCGCACTGCTTCCCGACGTCGGCATCGAGGGCCGATCCGACGCCCGCGGCGGAGTTGTCCTGGGCGAGGCGATCCTGCGGCTGATGACTGCGCTGACGAGCCCGTCCGGCGCCATGCTGGTGCTCGAGGATCTGCACTGGGCCGACCCGGACACCCTCGACGTGCTGAGCTACCTGGCCGATGCGGCGAGCAGCTCGCCGGTGTTGCTGGTAGTGACCGCCCGCGATGAGCTGGACCCGCCGCAGCGGCTGCTCGACCTTGCCCTGGCCGGCCAGGCCGATGTCGTCCCGCTGAACCGGCTCGGCCCGCGGGACGTCCGCGGGATGGTGGAGTCCTGTCTGTCGGCTGCCCCGCCGGACGAGCTGGTGAAGTTCGTCATCGAACATGCCGACGGGTTGCCATTTCTCGTTGAGGAGCTGCTGACTGGGCTGGCCGCGGTCGGTGCTCTGGCTCCGGACGGAACCCTGACCGGCCCTTTGACCACGAACGTGCCGCGCACTTTCGCGGCTACAGTGCGCCGCCGGCTGGCCGACCTGGACCCGATTGGACGCTCGGTGGTAGAGACCGCCGCCGTCCTCGGACGCCGGTTCGACTGGCGGCTGATCCCGGAGATCACCGGGCTGGCCGAGCAGGTGGTGATGGCTGGCCTGCGATCCGCGGTGGCCACCGGCCTGATCGCGGTGGACGCGCCCGACACCGACACGTTCCGGTTCCGGCACGCGCTGACCTGTGACGCTGTGCGCGCCGATTTGCTGCCGCCGGAGCGCCAGGCGCTCGCTCGGGCGGCCGCCGGGGTTGTCGAGCGGCGCGAGCCGGCTACCCCCGACTTAGCCGCCGAGCTGTGGAGGGCGGCAGGGGAGGACGCCCGGGCCGCCGAGCTGTACCTGTCCTCGGGAAGGCAGGCCCGCCGCGGTGGCGCGCTGCACACCGCGGACGCTCTGCTGACCCGCGCCGCGACCCTGGCCGCGGACAATCCGAGGCTGCGCCGCGAGGCGGAGGCCGTGCTGGTCGAGGTACTGGCCGACGCCGGCGACACCGACCGGGCGCTGGCGCTGGGCGAGCGGCTGCTCGCACGCGGGGAGACCTGGGTCCGACTGACGCTGGCGGAGGTGGCAGCCGAAGCAGGCCGGTGGGACGTCGCCGCCTCCAGGCTGACCGCGCTGCCCGACAGCAACGATCCGCGGGCCAGCGTGCTGACCGCTCGGCTCATGCACGAACGCGGCCGGCCGGAGGAGGCGCAAAACATCGCCAGGCTGGCGTTCACCGCTGCCAAGGAGCGCAAGCAGTGGTCGGTGGCCTGCCAGGCATTGGAGGTGATGGGCCGCGCAGCGCGGGTGACCGATCTGGAGGCGGCCCGGGACGCATTCCTTGCCGCCGAGCGGTTGGCCATCGACCACGACCTGCCATTGGAGCGGGTCTCGGCACTGCACGAGCTCGGCACCGTGGATCTGCTGCTGGACGGCTCCACCGTCCGGCTGGAGCGAGCCCGGGCGCTCGCCATGGACGCCGGCGCACTTGCCCTGGCGGCAAAAGTCGACGTTCAGATTGCAGCCAGCCTGCTGCACCAGGACGCCAACGCCGCGCTGGTGCACGCCGAACGCAGCGCTGAGCTCGCCCGCAGGTTGCGGCTGGACCAGCTACGGGCTACTGCGCTGTTCTTCCAGGCCGCCGCGCACGCGCACAACCGCAACACCCCGGCGATGGAGCACTGCGTGACCGAGGCCCACCGGCTCGCGCCGGACGACCTGGACGTCAACGCCGGCATATGGGGCGCGGTGTACGCGCATGTCGCGCTGCTCGACGACGACCGGGGCCGGCTGGCCGAATGCCTGGATCGGGCCATCGATTTCATGCGTAGCAGCCCGACCACGGCACCGGCACCCACCTACGGGTTATGGGCGCTTGTGCGCACCTTGGACGACCGGGAGGGCGAGCGGGCCCGAGTCGAGGCCCGCCCGTCCGGGGTGAACTGGGAGAACCGCGCCCTGCTCGGCTACGCCGACGCGGTCGACGCTGGCCGCCAGCGTAGGCAGAAAGAGGCCGAGCAGTTGCTCGCCGCAGCCGATGCCGCGATGAACTCCAGGCCCTGGTGGCGACACCGGATCCGGCTGTTGGTCGCCGGCGATGCACTCGCCGACAGCTGGGGAGACCCGATCGGATGGGCACGAGAGGCGCTGGCCGTGTTCGTCCGGCGCGGCGACGACCGGCTAGCCACCAGGTGCCGCGAGATTCTGCGCCGGGCCGGCGTCCCCGTGCCGCGGCGCGGCCGGGGCGACACCGCGGTGCCGGCCCGGCTCCGCAGCGTCGGAGTGACCAGCCGCGAGATGGACGTCCTTCAGTTGGTGGCAAAGGGGCTGACAAACGGGGCGATCGCCGAGCGGCTGGTGCTCTCACCCCGCACGATCGAGACGCACGTGGCCAACCTGGTCGCGAAGACGAAGGTCTCCGGACGCAGCGGCCTGGCCTCGCTCGTTAAGTCCGGGATCACGGCGGACTAACTCAGGGTGCCGCTCGCTAGCCGCCGGCCCGGCCCTACGGAAGACTAAGCGCAGGACGACTCCCGCGCAGGCCGCGGCGCTAGCAGCCGGTATGACGGGGGCGACGGGGAGCCGATTGGGGGGCCTGTCGGTCAGTCGGTCTGCCCTCGGATGACGGGGGGCCCGAGGGCAGACCTAGACCGGCTGTCGTCTTTCAGCAGCTGACTGCGAACCGGCCGTCTCGGCGTGGGCCGAATCATCCTGGCCCTCGGTGATGCGCCTGATGTCAGTTTCATCGTTTCCTCGGTCAGACCCGTCTCAAGGTCTTCCATCATGAGCACGGTTGATTCTCCGAATCGGTCCTCGCGGACGCCCATGCAGGCGCAAATTTGGGAAGTCCAGAGACCTTGGTCCCCCTAAACCGGGCAGTTATTAGCGGGAAACAGCACAGGTTGGCGACGAGACTAGGAAGAGAAGCAGGCGCCTTCGGCCAGCAACTGTCAATCGCGAACGGTGAAGGTGGCGACATGGACATTCTCGACGACCGTCCCTGGGCACGCAGCTACGCCCCTGGGGTTCCGCTCGACATCGACATACCCGAGGAGTCGCTCGTCGACGTGTTCGAGTCGTCGGTACGGCGGTTCGGGGACCACATCGCGATGGACTTCTTCGGAGCCACCACGACATACCACGAGCTCGGTGACCAAGTGGCCCGGGCAGCTGGAGTCCTGAGTCGACTGGGTGTCGAGTCGGGCGACCGAGTGGCCCTCGTGCTGCCGAACTGTCCGCAGCATGTGGTCGCCTTCTACGCGGTGGAGCGCCTCGGTGCAGTCGTGGTCGAACACAATCCCCTGTACACCGCCGAGGAGATGGCCTTCCAGCTCGGCGATCATCACCCGCGGCTGGTCATCGCCTGGGACAAGGTGGCATCGATGGTTTCGGACATCGCGACCCCACTGGGCGTTGAAGCTGTCCTGGCCGTCAACCTGCCGTCCGCGCTGCCATGGGCGCAGCGCCTCGCCCTAAGGCTGCCGTTGGCCAAAACCCGGACCCTGCGCGCCGCGATGACGGCCGATGCACCTGGATTGCAGAGTTGGGAGAAGTTGCTCGCGGCAGCGCAGCCGCTGCCGGCCGAACATCCGCGGCCGGCCGTGAACGACGTGGCTGTCCTCCAGTACACCGGAGGTACCACGGGCAAGCCGAAGGCGGCGGTTCTTACCCATAGGAACTTGCGAGCTAACGCCGCCCAAGGCGTGGCCTGGCTGCCGGGCCTCGCTGAGGGTGAGGAGGTCATCTACGCCGTCTTACCGCTGTTCCACGCGTACGGACTCACGCTGTGCCTCACGTTCGCGGTGGACGTCGGGGCAACGCTGGTCTTGATGCCCCGGTTTGACGTCGACCAGCTGTTGTCCGCGATGCGGCGTAGGCCAGCGACGTTCTTGCCGGCGGTACCACCGATCTACCAGCGACTGGCCACGGCAGCACGTGAGCGGGGAGTTGACCTGTCTTCCATCCGGTATGCCATCTCTGGTGCCATGCCACTACCAAAAGACACCGCCGACCTATGGGAGTCGGTGACCGGCCACTTGCTGATCGAGGGCTACGGCCTGACTGAGACATCCCCGGTCGCACTGGGCAACCCGATGGCTCCTACCAGGCGGATCGGCACCATCGGCGTGCCGTTCCCGTCGACCGAGGCACGTGTCGTCGATCGGGACGACCCGACCGTTCCCGTGCCACTCGGCGAGCCCGGCGAGTTGCTTATCCGCGGCCCACAGGTGTTCGGGGGCTATTGGGAGCGGCCGGACGAATCCGCGCACGTGATCTTGCCAGACGGATGGATCAGGACCGGAGACGTGGTGGTCATGGACAGGGACGGCTTCGTCACCGTCGTGGACCGGATCAAGGAGCTGATCATCACCGGTGGTTTCAACGTGTACCCCTCAGAGGTGGAGGATGCGTTGCGCCACGCACCTGGCGTCGCCGACGCGGCGGTCGTGGGGCTGCCAGAATCCAATCGTGGAGAGCAGGTAGTAGCAGCGGTGGTGCCCGAGCCCGGTGTGACCATCGACGCGGAAGCCGTACGCGAGGCATGCCGGGCCCGCCTAGCCGCGTACAAGGTGCCACGCCGGGTGATCACGGTGGACGACCTGCCGCGGTCGGTAATCGGCAAGGTCCTGCGCCGTGAAGTCAGGGCGGCGCTCATCGATCAGTTGGAGCAACACTCGTCGTAGGGGTCGGCACGGCTGTGATTTCGTGGGGCCAGGACTCCGGGAGTGGGACGAGACCGGTCAGGAATCGAGAAGCACCGGTGGCCCGACCAAACCTAGCGTGATCGCCATGACTTCTATCCAATCTGTCACTCTCGAGGTGGCCGACCCAACGGCCGCCAGCCGCTTCTACACCGCCGCCTTCGGTTTGACCGATCAGGTGCGCCTTCGGGCTTCGGAGGCGCCTACGACCGGATTCCGCGGGTTCACGATGTCGCTCACGGTGTCCCAACCGGCCACTGTCAGCGGCTTCACCGGAGCCGCCTTGGAGGCCGGTGCCACCCAGCTGAAACCGGCCACGAAGTCGTTCTGGGGGTACGGCGGCGTCGTACAGGCTCCGGACGGGACGATTTGGAAGATCGCGACTTCGGCGAAGCGGGACACCGGCCCGGCGACCCGGGGCATCGACGAGATCGTGCTCCTGCTAGGGGTTGTGGACGTAGCCGCGAGCAAGCGGTTCTACGTTGACCGCGGCCTCGCCGTCGCGAAGAGCTTTGGCCGCAAGTACGTCGAGTTCGCAACTCCCGCGAGCCCGGTCAAGCTTGCGCTGTACGGCCGCCGTGCGCTCGCGAAGGATGCCGGCGTCGCTCCCGAGGGCACCGGATCGCACCGCGTCGTGATCGGCGGCGATGCCGCCTCCTTCACCGACCCGGACGGTTTCGCGTGGGCGGCCGACTCGCGCTGAGCGGGGCGGCACTCCGACGGTCCGGCCGCGCTACCGGTTTCTAGACGTCTCTAGCGACCGGGCTAGAGGCTGGTAGACAAGCCAACAGGACGGCTCGCCGCAGGTGTTAAAAGGGCGAAGGCACAAAAACGGACACGCTGTCTCAACATGGAGCGAGATCGACTCATGTATGGCACGTGGGTTTTTGCGGCGTGCTGGTTTGACAACCCCCCAAAATGGGCACTACTGGTGCGGTGAGGCAAGCGGCGCGGCCCGCCGGAGGGAGTTTGGTCTTGGGCCATCAAATGGCCACGAGTACCGCGGGCGAACGCACCGCGGAACTCGTGAGCGCGCCGAGCAGTGTAACCGCGGCTCGTCACGTTGTTCGCGATGATCTCGTCGGACGACGATTGCCGAGCGACGTCGTCGAGGATGCGCTCGTTGTTGTCACGGAATTGGTGGGAAACGCGGTACGCCACGCTCGCCCGTTGCGCGGCGAGAACCGAGCGGGAGTAGTGCTCCTGCGCTGGGACATCACCGGTGATCGGGTCCGTATTGAAGTCACCGACGGTGGTGGCAATGAGCAGCCACACGTCGAACCGCCGTCGCTAGCCGACACCGGCGGACGCGGCCTGGCCATCGTGAGTGCAGTCGCGAGAGACTGGGGAGTCACGACCGCCGGCGATGAAGTGACGGTCTACGCCATCGTCGCTGCTTGAGTCGTAAGCTCGTCTCCCGTGAATGCACAGAGCTCTACGGACGTGCCCGCTGTTGGCATGCGCGAACCGTGCCCCTGCGGCTCAGGCAAGCGCTACAAGGCTTGCCATGGCAGGCGGGCCAAGACGCGCTCGACGACATACATTCGCCGCCCCTTCGAAGGGCTCCCCGGTGAGACGGATTGGATCGCACTCCGCGAGATAGTCTCGGCTGCCACTGCCGCCGTGCGGCTCACGGGGGAGCATGCCGATCGTGATGTCGTGGTCGCGACCCTGCTGCCGATGGCATTACCTGGACTGGTCCGCGACAGCGGACAAATCATGTTGGGCCTGCAGACACCGACCTCGACTGGCGACCCCAGTGCTGACCTCGGCCACGCGCTGGCAACCGCTCTGACCGCCGAGCCGGGGACCGCCGTGGCGCCCGGACCTCGGCCCGATGACGCCCCTCGCCTCCAGGATCTCCTCGATACCAGCGCACCGCTCGAGGTCGAGGTGCACGACAACTTCGACTTCTGGCTGGAAGCCGACGGCGAGCCGTCCCCAGACGTTCGCGCATCGATGGAGCGGGCGAATGCCGCTGTGCTGCCTACGGCTCGGCTGAGCTCGGTCGAGGCGGCGTACTGGTGCCAGCTCGGTGATCGGGACCAGGTTCGCTGGGTCATGCCGTACGACGAGGAACCACTTCTCGACGGCCTGGCGCGGCTGCACGTCGATGATGCCGATGGCCTCGGCGAGGGCACGCGGTTGCTGGGCACGTTCCGGGCGCATGGGCGGCTGGTTCCCGTCTGGGATCTCGTTGACGGCACGACGGCCGAGCAGGTGGAGGAACCCGCCGCCACGCTGGCCGAACGACTCGCCGCCGCGGTCGCCGCCACCAAGACGCTGACCGCTGATCAGCGCCGCGCCCGAGCCGGATTGGCAAACCGCCAGGTCACTCTCCGCTAGGGGCATTTCGCCTGGCCACCATGGCCACCAGAACGGCCCCGGACGATCGCGACGGGGGAAGCGCGACCGGCCGGGGCCTACCTAGCGAGGCTACTCCCACCAGCACTGCGGATGAAAGTTGTGAGGCGAACTTTTTTTGGCGGTGGTTATTCGCGTTTAGGCCGCATCACCCAAAGGGAGCGAATCTCGGCTTATCGGGCACGACATGCACCGTGGCCCGCCGCGGCCGGAGCCCAGTTCGCTGCCGGCTATGCGGAGCACTTCGATGCCCGCCTCTTCCAAGCGGGCGTTCGTCTCGACGTTCCGTTCGTAGGCGACCGCAAGACGCGGGCCGATGGCCAGAGTGTTGTTGCCGTCGTCCCACTGCTCGCGTTCGGCCGTGATCGGATCCAGCCCGGTGTCGATGATGCGCAGCGTATCGATGCCCATCGCTTTGGCCGCCGCTACCAGGAACGGCTGCGGTGGGGCGACCTCAACGCCGTCATCGCCCGGCGTGAGGGCTATCGCGACCAACTCATCGGCGACGTTCGGGTACATCAGGACCGTGTCGACGTCCACCATGGTGCACACGGTGTCGAGGTGCATGGTCGCGCGCTCCTGCGCGATCGGGACGGCCAACACGGTGCGTGCCAGCCCGTCGTCGAAGGCCCGCCTCGCCAGCCGCTCCACGCCGGCCGGCGTCGTGCGTTCACCCGTGCCCACGGCCAGTACCCCCGGCGCGAGCAGCAGCACGTCGCCGCCCTCGAGCGACTCCAGCCCCGAGTCGTACACGTGCGGCGTACCGGCGAATCGGAGATGGTGGGTGAAAATCGCACTGGTCAGCGTCGTCTCACGGCGGCGAGCGGGCATGGCCAGGCTGGTAATGGCGGCGTGATTTCCGATCCACACACTGGAGTCGCGGGTGAACAGCAGGTTGGGCAGGGGGTCTATGACGAAGTCGTGCCGGTCCATGAGTGCGTAGGTGAGCCCGCGACCGCCGCGGAGCTCTTCGTGGGCCAAGCCCGCCATGAGCACGCCCGCAAGGTCGTCTGGATGCAAACCATCGAGGTGCGACCGAAGTTCCGACCGGAGCGTGTCGCCGTGGCGGGGGTCGTCGAGGACGGCGGCAACACAGTCGTCTCTGGCTGCGGGAATCCGCAGGGTTTCGGCCAGCAAATCGGCCAGATAGAGGACCTCGACCCCGTGATCGCGGAGCGTCTGGGCGAATGCGTCGTGTTCCTCCTGGGCTCGGCCCACCCATGGGATGCCGTCGAACAGCAGCTTGTCGTTGTTACGCGGGGTCAGGCGTTGTAGCTCGGCGCCGGGCCGGTGCAGCAGGACGGTCCGGAGCCGGCCTACCTCCGAGTCCGCACCGAGCCGGTCACGGGTGTTCGTCGTCACGTACAGAGGGTACGGCGCAGTGTGAAAGACGCGTCGGATCGGTAGTGTCGCGGCGTGACTCACAACCGGGTTGCCGTTGTCATACCGGCCAAGGACGAGCAGCGACGGATCGCGGCTACCGTTTCGGCGGCCTTGACACTGCCCCATGTCGACCTCGTTCTCGTCGTCGACGACGGTTCGACCGACCGGACCGCCGCTGCCGCTTCGAGCGCCGGAGCGACCGTGGTGCAGCACTCCCGCAACCGTGGCAAGGCAGCCGCCATGGAAACCGGCGCGAGCGCGCTCCGGCTCATCGAGACCAGAGAAGGCGCCGCACCACGGGCAATGCTCTTCCTTGACGCCGACCTTGAGGACACTGCGGCCAAGGCCGGCCCCCTCATCGAACCGGTGCTGGCCGGCGAAGTCCACATGACGATCGCCACGCTGCCAGCCCAGCGAACCGAAGGCGGCGGCCGGGGATTCGTGGTCAAGCTGGCGCGTGCCGGTATCGAACGGGCGACTGGCTGGAGCCCGGCGCAACCGCTGTCGGGGCAACGGTGCATTACCCGGGCTGCCTTCGACGCTGCCCTGCCGCTGGCCGGGGGGTTCGGCGTCGAAGTCGGCCTGACGATCGACCTGCTTCGCGAGGGTTACCGAATCCGCGAGGTCGAGGTTCCGCTACACCACCGCGTCACCGGGACCGACTGGCGTTCGCAGGTGCATCGGGGCCGGCAGTGGCTGCACGTGCTGCGCGCGTTGGCGGTTCGGGGGGTTCGCCCGACGATCGGCGGGCGTGCGCCACGGCGCTGACCACGAGCGGGATTCCCGTCGTGAGCAGCAGCGCCGGGATGATGATCCCTGAGTCGTTGGTCGCAAAGCCGATCGCGCCGGTCAGCAGGCTGCCCCAGATGGCGTACCGCAGCACCGGCCAGCGTTGGTGCAGGTCCCGCATGCCCCCGACCCCGGCACCTCGGACCAGCCAGACGAGGACGATGTAGGCGATCGGCACCAGCCACCCGTAGTACGGCGAGCGTTGGAGTGTGCCCAACGATGCGCGGGCTTTGCGGGAGGCGACGGTCCACGCCTGGCCATCGAGAAGATCGGCGAAGAAGCTGCCGAAGTGCGTCCGGCTTGCGGCTGGGCGGAGCCAGTCCAGCCAGGCGACCAAAAGCACGAGGGCCACGCCGGCCAGCCCGGCCAGGGCCACCCGCGGGATCGTCACTCTGGCGCCGGAGATGCCGATGACCAGCAGGGCGAAACCGGGAAGGGTCGACAGCGTGCCGCCGAAGTTCGCGCCCGCCCAGGGCGCGCCCATCGTTGCGACGGCCGCGACGCCGATGAGGGTGGCCGTCAGGGTGGTCACCCGGTCGGAATGGCCGCGTTCGCGGAGCCACTGCACGAGCGCGGCGGTGGCGATGAGGGCTGATGCGACGAAGATCGCGAAGGGGATGTTGCCGAACCCGAAGAACCGCCCAGCCACCACCGGCGAAAGGCCGAGCAGGCTCAGGTGCTGCAAGTGTCCGCCAGTCCAGACATCGACGCCAAGCACGGTCGCCGTGATCGCGGCTAGTACGCCCGGCGGGCCGTACGTGCGGCGCCGCCACGGTCCGGCCAGCGCGATCGTCGCCAGGGCGAGCGTAAGCGCGAAGATAGTCAGCCACAGCACCGTTCCGGGCCGTTCGAACCGCCACCACCGCGCGACATTGGCGATGAACGAGGCAACCGGGAAGGCGGCCACCACGAGCGCAAAACCCTGGGCCAGCCGCAGCACGGTAGACCGGTGACGGGGCCGGAACCGCAGCCATAGCAGCACGCCGCCGAAGAAGAGCACCTGGCCGATGCCGAGCAGCTGGAAGAACGGCCCTGACTGGGTCCGGAACACCCGGGTGGCGCGATCCACGCCGAGAAGCTGGTCGATGGTCGCGGCGGAAGTGCCGGGGTGTGCGCCGTCGACCCGCCAGGGCCCGCCGACGGTACCGGCCGCCGGATCGGGGACGCCCGCATATGCGGCCAGCGTTGCATGGATGTCGATCAGCTGGACCAGACCGGTCCATTTGGTCGACCTCGACGACAGCCAGCTCGGCCCGTACGGCGAACCGTCCGGCTTCGGACCGGCGGCCACGGCGACACGCAAGCCGGAGGGAGCTATTTGGAGCGGCTCGTCCGGTTCAGGGACCGGGCCGGGCGCGCTGTCGGCCACGCCTGCGATGAGTAGCGCCACATTGTCGGGCAGGATTTCGATCAGATCAGCTAGCTCGGCGTCCAGCGTTTGCGCAGCGGCTCGCCGCTCGTCGAAGTAAGGCTCGTCCTCCTTTTCCGGTGCGGGGCTCGACACCGGCAATACACCGAGATCGACGACCGACACCGGGCAGTCGGCGATGTGCTGGCGGGTGAGGTCGTCGACTTCGGGAAGATATCGGTCGACCCGTCCTGACGTGTCGGCAAGCGCGAGTGCAGCCCCACGCCCGACCGCGGTCGAACACGAACCGGCTTGTCTGATCCGTTGACCGAGCAGGCCGATCACCGTGCCGTAATCCTGCTCCTCCTGCGCCGCCGCCAACTCGGCCCACCCCCACACCTGCATGGCACCGCCGGCGGATTCGTCCGGCGTCGGCGGCTGGCGGCAGAACCGGTCCAACGTGCCGTCGCCGATGGTGTCGGTGACGTCGGTGGCCCGGCGACCCGCCCCCAGCGACAGCCAGCCGTCGACCGTGCAGGTCCGCGACCTAATGGTGCGCACGCTCAGCGACGCGGTCGCATGGCTGCCGGCGAGTTCGTACAGGGTCGGCATGTCCTCGGCCGTCACGTCCGGCCATGCCAGCCCTGGCACGCCCACGAGGACCACGCCGGTCTCAGCCGGTTGGCCATGTTCGTCGGCCACTGCCGGACTGGCAGACGGCGGACTAGCGGTGGCGGAGGTTCCGGCTACCAATCCTGCGATCGTCGTAGCCGCGACTGCGGCGGCCAGCAGGGTGGCCCGGACTGATCGGGTCGGTCTCACGGCGCCAGCCCTGCCTGGCGGATGGCCGCGTTCGCCGCCGCCATCACCTGCTTGATCGGGCGCCCGATCGCCTCCGCGGCGGCGGCAACGTCGTCGTACTCGGGCTGGGCGTTGACGATCACGCCATCCAGTGTGGCCGTCTTGATGCGGATGTGCTCGCCGTCGACCTCCACGGAATGTTCGGTTCTGCTCAACGCCCGCTTGACCACTGTCGTCTCGCGGAGCCCGATCGTCGTCGTCTCAGCGAACATGACCGCTCGCAGCCGGTCCACCACCTCGGCGTCGGCCAGCACGCACAGCGTCTGGCCCGGGCGGCCCTTCTTCATCAGGATCGGCACCAACCAGGCATCCGACGCACCTGCGGCGAGCAACTTGGTCAGGACCGTGGGCCATATCCGCGGGTCGAGGTCGTCGACGTTGGCTTCAAGGACAACCGCCGTCGTGGCCGTCGGGGCGGAACTGGCACGCCCGACTGGTTCGCCGACCAGCAGCCGGACGACGTTCGGCCGGTCGTCGAGCTCCCGGCCGCCTGCACCGAACGCTTGCCGCCGGGTTCGCATCGGAGGCTGGTCGCCGAACCCGGCCGCCACGCTGGTGAGCAGCGCCGCACCGGTCGGCGTTGCCAATTCAACACCCGCGGCACCGCCTTGACTCGGAACGTCCTTGAGCAGTTCTACGACCGCTGGTGCCGGCACCGGCAGCAAGCCGTGGCTGGTCGAAACGGAGCCCGAGCCGACGGCCACTGGCGATGCCGTAACCCGGTCCAGGCCCAGAGACTGGAAACCAGCCGCGAAACCGACGACGTCGGCGATCGCATCGAGTGCGCCCACCTCGTGGAAGTGAACCTGACCGGGCTCGGTGCCGTGCACTTGAGCTTCGGCGTCGGCGAGCCGGGTGAACGCCGCGACGGCCAGGTTGCGGACGGCTGGATCGAGCGGGGCTCGGTCGAGCAACTCACGGATGTCGGTCCACTTGCGGTGCGAGCTCGACTCCGGTGCCACGACATGGACCCGGGTCGCCCGCAGCCCGCCGCGCCGGACCTGTTCGCTGCGAAGGCGGATCGGTTCGGGGCTCACCGCGTCGACGGCCGCCTGCATGGCCGCGATGTCGGCGCCGGCATCCACGAGGGCGGCGAGCAGCATGTCTCCCGCCACCCCGGAGGAGCAGTCCAGCCAACCGATCACGGTCGGCCGCCGTTCGCCGCTGGCCGGTTGCCGGTGGAAACTCGGGAGTCGGCCGGGCGATTCGCGTCCGGAGGGCTGGTCTGCCGGGCGACGCGCGCCGCGTGGACACCCGCCCCGAAGCCGTTGTCGATGTTCACCACGACGACCCCCGGGGCGCACGAGTTGAGCATGGCCAGCAGCGCGGCCACGCCACCGAGCGAAGCCCCGTACCCGACCGAGGTAGGCACCGCCACCACCGGGACTCCTGTCAGGCCGCCGACGACGGACGGCAGCGCGCCCTCCATGCCGGCGACGACGACCAGGCAGTCGGCTGTTTCCAACTCGTCGCGGACGGCGAGCAGCCGGTGAATCCCGGCCACGCCGACATCGGTGACTCTACGGGCAGCCGCACCGAATGCGCGGACAGTGGCCGCAGCCTCCGCAGCTACCGGACCGTCTGACGTGCCGGCTGCGACGATGGCAACTGTTCCGGCCGGCGCAGGGAGTGGACCCAGTGTCGCGCACCGGCCCGGTTCATCGATGCGCACCTGCTCGCCGAAGGTGTCGCGGACCGCGTCCTGGGCGGCTTGGTTCAGCCGGGTGGCCAGCACCGCGCGGTTCGGGTGGGCATCGTGGAGAGTCTGCAGCAATTGGACGATCTGCTCGGGCGTCTTGCCCTGGCCTAATATGACCTCCGGGTCTCCGGTGCGGGCCGCCCGGGCCGTGTCGACGCGGGCGAACCCGAGATCGCGCCAGCCTGTCGTGTCGGTCACCCACCTACGGTAATCGCCGCCGCGCCGTTGTTGCTGGCTAGGCTGGCCATCGTGCTCAGCAAGTCACGCTACGCCTACCTCGGACCCGAAGGGACCTTCACCGAGGCTGCCGCTCGGTGCCTGCCGGGTGTGGGAGAGAGGTTGCTGCCGTTTCCGAGCGTGCCCGAGGCACTGAATGCGGTCCGGTCCAGTGATGTCGACGGCGCAGTCGTACCGCTCGAAAACTCGGTCGAGGGGTCGGTGAACGCCACACTCGACGAGCTGATTCGAGGCGAGCCACTGATGATCGCCCGGGAAGTGCTGCTGCCCGTCGAGTTCGCCCTGCTGGCCCGGCCCGGAACCGCGTTGAGCGCCGTCGAGCGAATCGTGACGCATCCCGTCGCCGAGGCGCAGTGCCGGCAGTGGCTTTCTGAGAAGTTGCCCGAGGCCAAGGTGTACCTGACTGCGTCCACCGCCGCGGCCGCCGCGATGGTCGCCAACGGGGACGAAGGAGCCGACGGGTCCTATGACGCGGCGATCGCGGCCGCGGTGGCCGCAGATCACTACCGGCTCGACACCCTGGCCAAGGGAATCGGCGACAACCCTGACGCGATGACCCGGTTCGTCCTCGTGACCCGACCTGGTCCGCCCCCGGCCCCAACCCGAGCCGACAAGACCAGCCTGGTGGCGTTCATCAGGGACGACCATCCCGGCGCGCTGCTGGAGATCCTCGAGCAATTCGCGACCCGCGGCGTCAACCTGACCCGGATCGAGTCACGGCCGACCGGCAGTGGGATAGGCAAGTACTGCTTCGCGGTCGATGCCGAGGGACACTTGGCCGACGCCCGAGTCGGAGAGGTGCTGATGGGTCTGCACCGGATCTGCGCGGAGGTGCGCTTCCTCGGTTCCTACCCGAGGGCCGACGGCGTCGCACCGACGATGAGCCACGGCACGTCCAACGAGACGTTTGCATCCGCCGCCGAATGGCTCGCGACGCTCCGCGGTCGGGGATAGTGACGCGACTAGGTGAGCCGCGGACGGATACGCTGACCCAGTGCTCGACTTACGCGTGATTCGTGAAGATCCCGACCGGCTGCGTGCCTCGCAGCGCGCGCGTGGTGAGGATGACCAGATCGTGAGCCAGTTGCTCGCGGCCGACGAGGCGCGGCGCGAGCAACTGTCTCGTTTCGAAGCATTGCGAGCCGAGCAGAAATCGCTGAGCAAGCAGATCCCGAAGGCACAGGGCGAGCAGAAGCAGGCGTTGCTGGGCAAGGCGAAACAGCTCGCCGATGAGGTCAAGCAGGCACAGGCGGCGGCGGACGAGGCGCAGCGGGAGTTAGAGCAGCTGGCTATCGTGCCGGGCAACCTGGTCGAAGAAGGCGTCCCGTCCGGTGGGGAGGAGAACTTCGTCGAGCTACGGCACGTCGGCCACAAGCCGCAGCTCGAGAAGGTTCGGGATCATCTGGAACTCGGTGAGCTGCTCCGCGCCATCGACGTCCCGCGGGGTGCGAAGGTGTCCGGCTCGCGGTTCTACTACCTGACCGGAGTAGGCGCGCAGCTTGAGTTGGGCCTGCTGAACCTGGCCATGTCCAAGGCCATCGAAAACGGGTTCACGCCGGTGATCACGCCGACTCTCGTCCGTCCGGAGATCATGGGCGGTACCGGGTTCCTCGGCGCCCATGCCGAAGAGGTGTACTGGCTCGAGGCTGACGACCTGTACCTGGTCGGCACCAGCGAGGTACCGCTGGCCGGGTATCACGCCGACGAGATCATCGACTTGGCCGACGGCCCGATCAGGTACGCCGGCTGGTCGGCCTGCTACCGCCGGGAGGCAGGATCTCACGGACGCGACACTCGGGGGATCATTCGCGTCCACCAGTTCCACAAGGTTGAGATGTTCTCCTACTGCCGTGAGGAAGACTCCCGGGACGAACACCGGCGCCTGCTCACCTGGGAAGAGGAGATGCTGGCCGCTGTGGAAATCCCGTACCGCGTGATCGACGTCGCCGCCGGCGACCTCGGCTCCAGCGCGGCCCGCAAGTTCGACTGCGAGGCCTGGCTGCCCTCCCAGGGGCGGTACATGGAAGTGACCTCCACGTCCAACTGCACCACGTTCCAGGCGCGCCGGCTCGGCATCCGTGAACGCACCGACAACGGCACTCGCACAGTGGCCACGCTCAACGGCACGCTCGCCACCACGCGCTGGATCGTCGCGATCCTGGAGAACCACCAGCAGCCCGACGGTTCGGTACACGTTCCGGAGGCGCTGCGACCGTACCTGGGCGGGCGCAGGCTCCTCGAACCGGTGACATGACCTGGCGCCCCGCTCTCGCGGCGATCGATGTCGACGGCACACTCCTGAACTTCGATGGCTCGCTTTCCCCTGCCGTCTCCGACGCCGTCCTGAAAACGCGTGATTCGGGCGTGCACGTCGTGATCGCAACCGGCCGCTCGATGCACGCGACGCTGCCCGTGTGCGACCGCCTGGGGCTCACGACGGGTTTTACGGTCAGCTCCAACGGAGCCGTTGTGGTGGACCTCGCAGCCTGCGTTCCGGTCGACGTCGCCACGTTTGACGCGACGGATTCGGTGCGGTTTTTCACCGACCACGTGCCCGACGCGCTGCTGGCGGTCGAGCAACTGGGCGTTGGATACCGGGTGACCGGTGAGTTCCCACCCGGTGAGCTCGACGGCCGGATAACGGTCGTGAGCCACGACGAGTTGCTGGAGGGTCCTGTGACCCGTCTCGTGGCCAGGCTGCCGAACGGCGATCGGCAGGAGTTCTTCGAGTTGGCGCATGCCGCCGGCCTGCGTGGCGTCGACTACGCGATCGGCTACACGGCGTGGCTGGACTTCATGCCCGAAGGTGTCTCCAAGGCGTCCGGGCTGGCCACCGTCTGCGAGAAGCTCAGCGTGCGCCAGAGCGACGTGCTTGCGATCGGCGACGGCCACAACGACACCGAGATGCTCGCGTGGGCCGGCCGCGGAGTTGCGATGGGTCAGGCGCCGGACGACGTCAAGGTGATCGCGGACGACGTCTGTGGCACTGTCGACGACGATGGGCTTGCCGGCGTACTGAACGGCTACCTGAGCTAGCTCGGCCTGCGCCGCGGGCGCCGCTGGCTGGTGGTTCAGGCGAATGCGGCCAACCCGCCACTGCGCCAGATGTCGACGTGACCGAGTACTTCGGCTAGCCGGTTGACCACTGCGTCGGGACGTACCTCGACCCGCTCTTCGACCGGAATGTCGGAGTGCGGTACGAGCACCGCACGCATGCCGAGCGCCGCCGCACCGGAGATGTCGTCGAATGGCCGATCGCCGACGAACACACAGCGCTCCGGCGCGTCGATACCAACCGCTGCCATCGCTGCGAGGAAAGCTTCCGCATGCGGCTTGGTGTACGCAATCTCGGAGGTGTAGACCCCGCCGTCGACAAGGTTCAGGACGCCGTCGCGCGCGAAGAAACCCTCGTGCCAGGCCCGGGGCCAGATCGTGTTGGAGAGCACGCCGATCTTGATGCCTCGTTCTCGCAGGCTCTTGAACAGCGGGGAGACGTCGGGATCGGTGTATGTGTGCGGCTCCCAGGCGGCGCGGTAAGCGTCGGTGGCCTCGCCGTGGTATTCGACGTTTGCGGCCGCGAGGACCCGCTCGAACGTGCTGGACGCGTGCCCGTTGCGAACGGCTGCCCACGCGTCGCGCTCGGCGGCATAAAGCGCGGCGGCCACGGGCGCAGGATCATCTGGTGCCACGACCTGGGCGTAGGCCTGCCAAGGCGCGGTCAGATCGATCGTGTGCCACGGCGTGAGCGTGCCGCCCCAGTCGAAGATCACAGCGTCGATCGCCATGCCCAAGACCGTACCCCGCGCTGCCGACAGCCCGTGGCATACGTCCAGGTCCGCCGGGGGTCTGACAGGTGACTGGGCCGCCACCGATGAGTTTTGCGTCCCGGCGCGGTCTGTATGAGCGACAGCACGCGCGGGCCCGACCATGCCCGGTGATCGGAGGAGACACGAATCATGCCGAAACCAAGCCTCGACAGCATGCTGCTCTCGAGCACCGATCCGGAGCGGCTGCACGCGTGGTACGCCGCGGCTTTCGAGCCGTCCGAGGACACCAAGATGGACCAGTACCACGTGCTCAGGTTCGGGCCGTTCTACCTATTGATCGACACCCGCGACGACATCGGCGAACGCAATCAAGAGCCGGCCCGCGTCATTCTCAACTTCGATGTCGAAGATGCCCGTGCAGTCGTTTCCCGCCTGAACGATCTCGGGACCACCTGGCTGGCCGAACTCGAGGACCGCGACGGCAGCCTGTTCGCCGCCGCCATCGATCCTGATGGCAACTACGTGCAGATCATCCAACTGAGCGAAGAGGCGCGCGCCGCGATGGCCGCGGCGTCGCGCGGATGAGAGGAATCATGTTCGAGCACACCAAAGCCTTCAGCGGATTCTCCGTCGACGACATCGACGCTGCGAGAAAGTTCTACGGCGAGACGCTCGGGATCCGGGTGTCCGAGCCGGGAATGGGTTTGCTGGCGCTGCACATCGCCAGCGATCGCGACATCATCGTGTACCCCAAGGCCAATCACCAGCCCGCCACGTACACGATCTTGAACTTTCCGGTCGACGACATCGACCAGGCCGTCGCAGAGCTGAGCCGGCGGGGCATCGAGTTTCTGTTCTACGAGGGCTTCGCGCAGGACGAGAACGGCATCGCGCGTGGGGACGAAGGCCCGCCGATCGCCTGGTTCACCGACCCCGCAGGCAACATCTTGTCCGTCCTTGAGGAGTAGCGTCATGTCCGTGACCGAAGCGCCAGCACGTCAGGACTTCGTCCAGGCCTCGGATCCGTACCGCAAGGAGTTGCTCGCCCACTGCTACCGCATGCTGGGTTCGGTGCACGACGCGGAGGACCTCGTCCAGGAGACATACCTGCGTGCGTGGCGGGCCTACGACAAGTTCGAGGGACGGTCGTCCTTGCGCACGTGGCTGTACCGGATCGCCACTAGCGCGTGCCTCAACGCGCTCGAAAGCCGGAGCCGCCGGCCACTTCCGACCGGGCTCGGCGAGCCGTCGGCCGAAGCAGACGCCACCCTTGTGGAAAAGCCCGAGGTGCCGTGGCTCGAGCCGATTCCGGACGGCCTCGTCGGCAGTGATGAGTCCGATCCCGCTGCGGCAGTCGCTTCGCGGCAGAGTGTGCGCCTGGCGTTCATCGCAGCGTTGCAGCATCTGCCGCCCCGGCAACGGGCCGTACTGGTGCTGCGCGACGTCCTGCAGTTCAGGGCGGCCGAGGTCGCCGAAGCGGTCGGCGTCAGCGCTGCGGCGGTCAACAGCCTGCTGCAGCGGGCGCGGGCCCAACTCGACGAGGCAGCCCTGCGCGAGGACGAGATCGTCGAACCGGACTCGCCGGACGAGCGCGAACTGCTGAACCGGTACGTCGCAGCGTTCCAGAACTACGACGTGCCGGCCATCGTCGAGATGTTCACCTCGGACGCGGTATGGGAGATGCCGCCGTACACCGCCTGGTACCAGGGACCGGAGACGATCGGTCACCTGATCGCCAGCAAGTGCCCGGCTGACGGCCCCGGCGATCAGATCCTGGTGCCGACGTCGGCCAATGGTCAGCCGGCCTTCGGGCTGTACATGCTCGGCGAGGACGGCGTTCACCGGGCGTTCCACCTACAGGTTCTGGATGTGACGCCGGCCGGTGTCCGGCACGTCGCGGCGTTCTTTGACACGGGCCTCTTCGAGAAGTTCGGGTTGCCACCGGTCCTACCGCCACATCGGTAACCCCGGGACGTCGTCATGACCGACCGTGCCACAGCCGCACTGATCGGTGGGGTGGCCCTGCTTGAAAGAGCCATGGCATACACGCTGGGCACTCTGGAGCTTGTCACGCCAACCGTGCTCGGCCGGTCCACCCCGTGTGCTGAGTGGGACGTACGAGCGCTGCTCGATCACCTGGCCGATTCGCTCGACGTGCTGTGTGACGCCGCCGACGTCGGGTTGATCGGGGACGCCCGCTCGGGTCCGGAGCGTGAAACCGCAGACCAGTTGGTGTCGGCGGTGCGAACTCGGGCCTGCCGGTTGCTGGGCGCCTGGGTGCACGCGGACGAGCCGGACGTCGTGGCCGTCTACGGGCGGACGCTGTCGCGCACCATCGTCGCTAGTACCGGCGCGGTCGAAGTCGCGGTGCACGGCTGGGATCTGGCCCGCGGGTGCGGGCACGATCGAGCCATTCCCGCAGCCCTCGCCGAGGACCTCCTGCACATAGCCTCTCTCGTTGTGACGCACCGGGACCGCCCGCACCGGTTCGGGTATCCGGTCGCCGTCCCCACTGACGCCACGCCGAGCGATCGACTGGTGGCGTTTCTAGGCCGTGATCCGCGTCCTACCGGTGGTCCGGCACAGTCCTGGTGACGCCGTCAGCGGCCAAGTCCATGATCAGCTCGTGAGACGCGACGCTGACGTCGCCGGCGTAGGCCTCACGCGCGACCTCAAGTGCTGCGCCCGGGTCGGTACCTGGGATCAGATGGGTGAGTAGGAGGCGGCCGACGCTCGAACTCGCGGCGTGCTCGCCTACTTGGCGCGCCGTCGACAGAGTGCCTGCGAGATCATCCGGCATGTCGTCGTCGACGTAGCTGGCCTCGGCAAGCAGCACGTCAGCGTCCCGGGCGAGTTCGACAACCTCCGGGCTGGGACCGGTGTCGCCGGTGTACGCGATGGTGCGCCCGCCGGCGCTGACGCGGACTCCGGCATTGGGCACAGAGTGCGGCAGGAGCCTTGTCTCGACGTTGAACGGGCCGATGCCGAACCCGCTGCCCGGCTCGAACTCCTGAAGCGAGAGCGCGGCGGCCAGCCATTCGCGGCGGTCGAGGGCAAGTACGGCATCCAGAGCATGTGGGGGTGAGAAGACAGGCAGGGGCGGCGGCTCTTGCCCGGACATCACGCGAGCCCGCAACAGCGGGTTGAGGTCGGCGCAGTGGTCGGGATGCCGGTGGGTGACGAAGACGGCGTCGATTTCGCCTGGCGTTATGAGTCGGAACAGCCGCGGCACCACCGCGTATCCGGGGTCGATCAACAGCCGGAAGCTGTCATGCTCGATCAGGTATCCGCTGCAGGCCTGGCCAGCGGCCGGCCACGCGCCGCAGCCACCGATCACGCTGAGCCGCACGCCAGGGACGCTATCAATCCAAATGATCCTGCGCGGGATGCAACGTGTGGGAGCGTGTCTGCGTGTTTGGGCACGTGGACCGGCAAGCAGCCATTCCGCGGGACAAGATGGCCCAGAGGGAGGAAGACTTCGAAGACTGGGTGCGCGCCAGCAGCGTTCGTTTCAGGCGACTCGCGTACTTGCTCACGGGGAACCTCCACCAGGCGGAGGATCTGCTGCAGTCGGCCTACGCCAAGGTGCTGCCCCGGTGGCACAAGATCTCGACGTACGACTCGCCCGAGGCCTATATGCACCGGGTCATGGTGAATCTGAGGACGTCGTGGTGGCGCCGCTCACGCAACCGCGAGTGGTCGACTGACGAGATGCCCGAGACGCCGTGGCGTGCCGGCACGCCCAGCGAGGGAGACGCGGTTGTTGAGTCCCAGGTGCTGCTGGCGGCGCTGCGGGGGCTGCCTGAGCGGCAGCGGGCCGCCGTCGTCCTCCGGTACTGGTGCGATCTCTCCGAGGCGGCGGCGGCCGAGATTCTGAAGTGCTCAGTCGGCACGGTCAAGAGCAATGCCTCCCGGGGCCTGGCGCACCTGCGCGCTGCCTTGGCCCAGACCCCAGACTTCCCCGGCGCACAGAAGAGTGATCTACGATGAACGACACCACCGACCCCATCTTCAAGGCGCTCGACCGGCTTGCCCGCGTCGCCGACACCAATCCCGTCGGTGACCCGATGCCCGGCATAAGGCGCAAGGCCCGGGCCAACCGCCGCCGGGCCGCCGCCCTCGTGGCCAGCGGGCTCGCTGCCGTCGTGGCCGCCGGTTTCGCCGCCTCGTCCGTCGTCGACTTCCCACGCGCGGCCCAGGACCCCGGTTACGCCAATTCCCCCAGCGCTGCGGTGAGTGTTGCGCCCAGGCCAGCTCCGAGCACACCGCCGTCCCGGCCCGGTGAGCCGACTCTGGCGGAGTACGACCAGGCCCGCGCCGACGTCAACGGCGACGGTTCTGCCGATGTGATCCGCATCCTCGGAGCAGAGGCGGATGCAGCCGATGGCCAGGAGGAAACTATGGCGAGCGCGGACGTGCGGGTCGATGTCGAACTCACTGGGAGTCGGGCCGAAATGGTCCTGGTTCTCGACGAGACGCTCGTGCCCACCATCGTCGGTACCCCGGACCTGGACGGGGATGGCGCAGCCGAGCTGGTCTTGAGTTTCAGCGGCGGCGACGCCGGGTGGCTCAAGGTGTTCACATGGAACGGCGAGAACGTGGTCAAGGCCGAACCGGACCCTGATTCGCTATCGGATCTCATTGACAACGGCGGCCTCTACTCACAGGAGGGCGTCGCCAGCTCCGTGCTGGCGGATGACGGCCTGATCAGCTGGGTTCCCATCGGCGACGAGTCCGCCCCGGCCGAAGTGCGGGTCTGGACATGGCAGCTCCACGGGATGCTGCTCGTCGCAGCCGAGGCGGAGCAGACCCAGTGCTTCAGACCCGGTCAGCAGTACCCCAGGCCCTGCTAATCCTGCGAAGCGATTAGTACCGGATGTCAGCCTGCAAGGCGTAGTGATCTGACGGGTAAGTGCCGTTGATTGGGCGCGTGCCCAAAAGGCCCGCGCGAAGAGGGTGGCCGGCACCGCCGGGTCGTGGAGTGGCCGTGAAGATGTAGTCGATCCGGCGGTCCGGCCACAGGAGTTGGGTGGACCACGGGTTGGAGTTGGACCATGTGTAGCCCGGGACGGCTTGGCCGGCCACCTCCCAAGCGTCGTAGAACGACAGGCCAGGGACGGGAGCGGTCGTTCGACCCCGGAGCATGCGAATCTCGTCGCTGTCGGGGTCGGCGTTGAAGTCGCCGCAGACTATGAGTGGGACCCGCACGTCCTGATGGTCGTTCACGTGGGCGAGTAAGCCGCGCACTGCGTCCTGTCGGGCCCGGCTCTGATCGAACCACCAGGCATCCATCACGAGGCCGTAGATTTGGACAGCACCGCGCGGACCGGATAGTTCGGCGTGGTGAACGCGGCTGTCGCCGAATGTGTGGCTGGACTCGCGCTGGATCGGCCATCGAGATATCACGGCGACGCCGGAGAGCGCAGCATCGTCCTCCTGGGCTGTGACGCCGCTCGCCACGTGGTTTGGCAAGTCGAGCGCTTCCGCCACTCGGGCAGCCTGGCTGTCCTCGCCCTTCGTCCACGACTCGGTTAGCACAACGACGTCGGGACGAGCGTCCCGCAGGGTCGCGACGATCGCGGCTTCACGCTCCCGCCACGGTCCGTAGAGTCCCCACACGTTCCAGGTGATGATCCGCATCGTCGTCTCAATCAGCGAGCCGTACGAATGCGGTGGGACTGTCAGATCTGCCATCCGCCAATGATGCCCAGCCGCCCGGTCGGCCATCCGGCATTGGGTGCCTGCTAGGGCCAGTCGTTGTGGCCCATTGGTGGCCCGAGCGCGGCAGTTCCGTCGCGGCCCAACTGGCGTAGCGCCCCGATTCGCGCATTGATGGTCGGTCGAACAAGTTAGCTTGACTTGGCTCCCCGAACAAGCTAACTTGTTCGAAGTGGAGGGCGTCGAGCCGATCATTCTCGACAGTGCGCGCAAGTGGGGCGTTGACGACGAGGACATGCTCCATGCGCTCCGTAACTACATACGGGTGTTCGCTATGGACGAGGGCTTCACAATGGTGACCGGCCCCGCCCGGGATGCGCAGCTGCTGGAAGTCGGTGTCGTTGAGTCCAGCGACGGCGACATGCTCGTGATCCACGCCATGCCCGCCCGAGAGAAGTACCTGAGGTGATACTGATGCCGCGGACCACGGAAGAGATCATCGCTCACGCCGACGAGTTGGCTCGCCGATTCGAGGAGTACGAGCCGCAGCCCGACGACAAGGATCGGGTGTCTCCGCTAACGCTACTTCGGCTGGCTGCGCTGAAGCGTGCCGAAGTCGAGCGGGAGCTTACTGAAGCAGTGAGGGCGGCTCGGAAGCAGGGCATCAAGTGGCGCGACATCGGCGCAGTCGTAGGCACGACCGGAGAAGCGGCGAGGCAGCGGTACCGTGACAAGGCCGCGTGAACTCGAAGGTCGGCCTTGGGCTGATTTCGGTCTGGCCCTGTGGAAGGTGAACTCGTCTGCACCGACTGAACCAGCCGCCAGGCTGCGCAATCATGGCGTTGACCTGCGGTGATGTCGGTGGAGCGGGTGACGGGAATCGAACCCGCACTGTCAGCTTGGGAAGCTGAAGTTCTACCATTGAACTACACCCGCGAGCACCATCAGCAGTGATGGCGATCGGCGAGAAGCATACCCGGTCCAGCGACGAGCGGTGAAAACACAGCGGGCTATCTCGACCCACCACAGCAGGCCACGGGTAGTGTCGCGGCATGCTTATGTCGGACCGGGACATCAGAGCCGCCATTGACTCCAAGCGGGTGGTCCTCGAGCCGTTCGACCCCGACATGGTGCAGCCGTCCAGCGTCGACGTACGGCTCGACCGCTACTTTCGGGTGTTCGAGAATCACCGGTACCCGCACATTGACCCTGCCGAAGATCAACCCGACCTCACCAGGCTCGTCGAACCGACCGGAGACGAGCCGTTCGTCCTACACCCGGGCGAGTTCGTGCTCGCCTCGACCTATGAGGTCGTAACGCTCGGCAACGATCTCTCGGCTCGACTGGAGGGCAAGAGCTCGCTCGGCCGGCTCGGTCTGCTGACCCACTCGACGGCAGGATTCATCGACGCCGGCTTCAGCGGCCACCTCACGCTGGAGCTGTCGAATGTTGCGACACTTCCAATCAAGCTGTGGCCCGGCATGAAGATCGGCCAGCTGTGCTTCTTCGCGCTCTCCAGCCCTGCTGAAGTGCCGTACGGTTCGGATGGTGCGGGCTCTCGGTACCAAGGCCAGCGCGGACCGACGCCGAGCCGTTCGTACCTTAACTTCCACCGGACGCGGGTCTAAAGTTACTGACGAGTAGGATTGGAAGCGTATGCAGGCCGCAGCGATCGTTGTCTCCGTGGCGCTCACCGTTGTCGCCGTCGCGTTGGCGGCGCGAGCGGCGTCGCAGATGTTCGCCGTCATCCGGTTGGGGCAGCCCGCCTTCGAACGGTCCAATGATCCGGCTCGGCGCACAGTGACGTTGCTGCGCGAGACGGTCGGCCACACCCGGATGTTGAAGTGGACGTGGATCGGCGCGGCGCACTGGTTCGTATTCGCCGGCTTCATCCTGCTCTTCGTGACGCTGGTCACGGCGTACGGGCAGATCTTCGACGCCGATTTCGCCCTGCCACTGATCGGGCACTGGCTGGTGTTGGACTGGCTGGTCGAACTACTCGCGTGGACCATGCTGGTCGGCATCGCGGGCCTGATCGTGGTGCGGTTGGTGCGGCACCCGAAGCGGCTCGGGCGCTCGTCCAGATTCTCCGGCTCCACCATGTGGCAGGGCTACTACGTGGAGTGGACGATCGTCGGTGTCGGGCTGTGCATCGTGCTGCTGCGCGGATTGGAGTACGCGCTCGGGCAGGGCGACCGCTGGCACTTTCCCTTGACGTTCTGGATCGGCGAGCTGGTCGGCGGCGCAGCCGTGCCAACGTTGGAGAACTGGATCTTCATAATCGCCGGCCTGAAGATCGCAATTTCGATGGCCTGGTTGATCACGATTTCGCTGAATCTGACCATGGGTGTGGCCTGGCACCGGTTCCTGGTGTTCCCGAATGTCTACTTCAAGCGGGAGGCCGGCGGCGGGACGGCGCTGGGTGCGGCCAAGCCGCTGACGGTCAAGGGCGCCCCAGTCGACTTCGAGAACATCGAGGACCTGGACGAGGACGCTTCGCTCGGGGTCGGCAAGGTCGAGGATTTCACCTGGAAGGGCCTGCTGGACTTCTCCACGTGTACCGAGTGCGGTCGATGCCAATCGCAGTGTCCGGCATGGCACACGGGCAAGCCGCTGTCGCCGAAGTTGCTGGTGATGGGCCTGCGTGACCACGCCTACGCCAAGGCGCCGTACCTGCTCGCCGGCGGTGGCAAAGACATGATGGGCGAGGAGACCGCCTCGCCCGAGCAGCTGGCCGGCGTGCCGCCAGTGGCGCTCGCGGAAGCAGAGCGGCCGCTGGTGGGTCCGGGTGAAGACGGCGGGGTCGTCGACCCGGACGTGTTGTGGTCATGCACCACCTGCGGTGCCTGCGTCGAGCAGTGCCCGGTCGACATCGAGCACGTCGACCACATCCTCGACCTGCGCCGGTACCAGACCCTCATCGAGACCGAGTTTCCTTCCGAGCTGAACGGCCTGTTCAAGAACCTCGAGAAGGCCGGCAACCCGTGGGGGGTCAACCAGTCCAAGCGGATGGAATGGGCCGCGGGGCTGCCGTTCGACGTGCCGCAAGTTGGAGTGGACGTCGAGTCGCTGGATGAGGTGGATTGGCTGTTCTGGGTCGGCTGCGCCGGTGCGTTCGAGGACCGGGCGAAGAAGACCACACAAGCTGTCGCCGAGTTGCTGCACACCGCTGGCGTTTCGTTCGCCGTCCTTGGTGACGGTGAGACCTGCAACGGCGACCCCGCCCGGCGAGCGGGCAACGAGTTCTTGTTCCAGCAGCTGGCGATGCAGAATGTCGAGGTACTCCGCGAAACCAAGGCGGTACGCATCGTCGCCACCTGTGCGCACTGCTTCAACACGCTCAAGAACGAGTACCCCCAGCTGGGCCTTGAACTGGAGGTCGTCCACCACACTGGGCTGCTCAACCGGCTGGTCCGGGAAGGCAAGCTGACACCTGTCGCCCCGGCCAACGGCGAGGTCGCCGGACGTCCGGTCACCTACCACGACCCCTGCTACCTCGGCCGGCATAACAAGGTGTATGAGCCGCCGCGTGAGCTCATGGGTGCGTTGCCTGGTGTCGAACTGCGCGAGATGCCCCGCAACTCCGACCGGTCGTTCTGCTGCGGCGCTGGCGGAGCCCGCATGTGGATGGAAGAGCGCATCGGCAAGCGGATCAACATCGAACGTACCGAGGAAGCTCTTGCGACCGGTGCCGAAGCGATCGCCATCGGCTGCCCCTTCTGCCGCGTGATGCTTTCCGACGGTCTCACCCAGGCCCAAGCCGACGGCCAAGGCGAAGGTGTGGAAGTGCTCGACGTCGCACAGTTGCTGCTGGCTGCGGTGAAGCGCAGCGAGTCCGGCCGGCCGGGACAAGCCAGCGCGGGCGAACCGGCGCCGGCGATCGAGTAGCCATCCGAGGCTGACGAGCTGCGAGCACCATTGCAGCACCCGCCCATGCCGGGTTGCTGCCCCAAGTTCAGCCAACGGCCGGTGATGCGTTGGCGCGTGCAGGTCGATAGCCGGTCGTCGACGAGTCGTCGGTTCAGGCCCGACGTCATCGTGCGTTCGATCGTGATCCGCCGGGCTTGACCTCAACCTCGCTTGAAGCTGGACGATGACTGTCAGTGCCGGCGGCTAGCTTCAGCACTGGAGGAGAAGACGATGTTGCCAACGTCCAGCGATCTTGAGATTCGCTTTCCAGCCATGCGACGCGTGGCCGCGCGGAATGAGTTTGGCGAGCACCAGCGCTTGGCGATGGAGCTATGGCGAGCGCGCCGCGTGCAGCGCTGGGCTGAGCGCCTCGATCGGCTATCACAACGAATGTCACGCACGGCGTACCTCCGACTGGCCAAGCTGCCGTGATGGCGGCCCACCGGTCGCCGACGCGGTAGGACGCCAAGTCGCCGGCCGGCCGACCCGAGTGGCCGGATGGTCGGGCACGGGGATGGAATAGCCCTATGACCGTTCACGTGGGGACCGGCCCGCTACACCCGGCGGACGTGGTGGCCGTAGCTCGCGACGGCGCCGGAGTGGCGCTGACGAGCGAGGCCATCGCCGCCATCGCCAAGACGAGGGAAGTGGTCCAGCATCTCGCCGCCGCCGACCTGCCGTACTACGGCGTATCAACCGGCTTCGGAGCCCTCGCGACCAGGCACATACCGGTCGAACGCAGGGCACAGCTACAGCGCAGCTTGATCCGAAGCCACGCCGCCGGATCAGGAGATGATGTCGAGCGTGAGGTGGTACGGGGCTTGATGCTCCTACGGCTCTCGACGCTCGCGAGCGGCCGGACGGGCGTTCGTCCCGTCACGGCGACGAGTTATGCGGCGATGCTCGATGCCGGAATCACCCCCGTGGTGCGTGAGTACGGCAGCCTTGGCTGTTCGGGCGATCTGGCGCCGCTCGCGCACTGTGCTCTCGCCCTGATGGGCGAGGGGGAGGTCCGCACGGCGACGGGTGAGCTCGTCCCTGCCAGCGAGGCGCTGCGTGCGGCGGGCATCGAGCCGGTTGAACTGGCCGACAAGGAGGGCCTGGCACTCATCAACGGCACGGACGGCATGCTCGCGATGCTGATCCTTGCCGCCGCCGACCTGCACAGGCTCCTTCGTACGGCAGACGTGGCAGTAGCGATGAGCGTCGAGGCCCTGCTCGGCACCGATCGGGTCTTCGCCGCCGACCTGCAGGAGATGCGGCCGCACCCGGGCCAGGCGGCGGCCGCCGCGAATCTGCGGATGTTGGTGGCCGGGTCGGGGGTGGTGGCGAGCCATCGCGGGCCCGACTGTACCCGCGTCCAAGACGCCTATTCGTTGCGATGCGCGCCGCAAGTGCACGGTGCGGCCAGGGACACCGTGGCGCACGCCGAGGCAGTGGCCGCACGTGAGCTCGCCGCCACTATCGACAATCCGGTCGTTACGCCGGATGGCCGAGTCGAGTCCAATGGCAACTTCCACGGAGCGCCGGTGGGGTACGTTCTCGACTTTCTCGCGATCGCGGTGGCCGACCTGGCCAGTATCAGCGAGCGCCGCACCGACCGGTTCCTGGATGTGGCTCGCAACGGTGGCCTACCGGCGTTTCTCGCCGACGATCCCGGCGTCGACTCGGGTCACATGATCGCGCAATACACCCAGGCCGCCATTGTGTCCGAACTCAAGCGGCTCGCCGTTCCGGCATCCGTGGATTCGATTCCGTCGAGTGCGATGCAGGAAGACCACGTGTCCATGGGCTGGAACGCGGGCCGCAAGCTTCGCCGTGCCGTCGACGGGCTGCGCAAAGTGCTCGCCGTCGAGTTGCTGACCGCCGCACGGGCTCTGGACCTGCGGGCGCCCTTGGAACCCGCGGCCGGCACCGGGGCGGTACGTGACGCCATCCGCGCTCACGTTGCCGGCCCCGGAACCGACCGGTATCTGGCACCCGAGATCGACGCCGTTGTGGAGCTCGTCCGCGACGGAACCATCGTGGCCGCCGCCGAATCCGCCGTCGGACCACTGAGCTAGCCATGACGAAGGAGCGAGACAGATGACCGCAGGTCCCCGGCCCGTACGCGCCCCCCGCGGCAGCACCCTGACCGCCAAGGGCTGGCCGCAAGAAGCCGCTCTGCGAATGCTGCAGAACAACCTCGACCCCGAGGTCGCGGAGCATCCTGAAGAGCTCGTCGTCTACGGCGGCACCGGCCGGGCCGCTCGCGACTGGGCGTCCTTCGAAGCGCTTGTCCGCGCACTGACCACGCTCGAGAGCGACGAGACGATGCTCGTCCAGTCCGGCCGGCCGGTCGGCGTCCTGCGCACCCACGAGTGGGCGCCGCGGGTGCTCATCGCCAACTCCAACTTGGTCGGCGACTGGGCCACCTGGGAGGAGTTCCGCCGCCTCGAGGCGCTCGGGCTGACCATGTACGGTCAGATGACCGCCGGCTCGTGGATCTACATCGGTACCCAGGGCATCTTGCAGGGCACCTACGAGACGTTCGCTGCTGTCGCTGCGAAGCGGTTCGGCGGGTCGCTGGCCGGCACCATCACACTCACCGCTGGGCTCGGCGGGATGGGCGGTGCCCAACCGCTGGCCGTCACGATGAACGAAGGCGTAGCGATCGTCGTCGAGTGCGACCCGTCCCGGATCGTCCGCCGGCTCGAGCACCGCTACCTCGACGTCCAGGCGGCGTCGGTCGACGAAGCACTCCAGCTTGCTTACGACGCCAGGAACGCACGCCGTCCGCTGTCCGTCGGCGTCCTCGGCAACGCGGCCGACGTGGTTCCGGACCTGCTGGCGCGTGGCGCGGAGATCGACATCGTCACTGACCAGACCTCCGCGCACGACCCGCTGGCGTACCTACCGCTGGGCGTGGCGTTCGAGGACTGGGAATCCGAGCGCACCAAGGACCCGGCCGGGTTCACCCAGCGGGCGCGCGAGTCGATGGCCGTCCACGTCGAAGCCATGGTGGGATTCCTCGACGCCGGCGCCGAGGTGTTCGATTACGGCAACTCGATCCGCGGCGAAGCCCAGCTGGCCGGGTACGAACGAGCCTTCGCGTTCCCGGGGTTCGTCCCGGCCTACATTCGTCCGCTCTTCTGCGAGGGCAAGGGCCCGTTCCGGTGGGTGGCGCTGTCCGGTGACCCGGCGGACATCGCTGCAACCGACCGCACGATTCTCGAGCTCTTCCCGGACAACGAGCCGCTTGCTCGCTGGATCCGGATGGCCGGTGAGATGGTCCATTTCCAGGGCCTTCCGGCGCGGATCTGCTGGCTCGGCTACGGCGAACGCGATCGCGCGGGGGAAAGGCTCAACGACATGGTCGCCGCCGGCGAACTCAAAGCCCCGATCGTCATCGGACGCGACCATTTAGACGCCGGGTCAGTCGCGTCTCCGTACCGCGAGACCGAGGCGATGGCCGACGGCTCGGACGCGATCGCCGACTGGCCGCTACTGAACGCCCTGGTCAACACGGCGTCCGGGGCGACCTGGGTGTCGATCCACCACGGTGGCGGGGTCGGCATCGGCCGGTCGATCCACGCCGGTCAGGTGACGGTCGCCGACGGCTCATCGCTGGCCGGCGAGAAGATCAGGCGAGTGCTGTCGAACGATCCCGCCATGGGTGTGATCCGGCACGTCGACGCCGGCTACGACCGAGCAGTCGAAGTCGCGGCCCAGCGTGACGTTCGAATCCCCATGCGCGAGGCCGAATGATCACGTTCAGCATGTCTGTGCCTGCCGTACCAGGTGCGCGCGGGTGGTACGGCACCGACGAACCTAGTGGGGTGTTCCAGCGCTGATGAGTAAGAGCTTTGACGCGCTCTGGGACGCCGTGCTCCCGATCGGACGGGACGACCGAACTGGCGGTTACCGCCGCTGCGCCTGGACGCCCGCCGATCTCCAATGCCGCGAGTGGTTCATCGCCGCCGCGCAGGACCGAGGCCTGGGCGTCGAGACCGATCGCAACGGCAACCTGTGGGCCTGGTGGGGCGACCCTGCCGCCGGTGACGCCGTGGTCATCGGATCGCACCTGGACTCCGTTCCCGACGGCGGCGCCTACGACGGGCCGCTCGGCGTAGTCTCGGCGTTCGCCGCCCTCGACGACCTCCGTGGCCGCAAAATCACGCCGGGCCTGCCGGTCGCCGTCGCGGCGTTCTCGGACGAGGAAGGCGCGCGGTTCGGCGTCGCATGCGGCGGATCTCGCTTGCTGACCGGCCAACTTGAGCCTGACCGGGCCCGCGGCCTACGCGACGGCGACGGCGCAACGATGGCCGAGGCGATGGCCGCGGCCGGCCATGACCCGACCCAGCTCGGCCGAGACGACCAGAGGCTGCGCCAGATCGGCTGCTTCGTCGAACTGCACATCGAGCAGGGTCGCGTCCGCGTCGAAACGAGCGACGGTCCCGTGTACGGCCTCGCCGGGCTGGACGTCCCGCTCGGCCTCGCCAGCAGCATCTGGCCGCACGGCAGGTGGCGGATCGAGATGGCCGGCCGTGCTGACCACGCCGGAACCACCAGGCTCGAAGACCGCGACGACCCGATGCTCCTGTTCGCGGCGACGGTCCTCGCGGCCCGCGAGGCGGCGATCCGGCACAATGCGCTGGCCACCATTGGCAAAGTGAACGTCGAGCCGAATGGCGTCAACGCCATCCCCAGCGGAGTCACTGCTTGGCTGGACGCCCGCGGTTCCGACGAGCCGCGGGTGCGCGCCCTCGTCGCCGACCTGGCCGGCGATCTCAGCAGCCTCCACCGGAGTGCCCGGGTCGAGGAGGAGTCCTGGACCCCGCTCACGATGTTCGACGAGCCGCTTCGCGATCGACTGGTCCGGATCCTGCGGGATGCGCCGATCATTCCAACGGGGGCCGGGCACGACGCGGGCATCCTCGCCGCGGCAGGTGTCCCAGCGGCCATGTTGTTCGTCCGGAACCCGACCGGCACATCACACTCGCCGCTGGAGCACGCCGAGCGCGACGACTGCCTCGCCGGTGTCGCGGCGCTGGCCGAAGTGATTGCCGACCTGGCGACAGTTCGGGACGGCTGATCCGCCTTCGGCCGGAGTTGCGTAGCGTTGCACTCATGGCGCGGCGTTCCCTACCTGTCGTGGGTGATCTGCTCGTCTTTGGCGCGAACCGGCTGGGATTCCTGACCGAGCGCGCCCGCGAGCAGGGCGATGTCGTTCAGCTCCGGCTGGGTCCGTACAACGGCTGGCTGCTGACGCACCCGGATCAGGTTCACGAGGTGCTGGTCACCCACGCCGATCGGTTTCGCAAGGGTCCTGTCCTGCAACGAGCGCGAGTTGTGCTCGGTGACGGGCTGCTCACCTCCGACGCCGAGACGCACCACCGGCACCGGCGGCTCGTCCAACCGGCCTTCCACTCCAAGCGGATCACCGGGTACGCGGAGACCATGATCGAGCAGGCAGCGGCTACGACCGAGCGGTGGACGCCCGGCGTCCCCGTCGACGTCCATGCGGAGACGGTCCGGCTGACGCTCGGCTCAGCGGGCCGGACGTTGCTCGGCACCGACGTCGACGACCGCGACGTCAGAACTGTCGAACGCGCCCTTGCAGATCTGCTCAGCGCCTACAAGCTGGCCTTCCTGCCGTTCGGCTGGCGCCTGCAGACGCTGCCGTTCGGTCCAGCACGGCGGTTGCACCGCGGCAGGGACGCCCTGCACGGCCTGGTCGACCGGGTTGTAGCGCAGCGCCGGACCACCGGCTCTGATGCGGGTGACCTGTTGTCCGCGCTGGTCCACGGTGAGGGGTCGGAGCAACTCTCCGATGCCGAGATTCGTGATCACGCGGTCACCCTCCTGCTGGCGGGGCACGAGACGACGGCGAATGCGTTGGCTTTCGCCTTTCACCTACTGGCCAGCGCACCCGACGTGGAGGCGCGGGTACACGCCGAAGTCGACGATGTGCTGGGAGATGGTGACCGGCCGCGGCCGGAACACGCCGAGCGCCTGACGTTGTGCCGGGCCGTCTTCGCCGAAGCGCTCCGCCTGTACCCGCCGGCGTGGCTGATGGGCCGCGAGGCCGTCGCCGACTATCCCGTCGATGGCGCGATCGTCAGGGCGGGAGAGCTTGCGCTGCTCTCCCAGTGGGTCACGCACCGGGACGCTCGGTGGTGGCCCGAGCCCGATCGTTTCCTGCCGGACCGGTGGCTCGACGCCAGTGCCAGGGACCGGCCACGGTGGGCCTACTTCCCGTTCGGCGCTGGGCTGCGGCGGTGCATCGGCGAAGGTTTCGCCTGGACCGAAGGAATCGTCGCGCTGGCGACCATCGCTCGGCGCTGGCGACTGCTTCGAGTTCCCGAGCGACCGGTCCGGCTCGAACCCTTGATCACGCTGCGTCCCAAGAACGGGGTGTGGCTCCGCCCGGTACTCCGGCGGCCCGTTGCATGATGTTCACCTGCCACCGTAGATCGGCCGCGGTAAACGGGATGACAGCCGCTTAGGTGACGGTTGATACTGACAGTGCCGGGCAGTGTCGCGCGGCATCTCTGCTGCTGCACTGACTACCTCTTGGGGGCCTGTGCCCGTGCCTGGCCACGAGCTCACGACGTGGCAGCGAATCCGGCTGGTGCTTGTGCTGGGTTCGCTCACCGCGCTCGGACCGCTAACCATCGATACCTACCTGCCGGCCTTCCCGGCGATCGCCGAAGACCTGGCCGCTGCCGAGTCGGCCGTTCAGCTAACCCTCACCGGCACGCTGATCGGTATCGCTGTCGGCCAGTTGCTCGTTGGCCCGTTGTCGGACCAGCTGGGCCGCCGTCGGCCGCTCATCGCTGCCGTCACCGCTCATGTGATCGTGTCGATTCTGTGCGCCGTTGCGCCGAACGTCGCGGTCCTCGGCGTCCTCCGCGTCCTACAGGGCGTGGCCGCCGCGGCCGGTGCGGTGATCGCGATGGCGGTCGTCCGTGACCTGTTCGCCGGGATTTCCGGCGTCACGATTCTGTCCAGGCTCATGCTTGTCACGGGGGTGGCTCCGATTCTCGCCCCGACGCTCGGTGCGCAGCTTCTGCGGTTCACCGACTGGCGCGGGATCTTCTGGGTGCTCGCGACGATCGGCGTCGCGCTGATCGCCGTCGTGACGCTGGGCCTTCGGGAGACATTGCCTCCGGAGCGCCGACGGAGCGGCGGCGTGCCGGCCACCCTAAAGACTTACGGCCGCCTGGTCCGTGAGCGGACGTTCCTCGGGCTGATGCTGACCGGCGGCCTGATGATGGGCGCCCTGTTCGCGTACATCTCCGGCTCGTCGTTCGTGATGCAGGACGTCTACGGCTTCTCCGAGCAGGACTACGGCCTGTTGTTCGGGATCAACTCGGTGGGCCTGGTGCTGGCCACACAGATCAACGCCAAAATCGCTGTTCGCTATGGCCCGCACCGGGTGGTGGCAGGTGCGGTGACGGCCGCGACGATTGCAGCGGCGGCGCTGCTGGTCAACGCGTCGACGGGAGCGTTCGGGCTTGGCGGGATCGTCGTGCCGTTATTCGTGATGCTGTCGATGGTGGATTCACGTTGCCGAACGTCCCGATCCTGGCGCTGGCCAATCATGGTCGCAACGCGGGAACCGCGGCGGGCCTGATCGGGGCATCGAACTTCGCGTTCGGCGCGGTAATCTCTCCGCTGGTCGGCGCGCTCGGGACCTCCAGTGCCGTGCCGATGGCCGCTGTGATGGCGGTGGCTACGGCCGGCTCGCTGACCGCGATCGTGTTCGTGGTACGCCCGTGGACCCTGTCGCACCACCTCGCTGATCAAGCAAGTCCGGTTCGCCACGCCGGCGAATCCGCAGTGGCGGACCAGCGGGGCCGGGAAGCTGTGCGGCGTGTCGAACCCGACTTGCATGATCAGCGGGCAGTGGCAGCAGAATCGCACCGTGACGGTCTTCTGGTGCGAGCACGGTTGGCTGCCCGGCGGAGTCTCCGGCCGGGTCCGCATTACGGCGGCGGCCGACGGTCGCATCGCCAGCGTCGAACCCGCAGCCGAGCCTGAGCCGGCGGACGTCCGGTTACCCGGACTCACGTTGCCGGGGTTCGCCAACGTCCACTCCCATGCGTTCCACCGCGCGCTGCGCGGGCGCACCCACAGCGGCGGCGGGACATTCTGGACCTGGCGTGAGCAGATGTATGCGGTGGCCGCCCGCGTGGATCCCGACTCGTATCGCGAGTTGGCCACCGCGGTATACGCCGAAATGGCGCTGGCGGGCGTGGTGTGTGTCGGTGAGTTCCACTATCTCCACCACGACCGCAACGGCAGGCCGTACGGTGAGCCGAACGCAATGGGTGACGCGCTCAGGGACGCCGCACGGCTCGCCGGTATCCGGCTCACCCTGCTCGACACCTGCTATTTGGCCGGCGGTTTCGGCGAGCCACTGAGCGCGGCCCAGCGGCGGTTCGGTGACGATGACGCGGACGGCTGGGCGGCCCGTTTCGGCAGCCTCAAGCCGGACGAAACGGCCCGGATCGGCGCGGCCATCCACTCGGTTCGGGCGGTTCCGGCCGAGCAGATCCCTACGGTCGTCGCGGCGGCAGGCGGCCGTCCGCTGCACCTGCATTTGTCCGAGCAGCCGGCCGAGAACGAAGCCTGCCTGGCTATCCACGGCGTGACCCCGACCCAGCTCATGGCTGATGTCGGCGCGTTGGGCCCGATGACGACCGCCGTCCACGCCACCCATCTGGCCTCGACCGACATCGAACGGCTCGGCACGGCCGGCGTCACGGCTGGGTTCTGCCCGACCACCGAGCGTGATCTGGCGGACGGGATCGGCCCGGCTCGGGCCCTGCTCGACGCTGGTGCCTCGGTTGCGTTGGGGTCGGACCAGCACGCCGTTATCGACATGTTGGAAGAGGCCCGGGCGCTGGAGATGAACGAGCGGCTGGCAACGCTCCAGCGGGGCCGCTTCACCCCTGCCGAACTCGTCACGGCGCTGACTGACGCCGGACATTCCGCACTGGGCTGGCCTGAAGCCGGACGGATCGCACCTGGCTCACTGTGCGATCTGGTCGCCGTCCGGCTCGATACACCGCGCACCGCCGGTTGTGTGCCCGAGCAGGTGGTGCTCGCGGCCACGAGCGCCGACATCGAGACGGTCATCGTCGGTGGCAAGATCGTCGTCCAGCAAGGCCGCCATGTGCTCGGTGACGTGGGCGACCTGCTCCAGACCGCGATCGCCGACATCACCTGAAGAGTTCAGCTGAACGTACGGCCCGTGATGCGCTCGTACGCCTCGATGTACCGGTCGCGGGTCCGAGCAACGATATCGTCCGGCAGCGGCGGCGGCTTCTCGCCGGACGCGCGGTCCCAGCCGGACGCCGGCGAGGTCAACCAGTCGCGAACGAACTGCTTGTCGAACGACGGCTGCGCACGCCCGGGTGCCCAGGCGTCGGCGGGCCAGAATCGGGATGAGTCGGGGGTGAGCACCTCGTCACCGAGCACTATCGTGCCGTCCGGCCGCCTGCCGAACTCGACCTTGGTGTCTGCGAGCAGGATGCCTCGTTCGCGGCCCAACACCTCGCCTCGGCGGTAGATCTCGAGAGTGAGCCGGCGGAGCTCTTCGGCGGTGTGTTGACCCGTCAGGTGGGACACGTACACGAAATCGATGTTCTCGTCATGTTCACCAAGAGCCGCTTTGGTCGCGGGCGTGAAGATCGGCTCGGGCAGCCGCGAGCCGTCCAGTAAACCGGGCGGAAGCTGAACCCCGCACACCTGCCCGGAGGCGAGGTAGTCCGCGAGGCCCGATCCAGTGAGGTAGCCCCGCGCGACGCACTCGACGGGAATCATCTCCAGCCGCTCGCACAGCACGGCACGGCCGGCGACCTGGGCCGGCACGTCCGTCGTGACGACGTGGTTGGGGACGATGTCGGCGAGCCTGTCGAACCACCACAAGGACATCGACGTAAGGACCCGGCCCTTGTCGGGAATCGGCGTATCGAGCACGTAGTCGAACGCAGAGATCCGGTTGCTCGCGACGATCAACAAATGACCGGTCGATTCCTGTTCGTACAGGTCTCGAACCTTGCCTGAGTACACATGCCGGAATCCGGCAGGGGCGGGTTCGCTCACCCGCGTGACGATAGCCGCACGGCTCACAAAGGGACGGACGCACTCCGTCCGAACGACGCGAGCAATCTGGTCTGCGGATCAGCATCCGCGTCTACGTCGACAGGTGGCCCGATGGCGCCGATATCGCGGTACAGCGGTTCCATCCGTGCGAAGTAGGTGGTGCACTCGGCTACCAGATCGGTCGGCAGCGAAGTGTCCGCGCCGATGGCCTGAGCCAGGTCCCACGCGTGAATCAGGTGGTCGGCGAACAGTTGCAGGAGGTACTCGCTGGCGAGGTCGTCTCCGTAGGAAAGATGGACGGTGCGGTCGGCCGCCCCTGGTTCGGCAACGGCGTCCAGAGCACCGGCCAGCGCATTGGACCACGCGGCGGCGGGATCGTCGCCGAGCTGGTCACCGTCGTAGGCATCCCCGACCTCAGCAATGGTTCTGCCGGCCAACAGCGGTGGGACCCAGAGATCTTCCACGGCGACGTGGTTCACCAACTGCCGTACGTTCCACTCGGTACAGGGTGTGGGCGCGCGCCACTGGTCCGGCCGGATCGCCCTGACCCGGCTGTCGAAGACGTAGGCGGCGTGCACGAAAAGTGCGACCGAATCGCTGGCCATGGTGTCCCCCTTGATGCACGGTGGGGCAGGTTACCGGTGACCGTAAGCGAATCGTCCTCAGCCGTTTTGGCCGGCCCCCCGAGGGCGAGCCTATTACGGTCACCAACCTGCCCCTGCTGTACTCTCCACGCCACGGGTCAAGGAAGAGTCATGAACGAGTAAAGGGCGGCGGGACGACAGGCAGGATTGAGGTGGGCAATCCGCAGGTGATCGTGATTGGTGTGCTTGGCGCGCTCGAGGTTCGCCGCGATGGCACGCCGCTGATCATCCCCGGAGCCAAACCCCGCGAGATCTTGACGCTGCTCGGGCTCAATGCCGGGCGGGTCGTCCCCGCCGATGTCATCCAAGATGTGCTGTGGGGCGACGAACCGCCGCGGACCGCTCACAAGGCGCTGCAAACGCATATCTCGGCGCTACGCCGCGCGCTGGGGGTGGCCGCGCTCGTCACCGAAGGTCCCGGCTGGCGGCTCGGCACCGGCACGACGACCGACGCGGCAGCCTTCGAGTCCGCCGTGTCCGCTGCCCGCCGTGCAGTGGACGGGGGCCGGCCGGCAGCGGCCATAGATCCTTACGAGCTGGGTGTGGAACTATGGCGCGGCGCGCCGCAGTTGCCGCCGACTCCGCGGGGGACGGGAGAGGCCGCGCGGTGGGTCGAGCTGTACGAGGCAGTACTCGACGAGCGCACTGACGCGCTGCTCGCGAGTGGTCACAACAGCGACCTGATCGGCGAACTGGAAGCGGCCGTGACTCGAATGGCTGCGCGGCCGTTCCTCGAGCGGAGCCTCCGGGTGCTCGAAAGCCGTGGCCGCAATGGTGACGATGACCTAGCTGCCGCTGCCCGGGCCCATGCCGCTGCCGCAGCAATCGAGGACCACGCGAGCTAAGCGCTCGGCAAGCAGCGCTCGGTTACAGGATAGGTGCCGGCTGATAAGCCGCCGCCTCGGGGTGCTTGGCTGCCACCCGTTCAACGCGGGCCACGATGTCGGCCGTCTGGGCGGTGGCCGCGCCCGTGAAGGTGAGGGGTTCGCCGACGAGGGCATCGAGATCCTGCCGGCGGAGGCCCAGGCGGTCGTCAGCGGCCAGTCGATCCAGCAGGTCGTTGCGATCGACGCCGCGCTGGCGCATGTCGAGCGCGACCGCGACGGCGTGCTCTTTGATGGCTTCGTGCGCGGTCTCGCGGCCGACGCCGCGCTTGACGGCAGCCATCAACACCTTGGTCGTCGCAAGGAACGGCAGATAACGGTCAAGCTCGCGCTCGATGACCGCTGGGTACGCCCCGAACTCGTCGAGGACGGTCAGGAAAGTCTCGAACAGCCCGTCCAGGGCGAAGAACGCGTCCGGCAGCGCGACCCGGCGCACGACCGAACAGAACACATCACCTTCATTCCACTGCGCACCCGCGAGTTCGGCGGTCATCGCGGCGTAACCCCGCAGCACGACGGCGAGGCCGGTGATCCGCTCGCATGAGCGGGTGTTCATCTTGTGCGGCATGGCGCTCGAACCGACCTGCCCCGGCTGGAAACCTTCGGTCACCAGCTCCTGCCCGGCCATCAACCGGATCGTGGTCGCGAGCGACGACGGTGCCGCCGCCACCTGGACCAGCGCCGAGAGCACCTCGTGATCGAGCGACCGGGGATAAACCTGGCCGACGCTGGTCAGCACATTCTCGAAGCCAAGGTGGTCGGCGACCCTGCGCTCCAACGCTGCTAGCCGCGCGGTGTCGCCGTCGAGCAGGTCGAGCATGTCCTGTGCGGTGCCTACCGGGCCCTTGATCCCGCGGAGCGGGTATCGGATGAGCAGCTCCTCCACCCGGTCGTACGCGAGCAAGAGTTCTTCTGCCGCCGACGCGAAGCGTTTGCCAAGAGTCGTCGCCTGCGCTGCCACGTTGTGCGTTCGCCCGGCCATGACCCGCGTTTCATATTCAACCGCGCGGTGCGCCAACCGTACGAGTGCGGCGACGCAGCGGTCGCGGATGTGCTCCAGCGAGCGCTTGATCTGCAGTTGCTCGACGTTCTCGGTGACGTCCCTGCTGGTCATGCCCCGATGGACGGCTTGGTGTCCGGCAAGGGCATTGAACTCCTCGATCCGGGCCTTGACGTCATGCCGGGTCACGCGCTCGCGTTCGGCGATACTCGCCAGATCGACCTTCTCGGTGACTGCCTCGTATGCCTTGATGGCGCCGTCCGGAACGCCGAGCCCGAGGTCGTGTTGTGCCCCGAGCACCGCCAGCCATAGCTCGCGTTCGAGGACCACCTTGCGTTCTGGCGACCAGATCCGGGCCAATTCCGCCGAGGCGTACCGGCTGGCGAGGACGTTTGTTATTACAGGCTTGTCGGGCACGCGCTTATTGTCGCTCACTGGCGGGGAGCAGCAGGGGGTTCTGCTCCCCGCCAGTGGCTTCCCCAGGGCGGCCGGGCCGTGGAGCGACCCGCGGGTCTCGCCGGGCTTATGGGCGTTCGGTTGGGACGTCGGCGGGAACGTCGGCCGGAATGTGTTCGGTCGCGGTGTCGTCGCCTTCCGGTGCCGTGTCCGGCTTGCGCTCGTCGGCCGTCTCTGGTCCGCCTACCGGATCCCCGGGTTCGCCGCCGCTCACGCCGGCCCGGTCATCGGCGGCCGTGCCGTCGGTCGCATCTTCGGCGACGCTGGTGCCGAATGCCCGGCCGTCGTCCTGCGGCTCGCCGCTGGTCGCGCGGTCGGATACATCGTCACCGTCGACACCGGACCCGTCCGGGGCGCCATTGCCGTCGGCCCCGGCCGGACGATCGGGAGCGGTGCCCCCCGGATTCGGGTCGCCGGCAGTGGTACCGTCCAGGCCCGGCGCATCGACGGCAGGGCTTTCAACCGCAGGTGATGTGTCGGGAAGGCCAGGGACGTCGATGACCCCGGCAGAGTGGGCCGCTCCAACGCTGGCGGCCGCAACGGCGGTGCCGAGCACCACCTTGCCGGTCAAGGTGGCCAGCGCGCTACTCAGAGCAGTAAGCATGCTTCTTCTCCTCGAATGGACTGGTAGCTCAGCCGTTGCGACACCGGTGGTGTGGCCCGGCAGGCCGTACTCGAAGACGTCGGCCAATTCGGGGCGCACCACGCGGAGCCTGGTCAGGTCGTCGGCCCGGCCCAGCTGGTCTAGGAACGCAGCGAGTCGGTCCTCGCCGCGGTGCTTCATACGCATCTCAATCACCTAAACGTCGGCGGGCTGGTCGAGGGGTACGGCCTGACCGTTGAGAATCCGCTTCGCGGCAGCGAGCCCGCGGCGCTGCAACGCCTTAACCGCGCCGCGGCGTTTGCCGAGAATGTCGGCGATCTGGTCGATCGTGCAGTCGGCGACGACCCGGAGCAGCAGCACATCGCGCTGATCTGGAGCCAGCCCGGACAGTACGTCCACGACCCAGTCGCTGCCGATATTCGCCAGCGCTTCGGCCTCGACGTCGCCGCCGACGGTGTCGTCGTGGCCGATGGCACCGGCCGCCACGGTCACCACCTGCCGGCTCCGCCGACGGTGTTCGTCGACAAGACGGTTACGAGCGATGGTGAAGGTCCAGGACCGGAAGGCGGCCTCGTCGCCGGTGAATCCCGCTAGCGAGGCGAAGACGGCGAAGAAGACGTCGTTGGTCAGTTCATCCGGCTCAGCGGAGCCGCGGGTCCGCACGTAAGCGCGAACCCGCGGCGCATATATGGTGAACAGCCGCTCGAACGCCCAGGGCGCATTTGCGTGTGCCGCCGCAAGCAGCGTCGCGAACGCCTCACCGTCGGCAGGCGTCCACTCGTCGCGACGGGCCATGCGCTGGTTGCACCCCTCGTGTTCGGCAGACCGGTCTGCCTACGTAATCGCTCAACGGACCGCTTAGGGGTACGGGCGCGGCTGAACTGCTACGGACCTGACGGCCGCCGCAAGGTCACGGCGATCCACAATCCGGTCAGCACGATGGCCCCGCCGACGACTCCGTCGAGGATGAAGTGATTGCCGGTGAGAACTATCGCGCCGAACATTAGCGGCGGTGCCATGAACACGATTCCTCGAATCACCCGGCTCCGCACCACCACGCCGACCGCAATGGCGAGTAGCAACACCCAGCCGAAATGTAGGCTCGGCATCGCTGCGTACTCGTTGACCAGTGGTGAAGCGTTGAAGCTGCGGTAACCCGCTGACTCCTGCGCGATCGTGTCCACGAAGCCGTGCTCCGGCATGAATCGCGGCGGCGCGAGCGGGAACATAGCGAAGACGATCAGGCTCAACGCACCCGAGGCCAGGATCGCGCCGCGGAAGAGTGGATAGACGCGCGGGTGCCGGATGAGCAGCCAGCCGAGCGTGCCTAAGACCAGTGGCCAGTACGAGATGTAGACGGCGTTGGCGACTGCGAGCACCAGGTCTGATTGGAGCGCAAAAGACTGCACATCGGTCTCGACGAACACTCCAAGCCACCGCTCGAACGACACGACTCGTTCAGCGTTGGCGAAGGCAGCGTCCACCCGATCATTGGTCATTCCCCGGACCAGGGAGTAAAGCAGCGCGGCGACGCCGATGAACGCCGCCTCGCGGCCGGCGACGGTCCGCCGCGACGGCGTCGGAGGAGCGGTCGCGGACCGCAATTCGCCGACATTCGTTCGTGTCTCGGCCGCCATGCCCCGCCATCACAATCTTCACAAGGTACTGAAGACACTTATTCTAGTGAACTAGGCGGCGGGTCGCACGTGATTTTCTGGCACAAGAGGGCATGCGGCAGTGTGCCGGCTCGTGGCACGAAGCAGATCAGGCAGAGGAGGGTGCTGGAGGTCAACTTGGGGTGGGCACGTGCACGCGGCCCAACAACGCATTCTGCGCGATGTCGGTCCGGTAGTGAGAGCCCTTCAGCCGCACCCTGGCGGCCGCCTGGTACGCGCGGTCGCGGGCACGGCCCAGGTCCGGCCCCACCGCTGTCACCGAAAGCACCCGGCCGCCGCTGCTCACGAGAGCGCCCGAGGAGTCCAGCCGGGTTCCGGCGTGCAGCACTTCGACGCCTTCGACGGCAGCGGCTTCGGCCAACCCGTCGATCAGATCACCCACCCGCGGAGAGGTCGGGTAACCGGCCGATGCGATCACAACAGTCACCGCCGCCCCAGCCTCCCAGGCCAGGGCATGATGATCACGGAGTTGACCGATCGCGGCGGCGTGCAGCAACGCCCCCAGCGGCGTGCGCAAGCGGGCCAGCACCGATTGAGTCTCCGGATCGCCGAATCGGGCGTTGAACTCGACCACTCGAGTTCCGCGTGAGGTCAGCGCCAGCCCGGTGTAGAGGACACCGGTGTACGGCGTGCCACGCCTGCGCAGCTCGTCGATGGTCGGCTGGACGATCCGCTCGATTACGTCCGGCACCAGATCGTCCGGCGCCCAAGGCAGCGGCGTGTATGCCCCCATGCCTCCCGTGTTCGGGCCCTGGTCGCCGTCGAAGGCTCGCTTGAAGTCCTGTGCAGGCGTGAGCGGGATGACGGATTCGCCGTCCGTGACGCAGAACAAGGAAACCTCGGGGCCATCGAGGTACTCCTCGATGACGACCCGCTGGCAGGCCTTTGCATGTGCGAGCGCGGCGTCGCGATCACGCGTAACGACGACGCCTTTGCCCGCGGCAAGACCGTCGTCCTTGACGACGTAAGGCGCGCCGAACCGGTCCAGCGCCGCCTCTGCCTCGTCGGGCGTATCGCACACGACCGCCATCGCCGTGGGCACGCCGGCCGCGGCCATGACGTCCTTCGCGAAGGCCTTTGAGCCCTCGATCCTGGCTGCCTGCGCGGACGGGCCGAAGCACGCGACGCCTCGGGCCCGTACCGCGTCGGCAACACCTGCCACGAGTGGGGCTTCGGGGCCCACGACGACCAGGTCCGCCGACAGCCGCTGGGCCAGATCGGCGACCGCGTCGGGATCGGTGACATCGACCGGATGGGTGCCCGCAGCGTCGGCGGCGATGCCCGCGTTGCCTGGTGCCGCGTGCACCTCGGAGACATCAGGATCGCGCAGGAGTCCACGGACCAGGGCGTGCTCGCGAGCACCGGAGCCGACAACCAAGACCTTCACGACGCCCCAGCTTAGGAGAGGTGGCCCCGCTCAACCGGGGAGGAGGTCGTGGATGACCACCGCCTGGTCGCGACCAGGCCCGACACCGATCACACTGATCCGGGCTCTGCTCAAGTCCTCGACCGCTTTGACGTACGCCTGCGCACTTGCCGGGAGGTCGCTGAACTCACGCGCGCCACTGATGTCTTCGTCCCATCCGTCCAGGTACTCGTAGATGGGCTTGGCGTGGTGAAACTCGGTCTGGGTCATCGGCACCTCGTCGACCCGAGTCCCGTCGACGTCGTACGCAACGCACACCGGGATGCGGTCCCACCCAGTCAGCACGTCCAGCTTGGTCAGGACGAAATCGGTGACCCCGTTGATCTGCGCCGTGTACCGGGCGATCGGCGCGTCGTACCAGCCGCACCGGCGTGGCCGGCCGGTTGTCGTTCCGTACTCACCGCCCGCATCGCGCAGGCGGTCGCCGTGTTCGTCGTGGAGTTCGGTCGGGAACGGGCCTTCGCCGACGCGTGTGGTGTAGGCCTTGACGACCGCGATCACCCGGTCAATCCGGTTCGGCGGGATGCCCGTGCCCGTGCAGGCCCCGCCGGCGGTCGCATTCGACGACGTGACGAACGGGTATGTGCCGTGATCGACGTCCAGCATGGTCGCCTGGCCGGCTTCGAAAAGGACGGTCCTGCCCTCGCCAATGGCCCGGTTGAGCAGTGAGCCGGTGTCGGCGACCATCGGCTTGAGCCGGTCCGCGAAGCTGAGAAGTTCGGCGGCCACCTCGTCGACGGTCACCGCCCGCCGGTTGTAGATCTTGGTGAGCACTTGGTTCTTGATTTCGAGAGCGCCCTCGACCTTCTGGCGGAGGATCTTCTCATCGAACAGGTCCTGGATCCTGATTCCAACCCGGCTCATCTTGTCGGCGTACGTCGGCCCGATGCCGCGCCCGGTCGTGCCGATACGGCGCTTGCCGAGGAAGCGCTCGGTCACCTTGTCGAGCGTGCGGTTGTACGGCGGGATCACATGAGCGTTCGCACTGACGACCAGGCGGGAGGTATCGACGCCACGCGCTTTGAGCGCATCGATCTCAGAGAACAACACCCCAAGGTCTACGACCACACCGTTCGCAATGACCGGCACCACACCGGGAGTGAGGATGCCCGACGGCAACAGGTGCAGCGCATACCGCTCGTCGCCGATGACGACCGTGTGCCCGGCGTTGTTGCCGCCGTTGAACTTGACCACGTAGTCGACGACACTGAGCCCGCCGCCTTCTCGATCAACCGCCTTCCGCCCGCCGAGCAGGTCGGTGGCCTTGCCCTTACCTTCGTCGCCCCACTGGGCGCCGATGAGCACGATCGCGGGCACGGGTGCACCTCTTTAGTCAGGACAACCTGATCCGGCCGGGCTGCCGGTCCGCGGCCGAGAGTACCGGAGCGGTGCTGTTCAGACGGTTAGCCGGGACGTGATCCCACTGCGTCACGAATCTGCTGGCCTTGCTCCTGGTCTGCGGAGCGGGCGCAGTGCGCGCAGCAGTAGAACCGTCCCGAAACCTCAACGCCGTGTCCCACGATCCGGCATCGGCAGTGCTCACACACCGGCGCCAGCCGGTGCATCGCGCACTCGAACGAATCGAACGTGTGGACGTTGCCGCCTACCGTGTGGATCTCGAAGGACAGGTAGTAGTCGTTGCCGCATACCTCGCATGTGGCCATGGCGACCCTCCTCGCAGGCTGGTCCTACATCAAGCCTGCGCCCGCCGCCGGGATGTCGCAACCGGGCCGGAGCGTCGACCAGTCGATGATCTGGCAATGAAATCCTGCAAACTCTGGCGCAGTTGGGCCTATTTCGAGGCATCATAGAGATAGCGAGGCCGCCGGGACCGCTGCAGGGGACGGATCCTGGCGGCCTCCACTTGTTTGGATGGCGCATGACCACGCCGCTGTGGGGCCGGTCGCTACGCATCAATGACGCCAAGGTCGATCCGAAAGATGTTCATGATCTTGGATGCCAGCTGAAACCCAAGGCCGCGAAGGTACGGCGTATCGCCGAGTCGATAACCGATCAGGGCGACCTCGCTGACCTGACGATGGGCGATTTCGTCCCTGAGGGCAGCAAGCAGTTTCTCTTCGACGCCGATGGACCGCCACGTGGGCTTGATGGCCAGGCCACACACAACGGCATCGGCGGGCAGCCACGGGTAGGGGACCAGCATTGGCCAGATCTGTGCCGTGAGCAGGGCGATGGGGCTTTCGTCGTGGATTCGCGCCGTCCAGCACCAACTCCTCTCCGGTACCAACTCGGCGCGCGCAATTCGCAGCGTTGCCGCCGGCGCCCGGCTGGCGCGGATGTCATCACGGACGTCGCGGTTGAGCCGGTATGTGCGTACCGGCGTGCCCGGGTCAAGCAGCGTCCAATCCCGACCAAAGTACGGGAACGTCGTCCAGACGTCGAGATGGGTGGGATAACGCCGGCCGATCACGTCAGTGAGATGATCGTGAGGAACCGGATCGAGCGCCGTGCTCGCCGCAGGATCTTCCACGGTGGTGGCTGGAGCGATGGTCAGCTTGCCGCCCGCCGCCTCGGCCAGCTTCTCCAGCGTGCGTACCCGAGGGTTGGATATCTCGCCCGATTCAATGCGAGACACCGTGCTCGACGGAACGCCGGCTCGCTGCGCGAGCTCCCGTTGGCTGAGGTCGGCTCCACGAAGCGCCCGCACGGCGGACGCAAGATCGAGCTGGTCCACGCGGCGCATCTTGATTTGCCGGGGACCGTCGATGCAAACGCGGTCGGAGTCTTGCTGTGGATAACTGCTGGGTGTGGAAAAGTCCAACGGCTGGGTCGCGCGGCATGTGCTGCGCGGCCGGATGCTGCGCGGTGGTTGGCTGCGCGGTGGTTGGCTGCGCTGCGACTACGGACCTGCCTGCACAGGTGCATCGGTGCTGCGCACTGGGCAGGCGCATGCCTATGCGTGGCCGCCCACCACTGTCGTTTACCCGATGCAATTGCGCTGGCAGGTCCACAGCCCAGGAGGTGTGATGTCTCGGGACATCGGTGACAGTCCTGCCTCAGGACATCGGTGACGTTTGATGTCTCACGACTTCGTGACAGTGCCTTGGCCCCCACAGGGCGTGGCACGTAGGATGTGAGTCGGCCCGGGGTTCGGGCCATCGACCGCGAGCAACTTCAGGAGCGCCGACCACTTTCTGGTTACCGCCAGGGTGTCTGCTTTGGCGTGCCTTCGTTTCGGCTGCGCTCCTGCTCGTCGGTTCCTCTTGCATCTCCAGGTCGTGCAGCCTTCGCATCACGATTGGAGATTCCGCATGTCGCTTCATCCGCAGGTCCGGCTTGTCCCAGCAACGGTGCCGTTGCTGAACGCTCTGAACGAGGACCGCACCCTGTTCTGTGAGTTGATCGGCTCACCCGTCCCGGACGGTTGGCCCGAGTTCCCTGAGGCCATCGGCTTCACCCTGGAGCATCTCCAGAACGCCCCGGAGGCTGATCGCGCGTGGTCGATGCAGTTCTTCGTCGACTCCGCGACCGGGCGCCTGCTCGGTTCAGGTGGCTTCGCTGCCCCGCCGATCGACCGTGCTGTCGAGATCGGCTACGAAGTCGCCCCTGAGTTCCGGGGTCAGGGGTTCGGGACCGCTGCTGCCCAGGCTCTGGTCGAGCGTGCTGTGGCTAGCGGTGAGGTCGACCGCGTCATCGCGCACACGCTGCCCGGTCCGAACGCGTCGACGGGCGTGCTCGTGTCGCTGGGCTTCGAGCACGTCGCCGACCAGGAGGACCCCGAGGTTGGCACGGTCTGGGAGTGGAGATGGACTCGCTTGCTGGTCGAGTAGCCCAAGATGCGGTCACTTGCTCGGCCGGGCCTCGGCGGATGCCGTTGCTGACATAGGTCTGGCCCTTGGGCGGTCAGCCGAGGGTATGCCGATGCAATTGCACCGACAGGTCCACAGGCTTGCCAGGCGTATCTGGTGTCCCTCGACCTGCGGCCGGTTCGGCAAGACGACCCGGCCCCCACGGCCCTTCCCACAGTGGCGGTGTCGGGGCCTTGCCGGCCGGGCGTTGCGTTGGATGGGTGGTCCGTTGCGGCAAGCTCAGATCTTCTGGCCCGCCGAGCGGAGCTCTTCGCAGGCTTTTGTGACCCGGGCAGCCATTCCGGCCTCGGCGGCCTTGCCGTACGACCGGGGGTCGTACGCCTTCTTGCTCCCGACTTCGCCGTCCACCTTGAGCACACCGTCATAGTTCTGGAACATGTGCGCCGCGATGGGCCGCGTGAACGCGTACTGCGTGTCGGTGTCGATGTTCATTTTGACCACGCCGTAGTCGATAGCTTCGTGAATCTCATCCAGCGCCGAACCCGAACCACCGTGGAAGACCATGGCGAACGGCTTCTCCCTGCCGTATTTCTCGCCGACCGCCTTCTGGATGTCGTCGAGTACGGGTGGGCGGAGTTTGACGTGGCCCGGCTTGTACACCCCGTGCACATTGCCGAACGTCGCGGCCAGCAGGTATCGGCCGCGCTCACCGAGACCAAGCCGCTCCGCGACGGCGAGCGCGTCGCCGGTTGTCGAGTAGAGCTTCTCGTTCATCTCGCCGACGATGCCGTCCTCCTCGCCGCCGACCACGCCGATCTCCATCTCCATGATCGCCCTGGCCTGTGCCGACTTCTCGAGCAGCTCATCGGCGATGTCGATGTTCTCGTCCAGCGGCACGGCCGAGCCGTCCCACATGTGCGACTGGTACAGCGGGTCCTCGCCGCGGCCGACTCGCTCCTTGGAGATCTCGAGGAGTGGGCGCATGAATCCGTCCAGTTTGTCCTTCGGGCAGTGGTCCGTGTGGAGCGCGACGGTGACCGAATATTTCTCGGCCACGACCTTGGCGTACTCAGCCATAGCGACCGCACCAACGACCATGTCTTTGATCGTCGTACCCGACCAGAACTCGGCACCACCGGTAGAGACCTGGATGATGCCGTCGCTCTCGGCCTCGGCAAGGCCACGCAGCGCTGCACTCAACGTCTGCGACGACGTGACGTTGATCGCGGGGAAGGCGTAGGCGTTGTCCTTTGCGCGGTCGAGCATCTCCGCGTACTTCTCGGGGGTGGCGATGGGCATCGGTGCTCCTAAGCGAGTGTGTGCGATGTATTCGCGTCCCCACGCCGACGGAGGGACGGTCTCACCGCCCTAAGTATTCCCCGTCATCCCGGCATGCGCGCCACCAGATCAGCGGCTGATGCAGCCGGCTGTTCGAGAGCCGGAGGAAGCACCGGGCGATCGCTAGAGTTGTACGGTCCGAATCACGGATGTGCTGACCGTAGAGGAGACCACGTGCCTGAGCGCACCGTCGTAGTCGCGAGCAAGGTGGGTCTGCACGCCCGTCCCGCCGCGGTGTTCGTTAAGGCCGCCGCGGAGCAGCCGGCCCGAGTGCAGATTCGCAAGGGCGACGCTCCTCCGGTCGACGCAGCCAGCATTTTGGCAATCATGACGCTTGGGGTGGAGCACGGAGACGAGGTCACTCTGGCGGCCGACGGTGAGGGTGCCGAAGAATCCCTGGACGCACTCGTTGCTCTGCTCGAGATCGATCTGGACGCCCAAGGCGCCCAGCCGCCGGCTTAGACCGGACGAGTTGAAGCGGCCGTTGGCTGCCTTGACGCCGGTTCGTCGCGCCGGCCGATCGCGGGCGCCAGCACCCAGAGCGCCAAAGCGGCCATCACGTGCCAGAACGCGTGGCCCTGCAAGGCGCTGTCGGGCTGGCATAGTGACGTCCGGTCGCCGATCGTCCCCACAAGCGCACCCGCGCCGAGGACCAGCATCGAGCCGATCAAGGTGCGCCGTAACAAGGGACGCCGGCGCGCCCGCAGCAGGTTCAATCCGATGGCGACACCCGCGAGCGCACCTTGGGTGAGCGACGAGGCCGTTGGGCCGGCCGCGACGACGGGGACCATCAGGACAGGAACGGCGAGCCACCAGGCGGGTGAGACATTCCGGCGCCGCAGGTCGGATGCCGCGTCCGCTGCGACATAGGCCAGCAATGTGGCCAGCGGAAGGTCGTGGGCATAGGCCTGCCAGTCGGGGTTGGGCCCGTGCTGGACCAGCGAACCGGCACCCACAACGACCACAAGCAACGCATAGGGCAGCCGGCCGCGTCCGCCCCGTTTGCGATCCACGGCGATCGCGACGCCACACGCCACTAGCGCCAGGCTGGTGACACCGTTGGCCGGCTGCCCGAAGAATCCAGCATCCCGGTACAGCTCGCAGGCATTCGCCAGCTCCACTCGCCCAGCCTACGAACCTTTCGCCAAGGCGGGGGCGGCTACAGGCCGAGTTCGTCCAGTATCGGCAATTGGGCGCGGACGCTCGCTCGTCCCTGGCCCGCTGTCCGGGACCTGACCGCCAGGTCTGCCAGCCGCTCGCAGTCTGCCCGCGATGTCGCCCGCAGGACCTCGGCCACGTCCGGGATGGCACGCGGTGTCATCGAAAGGCTCGACACGCCTAAGCCGACAAGCACGCACGCGAGGGCGGGATCGGCGGCAGCCTCGCCGCACACCCCGACCGGCCGCCCACGTTGAGCACCGGCTTCGCACGTGAGCTGGACGAGCTGAAGGACAGCGGGTTGCCACGGATCATTGAGTGCGGCCAGTTCGCCGAGCAGCCGGTCGGCGGCCATCGTGTACTGGCCCAGGTCATTGGTGCCGATGCTGGCGAATTCGGCCGACGCCAGGATGTCGGCAGCCCGCAACGCGGCGCTGGGAACCTCCACCATGACTCCCGCCGTCGGTAGGCCTGCCGCATGACAGCGAGCGACGAAGTCCGCCGCTTCGTCGGGCGTGGCGACCATCGGTGCCATCACCCAGACCTCGGCCTCCTCAGCCGATGCCGCTGCCGCGATCGCGGCGAGCTGGTCAGTGAGGACTTCCTCGGAGTGGGCAGCGGTGCGAATACCACGCACGCCCAGCGCCGGATTCGCCTCCTCATGCAGGTTGAGGAACGGCAATGGCTTGTCCGCGCCGGCGTCCAACGTCCGGACGACGACCTTCTTGCCGGGGAACGCGGAAAGGACGCGGCGATATGCAGTGACCTGCTCGTCGATCGACGGCGCGACGTCGTTGCCGAGGAAGCAGAACTCGGTGCGGAACAACCCGACGCCCTCGGCGGCGACGTCCAGTGCCGCCGTTACGCCCTTCGGATCTCCGACGTTGGCCAGCAGTGCGACGCGGTGACCGTCCGACGTGCGCCCCACGCCGTCGAACGTCCTAACTCGCCGGGCGACCTGCTGGGCCTTGGCGATCTGTTCCGGAGTCGGATCGGTGTGCACGATTCCCGCCGCGCCGTCGACTAGGACGACGGTCTGCTCGGCGACCTCTAGGATTCCCTGCGCGGCGACGACGGCGGGCAGGCCGAGTGCGCGGGCCAGGATGGCGGTGTGCGAGGTCGGGCCGCCTTCTGCCGTGACAAGAGCGACGCAGGTCGCCGGGTCGAGGGTGGCCGTATCGGCGGGAGCAAGGTCGCGGGCGGCCAGGATGAACGGTTCAGCACGAGTTGGTACGCCGGGTGGCGGGTGGCTGGTGAGCGCCGCCACTATCCGGTCGCGGACGTCAGCGACGTCGCGAACCCGCTCGGCCATGTATCCACCGAGGGCGCTGAGGGTGGCCGCCACCTCATCGGCAGCGTCCCAGACGGCGCGCTCAGGGGCGAGCCCCGACGCAACCTTGGCCTGGGCGGCCTGCACGAGCATGGGGTCGGCGGCCATGAGAGCGGTCGCCTCGAGGACTGCGGCGCCGTCACCGGATGCCTGGGCGGCTTTGGCTTCGAGGTCCGTCTTGACTGCTTCGGCGGCAGCCGCGATGCGTGCGGACTCGGAGTTTGTGTCGGTGCCCGGCGGCAGTTGGGTGTTGGCCGACGGCTCGGCGACGGGTTCAGGCATGTGGATCAGTGGCGCCGCGGCGCGTCCTGGGCTGACTCCGACTCCGGTTATCTCGGGCACGGGTTCTCCCGGGTGCGGTGCGTGGCGTGTGGCCCGGCCTGCTGAACGTGATCGAACGGCACTACTTGGCAGGTTACTTAGATTCGTGGGTCGGTTGGTCTCAGTCGCGGTGTGCGTCAGCGTGAGCTGGCACGGTAGCCGAAGTTCGGTCGAGCTTCATGTGGACCTGATACCGGTCGGCCCGATACCAGGACGTGACATGCTCCATCGGGCGCCCCGCCGCGTACGACGTCCGGCGGAACACCAGCAGCGGCGCCGCCGGCGGGACGCGAAGCAACCGGGCGCGAAGCGGATCGGCGCCTTCAGCCCACACGGTCTGCGATGCCGAGTCGAGAAGCCGGCCATAGTCGCGCGCCAGGATCGAGTACACCGATCCGGACAGGTCGTGCTCGAGCAAGCCGGGCAGTGGACCCGCCGGTAACCAGGACACTTCGTGCGCCATCGGTGATCCGTCCGCCGATCGCAACCGCTCGATGCGGTACGCCCTGTCGGTCGTCGTGAGGCCCAGCGCCGCCCGAGCAGGTGGCGGTGGAACCGAGACGTCGGCCCCGAGCACGATCGTCGACGGCTTGTGGCCCCGCCGGCGCATGTCTTCAGTGAACGAGGCCAGGTGGAGTTGCGACTCGACCCGCGGAGCGGCGACGAACGTCCCCTTGCCGCGTACCCGGTAGAGCCGGCCCTCGCTGACCAACCGCCCGACCGCTTCGCGCACGGTGGCCCGGCTCACGTTGTATCGCATGACGAGATCCCGCTCGGATGGGATCGATGCGTCGGGCATCAACTCGGAATCGATCAGTGACAGCAAAATCTCGCGCAGCTGCCGGTGCTTGGGTACCGGACCGTCGACGACCGACACGCGACCTCCAGCTGACTGGACTGTGGTCAGGACTGGTCTAGATGTGTATCCCTGCGGGCATTACCCTGGACGCCAGTGTGCGGGCTGTCAAGGTCCGCCGGGTAGCAATTCGATTACGTGCAAGGGGCTCAAGAGAACGTGCGACGGGGGACTCTCAAGTACGTGCGCGTTCGCGACTATCTGCACACCCTTGCCGCCCAGGAGCTCGACGCCGGTGATCCGCTACCCAGTGAGCGTGAATTGTGCGACAAGTTCGGAGTCTCCCGGATGACGGTCCGGCAGGCGGTAGATGCGCTCGTCGTCGAGGGACTTCTCGAGCGCGTACACGGCCGGGGAATGTTCGTGTCTCGGCCCAAAGTCGACCTCCAGGTCCGCCTGACCTCCTTCAGCGAGGAGATGCGTCGTCGCGGGATGACCTCCTCGGTCGAGCACCTGCGGGCCGAGGTCGTTTCCGCCGACGCCAGGATTGCCGCCGCGCTCGAGATCGACCCGGCCGATCCGGTCGTCCACCTGCATCAGCTTCGGTACGCCGACGGTGATCCGATGTCGGTACAGCACTGCTGGCTCACCGAAGCCCTCGTGCCGAATCTGATCGATCCCCCGCCCGAAAGCCTGTACGCCGAGCTCGAACGGCGCGGCCTGCTGCCAGAGTGGGGTGAAGACGCCGTCGAGGCCGGCGAGGCCGATGCAGAGGAGGCCGACCTGCTCGGAATCGGTAAGGGCCGCGCCGTGCTGCGCATTGCGCGGCGGGCTTTCAGCCGCGACCTGGCCGTGGAGTTCTCCGAAGCGGTTTACCGGGCCGACCGGTACACCCTGTGGGTGCCACTAGCGCGCCCGCAGCCGTCCATTGTTCGCAGCAAGCGCAGGTCTTGACAGGAGCCGTCCGGATGACGATGACCACCATGGCCCGCGAGATCGCGGAGCAGCCCGCGGCACTCGCGCGCACCATCGAGACACTGCGGCCGATGCGCTCAGCCATCCGAGAGCTTGCCGCCGACCGCCGCGCCGTGCTGTTCGTCGCACGCGGGTCGTCAGACAACGCCGCCATCTACGGCCGCTACCTGCTCGAGGTGCATGCCGGTCACCCGGCCGGGCTGGCGGCGCCAAGCGTCGGGACCCATTACGGCGCCCGGCTCGATCTGTCCGACGCCGTCGTAGTTTCGGTTTCTCAATCGGGTGAGACGCAGGAGATCGTCGAGGCCCAGCAGTGGGCCGCCAGCTGCGGCGCCCGGACGATTGCGGTGACCAACGATGCCGACAGCGCGCTTGCCAAGTCGTCCGACCTGGCGATGGTGACCGACGCCGGGCGGGAACTCGCCGTACCTGCTACCAAGTCCTACACAGCTCAGTTGGCGGCGATGGCGGTGCTGGCCGGCGCGTTGGCGCCCAAGCCGGACGCGTTGGACGCCGACCTGGACCGGGCCCCGAGCGAGGTGGAACGGCTGATCTCCGAACGGGACGGCGTGGACGAAGCGGTCGAAGCGCTGGCGGCCACTCCGGACATCTTGGTCAGCGGCCGCGGCATCGCGTTCGGCACGGCCCTCGAGACTGCGCTCAAACTCGAGGAGACCTGCCTGCGCCCGGTCAGAGGGTTGTCATACGCGGACCTGCGGCATGGGCCGATCGCTGTCGTCGACGCCGAGCATGTGGCCGTGCTGGTGGCGGCACAGGACGGTCCGATGGTCGGGGGCATGACAGAACTGGCGCATGACCTGCGAGAGCGCGGGGTCGGGGGCACCGTCGGCATCGGCGGCGACGCAGATTTCGCTGCCGCATGTGATGTCGCGGCCGGCGGCCCGCGGTTGCCTGAACTCGTCGCCCCCCTGGCGCTGGTCGTACCAGCACAACTCATCGTCGAAGGTCTCGCACGACGGCTGGGACTCGATCCCGACGCCCCGCGCGGATTGTCCAAGGTGACCCAGACCGACCCCGTTGATGGAGGAACCAGATGAGCAACGCCGAGCAGATCCTCGCCGCCTTAGGTGGGGCCGACAACATCATCGAGATCGAGCCGTGCATCACGCGTTTGCGGGCGGAGGTCGAGGATCCCTCGCTTGTCGACGAGGCCGGTCTCAAAGCGGCAGGGGCGCACGGTGTCATCCGGGCCGGAACCGCCGTTCAGGTAGTTGTTGGACCGGACGCTGACACCATCGCTACGGACATCGAGGACGTGATGTGAGCCTGTCGGTCGTGGCGCCGGTCGGCGGGCGTGCATTGCCACTGGCGGACGTGCCGGATCCGGTGTTCTCGGCTGCGCTCGTGGGTCCGGGTATGGCGATCGACCCGTCGCGTGATGGCCGCAGCGTCGCGGTAGCTCCGATCGACGGGACGATCGTCAAGCTGCACCCACACGCCTACGTCGTGCAAGCCGCGGATGGGGCGGGGATGCTCGTTCACCTGGGCATCGACACCGTCCAGCTGGCCGGCGCCGGGTTCGAGCTGCTGGTCAATGAGAACGCCCAAGTGGAGGCGGGTGATCCAGTGGTGGCGTGGGATCCGGCTGAGGTCGAGCGGGGCGGCCGGTCGGCAATCTGCCCGGTGGTTGCGCTGGACGCCACACCGGCCGATCTGGTTAACCTGGCCGAGTCAGGGGAGGTCGCCACGGGTAGCCAGATCTTCATATGGGACCGCTAGGCCGAGGTCATCGGGTACCTCTCCGCGACCACCCACGGCGCGTTGCTTCGGGAAGCCGGTGCGCACCTTGTCGTGGACTCCTTGCGACAGCTGGCTCTCTCAGGAATGGGCCGGTTCTGAGACCGCTTCATCTGCGGCCTGACATAACGAGCATGCGACCAGGCGGCGCGCCACGATCCGGTCTCGGCCGCGGTAGGCGTTCTGCAACGGTTGGGCCAGAATTGTTGACACCGGAAACTAGCAGCGGTAGGAAAACTCGCAACCAAGGCCTCGCAACGCGATAGAAGCCATCGTGTAACGGCGTGGAAGTGGAGGTGCGGGTGCTCGCGGTCGAGAACCTCGAAGTCGTCTACGAGGACGTCATCCTCGTGCTCAAGGGCGTCACGCTGAAGGTTCCCGAGGGCGCGATCATCGCCTTGCTTGGGGCCAACGGCGCCGGCAAGACGACCGTGCTGCGAGCGATCACCGGTCTGCTCGATGTCCATCGTGGCTCGATCACCAAAGGCAATGTCACCTTGGACGGCAAGCCGATCCACCATCTGGACGCACCCGCGATTGTGGGCAGCGGGATCGGCCAGGTCATGGAAGGGCGGCGAATCTTCGCCGAGTTCACCGTCGATGAGAACCTCCGGGTCGGAGCACACTCGGCGGGCCGGGCGACCATCGACGAGGACCTTGATCGGGTGTTCAGCCTGTTCCCCGTGCTGGCCGACCGGCGAGCCCAGACCGCTGGTTACCTCTCCGGCGGAGAGCAGCAGATGCTCGCCATCGGCCGCGCCCTGATGGCTCGGCCGCGGTACCTGCTGCTCGACGAGCCGAGTCTCGGCCTCGCGCCGTTGCTAGTGCAGCAGATTCGGGACCTCATCCTGGAAATCAACCAGCAGGGCACCTCGGTGCTGCTGGTCGAGCAGAACGCGACCATGGCGCTGTCGATAGCGTCCCACGGCTACGTGCTGGAGACCGGCAAGATCGTTATGGACAAGCCTGCGGCTGCGTTGCGTGAGGACGATGACATCCGCGAGTTCTATCTCGGACTGGCTGATGAGGGCGCCGTCTCGTTCCGGGACGTCAAGCACTACAAGCGGCGGAAGCGGTGGCTGTCGTGACCGAACCGATTCTCCAGGTGCGCGATCTAATGCTGCGGTTCGGCGGGATGACCGCAATCGACGACGTGTCGTTCAGTGTCAACGAAGGGGAGCTCTTCGCGATCATCGGCCCGAACGGAGCCGGCAAGACTTCCATTTTCAATTGCATCTCTGGGGTGTACCGCCCGCAGGAGGGCGAGATCTTCTTCCGTGGGAACAGTATCCGCGGGCGTAGGCCGGACCAGGTGGCCAAACTCGGCGTCGCCCGGATGTTCCAGAACATCGAACTGTTCGACAACCTGACCGTGCTGGACAACCTCATGCTCGGCCGGCATCAGCACCTGAAGTACGGCACTCTCGCCGGCATGGTCTACGCCGGGCGGGCCCGGCGAGCGGAGATCGAAAACCGGCGGCTGGTCGAGGACATCATCGACTTTCTCGAGATCGAAGCGATCCGGCGCAGCCTGGTCGGCATGCTTCCCTACGGCTTGAAGAAACGCGTGGAACTGGGGCGGGCGCTGGCCATGTCGCCGACCCTGCTCCTGCTCGACGAACCCGTGGCGGGCATGAACGTCGAGGAGACTGAGGACATGGCCCGGTTCATCCTCGACATCCGTTCAGAGCTCGGCGTCACGATGATCATGGTCGAGCACGACATGGGCCTGGTGATGGACATCGCCGACCAGGTGCTCGTCCTCGACTTCGGACAGCGGATCGCACTAGGCGCACCGGCGGACGTCCAACATGATCCTGCGGTGATAAAGGCATACCTGGGTGAGGCGTCATGACGACCACCGAACCGGCGACCACAACCGGCTGGCGGAGCATTCCCGAGCGAATCCGCGAGCGAGCCGCGCACGACCCGGACCGGGTGTGTATGCGCGAGAAGCGCTTCGGGATCTGGCAGGACATCACCTGGAGCGAGTACTGGGAGAACGTTCGGTTGGTAGCGCACGGGCTGTCAGCACTCGGTGTCGGGCCGAGCGATCGGGTGGCCATCCACTCGGAGAACCGTCCGGAGTGGCTGTACACCGACGTTGGGGCCGTCGCAATTCGGGCGATGAGCGTGGGCCTCTATTCGACGAACCCGCCGGCCGAGGTCGCGTACATCCTGCGCGATTCGGGGTCACGGGTGCTCATCGCGGAGGATCAGGAGCAGGTCGACAAGGCACTTGCGGTCGAGGACGAGTGTCCTGACCTGGAGTGGATCGTTTACATCGAGCCGCGCGGCGTCCGTGAGTACAACAACCCGAAACTGATCCACTGGCCGGACTTCATCGAGCGGGGCCGGCAGCATGCTGCCGAGCACCCCGACCTACTGGACGAGGCCACCGAGGCTGCGACGCCGGACGACGTGGCGACGCTGATCTACACATCGGGCACAACCGGGCCGCCCAAGGGTGCGATGCTCACTGTCCGGAACATCTCGTTCGCCGCAGACGTGCTCGTTGTCGGCGGCGGGCTCTACGACCCACCACCCAACGAGAATGACGTAACGCTGTCGTACCTGCCGCTGTGCCACGTCGTGGAGCGGGCCGCGACGATCTGGGTGAACGCTGCGGCCGGCACCACCGTCCATTTCGCCGAGTCGATCGACACGGTTCAGGTGAACCTCCGCGAGGTCCAACCCACCCTCTTCTTCGCCGTCCCCCGGATCTGGGAGAAGATTCATGCCGGCGTGCAGATCAAGATGAGTGCTGCCTCGCCACTGAAGCGGCTGGTGTACCGCGCGGGAATGGGGCTGGCCACCCGCATTGGCGACGAACTCGTCCGGAACGAAGGCAACCACACCGCCAAGACCCGGTTGATGTACGCCATTGGCTACCCGCTGCTCTTCCGTGCGCTGCGGGACCGGATCGGGCTGCGTAAGGTGCGCGCCGCCGGGTCCGGAGCCGCCCCGATCGCGCCGGAGGTGTTGAAGTTCTTCTTCGGTCTCGGCGTCGTGATCCGTGAGGCGTACGGGATGACCGAGAACTCGGCCGTGGCGACAAGCAACCGGCAGGGCCGGGTCAGACTAGGGACGGTCGGCGAACCGCACGTCGGTACCGAGTTGCGGCTGGCCGAAGGAACTAACGAGATCCTCACCCGTTCGCCAGCCAACTTCGTCGGCTACTGGAACAAACCCGTCAAGACAGCCGAGGTGCTGGACGCTGACGGCTGGCTCTACACCGGTGATGTCGGGGAGTGGGTCGACGGCACACATCTGAAAATCGTGGATCGGATCAAGGACGTCATCATCACCGCCGGCGGCAAGAACGTCGCGCCCTCGGAGATTGAGAATGCGCTCAAGACTTCACCGTTCATCAAAGAAGCAGTAGTCATCGGCGACCGTCGGTCGTACCTGACCGCACTGATCGGCATCGAGCTCGACACCGTGGGCAACTGGGCGCAACGCAAGCGCATCCCGTACACGACGTACCGCGACCTCACCGAGAAAGAACCGGTCGTCAAGCTCGTCCAGAAGATCATCAAGGACGTCAACGAGAACTTCGCGCGGGCGGAGAACGTCCGCAAGTTCCGCATGATCCCCAAGGAACTGGATCACGATGATGGTGAGCTGACCGCGACGCAGAAGGTGAAGCGCGCGACGTTGCACGAGCGGTTCGCCGATCTGATCGAAGACATGTACGGCAACCGCAAGGAGTTCCCCGGTGGCGACCTGACGGAGGTCCACACGTGGAAGTCCTGATCTCCTCGGGCTTGATCCGCGGTCTCGGCATCGGCAGTACGTACGCGTTGCTGGCGGTCGGATTCGTGATCATCTATCGGGCAACGAGCGTGGTGAACTTCGCCCAGCCGGCATTGATGATCCTCGGCGCCTACTTCACCTCGGTGTTCATCAGCACGGCGGGGATGCCGTTCGTGGTCGCCGTGGTGGCCGCGATGCTGGTCATGGCAGTCATCGGCATGGCGACCGAACGGGTCGCCTTGCGGCCGATGGTCGGGCGTCCGCCATTCGCGGCCGCGATGGTCACGGTCGGTGTGTTCATCACCTTGTACGTCGTGGCGCACCGGCTCATCGGTTCGCGGGTCCGCGCGATCCGTGACCCGTGGGGCCTCGAGCAGACGGACCTGCTCGGCGTCACGGTCTCCCAGATCGACCTGGCAAAGATCGTTGTCTCACTCGCCGCCATCGCAGTCGTTGGTCTGTTCCTCGCCCGTTCTCGGCTCGGGCTAGCCATGCGCGCCACCTCTCTCGATCAGGAGGTCGCGCTGGCTCAGGGCGTGAACGTGGGGCGGATGTTCGGGCTGGCCTGGGCCATTTCCGCCGCGCTGGCCGCCCTCGCCGGCGCCCTCATTGGGACGGTCGCCGGCGGCTTCGAGGCCAGCCTCGCGCTGGTGGCGCTCAAGGCACTGCCGGTGATCATCATCGGCGGCCTGGACTCGATCAAGGGCGCCGTGATCGCTGGTCTTTTCGTCGGCATCGCAGAGGCGCTCACCCGCACGTACCAGCCGCGCTACGCAGACTGGCTGGGCGCCAACTTCGACGTAGCCGTCCCGTACGTCATCATGATCATCGTCCTGATGGTCCGCCCCTACGGGTTGTTCGGAACCAGAGAGGTGGAGCGGGTGTGATCGGGACCGCTTTGCAGCAGCGGCGCGGGAGGGTAGCCGGCCGGCCCGCCCTCTACACCAGCTACGCCGCCGACCAGGCGATCCTCAACACTCCCACCAAACGCTGGTGGACGGTTGCGCTGGCGGTAGTCGTCCTGGCGCTGCCGCTTTTCCTCAGCCGCGATCTGACCAGCCTCATGATGACCGTGTTCATCTACGCGATCGCCGGGATCGGGCTGAATCTCGTCACCGGCTACGCGGGCCAGGTGTCGTTGGGACACGCCTTCTTCATGGGGTTGGGTGCTTACACAGCGGCCGTGTTAGGCGGCCGGGAGACCAGCCAGGTCATCGGTTTCGAGTTGGACATGGCGATCTGGCTCCCAATGGCAGGCGTCGTACCCGCACTTGTCGGGTTGGCGGTCGCTCCGTTAGCCGCTCGGGTACGCGGACTGTACCTGGCCATCCTGACGTTGGGCCTGGTCTTCATCGGCGAGCACATTTTCAAGGAGGCGCGGCCGATCACCGGCGGCGCGGGCGTGGGACGAGCGCCGGCCGAGCTGGTGCTGTTCGGCATGGACCTGCGCGGCAAGTACCACCTGTTCGGTTACATCCTGCCGCGCGATGCGATGTTCTACTTCGTCTGCTTCGCAGTCTTCGTAATTCTGGCGGTGGCGGCCCGTAACCTGGCTCGGTCCAAGCTGGGCCGCGCCTTCGCTGCGGTTCGTGACCGAGACATCGCCGCCGCGGTGATGGGTGTGTCGCTGCAGCGGACGAAGACGCTGGCGTTCACCGTGTCGTCCTTCTACGCCGGCATTGCCGGAGCTCTGCTTGTCGTGGTCATCGGCCAGATGACGCCGGGCAACTGGAACCTCTTCCTATCCATCGAATTCCTGGCCGTCATCCTGATCGGTGGGATCGCAACCATCAGCGGATCGATCATGGGAGCGGCCTTCGTCGTCCTGATGCCGCGGTTCGTCTCTGAACTGGCCGGTGCAGTGCCGTTCATCTCGACGGCGCCAGGCAGCGGATTCCTGACGGTTTTCCACGTTCAGACCATGCTCTTCGGTGCGCTGATCGTGCTGTTCCTCGTGCTCGAACCCAGGGGCCTGTACGGGCTGTGGATCCGAGTGCGCAACTACTGGAAAGCGTGGCCCTTCTCCTACTAACAATCCCGGAAAATGAGGTGAGCTCGATGAGGAGCACAGCAAGACGCACCGCAGCAGTGCTCGGTGCAGTAGCCCTGCTGGCAACCGCATGTGCCGTCGAGGACGGTGACGACGACACCGCCGACGGCGGCGAAACGGAAGAGCCGGGCGGCGAGTCAGACGAAATCGCGTTCGACGTCGGCGTGACCGAGGAGGCGTGCCCGGACGCGGTCAACCCGGACAACGGCTGCATCTACCTCGGTGTGCTGTCGGACCTGAGCGAGGGCCCGTTCGCCCCCGTTGCCGTACCGATCACGGCGGGTCAGGAGGCGTTCTGGAAGCGGGTCAACGATGCCGGCGGCATCGGCGGCTTCGATATCGACATCTCGACGTACACCCGCGACACGCTGTACGACCCCCAGCAGCACAGCGCGCGGTACCGGGAGATCGAGCCGAACATCCTCGCCTTGGCGCAGACTCTTGGCACGCCGACGACCGAGGCGATCTTGTCCGACATGGACGCCGACAACGTGGTCGGCGCGCCGGCCTCCTGGTGGTCCGGGTGGGCCTTCGACGAGTCCGACAACGGCCTGATCCTGGAGTCCGGCTACTCGTACTGCATCGAGTCGCAGGTCGGTCTGGACTGGTTCGCGGAGAACGTCAGCGCTCCGTCAACCGTGCTGGCGGTCGGCTACCCGGGTGACTACGGCGGTGACTCCGCTGCCGGAGTCGAGCACTGGGCCGAGGCGAACGGCGCCGAGTTCGCCGGCTTTGTCGAGACCGCACCGAACACCATCGTGGGTTCACAGGACGCTGCGGTTGCCGCAGTGATGGAAAGCGGCGCGGACGCCGTCGTGCTGGCCGTGGGGCCGGCGGAGACCGGTGAGATCATCGGAAAGACGGTCGCCGGTGGATTCGGTGGCCAGTTTCTCGGGTCGGTTCCGACGTGGAACCCGGCGCTGCTGGACTCTGCTGCGGCTCAGGCGATCCTCGCGACGTACACCAACATCGCGCCCTGGGAGGGCATCGACGGCACTAGCCCCGGTCATGACGCGATCCGCGAGTCGCTGAACGGCGGGGTGCCGGAGAACGACGGCTACACCTTTGGCTGGGTCTGGTCGTATCCGCTCAAGGCCGCGCTTGAAGCCGCCGTGGCCAGCGGCGACTTGACTCGGACCGGCCTGCGCGCAGTGATCGACGGGCTTCAGGTCGATTACGAGGGCGTGCTGCCGGCCACGACGTTCGGTGTGGACACCAACGAGAACGCGATTCGGCAGGCGGTCATCAACCGTCCGGACGAGGAAGGCACGCTGGGCCTGTCCGTCGTCCAGGCAGAGGTGAGCGGCTCCACCGCCGACGCGTACGAGTACACGAGCGCCTGCTCGTAGGTCACCTGAATGCCGCTCTTCCACTTGGTCGGCGCTGCTCAGCCCGATCAGGTGGAAGAGCGACTCAGGTCGGCCGTTGATCGAAGACATGCCGTCGGAGCCAGGCATGCATGGCGATGGCCGACGCCGCACCTGCGTTGATCGAGCGGGTCGAGCCGAACTGCGCGATCGACAGGACGGCCGAGGCGTGGGTACGCGCCTCGTCAGACAGCCCTGGGCCTTCCTGACCGAACAACAACACGCACCGCTCGGGCAGATCGTACGTCTCGAGCGGAACGGCATCCGGGAGATTGTCCACACCGATGAGCGGCAGCCCCTCGGTCCGCGCCCAGCCCGCGAAGTCCGCGATTGTCGCGTGATGGTGCACGTGCTGATAGCGGTCCGTCACCATGGCGCCGCGCCGGTTCCAGCGCCGTCGCCCGACTATATGCACAGCGGCCGCGAGGAACGCGTTGGCCGTGCGCACGATCGCCCCGATGTTGAAGTCGTGCTGCCAGTTCTCGATGGCGACGTGGTACGGGTGGCGGCGGCGGTCCAGGTCGGCCACGATCGCCTCCTGCCGCCAGTACCGGTACTTGTCGACGACGTTGCGGCGGTCACCGTGGGCAAGCAGGTCAGGGTGGTAATGGGGACCTTCCGGCCACTGCCCCTGCCATGGACCGACACCAACGTCCGCGACGCCGGCCTCTTCCGAAGTCTCCGTCTCGTCCACAGTGGGTAAGCCTGTCAGACCCGAGCCGGCTCACATTTCACCCGCAGTCCAAATGATCACGCCATGATTACTGCTCCTTACTGATCAATCCGTCGGCAGAACCGCGATTTGGCCATGATCGCCGACGGTTTGATCAGCAACGAGCGGTTTCTCTAGCGAGATCAACTTCTCGTGCGGACACCCGCACGCCTTGATGATGTGGGATCAGCCGAGGCCGAGATCGGCCAGGCTGTACGCGGCGTAATACGGCAGCCCTTCGGCCTCGACACGCTCACGAGCGCCGGTCGCCCGATCCACGATGACAGCGACTGCGGCAACATGGGCGCCGGCCTCGCGTAGTGCCTCCACCGCGGTCAGCACACTGCCACCTGTCGTTGAGGTGTCCTCCACAGCCAGTACGCGCCGGCCGGTCACGTCGGGACCTTCGATTCGCCGCTGCAGCCCATGAGCCTTGCCGGCCTTGCGGACGACGAACGCATCGAGCGAACGCCCGTGTGCGGCGGCAGCATGCAGCATGGCCGCGGCCACCGGATCGGCGCCCAGCGTTAGTCCGCCGACGGCCTCGTAGCCGAGATCTGCGGTCAGATCAAGCATGACCCGACCGACGAGCGGAGCCGCCGCGCCGTCCAATGTGATCCGGCGCAGGTCGACGTAGTAGTCCGCTTCGAGCCCGGAGGACAGCACTACGCGGCCCTTGACGACGGCCTTGGCGATGATCTGCTCGAGCAGGTCCTCCCGTACGCTCACGATCGTCGAGCGTACGGCACGCTAGCAGTTGTGCGTCCCGGCACCGTTGTTCTCGCCCACGGCCCGCTTGACCCACCTGACTGGTGGGAGTCGGTGGCCGCCGACCTGCGGGACCAAGGCCACCACGTCGTCGCGCCGGAAGTCCTCGCCGGACCAGCCCCCTATTCGGTCGGCTGGGTGGCCGGCATGGCCCGGCCCTTGCACGCGGCCGACGTACCGACACCCCTGGTGCTGGTCGGGCACGGGATGGCGGGCCCGTTGCTGCCGGCTCTCGCGCGTACGCAGCGAGCCGCGCGGCGGGCAGTGGGCGGGTACGTGTTCGTGGACGCATCACTCCCGCGATCGGGTGCGCAGACCCATCTCGACCTGCTTCGCGCCGCGCATTCCGATGCCGCGGACCGGGTGCACGCCGCATTGCACGGCGAGGCGCCGCATTGGTCGGATCAACCTGCACTGGCCGCTGACCACGCGTTCTGGACTGAGTCGCTGCCACCGGCCATCGACTGGCCGGACGCTCCGTGCGCGTACGTGCGGTCGGGTGCCGACGTCCGGGAAATCGGACCGGCGACATGGTGGGCCCGGTCGGCGCAGCAGCGCGGCTGGCTGGTCCACGAGGCGGAGCACGACCTGTCGGGCGCACTTGTAGCTGTCATTGATCAACTTGCCGGATGACTGTGACGGGTCAAACCCGGGTACGTTGACACGCGGCATGTATCCGCGACCCCCGTGATCTATGACTGACGTCACAGAAGCCCGAACATCCACCTCCCAGCCGGCCGAGCAGCGCGACGGCCGGCTGGACAATACCGCCTGGCTAGATCTGGCCCGGATCGTGTCGATCGTCGCCGTGGTGATGATCCACGTGATCGCACCCGTTGTCACCGGGCGATGGGCCAGTGAGGGCAGCGCCGGCTGGTGGACAGCCAACCTGATCGACTCCGCGCTCAGGTGGTGCGTCCCTGTGTTCGTCATGATCAGCGGAGCGCTCCTGCTGGACCCGCGCCGGGTCGAGCGGCCGCGGGACTTCTACCTGCGGCGGCTGGCGCGGGTGGGCGTGCCGTTGGTCGTGTGGACGGTGGTCTACCTGGCGTTCCGGCATTGGTGGCTCGATCACAATCTGTCCGTCGAAGACGCGGCTCGCGGAGTTATGGCGGGCACGCCATTTCTCCAGCTGTACTTCCTCTACGTGCTGGTCGGCTTGTACGCACTGGCGCCGTTTCTGAAGATCGTGATCCGGCATACCACACGGCGGATGCAGGCAGGCCTGGCCGGCGTGCTCATCGCGTTCGGCGCGCTCGACCAACTTGCGTCAGTCGTTGCGCGGGCCGGGTCATCGACGGCGGCGACCCGCTTCTTGCCGTTCGCGGGCTACTTCGTGGCCGGTTGGTTGCTCCGCGACATGAGGTTGACGCCCGGTCGGGTGCGTGTGGCGGCGGCGGTATTCGTATCGTCCGTAGTGGCTACGGCCGCTCTTGTCGGCGTGTTGACTACGTCTGAAGGCTGGGGCGTTCCCGGACGGTACCTCTACGGCTACCTGTCACCGACGGTGGTGGTCATGTCGCTGTCGGCGTTCGTGCTGCTGCGCGCCGCCGGCACGGCAATGCGCGCGCGGCGCGACCGGCTCGGAAGCGCCGCGGTGATCACGTTCGGCATCTTCCTCGTGCACCCGCTCGTGCTGTACCCGCTCCGTGAGGAGTGGCCGTTGCCGGGTTCTCCGGCCGCGCTCGTGCTTACCGCCCTGGTACACCTTGGCGTGACGCTGGCTGCGTCGGTGGCGCTGACGCTCGTCCTGTGCCGGATTCCGTACGTGCGCGCCGCCGTCGGATGATGTGCTAAGCCCGGCGTTCAGCAGGATGTTGCTTGCCGGTCGCAATCAGCAGCCCGCGAGGCAGCCGGGGCAGCAACCAGCTCGCCAGCCGGTAAAGGGCGCCCGGCACCGACACCCGCTTGCCTCGGTTGAGGTCACGCAGTGCGGTACGGGCGAGCCGGTCCGCATCAAGCCACATGAATGACGGGATGCCGGCCATCTTCATCTGAGCGCGCTGGTGTAGCTCGGTGCGGACGAAGCCGGGCAGCAGCGCCATCACGCGAACGCCGTTGCCGGCCACCCGGGGCGCGAGCCCCTCGCTGAACATGGTGGCCCACGCCTTATGCGCGCTGTACGTCCCGCGCGGAATCATGCCCGCAAGCGAGGTGACATTGATGATCGCGCCGCCGCCACGCTCGATCATCACCGGTAAGACGGCCCTGGTGAGCCGAAGGACGGCCAGAACGTGGACGTTGAGCAGCCGTTCCTCGTCGTCGATGTCGTTTGCCAGGAATGGTTTGCGTAGCGCGAACCCCGCATTGTTGACCAGCAGGTCGATGGGACGTCCGGCGTCGCTGAGCCGCTGCTCGGCGACAGCCCTGCCCTCGTGTGTACTCAGGTCCGCGGTCAGAACCTCGGTGGCGATGCCGTATTGCTTTTCGAGGGCGGCCGCGGTCGCCGCCAGCCGCTCAGTGTCCCGCGAGACCAGTACCACGTCGTACCCGGAGGCTGCCAGCTGGCGGGCGAACGCGTTTCCGATACCGGACGTCGGGCCGGTCACGAGTGCGGTTGGCATGACACCCGACCCTACCTAATGCCCCACCACCCCTTGATCATCGGCACTTTCCCGGCTACATAACCCGGAAAGTGCCGATGATCAGCGGAGTAGTCAGGTGCGCTGGACGGTAAGGGTGTCCGCGGCGTCGTCGAGGTCGACCGACACGGTGTCGCCGTCCTTGATCTCGCCGGTCAGGATCGCTCTCGCCAGCTTGTCGCCGATTGCCGTCTGGACGAGGCGGCGCAGCGGCCGGGCCCCGTACACCGGGTCGTACCCCGTGAGTGCCAGCCACTCCTTAGCCGCATCGCTGACCTGGAGCGTCAGCCGCCGGTCGGCCAGCCGGTCGGCGAGCAGCGAGACCTGAAGCTCGACGATTCGGGCCAGCTCGTCGGTGCCCAGCGGGTCGAACAGCACCACGTCGTCGAGCCGGTTCAGGAACTCGGGCTTGAACGACGCCCGCACCACTTCCATGACCTTCTCGCGCTTGGCAGCGTCGTCCAGAGTCGGATCGGCCAGGAAGACCGACCCGAGGTTGGACGTCAGGATCAGGATCGCGTTGCGGAAATCGACCGTCCGCCCCTGTCCGTCCGTGAGCCGGCCGTCGTCGAGCACCTGCAGCAGGACGTCGAACACTTCGGGGTGCGCCTTCTCGACCTCGTCCAGCAAGATCACCGAGTACGGCCGCCGCCGGACGGCTTCGGTGAGCTGGCCGCCTTCTTCGTAGCCGACGTAACCAGGTGGAGCACCGACCAGGCGAGCGACGCTGTGCTTCTCGCCGTACTCGCTCATGTCGATCCGCACCATTGCGCGGTCGTCGTCGAACAGGAACCCGGCCAGCGCCTTGGCCAGCTCGGTTTTGCCCACACCGGTCGGGCCGAGGAACAGGAACGACCCGGTGGGACGATCGGGGTCCGAGACACCCGCCCGCGCGCGCCGGACGGCGTCCGAAACCGTAGCCACGGCGGCCTGCTGCCCAACCACGCGACGGCCAAGCTCCTCCTCCATCCGCAGCAGCTTGCCGGTCTCGCCCTCGAGGAGCCGACCGGCCGGAATGCCGGTCCACGCCGAGACGACGTCGGCCACGTCGTCCGGGCCGACCTCCTCCTTGACCATGGCGTTCGCCGGACGGTCCGCCTCTGCCTCAGCGGCCGCTGCGAGCTCCTTCTCCAGCTGCGGGATCTTGCCGTAGAGGATCTCGCTCGCGCCGGCCAGGTCACCCTCACGCTGGGCTCGCTCCGCCTGTCCGCGCAGCTCGTCGATCTGCTCCTTGAGCGCGCCGACCCGGTTCAGACTGGACTTCTCCTGCTCCCAGCGGGCCTCGAGGCCGCGCAGCTCCTCTTCGGTGTCAGCCAGCTCGGTCCGCAGCGCGGCGAGCCGTTCCTGCGACGCGGCATCGGTCTCCTTGGCCAGCGCGAGCTCTTCCATCTTGAGCCGGTCGACCGTCCGGCGCAGGGTGTCGATCTCGACCGGTGACGAGTCGATCTCCATCCGGAGCCGGGACGCCGACTCGTCGACCAGGTCGATCGCCTTGTCCGGAAGCTGGCGGCCGGTGATGTAGCGGTCGGACAGCGTGGCCGCCGCGACCAAGGCGGCGTCAGAGATCTGCACCTTGTGGTGCGCCTCGTAGCGCTCCTTGAGCCCGCGCAGGATCGCGATGGTGTCCTCGACGCTGGGCTCGCCGACGTAGACCTGCTGGAACCGGCGCTCCAGGGCCGGGTCCTTTTCGATCCGCTCGCGGTACTCGTCCAACGTAGTCGCGCCGACCATGCGCAGCTCGCCGCGGGCCAGCATGGGCTTGAGCATGTTGCCCGCATCAAGCGAGGAGTCACCACCGGCTCCGGCGCCGACCACGGTGTGCAGCTCGTCGATGAACGTGATGACCTGGCCCTCGCTGGCCTTGATCTCGTCCAGCACCGCCTTGAGCCGCTCCTCGAACTCGCCGCGGTACTTCGCACCGGCCAGCATGGCGCCAAGGTCGAGCGCGACGAGGCGCTTGCCGCGAAGGGACTCCGGGACGTCGCCGGCCACGATGCGCTGCGCGAGGCCTTCAACGACGGCGGTCTTGCCGACCCCTGGTTCGCCGATGAGCACGGGGTTGTTCTTGGTCCGCCGCGACAGCACCTGCACGACGCGCCGGATCTCCGAGTCGCGCCCGATCACCGGGTCGACCTTGCCTTCTCGGGCCCGTTCGACCAGGTCGACGCCGTACTTGTTGAGCGCGTCGTAGGTGCCCTCCGGGTCGGGGGACGTCACTCGTGCGCTGCCGCGCACCTGGGCGAAGGCTGCGCGCAGCCGCTCGGCCGTGACGCCGTGTCGTGCCAGCAGCTCTTTGACCGGCGACTCGACGTGCGCGAGCCCTACCAGCAGATGTTCGGTCGACACGTATTCGTCGCCGAGTTCGCGGGCGACCTCCCCGGCGTGCGAGAGCACGGCGTAGGTCTGCCGGGCGAGTCCCGGCGCACCCACGGTGGAGCCAGACGCGGCGGGGAGAGTTTCAGCGGCGGCGTCGACGTCGGAACGGACGGACGGGACGTCCGCCCCTGCGGCTTCTAGCAGCGGGCCGGTGATACCTTCGGTCCGTGCGAGCAGGGCACGCAGGATGTGAACCGGCTCCACCTGCGGGTTGCCCGCGGTGGCCGCACTGCGTACGGCGACGGAGAGCGCCTCCTGAGCCTTGGTAGTGAGCTGGTCGTTCACGGTTCTCCCCGGTTCCATAGTTGCAGCGATCCGATAGTGCAAACGCTAACAAAGTTGAGTCTGTTCCACTCAACTCCAAGGCTGGCTGGTTACACACTTGCTTTGCATTTCCACGCACGGGAGGCGGGTACCGAACGACCCCTCGTCATCAGGTAGGCCGTCCCCGGAGGGAATAAGTCCGATCTTCAGGTTCAATCCGCGTCCTCTTCAGCGCCCTCAGCCTTGGTTGATCGCCCTTTTGGCCATGACGGTGCTCTGTATCACGGTGTCCTTCTACCCCGACCGGATCAGCTCAGGAGAGCGGGTCATGGGGGCGTACTTGAGCGTCGTCTGGTCAATCCCAGCGGGTGTGGCGCTCCTGATGTTCCTGGGCGCGTTTCGAGCCAGGGCAACGATGAAGGCAGTCGAACGGCGACGCCGGTCAGGTCCGGCACCGTTTGTGGGTCCCGAACAGCTCGTCATCGTCCAGATACCAACGATCGGCCGCCATGACGTCATGCCGGCACTCAGCCGGGTCGTCGCCTCCTTCGAGACCTTCATGCCCGAACGCTTCGCTCCATGGCGAGTCGACGTCGTCGCCGAGGAGGGCTGCGAGGCTGTTGAGACGCTGGAAGCGATGGCCTCGGATCATGTTCGGATCCTGTACGTACCGGCTGACTACGTCACTCCGGGCGGCACCGAGCGTAAGGCCAGGGCCAACCACTGGATCAACGAAGTACGGATTGCCCAGGGCGAAGCACGCGACGACGTATGGGTACTTCATATGGATGACGACACCGGTATCGGCAGAGACACAGCGCGGGAGTTTGCGCGGTTCATCCTCGATAACCCCGCAGGGAAGCGATCGTCATTGCACCTGGCGCAAGGAGTCCTCACCTACCCACGGGAGTTCAGCGGCAACGTCTTCGTGTGGTTGGCCGACTCGGTGCGCCCCAGCTGCGACCTGTCGATGTTCTGCATGATGACGGGTTCGGGAAGGCCGCTCGTCGGCGCACATGGCGAACTCCTCCTGGTACGGGCTTCGGTCGAAGCGCGGATCGGGTGGGACTTCGGCCGACTCCTTTCCATCACGGAGGATGCGAACTTCGCGATCACCTTTTCCAGCCACTATCCGCGGAAGTCCGGGTGGGTCCCGGCGCGGTGCTACGGCAGCTCTCCGGAGTCGTTTCGCGATCTCGTCACCCAACGCAAACGGTGGGCGCGCGGACTCCTTCATGTGGCGACCAACCGACGGCTCCCGTGGTCCCGGCGCGCACTGCTTACGTATGCACTCACATCGTGGGCGGTTGGGCCGTTTCAGCACGTCGTCGTCATACTGGGCGTTGCGGCTGCTCTCGGAATGAGTTCCACTGTGCCCTTGGCTCCGGTCATCCTCGCGCTCTGGGCATTCAACCTTGGTGCGGGGCTGTGGATGTACGGTGCCGGACTTATCGCCAATGCCCATGCCTCAGGCATGGACGGTCCACGGCCAGGTCACCGGGCCGGTCTCCTGCTCTTCCCATTCTTCACGCTCGTCGAGGCATGGGCCGGCTTCCTCGGTACGGTGGACTTCGTGAAGGACCGACTCGGCCGGCACGAAGGGGAGCTCTTCGACGTGATCCCCAAAACGGTCCCCGGCGGAGTTCCGCAGCCCGTCATGCAGCCGCCGGTGCCGTCCGTCCTGAACCACGAGTTGGTCATTCAAGCGGACGGCGCCGTCCCCAACCGTCACCGCGCCGCATGAACCGGCACCTGCTTGGGTCTCGACGCGGCGGCATCGTGCTGGGAATGTCCGTCACGGTGCTCGTCGTGCTCTCGGCCTGTACGGGACCGCTCCCGGAGAATGAAGGCGAGGGGATCGACACGGAGAACAGCCCGGCCGACCTACCGGAGGAGAACAGCCCGGCCGACCCACAGGAGGAAAGCACCGCACCTCCGCCTACAGTCGCCGAAGACCGCAGATGGACCGACGGCGCAATGCAGTACGGCATACAGGTCTACGTCCACGCGGTCGGCGACAACCCCGGCGACGCCAACGTCGACCCCATCCTCGACTACGTAGTCGGACTCGGCGCCAACGCGATCGGCTTCAACTTCCCTCTCTACACCGAGGGCATCACGTCTAACGAGATATTCCGCGGTGAGGAAACCCCTGACCCGGAGACCATCAGCCGGATGGTCAACGCCGCCGCCGCGCGTGGGCTCCGGGTGGCTGTGCGCCCTCTCCTCGACGAGAAGGTCCTGCAGGAAACGCCCGGTGGCTGGCGAGGCAACATCGAGCCCAGCGACGTCGGGCAGTGGTTCGAGAGCTACACAGACGCGATCATGCCCTACGTCGTGGCTGCGGCCGAGGACGCCGACGAGTTCGTGCTTGCGTCCGAACTCACCTCAATGCACGAGTACCGGGACAGGTGGGCCGATGTGAAGGCGGCTGCGGCCGCTGAGTTCGCGGGTGCGCTGAGCTTCACGTTCAACTGGGACGCAATCGACGCCGAGTACGAACCAATGGCCGACCTGCTCGGTCTCGACCTGTACTTCGACGTTGACCTTGACGACTCAGCGAGCGTCGAGGAAATCACCGCGGCCCTCGAGGCCCACCTCCAGGCCAAGCCGGAGAGCCTGCGAACGCGGATGGTCGCCCAGGAGGTCGGGATCGCGGGGCAGTCCGGCATGTACCGCCACCCGTGGCATTGGGGCGACCCGTCCGGGGAGTTCCGGCCGGAGATCCAGGTGAACTGGTTCGCAGCCGCATGCGCCGCGGTGCACGCGATGGATCTTCAAGGTATCTACTTCTGGATGGTCGACGGGAACACCGACCCGCTTTCAGTCGACCCCAACTCCCAATCCCCGTCCCACTGGGTCGGCCGCCCTGCCGAGGCAAGCATCCGGGACTGCTTTGCCGGGCCGCTCGACCAATAGGCCCGCTAATGTTGACGGCAATGGCCGCGGATGGACCTGACTACCAGCACAGCGGCCGGTATCGCCGGCAGAGCTGGTACGGCACCAAGCCGCTCGTCAAGCGTCTTCTCGCGCAGCCGGGTATTCATACGCTGATGCGCGCCGCCGCCGCCCTACTGGGCGACCGAATCCACCGCGAGCGGCTGCCGGCCCCGGCGCGGCTGCGCGAGGTGACAGCCGATATGTCCGGCGTCACGTTCGGCATGCTCCGGCCCGACCGGTGCATCGTGGCCAAGGAGCTCTACTGGGGTGGCGGCCGGCGGCCTCGGCTTGAGGATCAGTTCGCGCTGGACTTGTTCGCAGTGCTCGTACGCGAGGCGCGGCTCGTGCTCGACATCGGTGCCTACACCGGCGTCTTCTCGCTGCTTGCGGCCTGCGTGTCACCCGAAGCGCGGATACACGCCTTCGAAGTCGTCCCGGACGTGGCGCACGCCGCGCAGGAGAATGTCGCTGCGAACGACCTGACCGGACGGATCACGGTGCATGGTGCGGCCGTCGGCAAGGAGGGCGACACGGTAACGATCGGCGCTGGAACAGGTGGCTCGGCTCTGCCGGACTTCTACTCGACGAAGCTGCACTTCACCGATGGCGTGCCGGTGGCCGTCCGGTCGCTCGACGCGATCGTGGCCGAGATCAACGTACCGCCTCCCGCAGTCGTCAAGATCGATGTCGAAGGCACCGAAGATGTGGTGCTCGAACACGCGCAGTCGTTCCTGGCATCCCACCGTCCGGACATCCTTTGCGAGATCTTGCTGGAGTCGAACACGACCGGCGTGCAGGCTGCGCTGGCACCGCACGGCTACCGGTTCTACCGCGTGGAACGTGGAGCCCTGAGCCCCCAACCTCACCTCGTGCCGAGCGGGGAGTTCCGCGACTGGCTGTTCACCATCAAAGAGTCCGGCGAACTCACATCGCGAGGGATACCGGTGGCGTGAGCCTCATCGATCGGCTGGCCGTGATCGTCGGCCGCGAGCACGTGCTCACCGATCCGGCCATCACTCAGGGTTACGTGACCGACTGGACCGGTCGCTGGCATGGCCGCACAACCGCTGTCGTGCGGCCCGGATCCACCGAGGAAGTGGCTGAGATCGTCCGGACCTGTGCGGCTGGCGGTGTCGGAATCGTCCCGCAGGGTGGCAACACCGGGCTGGTAGGTGCATCCGTGCCGCACGACGGCGAAGTGGTGCTGAGCCTGCGGCGGCTGGACCAGGTGGAATCGGTCGACCAGGTTGAGCGCACGCTCGGCGCCGGTGCTGGAGTGACGCTGGCGGTGGCACAGAATGCAGCTGCGTCCGAGGGTCTGATGCTCGGCATCGACCTGGCCGCTCGCGACTCGGCGACGCTCGGCGGCGCGGTGGCAACCAACGCCGGTGGGCTGCGAGTGATCAAGCATGGTTCCACGCGGAACCAGCTCCTCGGCGCCGAGGTCGTGCTCGGCGACGGCTCTGTGCTGCGGCGCTGGTCCGCCTTGGCCAAAGACAACGCCGGCTACGACATTCCGCGTCTTCTCGTCGGCAGTGAGGGCACGCTCGGAATCGTCACGAAGGTCCTGCTCCGGCTGAGCGAACCACCGCGAGACGTGTGGGTGGCCATCGTGGGAGTCGCGTCGATCGACGACGCGCACTCCGTTGTCGCCGGAGTTCGGCGGGCCGGTATCACGCTGGAGGCAGCCGAGTTCTTCCACGCCACGGGGCTGGAGTTGGTCCGCAATCATGCCCGGCTGCGGGCACTTTTCGCCACGAGTTATCCGGTGTATCTGCTCGTCGAGGTCTCCGGCACGACCGATGCCGCACTGGCCGCCGCGTTCACCGAGCTCGGTTCGACCGTCGGAGACGCCACGATAGAGGCCGGACCGGCGAAGCGGCTCTGGGCCTACCGGGAACACTTCACCGAAGCCGTCCGCACCGCCAGCCGCACTGCCGGCGGGCCGGCGATCAAGCTCGACGTCTCATTACCGCTCCGGCGGCAGGCGGGCTTCGACGTGGCGTTGCGCGCGCTGGTCAGCCGGTGGCCAGGAGCGCTCGTGGTGTCTTTCGGGCATCTCGCCGAGGGCAACGCGCACGTCAATCTGATCGGCATCCCGGCAGCTGCTGCGGATGAGGCGATGGACGGCGCATTACGGCTCGTCGTCGAAACTGGCGGCAGCATCAGCGCCGAACACGGCATCGGCCGGCTTAAGCGCCAGTGGTTGCCACTTCAGCGGTCGGAGGCCGATATCGCGGCGATGCGAGCGATCAAGAACGCGCTCGACCCCCACGGGATCCTGTCGCCGGGCACCCTGCTGCCGCCATAATCCGATCTTTCGACAATCCACAACGTCGCGCTGTGGATTGTCCAAGATCACGGAGCGTCGGCTCACAGCCCCAGCACGCTGCGCCGCACGTCGGCGTTGCCGCGCAGTTCTGCTGCCGCGCCGGCGGTGACGATACGGCCCTCGATCAGCAGATAGCCGCGGTCGGAGATGTCGAGCGCACGCTCGACGTCCTGCTCGACCAGCAGCACACCAACACCGTCGGCCCGGATGGTGGTGATGGCGTCGAACACCTCGTCCATCACGACCGGGGCGAGGCCCAGTGACGGCTCGTCCAGCAGCAGCAGCCGCGGCCGGGCCATCAGCGCTCGTCCGATGGCGAGCATCTGTTGCTCGCCGCCGGACAGAGTGACGGCCAACTGGTTACGCCTGTCTGCCAGGCGGGGGAACAGCGCCTCGACGCGGGCGAGTGTCTGCGCGTGCTCGGCGCGAGCGCCGCGGCGGTGCGCCCCGAGCAGCAGGTTGTCGCGCACCGACATATGCGCGAACACTCGCCGGCCCTCCGGCACGATGGCCACGCCGTGTGAGCACACGTGATGCGCCGGGACGTCTGCCACGTCGACCCCGCCCAACGCGATCCTTCCGCGAACCGACCGAAGCAGCCCTGCGATGGCCATGACCAAGGTGGACTTGCCGGCGCCGTTCGGGCCCATGACGCTCACAATCTCCGCGTCGCCCACGTCCAGGCTCAGGTCCCACAGCGCCTGTGCGTGACCGTGGAAGGCGTCCAGCGCACGAACCTCAAGCATGCTCGCTCCCTGCGTCGTTCGCCGGCACTGTTCGGCCACTCTTGCCCAGGTAGACATCGACCACTGCGGGGTCGCGCATGACGGTCTGGGTGTCGCCGTCGGCGAGGAGCCGGCCGCGGTTGAGCACGATCACCCGCTCGGCCAGCTGGTTGACCACACGAAGCAGGTGCTCGACGATCACGATCGTGACACCTGAGCTGTGAATGCGTCGCACTACCTCGACGGCGTTGTCGATTTCGGCGGGATTCAGCCCGGCAAGGGATTCGTCAAGAAACAGCACCTTCGGATCGGTGGCGAGGGCTCGGGCCATCTCCAGCAGCTGCCGCTGGTGCAGGTTGATGTCAGCCGGACGGACCGCGCTGTACCGCTCGAGTCCGACGAACTCCAAGTACTCCGTAGCCCGGTCGCGGGCCTCGGCCAGACCGTGCGGCTTGCGGCCGAACATGATCGCCGTCGCGACGTTGTCGTGCAGGGTCATCGACTCAAAAGGCCGCGGGATCTGGTAGGTGCGAGCGACGCCGGCATGGTTGATCGCGTGTGGAGCCAGCCGGGTGACCGCACGGCCGGCGACATAGATGTTGCCTCGGGTGGGACGCACGGCACCGGACAGGAGGTTGACCAGGGTCGTCTTGCCGGATCCGTTGGGTCCGATAAGCCCGACCAGCTCACCCTGCCGGATCTGCAGGTCGAGCCCATCCAGCGCGCGGACCCCCCCGTAATGCCGGGCAAGGCCGCGACATTCGATCGCTACCGGAGCATCCTGGCCGGCCCGCGGGACCGTCACACCATTGCCCGGCGCGTCCCCCTCGGGGCCTGCGGGTTCGGGTGAGGTGGTGGCGCTCGCCGGGACGTTCTCAGCCGGCGCGGTCAATGGGGCGGGGGCCGAGCGGCGCAGTTGTGGCGGCAGCAAACGCTGTGGCCAGAAGGCGGCGACACCGGTGGCCAGCATCGCCAGGACTATCCGGTCCAGCACGTCGCCGACAGCGACGATGAACAACGCGAGCAGTGTCGCGCCCCCGACGACGCCGGTCAGCAACGGCCTGGCCTTGAGCCGCGCCCACAGGCCGTCCGGCGCGAAGATCACCATAGCCGCCAGCAATCCACCGAAGATGATCGGCCGCCAGCTCTCGAACCCCCCGCCGGCGAGGCGATCCTGCACGAGCACGATGACGGCGGCTCCGAGCACCGGGCCGACCCAGTACGTCCGGCCGCCGAGCACACTCATCACGATGACGAACAGCGGGACGGTCAGGCCGAAGATGACTTCGACCTGGACAAAACCGAACTGAAGTGCCCATGCGCTGCCGGCGACACCGGCGATGGCGCCCGTGACGGCGATCGCGAGCATCTTCCACTTGAAGGTGGCCACGCCCAGCGCCTCGGCTACGTCCTCGTTGTCGCGGATCGCGGCCAGCGCCCACCCGAAGCGAGAGTGCTGAATCGCGTACGCGGCGGTGACGGCGACGATCGCGATAACGAGCATCACCAGGTACAGGAACTGCTGGAAGCGCAGCGGCTCAGGCAGGTCTGGCACCGGCACCGACACCCCCTGGCCGCCGTCGATCCGACTGCTGAGCCGGGCCACCGAGGCCAGGATGAACGGCACCGCAAGGGTGAGAAGGGCGAACGTGGCGCCGCGGAAGGCTCCCACCCGGAACGCCACCGCGCCAATGCCGAGCGCCACCAGCGTGGCCAGGACCGCGGCCACTGGCAGCGTGAGGTAGAAGTTCCAGTCGTGCTTGGAGGTGAGCACGGCGGTCGTGTAGACGCCGACGCCGACGAACGCACCTTGGCCGAAGCTGAAGTAGCCGGAGTACCCGGACAGGATGTTCCAGCTTGTGGCCTGGGCCACCCAGAAGAACAGGGTGGCCAGGACCGTGATGTAGAACAGCGAGACGCCAAGGCTGTCCTGGAACAATGCCAGGGCCGCGAGCACCAGCGCGACAATTGGAAAGCCGATCAGGCCGCGCCGCATCATTGCGCCGTCACCTCGCGTTCCGCGCTGGAGTCTGACTGCCCGGCTCGAGGCCGTCTTGACCAGAACCGCCGCCGGCCCGGTCCGGCGCGCCGGACGAACAAGCCCTCCGGGCGCAACAGCAACGCCAAAACGATCGCGACGAACACGACGAGCAACGATGCGGTCGCCTCCCACAGCACGGCCGCAAGGTTGTACAGAGCGCCCACGAGGAGCCCAGCAGCGAGCGTGCCGAGCACCTGACCGATGCCGCCCAGGATGACGACGGCGAAGACAATTCCGATCCACTCGAACGGGGCGTCGGGCACCAGGGTGAAGCTCATCGCCCAGAGCATGCCGGCGATCGCCGCGGTCGCCCCCGATGCGCCCGCGAGCAGCATGCCCAACCGGCGGTGATCGATCCCGTATGCAGCGGCCATGTCGCGGTCTTCGGCGAACGCACGCAGCGCACGCCCGATGAACGTGCGCTGCAGCAGCACCCACGCTCCAGCGATGATCACGACGCCTAGGACGAACGTGATAAGCCGCGGCAGCGGGAATACGAACGAGCCGACAAACCACGACTTGGTCCCGTACGTGTTGATCGCCGGGTCGATCCGGCGGAAGTCGGCCGTCCAGACGTTGTGCACGAGCTGGATGATGATGATCAGTACGCCGAAGCTCACCAGCAGCGAGGTGAACTCGGACAGCCCCGTGCGGTCGTACAACAAGTGCAGCGCCGCGCCGAGCAGGAACAACAGGGGCACGGTGACCACGATCGTGAGGATCGGGTTGATGCTCCACGAGGTGGCGAGCTGGTACGTGCCGTACGCGCCGAGCAGGATCAGCCCGAAGTGCGCCAGATTGATAACCCGCAGCATCCCCCACGACACGGACAACCCCACCGCCATCATGGCGTACATCCCTCCGAGCATCGCTCCCGTGATCAATGCCTGCGCAATGCTCATCGATGTATTCCTTGAATGCCGGTGGGGTAGTCCGTAGTCAGTGACTGTCAGTTCTCGGGCGGGACGATCTCGGCCGCCGCACGGTCTTCAGGCCAGACCATGACCCACTCGCCGTCCTGGATCTGCTTGATCCCGACGTTGGAGTCCCAGAAGTTGTTCACCTCCGGATCAAAGGTCAGTTGGCCGTTGAATGTGGTTTCGACGCCGTTCTCGACCAGGTAGTCGCACACGTCCTGGTTTTCGAGCGTGCCGGCACCTTCCACCCCCCGAGTCAAGATCTCCCAGGTGTTCCACGACGCCGTGGCCTGCGTCTCGAATGCGGTGTACGGCAGGCCCGCGGCCTCGGCGCGCTGGCTGAAGTCCTCTGTGATCGAACGGACCTCGTCTCCGTACTGTTCTAGCAGCGCGTCGTTGGGCTCGAACAGCGATACGGACAGCGTGCCTTCGGCCGCCTCACCGAGGCCCAGGAGTGGCCCGGGAGCCGGGAATAGCGAGAAGAACATCCCTGGGCGATAGTCGAGTTGCTCCATGGCCTCGATGATCCCGACCGGGTCGACTCCGAGGCCGTTGTTAATCACCACGTCCGGATCGGTGTCGCGCAGCTGGCTCGCAATCGAACTCCACTCCTGGTTGCCCGGCGGGTACGGCAGTTGCGCCACGACCTCGAGGCCGTACTCCTCCGCAATGCCGGCCATGCCTCCGCCACCCTCGAAGCCTTGCGTCATGGGCTGCGTGGAGCCGCTCTCGTTGGTGACGAGGGCGATCGTGGTGGGTGGTTCGGGAAGACCGCCGAGCAGGTCGAACAGCAGTCGAGAGGTGTACTCGTCCGGCTGGGGATCCATCGACCAGCCAGGGAACTGGCACTCGTAGCTGAGCAACGGCGCATGGATGGCCGTGTGGTGCGGGAGCACGTATCCCGCCCGCTCGGCCACCGCAACCGCCGGAATGATGTTCGGCGTAGCGTACGGCCCGAGCACCAGGTCCACTTGGTCTTGGTTGATCAGCCGCTCGTACAGCGGTGTGATCTGCGCGGTGTCGGACTCGTCGTCCAGCAGTCGCCACTCGACCGGGCGACCGAGCAGCCCGCCGTTCTCGTTGAGGCGCTCGACGAACTGCTCACCCACGATCTGGTGGATGACGCCGGTCGGCGCGAACGCCCCGGTAAGCGACAGCGTCGAGCCAATGACGATGGGATCGCCGCTGGGTTCACCTCCCGGTTCCTCCGTCGCCTCGCCTTCTTCGGTGGTGCCTGGCTCCGGCTCCGCGGCGGAGTCGTCGTCATCGCCGCCGCAGGCGGCCAAGATCAGCGCCAGTGCTGCCACGGCCGAGCCATACGCTCGTGCTCGTACCCTCATTTCTCACCTCTTCGTTGATGGTGTGGGTCTTGTACGGGTCAGTCGCAATGGCCGGCCGGCGGACGCGCGCCTGGTTTCGCCCGATCCGGGCAGGCTCCACCAGTAGGTTCGTCCGCTCATCACTTGACGTCCCCGGTGTCGTGGACGATGCGGCCGCCGACGACGGTAAGGACTGACCGGATGTGCCGGAGTCGGTCGTCCGGCACGGTGAAGTAGTCGTCGTTCAGTACGACCAAGTCGGCCAGCTTGCCGGCCTCGATGGTGCCGAGATCGTCCTCCTCGCGGAGGAACCAGCCGTTGTCGGCCGTGTAGAGACGCAGCACCTCGGTGCGGGTGATCTGCTGACCGTCGTTGATCAGCACTCCCCGTGCGTTGCGTCCCGTGGTCGCGTAATACATGTGGATCCACGGGTTCATCGGCGCGATCTGCATTCCGTCGGAGCTCATGCCGACGTTGATCCCGTTGTCCACGATCATCCGGAACGGCGGCCCATTCTGGGCCGGCGAGCCGGCCAGGTACCGCCAGCCGGTGAGCGACAGGCCGCCGCCCAGTGCCTTAAGCCGATTCACGTATTCCTCGGTGATGAACGGCACGTGGGCCACTACCCAGCGCAGATCCGTGATCGGGAACTCGTTGTTGACAGTCTCGAAGGCCTGGATCTCTTGCTGGAAATCCGTCGTGCTCAGCGAGTGGACTTCTGCCCGCCAGCCGGCTTGGGCGACCCGGCGAGCCGCCGCCAGGAACGGGCTGGTGGGTCCGGTGCCCTGGGCGATGAACTCACCGATGCCACCAGTGCGTACGAGGTCGTTGCCGAAGAACGGGAAGGCGTTCTTCAGCCGCTCCACGAGTTCCGGCGTGGCCTGGTCGGATTCCATGTGCAGGAAGTTAATTCGCAGCCGAGCGTCGAGCGTGCCGTCCTCGTGCAAGCTGAGGAACGGCAAGTGCATGGTGAAGTTGTCCTCGTGCGCCGCGCCGTCGGACGGTGTACCTGTCGCCTGGAAGGCGCCCTGGTCGAGGTGCGTCGTCACGCCGAGCCCGAGCCCGTACGCGATCGCGTCGATCGCGCCGCGCTTGCGCTGTTCGAAGTCAAGAAGCGTCTGCCGGAGCGCGAGGGTGGCCCGCCCGGTAGGGCTGGCGCCGAAACCGCCCGCAATGGAACCGTCGGCACCGACCGGAATGCCCAGGCTCTCGAAGAAGGTTTTGCCCAGGCTGTTGGTTGCCGACGGCCCAGCGAACGACTGCGAGATGTAGACCGGGTTGTCCGGTACCGCCTCGTCGAGTTCGGCCAGCGTCGGTAACCGGGGTGCCTCGTCCGGCGCCACGAAATGGTTAATGTGGAATCCGCCGATCGTGGTGATCCAGGCACCGGCAGGGATCCCCGCGGCGCGTTCGGCGTAGATGGCCTGGACGTCCTCGATCGAGTACGCGTTCTCGAGTGGCGTGTGGAAACCGGGCCGGTTACCCATCAGGACGATGTGGTTGTGGTTGTCGATGATGCCGGGTACAACGGTGCGGCCACGCAAGTTGATCACTGTGCTGCCCGGTCCGGGGTTTGCCGCACTGTCCCCGACGGCCACGAACCGGCCGTTGCGGATGGCGACGGCACGGACAACTGAACCGCTGCCGTCCATCGTGTGAATCCTGCCGTTGACCAGGGTCAGCGTGTCGTCCTCGTTACCGGTGGCGCCCGCCGGGGCGGCCGAAGCCGCTGTGGCGCCGGCACCGGTGAGGGCGGCCGCGACCCCGGCGGCAGCACCCGTTCGAAATACGTCTCTTCTGGAGATCTGCTCGCTCATCGACGAACCTCCCCTGTGTCGTGGACGATACGGCCACCGACGACTGTCAGCACCGAACGCAGGCGTTTGATGTCGTTCTCTGGGATGGTGAAGTAATCGCGGTCGAGCACGACAAGGTCGGCGAGCTTGCCCGGCTCGATCGAACCGAGCTGATCTTCAGCCTTGAGGAACCAGGCGTTCTCGCGGGTGAACGCGCGTAGCGCCTCCTGCCGGGTGATCTGCTGGCCGCCGTTGATCAGCTCGCCGAGGGCATTCACACCAGTGATTGCGTACTGCATGTGCGGCCACGGAGTGAGTGTAGAGATGTGCACGCCGTCGCCTTCGATGCCGGCCTTGATGCCGTGGTCGACGATGGTGCGGAACGGCGCGCCGTTGCTCACCGCCGTCCCGACGACCCAGGTGAACCCGCGCATGACCACGCCAGCGCCGAGCGCATGGAGGCGGTCGAGCAGGTTCTCGGTCACAACGGGGACGTGGTGGACGATGTACCGGTGGCCGGTGATGTCGAACTCGGCGTTAACCGCCTCCCAGCCCTCGACTACCTGGATGAGCTCATTCAGGTTGCCGACTGCGTTCTCGTTCCGCCAGCCGGCCTCGGCGACAAGCCGTTGGGCCTCGAACCACACCGGCCCGGCTGATAGCGGTGCCGCCCACTCTCCGATGGCGCCGGTGCGCATCACGTCGTCGCCGAAGAACTGGAACTGGTTCTTCAACCGCTCCCTGAGCTCGGGAAGTGCCGGGTCGCTCTGGTTGTGTAGGAAGTTGAACTCCATCCGGATGGTCGTCTCGCCGTTGCGATGCAGGTGAAGCAGCGGGTCGTACATCCGGTACTGATCCAGGTTGGACAGCACCTGGCTGGGATGCAGCGGCCCGGGCGTCGGGAACAGCACCTTGTCGCTGTGCGCGGTGAGGCCGACGCTTGCTGAGTACGCCATCATGTCCCAACTGCTGCGCAGCTTGTCTTCGAACGTCTGCAGCGTGCGGAGGATGTACAGGGCGGTGGTCGCCGGTGTGGGCACACCGAACCCGCCTGCGGCGATGAGTCCGTTATCGGCCACATTGATCTTCACGGCGGCCGGGTGTGGCAGCGCGCCGGCATCGATCTGGTCGAAGAAGGCCTTGCCGAGGCTGTTCGTCACGGCCGGTCCGGTAAACCGTTCGTACATGAGCACCGGTCGGTCAGGGACCGCCTCATCAAGTTCGGCCCGGGTGGGATGGCGGTGCTCGGCCCACTGGTTCGGATGCCAGCCGCCCAGCGAGGTGATCCACTGACCCGCCGGCACGTCGGGACGGCGGGCTGCGAGTGCTTCTTGGACGTCGGCTATCGACGCGGCCCGTTCTACCTCCGCGACGTGATAGCCGGGCCGGTTGGCCAGGCTCACCGAGTGAATGTGGCTCTCGATGATGCCCGGGACTACCGTTCGGCCGCGCAGATTGATCACCGTGCTGCCCGGTCCGGGATTTGCCGCGCTATCCCCGGCGGCCACGAACCGGCCGTCACGGATGGCAACGGCACTGACCACGGAGTTGTCCGCGTCCATCGTGTGGATCTTGCCGTTGACGAGGGTCAGTGTGTCGTTTCCACTGCCCGCCTGGTTTGGTGGCCCAGCGGCGGCGGCCGGTCCGGCAGCGGCTCCCGCCACTGCCGCGGCAACGCCGGCCGCTGCGCCCGTCCTGAGTAGATCTCGCCGGGAAAGCGGGCCGCCCATCACGCCACCTCGCCGGTGTCGTGGACGATCCGGCCGCCGACGATGGTGAGGACGGGACGGGTCCGGCGCATGTCCTCGTCGCTGACCGTGAAGTAGTCCCTGTCGAGCACCAACAAGTCGGCGATCTTGCCCGGCTCGATGGAACCGAGGTCGTGCTCGCGGTTGAGGTACCAGGCGTTGCCGCGGGTGTACAGGTGCAGCGCCTGCTGGCGAGAGATCTGCTGGCCGGCATTGATCACGACGCCGGCGAGGTTCAGGCCCGTGGTCGCGTAGTGCAGGGCAAACCAGGGGTTGTGCGGTGCGATATGCACGCCGTCCTCGTGCAGCCCGAGCATGATGCCGCTCTCCAGCATGCGGGGGATCATAGGACCGACCGGATTGGCCGGCGGTGTCGTCGCGACGCTCTGCCAGCGGAAACCAGACGTCGAGAGACCCACGTTGAGTGCTTTGAGGCGGGCAAGCTGGTCTTCTGTCGCCAAGTCGCCATGCTGCAGGCCCCAGCGCAGGTCAGTGATGCCGAACTCGGCGTCCATCGCCTCGTACGCTTCGACCACCTGCTGAATGTTGGTGGCGCTGGTCTGGGCGTTCTCGTTGCGCCAGCGGGCCTGGGCGACGAGGCGCTGCGCCTCGAACCAGACCGCGTACCCGGCCGGATTGCTGGCCTGCAGGGCGAACGGGGCAGCCCACTCGCCGATCCCGCCGGTGCGCAGCATGTCGTCGCCGAAGAACGGGAACTGATTCTTCAGTCGTTCGCGCAACTCCGGTAGCTGGCTCTCAAGGTCACCAAGGGCGGGGTTGTTCCCCTGGTTGTGCAGGAAGTTCATCTGCAGCCGGACGAGCGCGTCGCCGTCCCGGTGCACGTCGATCCAGCCGTCGTACATCCGGAAGTGGTCGAGGTTCGCCAGGAAGTGGTTGGGCTGCGGGTCGAGCGGGCCGAAACCGACTGCGACAAGGGTCTGGTCGAGCAGGGCCGTGACCCCGACCTCCGCGGAGAAGGCCATCGCATCGACGGCGCTGCGCTTTTTGTCCTCGAATGTCTGCCGCACCCGGAGGTGGTAGAGGGCGGTCGTCGACGGTAGTCCCGCTGCGATCGTCCCGTCGTCGGCCACGGCGACTGGCCCTGCGAGTGGCGAGGAGACGTTCTCGAAGAACTGCTTGCCGAGGCTATTCACTCGAGACGGGCCGTTGAAGCGCTGGAACAGAAAGACTGGGCGATCGGGGACCGCATCGTCCAATTCGGCGCGGGTGGGCAGGCGCTGTTCTGCCCACTGAATCGGGTTCCAGCCGCCCATCGCGGTGATGAACTCACCCTCGGGCACGTCGCCCCGCGCCCGGCGGGCGGCCAGCAACTCCTGCACTTCGGCGATCGAGCTGGCCAACTCGAGCTGGGCGACGTGGTACCCGGGCCGGTTGGCCAGGCTGACGAAGTGGGTGTGGCTTTCGATCAGTCCGGGGATGACCGTGCGTCCGTGCAGGTTGACGACCCTGCCGCCGGGCGTCGGGTTGGCCGCCGAGTCGCCCACGGCAACGAAACGGCCGTCTTTGATGGTCACTGCACGCGCCACGGTGCCGGCGTCGTCCATCGTGTGAATCTTGCCGTTGACGAGGGTGAGCGCGCCTTGGTTGCCACCGGCTTGGTCCGGCGGCGCTGCGGCGGCGGTAGCAGCCACTGCCCCCATGCCGGCGCTCGCGAATGCCGCGGCGACGCCGGTCGCCGTTCCGGTCCTGAGCAGGTCACGCCGGGACAGCCCAGCCTTGCGTCTTTCGTCGTGCCGGTCTTCGTTGCCCATCGATCAGCACCGCCTTCCCACCACTAGCTCGTGAGAGTCGTTGGAATGGGGTCCAGCTCTGTCGCGGAGTGTAGGCTCACTAAACGGGCTGTGCAATACCGCTGTTCGCAGTTGTTAACAAACGGTGGACGGCTGGCGACGGGGCGTCAGTGCGATCGCTCCAGGACGAACCAGACGCCGACGGCGGGCTCGGAACTCTCGTTGCGGTAGCCGTGCGGCGTTGAGGAGTCGAAGGAGATGGCATCGCCGGCCCGCAGATGATGCTCGTCGAACCCCAGGGTAAGGATCAATTCGCCGCTGATCAGATAGCCGAATTCGGTCCCGGTGTGGCGCATCAAGGTGCCCGAAGTCGATGACGAGCCGCCCGGCTGATACGTCACCATGAGGAAGTCCACGTGCACGTTCGGCACCTGGCCGAGCAACTCCCACACGACACCGGTCTCGAGGGTGAGAGTCTCGCGGCTATCAGGGTGTACCACCGGACCGACGCGCCGGTGTCGATCGAGTTCGAGGGCCCGTGCTGAGGCTGCGGCGTTGGGATGAAGAGCGTCTGTGACCTGCAGGTCGACGTGATTGCCCGGCCCGTGCTGGCCGACGAGTTCTTCGACCGGCCCGTTAGAACTCGCGGCTGCTTGATCGGCCGAAATGGGCGCGAAGAGATCCTCGATCGAGATTCCCAGGGCGGTCGTGATGGCGTACAGCGTGCTCACCGACGGCTGACTCTTGTCGGTTTCGATCTGGGAGATCAGGCTGGCCGAAACCCCGATCTCGCGGGCCAGCCCACGCACGGTGATGCCCTGGCGGACCCGCTCTTCGCGGATCCGGCTCCCGATGGGTGGGACCTCGGACGGACTCACATTCGCTCCCGGCCGTGCGGATAATGTCCCACGAAGGGTACCGCTGCGGCTTGTGCCCCGGGGTGTCGTCGGTGTCACGGCTGCCTCCTGTCTGTTCCGGATCGGCCGCTGAGGGTTGACGACGGCACTCACCTGGGCTTAACTCGTGCGGTAAGCAATATTAAACAGCACGGCTTGATCTCGTGCTGCTGGCGCCGAGGATGTGCATTTGCAGATGACCGTTCGCACTTACGGCCCCAATGCGGTCGACTGGGAAGAGCGGGTCGATCTCGACAGGCTCCGAGACGATCGGTTGCAGCGGCTCCGGGAGAAGCTTGAACTCTCGTCCCTCGGAGCGCTGCTGACGTTCG
>DASUUH010000045.1:0-2830 GCA_036374175.1 Jiangellaceae bacterium | reverse complement strand
AGGTAGTCGAACGCCTCGGCGGTGCTCGGTCCCATCGGCGTCAGCTCGCTGTAGAGAAGAGGGACGACCTCGACGTCCGGCTGCTCGTCCTGGTAGGCCAGGCAGCCGGCGACGATCGACTGAGCAGTGGCATGGACGGCTGGAATCTCGTCACCGGTCAGAATCCCGGCCCGCCGCCACTGCCCGAGACCGGCGGCCACCGGTGCGAACGTGTTCGACTCGTGGCTGAGGCCGGCGAGCGCCAACCTCACAGCTGCTCCATCGCCCTCGCGGCCCGCTCGACGGTGATCTCGACCTCTCCGTCCCCGTGAGCGGCGGACACGTACCAGACACCCCGACTGGCGACCCACACACCTTCGTCGACAAGCCGCCGGGCCAGCATCCGGTACCGATCTGAGTCACACCGCTGCAGGCTGCGGTAGTCGGTCACCTCGACGTCCTCGTCGGCGAAGGTGGCGTGGAAGGCCATGGGCAGCCCCTGGATCCGAACGCCGAGCTCGCCGAGCCCTTTCATCAGCCGGCCGCCGACGCGCTCGATCTCCGCATACGGCGGTTCGTCCCGCAGCCGCTTCAAGGTCGCCGTGACCGCGGCCATGGCCATCACATTCGCGTTGAACGTACCGGAGTGGTTGACCTCGCCGGTGCCGAACGGCTCCATCAGGTCGCGCCGGCCGGCGAGCGCACCGACCGGCCAGGACCCAGCCAGTGCTTTGCCGTAGGTCGCGAGGTCGGGCGTAACTCCGAATCTCCCGGTCGCACCGCTGAGACCCAACCGGAAGCCGGTAATGATCTCATCGAAGATCAGCACCGTGCCGTGCCGGTCACAGAGGTCACGGACGCCCTCCAGGTAGCCCGGCCGGGGCTCGATGGCGCCGGCATTGATCATCATCGGTTCCATGAGCACAGCTGCGATCTCGCTCTGGTGGCGATCGAAGACCGCCGTCAGGGCATCGAGGTCATTCCACGACACGGTGACTGAATCGTCGAGCGACTCCGGTGGCTGGCCGGCCGACGCCGGCCGCGCGCCATCCTTCGTCACAGATATGAGGACGTTGTCAAGCCACCCGTGGTAGTGACCCTCGAACCGGACGAACAATCGCCGGCCGGTGGCCGCCCGGGAGGCTCGCAGCGCCGCCTGGACGACCTCGGTGCCGGAGGCGCCGAACCGCACCATCTCCGCCCACCCGAGCAGCTCGCAGATGAGCTCGGACGCCTCGAGCTCCAGCGGGTGCTGCGCGCCGAACACCATGCCGTTGCGGCATGCCTGCTCAACGACTGCCGTCACGGCTGGCGGTGCATGGCCGAGGAACGCCGGCCCCTGTCCCAGCAGATAGTCGACGTAGTCGTTCCCGTCAGCGTCCCACAGCCAGGCGCCCTCGCCCCGGGCGAAGAACATCGGCGGCGCGTCGAGCCGGACGTTGGAGTGCACGCCGCCGGGTGTGCACCGGCTAGCCCGCTCGAACAGCTCAACCGAACGGCTTCTATCCCTCATCCTCCACCCCCGCTGATATCGAGGTTGATCGTCTTCAGCTGGGTCATCTCCAGCAGGGTGTGCCGCCCGCCGATCCGCCCGACGCCGGAGGCCTTGCCGGTGAAGCCACCGACGGGGGTGTGCGGCTGCCAGTAGGCCGACGTCTCGTTGATGTTGACCATGCCGCACTGCAGACCCTCGGCGACCCGCATGGCCCGGCCGATGTCTCGCGTGAACACGCTGCCGACCAGGCCCAGCGGCGCCTGGTTGGCCAGCCGCATCGCCTCAGCCTCGTCGGCGAACGTGATGACCGGAGCGATCGGGCCGAAGGTCTCCTCGACGTTAATGAGCATCTCCGGCGTGACGCCGTCGACCACGGTCGGCTGGTAGTAGAGCGGGGTTGCATGCCCGTCCGCTCGGCCACCGCCATGGACCACCATGGCGCCCTTCTCGAGGGCATCGGCCAAGTGCCGGTCGACCTTGGCGGCGGTGGGTTCGTTGGCCACCGGCCCCATCGTCGTGGCCTCCTCGAATGGGGAGCCGAGCCGAACCTGCGCCGCCTGCTTGACCAGGCTGTCCACCACCTCGTCGTGGACGGCGCCATGGACGAGGATCCGTTCGGTCGAGTCACAGATCTGCCCGGCGTTGGCGAAGCAGCCCATCGCAGTGCGGGCCACGGCCTGGCCTAGGTCGGCGTCGGCGAAGATGACCGTCGGGCCGTTGCCGCCGAGTTCGAGGAGCATCGGCTTGCCGGCGGCTCGCCGCGCCACGATCTGCCCTGTTCGGCTCGAACCGGTCAGCCCGATGGCGACGATGCCCGCGTGGCCGACGACCGCGTCCCCGACTTCGGCCGGATCGCCGAGCACCAGGCTGAGCGTCCCGTCCGGTACGCCGGCGTCGAGGACGGCCTGCAGCAGGTGGAGGGCAGACAGGGGCGCCCATTCGGAGGGCTTCCACACCATAGCGTTGCCGGTCGCGAGCCCGGCCGAGAGGTACTCGCTGGGGATCGCGACCGGGAAGTTCCACGGTGTGAGGATTCCGTAGACGCCATGCGGCTGGCGGATGGTGAGCACCCGCTTCGCCGGGTCGACGGATGGGATGATCGCGGTGTCGAGCCGCTTGACCCCCTCGGCCGCGTCCCGGAACATTCCGGCCGCGGTCTCGACCTCGGGAATCGCTTCAGACCGGTACGGCTTGCCCTGTTCGAGCGCCAGGTCGTAGGCGATCTGCTCCTTCCGCTCCTCCAGCAGGTCGGCCACCCGGTGGCACAGCGCGCCTCGCTCGAAGGCGGTCATGCGGGCCAGCTCCCGGTGAGCGTCCCACGCCGCCGGCACCGCCCGTTCGACCGCCGCGCGGTCG
>DASUUH010000044.1:0-23067 GCA_036374175.1 Jiangellaceae bacterium | reverse complement strand
AGGAACACCGCGAAGGCAGTGGTCACCAGCCGCAGCTTTCGAGCTGCGAGTTGCTTAATCGTTAGCGTGAACATAGCGCTCAGCCTCCGAGGGTGCGAATGCGGTCGAGAACGGAGTCGGCGGTGGGGGCGTCGAGGTCGTCGACGATCCGCCCGTCGGCGAGAAACACGGCCCGGTCGGCGTACGAGGCAGCGACAGGGTCGTGGGTGACCATGACGATGGTCTGGCCGAACTCACGCACCGCGGTGCGCATGAACGACAGGATCTCGGCACCCGTGCGGGAGTCCAGATTGCCGGTCGGCTCGTCGGCGAAGACGATCTGTGGGCGACTCGCGAGGGCGCGGGCTACTGCTACGCGCTGCTGCTGCCCTCCGGACAGTTCTGACGGCCGGTGCTTGAGGCGGTTTCGCAGCCCGACGGTATCGACGACCTCGTCGAACCACACAGGCTCCGGCTTGCGGCCGGCAAGGCGCCCCGGTAGGGCGATGTTCTCTGCCACGGTGAGGGTTGGCACGAGATTGAACGCCTGGAAGATGAAGCCGATACGGTCACGGCGCAACTGGGTGAGCTTGCGGTCGTCGAGCTTCGAGATGTCGGTGTCACCGATGAACACCGTCCCTGAGGTGAGGTGGTCGAGCCCGGCAACGCTGTGCATAAGCGTCGACTTGCCCGAGCCGGACGGACCCATGATCGCGGTGAAGCGGCCCGTCGAGAATTCGACGGATATGCCGTCCAGGGCGCGGACCTCGTTCTCGCCCTTGCCGTACACCTTCACGGCGTCGTACACGCGGGCAGCGGGCTCGGCGAGGGATGTGTGTCCGTGCCCATTGGTGGTGGGATTAACCGAGGTCTGAAACATGTTGGTGGTCATGGCATCTCCTTGTGCCGAAGTGGTATCCATGACCTCCACGGTCCGCTTGTTCGGTCGGCCAGTCGTCGGCGCGCAGAGTGGTTTACAGCTGGCTGCGGACGTACGTCTGGGGGCTGACGCGCGCGTCGGTCGCGCGACGGATGCGCTGGTGAGAGGCGATTCAGTACCGTGAAGACGTGAACTGGCTCGAGCGCCAAATCGAACGGCTACGGTCGTTCAACCCGCTCGCCGTCGACACGTTCCTCGCGGTGCTCTTCACAGTCATCGGCGTCGTCACCGTGTTCGGTGAGGCCGGCGACGAGCAGAGGATGGCGCGGGGTTTCACTGAGCCCTCCGCACTCGTCGTGATCACAGTGCTCGTTACCTGCGCGCCCATCGCCGTCCGGCGCCGCTGGCCGCTGGCAGCGCTGTTGGTCTCTGCAACTGGGATCTTCGTCCACTTCCTGGTCGGCTGGCCCGAAGGCTCCCTTCCGCTTGCCGTGCTCTTCCTCACCTACACCGTGGCGGTATGGTCGCCGTTGCGGACGGCGATCGTCGGGCTGGCGGCAGTGGTCGCAACGATCGTCGTGCTCGGGCTGACTGACGCACCCTCGTTCGACACCGGCGTCGTGCTCACCGAACTGGTGCTTTTTGCGGCGGCCTGGGCGATCGGAGTGGCGGTACGCAACTGGCGGGCGGCAACAGCGGCGCAAGTACGCGAGGCCGACAAACGCGCAGAGGCCGAGCGCGAGAGCACAGCCCGAGTACTGGCCGAGGAACGGCTGCGCATCGCCCAGGAACTGCACGATGTCGTGGCTCACTCGATGTCCGTCATCGCGGTACAGGCCGGCGTCGGTGCACACGTCGTGGACGAGCGGCCGGAGCAGGCGAAGTCGGCGCTCGAGGCGATCTCGACCACGTCGCGTGGCACTCTCAACGAGATGCGCCGGCTGCTCGGTGTGCTTCGCGAAGACGACGGCGTCCGCTCCTATGTCCCGGCTTACGGCTTGGCCGACCTGCCAAGTCTGGTTCAGGACGTGCGGGCTGCGGGTGTGCCGGTCACCCTGCATATCGAGGGAACGGCAGACTCCATACATGCCGGCGTGGAGCTTTCCGCCTACCGAGTTGTGCAGGAGGCGCTCACTAACGTGATCAAGCACGCCGGAAAGCCGACTCGCGTCGACGTTACAGTTCGCCGCCTTCCAGGGTCGCTGACTGTCGAGGTAACGGACGACGGACGCGGCCTAGCGGCTCGCTCCTCCGACGTCCGTACTGACGGCTCGTCGGCGAACGGCTCCGGGCATGGCCTTGTCGGCATGCGTGAGCGAGTCGAGCTCTGGGGCGGCGAGCTGTCGGTCGGCCCGGCGACGGGCGGAGGTTACCGCGTCAAGGCGCTTTTGCCGTACGGTGACAACGAATGACGATCCGGGTGGCGGTCGCCGATGACCAAGTGCTTGTCCGCAGCGGCTTCACAGTGCTCCTTTCCGGCGAGCCCGACATCGACGTCGTCGGCGAGGCGGGCAACGGTGCCGAGGCTCTCGCCGTCGCCGCCCGCGAGCATCCTGACGTGCTGCTGATGGACGTCCGGATGCCGGTGATGGATGGCCTCGAGGCAACCCGCCGCATCACCGGCGACGAGTCGCTGGCTTCGACCCGGGTCGTGATCCTCACGACGTTCGACCTGGACGAATACGTGTACGACGCCCTACGGGCCGGCGCTAGCGGCTTTCTCCTCAAAGACACGCTCCCGGTCGACCTGCTGAAAGCCGTACGGGTCGTGGCCGCTGGTGACGCTCTGATCGCGCCGCGAATCACGCGCCGCCTGATCGCGGAGTTCGCCCGCAGACCCGGGCCGGCCGTCACGGACGCCACGCGCGCGGCGCTGAATCAGATCACTGAGCGCGAGCGGGAAGTGCTGGAGCTCGTCGCCCGTGGGCAATCCAATGCAGAGATCGCGACTCAGCTGTACGTCAGCCACGCGACGGTGAAGACCCACGTGAGCAGGCTGCTGATGAAGCTCGACGCCCGCGATCGCGCCCAGCTCGTGATGGTGGCGTACGAGACTGGCGTGGTGACGCCCGGCGCCGCCTGAGGCACCAAAGCCGCGATCACCGGCCGACACATCTCTACTGGGGGTCGAGGGCCGCCTGCACCCGCACGCCTTGACTGCTGTGGCTGGCGTGGCCATGAGTGTGCGCCATGTACTCCTCACGACGGCGCAGCATCACGGCCAGCATCAGCGTGAACATCGCGACGTGCTCCACCGTCATTCCGGTGCCCGCGTCCAGCACGTCCAGCGCTATCAGCGGGACCGCAGCGACCGCAGGAGCCAGCATCGCACCGGACATCTCCAGCGTGGGCGCCCAGCCATGGCCTCGCAAGCGCATCCATCCCAGCATCGCAACCGCCATGGTCAGTCCCATCTCCAGAGTCACGAGCGCCGGGTAGCGGTCCATGGAGTACGCCACGTCCGCGGCTGCCAGGACTGCGCGCAGTGCCCCGCCAAGGATGAACATGCCGACGAGCATCGCGACGACCATCTCGAGGTAGTGGCCGGCGAAGCGGAGCCATCCCCTGCGGTCGCTGGTGAGCTGATCGCGACCCGCGGCTCCATCGTGCCCATCGGGATCATTGCCGGTGCCGTGCTTCTCGTGGTTGTCCTGCATAGCGGTTCGCATACCTTCTCCGATAGGTCCAGACCGGACCGGAAAGGTCCGGGCTCAGGTGCTGATTTGACGCTCTCGAGTCTCGCCTGACCTGCGAAGACGCGATAGTGCCGGCAATCATGACCTCGGCATGGGATCTGCCCGAGGTGGAGGGTGCACTTTGCACATGCCGTCCGCCGCCTGGGGCTGCTTTATGGTGCCCACTGGGCAGGTGTCCTACAAGCGGCAGGAGGCGGGTGATCGGCGCGCAACAGCCAGCCACCGTGGGAACACCCCGCCATGCCTGGGTGTTCGCCGTGGCCTTCCTCGGCGCGGCGCTGCCCGCGGCCACCGGCATCGCGACGTACTTGGCCGGGCCGGCCTCTGGGGTAGTTGCGGCCGCGGCGTTCGCACTGCCACTGCTGTACGCACTGCCAGGTGGCCGGGCATTCTGGGAGCGTCATCGCAACTGGCTACTCGCCGCGCAGGTACTTCTGACCTACCTGCCGCTTGCCGCATTCGGAAGCGACTGGATTCCCGGCCTCGCGGGACTGTTGGGCGGACTCCTGCTGCTGACGGTGGCGCCGCCGGTGTCGTGGCTGCTGTTCGGCGCGGCGGTAGCGGGCGAGGGAATGCTACGCGTCGCTGTGGTCGGCCTTCCCCACCTGCTGATGGCGTCCGAAGCCGCCCTGGTGTTCGTCGTTCCGGTATACGTCGCAGTCGCGCTGTTCGGGCTGATCCGGCTGGCCGGCCTGGTCACCGGCCTGCGTGCAGCCCGGACCGAGCTGGCGAACTTGGCTGTGGCCCGGGAGCGGCTGCGCGCCGCCGAACGGCTGCGCACTGCCGTCGACAGCCGGCTCGACATCGTGACGGCGTGTACCCGGGCAGCGCTGGCGGCGCTGGGGCGCGAGCCGGATCTGGCCCGCGCCCGGCTTGCCGAGGCGGCCGGCACCGCACGGCAGGCGCTCGACCAAGTCCGGGAGATGGTCGCCAGCGACCGGCGCGAACCCTGGTCGGACGCGAGTGTGCGGCCGGACGCGGGTGCGCGGCAGGACCCCGGCGATGAGCCGACACTTGCGCCGAGGCTGGCGCGCCTCGTACTTGTTTTGGTGCTGGCCACCATGTCTGCGCAGCTGATCGTGGACGCTCTCGTCGGCCACGCCGCCGGGTGGGTGGCCGCAGCCTCGGTGGCCGGCATAGTCGCGCTCGTGGCGCTGCAGCTCTACCACTCCACGGCGTGGCGGGAGCGCGCGCGCCCGCGCGGCTGGCGATGGACCCTCAGCGCCCAGCTGCTCCTGACCTCGCTGGGGTTCTTCCCCGTCCTGCACCCGGCCATCCACGGCTTGGGCGGGTTCGTGGCTGGCTCTGCACTGCTGCTCCTGCCCGGCCGTTGGGGGTGGGCGGCCTTTGCGGGCATCCAAGTGGCTATCGCGGCACACGTTGCCGTCCTGCCGGGACGGGACGCCACCGACGTGATCTTCACGCTCATGGGGACGGTGACCACCGGCCTGGTGGTGTACGGACTATCCCGCCTGACCGGGCTGGCGCTGGAGCTTGACGCCGTGCGGCGCAAGCTGGCGCGCTCGGCAGTTCTGCGGGAGCGGATGCGGGTAGCCCGAGACACCCACGACCTGCTCGGGTTGGGCCTATCGGCGATCGCGCTTAAGTGTGACCTGGCAAGCCGGCTGATCGGCCGTGACGACGCCAAGGCGCGCGATGAGGTCCGCGATCTGGTGCGATTGACGGCACGGTCGCGCGCCGAGGTTCGCTCGGTAACCTCCGACCGGAATCACATGTCACTGCGCACCGAGTTGGACGCCGCCCGCGAGGTGCTGGCCTCCGCAGACGTAGCTACGGACGTCCGCGACGAGTCGCCCGCCGTGGGACTGCCTGACGAGATCGGCACGGTCTTGGCGACTGTTTTGCGGGAGGCAGTCACCAACGTCCTGCGCCACGCCGAGGCGACCCGTTGCGAGATCGAGCTGACGTCCGACGATGAGGAAGTCCGCCTCCGCGTCGCCAACGACGGCGTCACCACTAATCGGGACAAGGGGCAGACGCGGGAGCGGCCTTCGCGTGCCGGCGGACGCGGGCTGGCCAACCTGTCCGCTCGCGCCGTGGCCATTGGCGGCCAGCTGTCCACTCGTATCGAGGGTGCCCGCTTCGAGCTCATAGTCACGATTCCACGAAGCACACTCCCCTCGGCGCCCGTGCCGTTGGGGCGCTCACCAGGATGGCCGCTTGATCAGGAGCTCTGACCGCCCTAGCGGGGAGCCGCTGCCACAAGTCACCTTCTCCACGCGACTACAGCCAGCCGGCCTCTCGGGCGATGCGGGCGGCGTCCACACGATTGCGGGCGCCGAGCTTGGTCACCGCCGCCGCCAGGTAATTGCGCACCGTTCCATACGACAAGTGCAGCTCTGCAGCGATCTCTGCGGCGGAATCGCCATCGGCGTGGCGCTTGAGGACCTCGGCTTCGCGGGACGACAGGGGGTTCTCCGCTGTCTCCAGCGCGGCCACTGCCAGCTTAGGGTCGAACACACGGCCACCCGCAGCCACCTGGCGCACCGCGGCGACAAGTTCCTGCGAAGGCGCGTCCTTGAGTAGGAACCCAGAAACGTGGGCAGCCACCGCCCGGCGCAGCTGCCCAGGCTGGCCGAGCCCAGTCAGCATCAGGACGCGGCAAGTCGGGAGCTTGCGGTGCAACTCGTCGGCGGCGGTCAACCCGTCGACGACGGGCAGGTCGATGTCCAGCACGGCCACGTCCGGGCGGTGTTCAAGCGCTGCGGGAACGATGCGGTCGCCGTCCGCGACGGCGGCGATAACTTCCAGGTCGTCCTCTAGGTCGAGGACGGCCACCAGCGCGTCGCGGAGGATGCGCATGTCTTCAGCGACGAGAACCCGGACCACCCGTTCCTCCTGGAGTCAACGGGCCGGCTTGGTGGTGAGACCGGCCTCAACACCGACAACCGTAGTTGGAAGCTGCTTTGTGGGAGGCACCCGAGGCGGCTTCCGTCGAACGAGGCCCGCCGGCGGTCCGACGGTTCGGCTGAGCCCGCGTCGTGGTCGGCCGCGGGCATGGCCCACGTGAGCAAGAACGGTCAAGCACGCGGGCCATCGGGCGGGCCAGACTGGTGACATGCCGAACGGACGCGACCGCCTGCGCGAACTGCTCGACGCGGTGCTCGAGGAGACTGACAGCCCCATGGAGGGGCAGCACCGCCGGCTCGGCGACATGGCCGACCAGGCCCTCAGCTCGCCGTACCACTTCAGCCGGCTGCTGTCCCGCGCCACGGGTGAGCCACCGGTCGCGATGCGCCGGCGAGTGATGCTCGAACGTTCGGCGTGGCAACTGGCCCACGGCACACCGGTGACGGAGGCTGCGTGGGCCGCCGGCTACGAGTCGGTCGAAGGGTTCAGCCGGGCATTCACCCGGGCCTTCGGGCGCGTGCCGTCGAGTCCGGCCGGCGAAAGCCACTGGCTGCCGGCCCCGAACGGCATCCACTTCCACCCGCCCACGTCGCTGTGGGTGCGAGCCGAGGAACAGCCGATGAACCCGCTCACCGAACAGATGGTCGCCCACGACCTGGACGACACCAGAACGCTGCTCGAGGTGTCCAAGAGCATTGCGGAGGACGAGTTCCGCGCCGTCCGCGAGCCGGGGCTGACTGTTCTGGCGTGGGACGGCCCGGAGGAGTCGATCGCGGCCGTCCTGGAGCATCAGATCTACACCAAGGAGATCTGGCTTGCGTCAATCGAAGGCCTGGACACCCCGTCGCGCGCCGAGGCGCCGGAAGCGACCGGCCTGCTCGAGCGGCACGACACCGTAGCTCCGCGTTGGCTGGAAACCGTCCGAGACATCGACCGTCGCGCGGCTTGGAACGACCGGCTCATCGACGCGCTGTGTGATCCGCCGGAGAGCTTCGTGATGAGCAGCGTGATCGCCCACGTACTGACCTATTCCGCGCACCGCCGACAGTTGGTGCGGCGGATGCTGACCGCCGCCGGCCGCGATGTGGGCGACGGCGATCCGATCATGTGGCTGCGAGCCCAGCGAGGAGAGACGGCATGACCGTTACGACGTACTACACCGCCACCAGTCTCGACGGCTTCATCGCTGACGAGAACCACTCCCTGGACTGGCTGTTCCCGCAGGAGCAGGACGAATCCGGCCCGCTCAATTACGACGATTTCTTCGCCCGAATCGGCGCGGTCGTGATGGGATCGAGCACGTACGAGTGGGTCCTCAACCACGAGAGCGGCGTCTGGCCATACAAACTGCCGTCCTGGGTGATGACTACCCGCGAGCTGCCGAAGGCCGGCGAGAACGTGCGATTCGCCAGCGGGGACGTCCGTGCCGTACACGACGCGATGACCGCCGCGGCAGGAGGCAAGGACCTCTGGGTGGTCGGTGGCGGTGACCTGGCCGGCCAGTTCGCAGAAGCAGGCCTGCTCGACGAGATCGTCGTCTACATCGCACCGGTAACGTTGGGCGGCGGTGCGCCTTTGCTTCCGCGCAAGCTCGACCTCCGCCTGGAGGAGTTGGCCCAGAACAAGGCCTTCGCCTGCGCACGGTATTCAGTCATCGGTCCAGCCATGTATGGCGACACCCGCGGGTGAGCAGGGATGACTGAGCTTCGCCTATCGGACCGGCTCGCGACGGTGGTCGATGCGCTGCCACTGCGCCCGGGGATGCGGGTTTTGGAGATCGGCGGTGCGCCCGGGTCCGCCGCCAAGGCCGTGGCGCGGCGCATCGAGGACGGACACATCCTGGTCATCGACCGGTCGCCCAAGGGAGTGGCTCTCATCAAGCGGAACGCTGCCGCTGAGATCGCGGCCGGACTGTTGAGCGTGCGCCACGTCGCCGCCGAGGACTTCGAACTCCTCCCCGGCGAGCCACGGTTCGATATCGCGTTCGCGATCCGCGTTGGTGCCCTCGATGGCCGGCACCCGGAAGCCGGCGTCCGCGCGCGCCAGCGAATCGCCGCCGCACTCACCCCTACCGGCCGGCTGTTCATCGACGGCGGTGACCCGCTCCGTCGGGTAGAACTCGGCGACGTCCACAGCCAGCCGTAGTCACCTGCGCTCTGGGAGTGCGTGCTATGCCCGGCCGCCCGAATGTGAGCGCACAAAGTTATCCGTGATCGACACGTTGCGGACTCGGCGTAATCAACCCGGCGGATACCGGATCGCCTAGCGTGGGCTGGGTGAGCATCGAGGTGAAGCCCGCGACAGCAGCGCGGTTCGGCGACGTCGCGACCATGCTCGGCCCCAAGAACCCCGACTCTTCGGTGTGCTGGTGCCTCAGCCATCGGCTCGACTCGAAGACGAACCGAGAGCTCGTCGGGCCTGCACGGGGCGAATACGTCAGGATGCTCTGTTCCTGCGATGTTGCGCCCGGTGTTCTTGGCTACAAGGACGGCGAGGTCGTCGGGTGGGCCGCTGTCGCGCCCAAAGCGGAGCTACCTTTCGCTCGGTCGAGGAAGATCCCGGACGTCGACCGGCTGCCTGTCTGGTCCGTCTGGTGCATTCGGGTGCGACCGGGCCACCGTGGCAAGGGCATTTCGCACGACCTGCTCGCCGGCGCGGTGGCGTACGCGCGCTCGCACGGTGCGCCGGCGATCGAGGGATACCCGGTGGACAACAAAGGCAAGAAGGTCGACCCCACGATGGCCTACGTGGGCACCCGCGCACTCTTCGAGAGAGCGGGCTTTACGAAGGCCGCCGATACAGCGTCCGTCTCTGGTGGATTCCCCCGCGTGCTCATGCGGTTAGACCTGCAATGACGCAGTGCCAAGCGCTGCCAACAGCAGTCCCCCGACGGTAATCTGCTGCTGGCGCTGTGGTGGCAGGTTCAGCGGTGGCGGCTGCCGCAGCGTGGCGGTCGAGACGTCGCAGGTAAGGCCGCTGGTGGTAAGGCCGCTGATCCGGAATCCTTGGAAGGAAATTGCTGGCGTCGGCCCGTAGCGCTTCAAAGACTCAGCCGGTCACGGGGTCCAGGCAATGCCGTCAGTGCGAGGGCCGGACTCGTCGGACCCGCCCCAGATCAACAGCTCCTCACCGGTCCACGCGACCGCGGCCTCGAGCCCGCGCACCAGCTCGGCAGGTATCGTGCGCCACATCGTGGTGCCGGGACGCCACGCGGCCGCCCAGGCCGGCTCGGCGGCGAGCAGCACCACCAGCTGACCGGCCGCGGCGATCTGTCGCGGGCCACTGCTGATTTGACGCGACGGCAGGCCAGGCACACTGCCGAACGCACCGCTCGCCGGCGAGTACGTCATGCCGAAGGTCTCCGGCTCCTCCTTGCGCGCCAGCCCGATGACTGCGACCTCGTCTCCAATGCGGATCGCGGTGGGGCGACTTCCCAACCACATAGCGGCATGAGGTGCTGTGACGCGCTCCCAGGCGTCACGGCCCGGGTCGTAGAGCGCGACGTCCCGTCCCCAGATAAACAGAGCTTCGCCGGCCCACGTTCCCGCGTACCGTTCGCGGATCGGCCCGAGGCCCCGGTCACGGAGTTGCCAGACGCCCTCGGGGATCGGCGGCAGCACCCGCCATTGGTTAGCCTGTGGGTCGTACGCCGCGCCGTCCCGTTGCAGTCCAGACACGCGGCCCTGCCGGCCCGCTCGTTCGGCTCCACCGACGATAAGCACCTCACGACCCGTCCACACAGCCGTGGCGTCTCCGCGTCCAGTAATGGGCGCCGGCGGCAGTTCCATCCACGCGTCCTTGTCGGGGAGGTACGCTGCGCCGTCGTCGAGCGCCTCGTGGGGACCGCTGAAGCCGCCCCAGACCACGAGCCGGTCACCAGCCCACACAGCCGCCGCACTCGCGCGGCCGGAGATCGGCGCGGCGGGTAACTCCCGCCAGGAGTCCGCCGTCGGGTCGTAGGCCGCGCCGTCGTCGAAAACGTCGAACACCTCATCCGTCTCATCGCCGGGTTCGATACCCGACCACACCAACATCTCCTGGCCGGACCAGGCGGCATGTGTACGGACCCGGGGAGCCAATGGCGCTTCAGAGATCGTCCTTGTCAACCCGGGATGATCGACAGCCTCGGGGCCTGGCCCCGGCTGAGAGGCTCGATCCGTGGCGTATATCCACAGCGATCCCCCCGCCACGATTGCAGCGACAACCGCTGCCAAGATCCGCCACGTGCGGTGGCGTGCCATCACAAACCCTGCGCCGAAGAAGTCGATCAGTTATCAGGATCGTACTCGCACTGCGCAGTAGGTGGCTGTAGGTCGGCCGGCAGGATGGTGAAAGCTTCGTCGCCGTTCAGAGGTCGGATGGCGCGGAAGCGCTGATCGAGCGTCAGAATGCTCGTCGTGCCATGTCGCGCGGCGATCGCGGCGATCGACGCGTCCGTGACGCCGATGTCGAGATCCTTGTACTGCCTGACCAGTCCCAACGCTGTCGCCATGTCGCCATCGGTGAAGGACGCTAGCTGGTACCGTCCGACGTCGACATCCACGAGGAACTCGATCTCGGCATCGACTCCCAGCCTCGCGGCGATCACGTAGTCGATCTCGGCGAGCACTTCCGCCATCGAACAGGAGCATCGTGGCGTCAAAGTCGCACGAATCGGCCGGTCTGGCCTTCGACCGTGACGGCCCACGCGGCGACGTGCCCCTGGTCCTCATCCATGCCGGCATCGCCGATCGTCGGATGTGGAACCCGCAATGGCGAGCACTCACCGCGGAACGTGACGTCGTGCGGCTTGATCTCCGGGGATTCGGCGAGAGTGCTGAGCCGCGGCCCGGTGCGCAGTCGGCGATGGCTGACGTCATCGAGACGTTGGCCGCACTCGGCATCGAGCGTTGCCAGCTGGTGGGAGCATCGTTCGGTGCGGGTGTGGCCGTCGAGGTGGCACTCACTCGTCCCTCCCTCGTGGACTCTTTGCTGCTCAGTGCGCCCGGCGGATCGCTGATCAAGGACGTGACTCCGGACCTGCGGGCGTTCATCGACGCTGAAGAGTCCGCTGTGGAGCGCGGCGATCTGGAAGCCGCAGTCGAGGCCAATGTGAGGTGGTGGGTGGACGGTCCATATCGGAGCCCCGACACAGTCGCCCCTGCGATTCGGGACCTGGTGCGGCGGATGCAGCGGCGGGCGTTCGAGATCACCGCCGGCTGGGATGATCTAGAGGAGCAGGAGCTGGATCCGCCTGCACTCGAGCGGCTGGCCGAGGTCCGCGTCCCAACCCTCGTGCTCGTGGGTGCGCTCGACCTCGATGCAATCGTGAACACCGCACGGCACGTGACCAAGGGCATCCCCGATGCGCATCTCGTTGAGTGGCCGGACACCGCCCATGTTCCGTCGATGGAACGTCCCGGAGACTTCCTCGCGTTGCTGCGGGGCTGGTTGACAACCTGATCGATTGCCGGCGGCGGAGGTTGCGGGTGCTGTTAGGAGCCTTGGTTGAGAGTCCTTTGGATCATCGACATGCTGCGGTGGCTTCAGCGACCTCTTGAGAGGCAAGGCTTCCTCAAGCACTCGCAAGCCGGTATCACCACCTGAAACCCGCCCGGCAACCTCAGCGCACATCAGCCAACGCGCTGGGGGCTTTGCGTCAATCGCCAGTCTTGGTGACGCCGAACATCAGTACCCGGCGGTCGATGTCATAGAAGACGCTGCTGGTGTTTTCAAGAACGTCCTGCAGCGCGTCGGCGTCCTCCGAGCTGATCGTGAGCACCTCTTCCCATGCGCCCTCGTCAAGCACCAGCTGCAGTGTCCACATCCCGCTCTCGCCGCTCTCGCGTGCCGTCCAGCTGAACTGGTAGTGCGTCAGTTGCCGCACCCGCAGGCTGTCGTCGGTCATCCGCGGCCCGCCACCGCCCTGGCGCTGCTGCTGTCCCTTGGCCATCTTGGTCTCCCTTGCTCGAATCTCCGGCGCAGGTCGACCGGCGCCAGTGGAAATGAGCTGAGCAGCTACCCCATCGAGCGACGGGTACACACGTACGGTCCAACGATGTCGGCACTGGGCACAGCCGGGCGAGATCACCAATCTCCACACCCGAACCAACTGCCCGTGCCATTCTGATCGTGGGGAGGAGATGCCAATGGGTCTCGAGCCTGGATACCCGGTGGTGCGGAGCAACGACCTGTCACAACCGCTCACGCTGTACGACGCGAACTTCGCTGCTTTTGGAACACTTTCCGGTCCGACCGAAACCAAGGTAAACGTCGTCTGCCAACAGCAGTCGCCCGACGGTGCACAGTGGTACAAGCTGCTTAATCCCAACCACCCCGGCAACACCACCAACGTCGCCTACGTCTCCGCGGCCGCTTGCGAGATCGTATCTATGCCAGGGCCGACGATCCCCGAATGCAAGAGCCTCAGCGGCTGTTTACGCAAATCTGCTGCCGGCGCTGTGGTGGCAGGTTCAGCAGTGGCGGCTGCCGCAGCGTGGCGGTCGAGACGTCGCAGGTAGAGAACGGGAGTGCGGGCCGCCCGACCTGCGCAACTCACGCTCGACAGCGGACGCACCTTCTCCAGCTTGCGAGTCGGTCTCGAACGGTCCTCCTCGTCAAGGGCGTCGGGGGGCGCAACGCGCCTCGTCAGCCACGCCCCGGAACCCTCGCCGGTGTGCGGCGCGCCGCGGCGTACGCCGGCTCCCGGAGCCGTTCCAGCGTAACTGGCCAGTGCAGCCCCGGCAGCGGATACACGATCGGATCGAACCGCAACGGATCGTCCGCCAGCCCGCCCGCCGGCGCAGTCAACTTGAGGGTGCCGAACGGGTGCCAGTGTCCGGCAACTTCCGCCGCCTGCAGGCAAAACGACGCCGCAACCGGCGGTTCGGGCGGGCTACGCGTCGACAGCGGCGCAGCCGAAAGAAGGACCAGACCACGGGGCGATCGGTACGGGAACAGCGAACCGTAGGAGGACGTGTACGGATCGGATCTGGGGATGAGGAGGAACCTGCCCCACCGCCCCAGTCCCGTGGTCGCAAGCAGGAGGTCGTGGCGTTCGCCGTCGTCGCCGGTGAAGGTGATTGCCAAGCCTTGGATATCCGGCACCGGCGCGGGCAGGCCGATCGACCTGGACAGCCGCGCCGTGCCGGAATCGTCCCCTGGTTCATCGAGCCAGCGACACCCCCATTCGACCGATGCGCCGGTACGGCGGATGAGGGCGTCGTAGACGATGCCTGTTGGGTGCAGCGGCTTCCCACGCCGAAGGACCCCCGCGGCTCCGAACGCGGCACCCAGCAGCAATCCGGCGGCGCCGGCCAAGAGTCCGGCGGACTCATGCTTGGCCGGCGCTCGCCTGTTCACCACGTCAGCCAAAGAAGCGGCTGAACACGCCCTTGTGCACCTCTGTCGCTCGTTGCTGCTCACTCGCATAGGCACTGACCACCTCGATTGCGCCGGTCAGCGCGGGGACGGCCCATTGGAGCGTGGACAACCGGCGCTGGGCGGCGGCGGCGTCAGTCGGCGTCGACGCGGCGGGCTCTGTGCCGCTCTCGGCCGGGACATCGTTGTGCTTCGACACCTTCGCGCCCAGCGCTCTGCTGTAGGCGGTGACGCCAAGGGCCGCCATCGTCAGGGCCGTCTTCGCCAGCGACATGGCCGCGACGCCGCGCTGCGCCGAGAGCCGGGGCAGGTTCGCACCTAGCAAACCTGCGCTGCCGACGAGATGGGCACCGATCGCCGCGGCGTTGACCGGAGTCCATCGATCCCAGCCGACGTTCGCGACCGCGCCCGTGCTCTTGGAATCACCCGCGGCCCCGGCGGCCGGGTTCAAAGAAATCGCGTTGGCCAGAGTTCCGCCGAACCAGGCGGCGAGCCCAACGTCGTGCAGCGCGTGCAATATCGTGTTTCGTGCCATGATCTTCTCCATGCCGGTGAGGTAACTGATGCCGCTGCGCCATACCCGCGACCGCCGGCCGAAAACGTCGGGACGCGCGCCGTTGAGGTGACGTCGGCCGGCGGCGTGGGTGATTCGAGAGCGGCCACTCCTACGGAAGGTCGCCAGCGGCGTCCGCGAACACCATGGTCGTGCTCGGGACCTGAGCGATGTCAATAAATCAATGAGCACCGGTCGAGAGCCGGTGAATGCCCGCCGCCCTTGACGCGCAGAGTGCGGGCCGGAGACGGCCGCGGCGCGGGGAAGGCGGTCGGCGACCGTTGCCTCTGACTGCTACCGGTAGACGTCACTGCGTTTGGCCACAGTGAAGACCGTCAAGGTTTGCTGGTCGTTGTTGATCTCGTACACGATCCGGTACTGGCCGAACCGGATGCGCCAGTCGTGGTCACTGCCGGCGAGTTTCTTCGCGCCGTGCGGCCGCGGCTCGGTGGTCAGGTCGATGATCTTCTTAAGGGCTGTTTCGAAGGCGTCGCGCGGCGGGCGTTGAAGTTGCTTGAGAACCTCAGGGTGGAACTCAACCTTCACGACGCGAGAACCTCATCGGCGCTCACGCCGAGAGCGTCCATCATCTCGGCCATGGACATGGCCGAGAATCCTTCCGCGCGCATTCCCCGTAGGCGCAGGGCGTCCGCGACGTCGGCATGCTCATGGAGCCGTTCGTAGTCGGCCATCGAGATGATGACGGCTACCTCGGTGCCGCTGTCGGTGACGATGGCCTCTTCGCCGGTCATGGCGACTTCCCGGACGACCGAGCCGAGCTTGTTGCGCAGGTCACGCAGGCTGTGTGTACTCATGTTCAACATGTTACACATCTCAGTCACCTGCGAGCCAGATCGCGCACCGATCAGTTTCGTGCGCTGAACCGGTCTAAACTTCCGAGACCGACTGACGGAAGGCATGTCGCGATGCGGAAACTGATCTACGGCATGAACCTGACACTGGATGGCTACGTCGCTGCGCCCGGCGACGACCTCGGGTGGAGCGGGCCGAGCGACGAGCTGTTTCAGTGGTGGCTCGATCAGGAGCGGGCGATCGGCCTGTTGCTGTATGGGCGCAAGCTGTGGGAGGCCATGAGTTCCTATTGGCCGACCGGCGACCAGCAGCCCAATGCCACCCCGGCGGAGATCGAGTTCGCGCGGAACTGGCGGGACACGCCGAAGGTGGTGTTCTCCTCGGCGATCGAGAAGGTCGACTGGAACACCCGCCTGGTCACCGGCGACGCGGTCGCGGAGATCACCCGGCTCAAGGCCGAGGACGGCGAGCCGATGAGGGTTGGTGGCGCGACGCTCGCCGGGGCGGCCATGCGGGCCGGGCTGATCAACGAGTACACGATCGTCACCCATCCGGTCCTGGTGGGCGGCGGAACGCCGTTCTTCACCGCGCTGGATGGCTGGGTGAACCTGAACCTGGTGGAGACGCGGACGTTTCCCGGCGGGGTCGTCCTGACCAGGTACGAGACGAGGCGCTAAGCGCGCTTCCTCCACGCGGCCAGGGAGTGATGGCCCGACGGGCTTGATCACGGAATTGGTTCCAGGAAGTTCTGGACCCACCACGATCGTCGGAGGATGATGCGGTGTGTGCTGATTGTCTGAGGGAGCGGCAGCATGCCCCGGAGCAAGGTCGAGCTGTTCGCTGCGATCCGGCGGGACTCGCGGGTCGAGGGCCCGTCGGCCGCCGCGTTCCTGGACAGCCTCCAATTCAGCGCAATGGCCTCCTCGACCGACTAACGATCACGCCCTGACCAGCCGATCAAGATCAACAAGTGCGGCCCCCAACTCGCTGCCGCAAACCAAGATCACGACGTCCAGGTGGGGCCAAAACTCGTTCCCAAGTGGGGCCAGAACTCACCCGCGAATCACTGCTTGTGACGTTCGGCTCATGCTCGACGACCTGCGTGCATCCGGGCTGAGCCAGCGGTCGGTGCGGTACGTCCGCGCCACGCTGCGGACCGCCCTCGAACACGCGGTGCGAGAGGAGGTCTTGGCACGGAACGTCGCTCGGCTGGTCCGCGTCGCCATGCCGGGACGGCGCATCAGGTGACTTCATTTCGCACCACGACCCGCACCACGCGAGGGCTGCCACGGCTTGCTGTCAGCGGAACAGCCCAATCTTCGGTCGCTCAATCAGCCGGCGCGACGAGTCGACTGCAGTACTAGCGACTGCGATCGCCTCTTCGGCTTCGTCGAGGGTGATGGGGTCATAACCGGCCGGGTCGGGGTACTCCGCCTGGTTGCGGCGGCGGCGCAGCCGGTCGAGTGATTTCAGGCCGGGAACGCCGGGGAACTGTGCCTCGACTGCTTCGACGACCACGATGTGCCCTCCGCGGCTGGTCGGCCGTAGCCCCTGATGGGCGAGCACAGCAGTGCTCGCCTTGCGCGCTGCGTCATAGGCCAACGCGTATGCGCCGGCCGGGTCGACCTCCACGCTCTTCTTCGCGGCCTCGATGTGCCTGCTGGACATCTCGAGCAACGCGACAGCCGCGTCCTTACCACCTCGGACTCGCTGCACCTCGCCACGCGCGATCAACTCCTCGACTCGGTCAGCGCCTCGCTCCCAGCGAGCCATCACTCCGCTCCCGACCCGGCAACGATCACCCTGGGTGAGGCCTTGATCTGCCGGGCGAACGAGTCGTCAGCCTGCGCCCAGTCATCAGTACGACGGATTGTTGTGTTGACCGGTAGCCCGATCCGCCGCTCGGCCCGCCGAGCGGCGGAGTACAGGTCGTCCCGATCTGGACCACCCACCACAAGCACGTCAATGTCGTTCGGAGCAGCCCCCCGTTCGCCGTAGTATCGGGCCGCCCAGGAACCGAAGATGGACACCTCGTCGACACCCCGCAGACCGGCGAACTCCTCTCTGATCACGACGACTGGGCCAAACGCCCGCAGCATGAGCTCCGCCAGCGGCCGGTAGAGCGGGCTGGTCGTGTCCAGGCGCACCCTCTTCGACCGGCCGACCTCTTCGACCTCCACTAGGCCAGCCTGCTCCAGTCGTCGCACCTCCCGCGTCACCGTCGGATACGCTCCGCCCGTCCGGCCGGCAAGCTCATCCATCCCGCGCCACCGCTCCGGGTCCGAGGCCAGCAACGCCAGCACATCCCCGACCAGACGAGATCGCAAGATCGGCAACAGCGGCGGCTCGGGCGGACGCACCACCCGATAATCGCTCATTACTTGAGCGATGTCAATCATCTATTGAGCAGGATGTTGGGAACCGGTGAGAGCCGGCGAGGGGACTCGAACCCCTAACCGCCCGATTTACAAGGCGGACGCCTTGCGCCTCACCTGGCCCCTACCAGCAACTACAGCCACGCTGTCGTCCGCATCAGTCACTCTAAGCCCCGTGAGTTGACGCCGTTTCGCGTCACGAACCGTGTCACGGCCGGGCCGCAGTGCCACCCTGCTGCGCTGATCCACGCCTTCGTGTTCACAGCACGAAGACTGTCAGGTGCCCGATAGTGGTTCAGCGCCGGAACCGGCCGTCCAGTTCGACGCTTCGCGTGCTGGAGCATGGCGCGGTCTTCAGCGGGATTGACTTCCATGCCGTGGAGATCACACCAGGCTGAAGCTCGCACCGGAGTCACACCTCGACACGCAATCCCGCGCTGGTGACGTAAGGGTCCTGTAAGGCCCCGGTCAGGGTAAGCGCAAGGTTTTCCTTGTTACGCTCGGCAGGTTCATTCAGGCGAAATGGGGGCCTTCGTCATGAGGATGAGGTACCTGACGCTCACTACTTGCGCTCTGCTGGTACTCGCGGCGCCTGGACTCGGCTGGGGTTCGGGCTCGAGCTCGCTCCGTGAAGGCGCTCTTTCGGTGCGGCTTGCGGCTGCGACGATGCAGCAGTCGCTTGTGAGCGCAGCTTCGAGCAACAGCTGGACGGCGACGGCAAGCATGTCGACTGCGCGCGCGAGCCTGACCGCGACGCGGCTCAGTAACGGGCGCGTCCTCGTGGTCGGCGGTGCCAGTGAGTTAACCACGGAGCTGTACGACTCGGCCGGTGGTGCCTGGCTCGCGGGCGGCTCATTGAACGAACCGCGCGGCCTGCACGTGGCGGTCCGCCTGGCCGACGGGCGCGTGCTCGTGGCCGGCGGCGGCTCGTACCTCGCCAGCGCCGAGCTGTACGACCCCGCGACCAACCGCTGGACGCCGACCGGGGCCATGAGCGTCGGCCGGATCGACGCGACCGGCACGCTGCTCCGCGACGGGCGGGCGCTCGTCGTCGGTGGCCTGTCCGGCAACGGTACGGGTGTCCAGGCCAGCGCCGAGCTGTACGACCCGGCGACGGGCCGCTGGACGTCGACCGGCAGCCTTCGGACAGCCCGCCGGAGTCACACCGCGACGCCGCTGCCCGACGGGACCGTCCTGGTCGCAGGAGGCTCCAATGCGACCGGCTGGCTGCGGAGCGCTGAGCTCTACGATCCCGCCCGCGGGCGGTGGTCGCGCGTCGCGCCGATGGCGACCGCCCGCGAGGGCGCGTTTGCAACCCTGCTCGGCACCGGCCGGGTGCTCGTCGCCGGCGGCGGCAACCCGAGCGCCCTCCGCTCGGCCGAGCTCTATGACCCGGCCTCGGGCAAGTGGAGTCCGACCGGCAGCATGAACGGCTACGGCGCGACGGGGGCGCTCCTCGGCGACGGCCGGGTGCTCGTCGCCGGCGGCGGCACCGGCGATGTCTACTCCCCCGCCACCGGCACCTGGACCGCGACGGGGCCGATGGTCTACCCCTACGCCTCCGCCGGCGCCGCCCTGCTGCCGAACGGGCAGGTCCTCTTTGCCGGCGGCGACAAGGTCAAGTACTGCGGCCAGTACGCCTGCACCGAGCCCATCGCCGACGCCGAGCTGTACACCCCGTAGCAGTAAGAACGCGAGCGCGGCTGAGGCGACTCCGGTGCCACTCATGTGGGATGCTCTGATCCGCCTTCAGATTCCCAGACCGTCTGAGCCGCAGCATCCGCCTGCGCGCCGGCGAGGCTTGCTGCGGCGGCGGCCAAGGTCGCACTGGCGCGGCCACGGTTGGCCGGGGCGAGCACCCGTTCAAAGGCCCGCGAGGCGAGTTGCGGGTCGCTTGCCGATGGCACGATGAGCAGATCGATCCGTTCTCGGCCGTCGCGGCTGGTCATGCTCACCGAGTTCGGGTCGATGGTGCGAAACCACCCCAGCCGGATGACGTGCCCGGCGACGAGCAACCGTTTCAACACCCCGTCCCATGACTGGCGGCTGTACGAGACTCGTCCTGTCGCAAAGCCACGAGCGCCCAGTGCTGCGACCAGTGCCGGCAGTTCGGCGGCAAGGTCGCGGGAATGTGGCCACCAGACCCGTCGAGGGCCGCGTGATCACTTGGACGGCCAATGACCCTGAACGCTACCCGCGCGGCGCCCGTTGCCGGCGCTGCTGGGGCGGTGCCGTGCACGGCTGGCGGTGTGGATGAAGTACCGGCCGCCGGCCGGTACTTGGTCGTCATGGTGTGTGGTTGTGTCGTATCCCCCGGCGTAGCTGCCATATCCGTCCGGTGGCGGGGATGGCGACCAGGAGGATGCCGGCGATGCTCGCGAAGAGCAGGGCGACGCCGATGGGGAGCCGTCCGTCCATCCACAGGAATCTGATCTCTGTGCGGGTGGGGTTCTGCAGGACGAAGATCAGCAGAATGACCAGGACTAGGCTCATGCCGATCAGGCTGACCCACATGCTGCCAAGGCGGCTTCGCCGCGCCGTAGTGCTTCGGACCGGAGTGGCCCTTTCGGCTGTTGGCGCAGAATCCGCGGTGCGCTGTGCTGGCTGAGGGGCGGGGTCGCCGTTGTGGTGGTTGCCGCGCGGTGGCGCGCCGCTCTCACGTGGGCTGTTCGCGGGGTCGGTGGTTGTCATGATGATCCTTAATGTCTTCGCGGGCGTTGACGTGCCGAGTCGTTCGTGCTGTCAGAATCGTGAGCCGGCGCGGTCCATGGCGTAGAGCGAACCTGCTCCAACCACGAGGCCGATGAGCACGAGCGCCCACAGTGGCACCGCTGCGGCGAGCACGCCGCCGACGACGAATGCCGCGAACAGCGAAATCGCCAGGGTACGGGCGCTCATCGGCGCAGACCGTGCACCGAGGCTGGAAGTGGAGTTTTGGCGCGTGTCAGGTTTGGCGGTGTTCATGATCGCTCCAACGGAGGTGCGCGTGTCGCTCTAGGACGGATGTCCTGAGCCCGCGGGTTTCGGCGAAAGCGAACGAGGGGCGAAAAGTTGGAGACCAGACACTCCGGGTCGTCGCGCAGGCCCTACGGCTTAGTTACCAGTGAACACCCCGGACTCGCCATTGTCAACAGCGTAGGTCTACAGTGAAGACCTACACTAAGACTTCGCTCTCCCGCGATGTTGCCATCGATCCACTGGCGGCCACCTCGGCGTCCAACGGTTCAACTGTGAGGACCAATCTGATGGATGCCAACGAAGCCGCCCGCCAGCCGGGTCGACGCGAACGAATCAGCCGCGAGGTCATTTTGGCCACCGCGCTAGAGATCATCGACCGAGACGGGATTGACGGTCTGTCGATCCGGCGCCTCGGGAAGGCGTTGGGCCGGGATCCGATGGCGCTCTACAGGTACGCCCCCAACAAGGCCGCCCTGCTGGACGGCGTGGCCGAAGTGGTCCTCGACCAGCTCAACGTGGACAACATCGACGGCCACTGGACAGGTCAGCTTCGCACCATTGCGCACAGCTTCAGGGATCTGGCCCTGGCCCATCCCCAGGTCGTCCCGCTCCTGGTCACACGGCCACTGGCCACCCCGCTGGCTCTGCGCCCCCTTGGCACGCTACGGCCACTGGAGGCGATCCTCGCACTGCTCATCCGAGCCGGTTTCAGTCCCCCCGACGCCCTGCACCTCTACCGCTCATTCTTCGGCTTCCTGAACGGCCACATCCTCAACGAACTCCAAGAACTGGTTGACAACCCCGACGAGTCCGACGCCCTGCTCCGCCTCGGCCTGCATCGACTCCCGATCCAAGAGTTCCCCCTCCTCCGCAGCCTCGCCCCAGTCCTCGCTGACTATGACGGAGCCACCGAACTCGACCGCGGCCTCGACATCCTCATCGCCGGCCTGCAAACCCAACTCCCACCCCCCAACACCTCAAGCAGTGGCCATCCGCATCCACAGAACGTTGACGAGCGACATGGCGGATAACAAGCCGGTGACGAAGCCGTCCGCACGAGGGTCAAATCCGCTGGCGTCTACGGCGTGTGATGCTTCGCAGGTTGGGTTAGACCGAGAGGGCCCGGGGTTCGGTTCGGGGTCACCTCCGCGACGCCGGGGACGGCTTGGGCGCGAGCTAGGACGTCGAGCCCGAGGTAGCGGCGTCCTTCGGCGGACCCTCCAACACACCAGCCTCAACCCCAGCAAGATCGGCCGAATAGCAGATGCGTCGCTCGTCCTCACCAACTTCGAGCACGGCTACTCACCTTGCTGAGAAGACCGCAGCATTGGCGTCGAGCTCGAGGATCGCGCTGGCGACCTCCGACGGGAGCAGTGTCGACCAGATGATCTCTCCCGGCGCTGGTTCCATGGCCGCGAGCGGAGTCGGCTCGGGCTGCCAGTCGTCAGTTGAGACGCCAGGGACGCAGTCGATTAGCAGGGCGAAGACCTGTGGGACGGGGATTCCGTCCGCGATGATGGTTAGGTAGGCCATGTGGCCGTCGTCGGCGCGGACGAGCGCCTTCACGCGATGGTTCCGGAACTCAGCGATAGCAAATCGCCCCGTGGTGAGCGACATCGCGATGAGCCGGATGACGATACGTTTCATCTCGCGTCGCCAGGCGACGGCCTGTTCGGCGCCAAGGCGGTTCCAGTCCCACTCAACAGGGAGCAGGTGAACTGTCAAGATGGTTTGCCAGAGGTGCACTCGCGCCTGGATCGATACGTAGAAGTCGCGCTGAGGACTGTCTGCCTGGCGGCGGCCGGCTGCACCGATCCACCAGACGCCGACTCCGGGCGGAAGCCCGTCTGGAAGTTCAGTCCCGCGCAGTTCGGTGACGATCGCTCGCTGATCACTGGTCTTGACCTTGAACCACACTCGGTCGCTGAGAGCCAGGACTCGCTCGGCTCCGCGCGTCGCACTGTCGCAGGACGGTCTGTGCCGCTGCTACGACCGGATGGTCGATCTCGGCGAGAGGGTGGCCGAGGTCGGGCAGTGTTAGGTCGAGGTCAGCAAGACATCGCTTCGTGGGGCGCACGCCATCCGAGAGCTGAGCCATCCCCCGATGCCAGAGAAGAACACGGCGGGTTAGATCGACCGCCACCCGCCGCGCTACTTCGGCAGGCCACCAAGGTCATCGAGCTCGTCGGCGCTGAGACCGGTCATCAGCGAGTCCGCGGCAGCATCGGAGCCGTTGAGCCGGCCGAGCGCAGCCTTGACTCCGGCGTTGATCTCGTCGCGGTGAGCGTCGATGTACTCGCGTACCGCGGCATCAACAATGTCCTTCTTCGAGCGCGACAGGAAGTGCGCCGCGTGGGACACCAGCTCATCGGTGGCGAGGTCGACCTTGATCGGCGCGGTGCCGGCAGCCATGGACCCGTTCTCCCTCGCTCGTCTTAGCGGTACAAGTACCAAAGTACCAGCAGCTACTTCGAATGGAAGCGGGGCCGACCTGCTCGACGCGACCACGGCCAGATCGCCGCGCTGACCCAGTGCCTGCCGGGCGGGCGGGTCAAGTGGCGCATCGCGGTTTACGGCCCCTAG
>DASUUH010000043.1:0-48848 GCA_036374175.1 Jiangellaceae bacterium | reverse complement strand
AAAGGTGCCGACGGTGATGAGTACGCGAGCCAGCAGCGCGACCCCGCCGCCGTACCTGACGGCGGGCAGCCATGCGAGCGAAATGCCGACGCCGAGCAGGACCACGGATGCGGCGGCAGCGATTCGGATCACTTCGTCGGGATCGGTCACAGTCGATATTCGACCACGAATCCAGGGCCGAGATCGACGCCCGGCGCCCGGATGTCTGCGCGATCGTGGGATAACCTCGCATCCGTGTTGGTAGCCGCTGCCATCTGCCCGCATCCGCCGGGAATTGTGCCCGAGCTCGCCGCTGGCGCTGCGGGAGAGCTCGATGAGCTCCGGCAAGCGTGCACGACGGCACTCGACGCGGTGGCGGCCGCAGCACCTGAGGTGCTTGTTGTGGTCGGCAGTAGTGACCAGACCAGGACGGTGCCACCTGGATCGACCGGTGATTTCGGCGCGTACGGCAACCCCATCCGCATAGCGCTCGGCAGCGGAGACGGGGGTGAGGATGGCCTGGCCCTGCCACTGTTGGTGGCGGCTTGGCTGTTGGACCGGTATGGCTGGGACGGACCGGTGCGCGGTGAACTCGTAGCCCACGACGCTCGCGTCGAAGAGTGCGTGGCGCTGGGCACCCTGCTCGCCGAGTCGGCGGATCGGGTCGGCATGCTGGTGATGGGCGACGGCGCCGCGTGCCGCACGGCCCACGCACCAAGGCCGTTCGATCCCAGGGGCGAGGAGTTCGACCGGTTGGTGCTGGCTACGCTGGACTCCGGTGATCCTGCGGGCCTGGTCGCGCTCGACGCCGATCTGGCCCGCGACGTCACCGCCGGCGGGCGGGCCTCGTGGCAGGTGCTGGCCGGGGCAGCAGGCGAAGCAATCCTCGACGCCGAGATCCTGTACCACCGGGCGCCGTACGGCGTGGGCTACTTCGTGGCCGTGTGGGAGCGCCACGGCTGAGCGGGGTCGGCCACGTGAGCAGGATTCCAATCGTCGCCATCGTCGGTCCGACCGCGGCCGGTAAAAGTGAGCTCGCCATTGAACTCGCGCTCGCGGTCGGCGGCGAAGTGGTCAACACCGACTCGATGCAGCTCTATCGCGGCATGGTCATCGGCACTGCGAAGCTCACTCCCGACGAACGCAAAGGCGTGCCCCACCACCTGCTCGACATTCTGGACATCACTGAGCCGGCGACGGTGGCCGAGTTCCAGCAGCTGGCCAGGTCGCTCATCGCCGCGTGTGTGGCGCAGGGCGTCTCGCCGGTCCTGGTGGGCGGCAGTGCCCTCTACGTTCGTGCGGTGCTGGACCGGTTCGAGTTCCCGGGTACCGACCCGCGGCTGCGCGCCGAACTCGAAGCCGAACTCGCCGAAGTGGGTGCTGCGACGCTGCACGATCGGCTCAAGGCACTCGATCCGGCGGCTGCCGCCGGCATCCTGCCCACGAACGGCCGCCGGATCGTTCGTGCCCTCGAAGTCATTTCGCTGACCGAACGTCCCTACGCCGCGTCACTACCGCCCCGGGAGTACGCGTACGAAGACGTGGTGCAGATCGGCCTCGACGTACCCAGGGCCGAGTTGGACAGCCGGATCGCCGCCCGCGTCGAACGCATGTGGGCAGGCGGGTTCGTCGATGAGGTCCGCCGGCTTGAAGCCGCCGGGCTGCGCCGCGGCCGGACGGCCAGCCGCGCTCTGGGATACGCGCAGGTGCTGCGGTACCTGTCGGGGGACTGGACTGAAGAACAGGCCAAAGCCGAGACGACAAGAGCCACCCGCCGGTTCGCCCGGCGGCAGGACTCCTGGTTCCGCAAGGACGATCGAATTCATTGGCTGCCGTACGACGATGCCAAGCTGGTTCCGCGGGCCGTTGCACTCGTCACCTAAGCAGGGCATACGATCGTCGCCCGTGACCAGATTCCGCTTCGTCAAGGGCCACGGGACCGAAAACGACTTCGTGCTGCTGCCTGACCCGGACGGGACGGCGTACCCGGCGTTGACCGCGGATGTGATTCGCCGACTGACCGACCGCCACGCCGGCATTGGAGCCGACGGGGTGATCCGCGTCGTGCGCAGCGAGTTCGAGGACGAAACCAAAGCCGTCGCCGAAGACGCCGAGTGGTTCATGGACTACCGCAACGCCGACGGTTCGATAGCCGAGATGTGTGGCAACGGCATTCGGGTGATGGCCCGGTATCTCTGGGAATCAGGGCTCGCTTCGACGCCGGTAGTGGCCGTGGCTACGCGGGGCGGCATCCGGACCGTACACGCGGACCGTACCGGCGCCATCACGGTCGAGATGGGCACCGCCCGGCCGGCGCCGTCCCGGGTGCAGTCCTTCGTCCGCGTCGGCGACCGGCAGTGGCCCGCCACCCCGGTCTCGGTGCCGAACCCGCACGCCGTCGTCTTCGTGGATGATCTGGACGAACCGGGCCGGCTGATCGAGCCGCCGACCGTCAAGCCGTCCTCGGTGTTTCCAGAGGGCGCCAACGTGGAGTTCGTCGTACCGCGCGGGCAGCAGCACATCGCCATGCGGGTGTGGGAGCGCGGTGTCGGCGAGACGCGTTCATGCGGCACCGGCGTGTGCGCAGCGGCGTGGGCGGCCATGCGGCGGGACGGCGTAGGCCGCGGCCTGACTTACCGGGTCGACGTCCCAGGAGGCACGCTTGAGGTCGCCGAGCGCCCGGACGGAGTCCTGCTCCTGACCGGCCCAGCGGTGCTCGGTGTGTCGGGCTCCGTCGAGCTGCCAGGCAAGGTCGAGGCCGGCAGAGCCAGTGTGACGTAGCTCACAGCATCTTTGGGGCTGGTCCGTACGTCCTACCTAATAACAGGGGAGGGCGGCATGAGCGGGCCTGATCAGCGGCGGCGAGAGGCCGTGCTGCACGAAGTCGCGATGCGTAGCCAACGCCGCGCACAAAGCCAGTTCGCGCGGCGGGCCGCCGCGATGCGGGCTGCGGCTGCGCTTCGGCGTGCCGCCTCCGCCACGCAGGCGAACCGCTCGTTGGCGTGAGGCGTTGCGACGGCGCGCGATTAAGCAGGTGCCAAGCCCGGCGGCGGCATGCAACGCTTATGTGCGGGAACAGTTCACCCGTCAGCGGTGTTGAAAGCAGGAGCATGACAGCAGAGCCAGGCCATACTTACGATCCCTACCGAGTTGACGACTCGATTGCGGACGTCCCTTCCCCTGACGACAGGTCGCCCACCACGGGGGAGTTCGACCTCGCCGACCGCCAGTCGCTACGGCGTGTCGTCGGTTTGTCGACCGAGCTTCAGGACATCACCGAGGTCGAATACCGCCAGTTGCGCCTTGAGCGCGTCGTGTTGGTCGGTGTGTGGACCGAAGGCACCGCCGAGGCCGCCGAGAACTCGCTTATCGAACTGGCGGCGCTGACCGAGACGGCCGGAGCGCAAGTGCTCGACGGCCTGATCCAGCGCAGGGGGAAGCCTGACCCGGCCACCTTCATCGGATCCGGCAAGGTGAACGAGTTGCGCGAGGTGGTGCTCTCATCCGGTGCCGACACGGTGATCTGTGACGGCGAACTCTCAGCCGCTCAGCTGCGCAACCTCGAGGACGCGGTCAAGGTCAAGGTCGTGGACCGCACTGCGCTGATCCTCGACATCTTTGCCCAGCACGCGAAGAGCAAAGAGGGCAAGGCTCAGGTTGAGCTTGCTCAGCTCGAATACCTTGCGCAGCGCCTCCGCGGGTGGGGTGGCACTCTCTCCCGGCAGGCCGGCGGCCGCGCTGGCGGGGCTACCGGCGGTGTAGGTACCCGAGGACCCGGTGAGACGAAGCTCGAAACCGACCGGCGGCGGATCAACACCCGGATGGCCAAGCTGCGCCGCGAGCTGTCCGGTATGAAGACGGCGCGCGAAACAAAAAAGGCCGAACGGCGGCGCCGTTCGGTGCCAGCGGTGGCCATCGCGGGGTATACGAATGCCGGCAAGTCGTCGCTGCTGAACCGCCTGACCGACGCCGGCGTGCTCGTCGAGGACGCGCTGTTCGCCACTCTCGACCCGACAGTGCGGCGGGCCTACACGTCCGACGGGCGGGTGTTCACATTGACCGACACGGTCGGCTTCGTGCGCCATCTCCCGCACCAGCTCGTGGAGGCGTTCCGGTCCACGCTCGAAGAGGTAGCTGAGGCCGACCTGGTGCTGCACGTCATCGACGGCGCGCACCCCGACCCAGAGGGCCAGCTCGCCGCGGTCCGCTCCGTGCTGGCGGATGTCGACGCGGAAAAGGTGCCGGAAATCGTGGTGATCAACAAGATCGACGCCGCGGACGATGCCACGGTGGCACGCCTGCTACGGGCCGAGCCACATGCCGTACCGGTCTCTGCCTACACCGGCGAGGGCATCGACAAGCTGCAGTCGCTGCTCGAGAGTGAGCTGCCCAAGCCGCCGGTCGAGATCGAGGCACTCGTCCCGTACGACCGCGGCGAATTGGTGTCGCAGGTTCATCGCTCCGGCGAGGTGCTCTCGATCGAGCACGAGACGGGGGGGACGCGCGTGCACGCCCGGGTGTCCGAGGGCCTCGCCGCTGCGCTGGAGCCGTACGCCGCGACGATCAGGTGAGCTAACCGGGCGCGGCGGTTCAGGCGGTTTCGGGCTGTTGCTCGCGGCCACCGAGGTGCGTGGCGAGGAACGTCTCGACCGATGCGTAGAAGCGCTCGCGGTTCTCCGGCTTGGCCAGGCCATGGCCCTCGTCTTCGAACAGCAGGTATTCATGGTCGATGCCCTTGTCCTTCAGGGCGGCCACGATCTGTTCGGCCTCTGCGACCTTCACCCGCGGATCGTTCTTGCCCTGGGCGACGAGGACGGGAATCCGGATATCGTTCACTCGCGACAGCGGCGAGCGCTCCCACAACATGTCGCGCTCGGTCTCGGGATTGCCGACCTTGGCATACATGAACGCGATCATCGGCTTCCAGTACTCCGGAACCGAGGCGAGCAGCGTAAGCAGGTTGGACGGCCCGACCATGTCGACCGCACAACGGAACACGTCCGGGGTGAACGCGGCCCCGGCCAGCGCGGCGTAGCCGCCGTACGAACCGCCGTAGATGCCCACCCGGTCGTGGTCGATCCAACCCTGTGCGACGCAGTACTCGACGGCGTCGATCAAATCTGTGTGCATCGCCCGACCCCACTGCTTGTCACCGGCGTTGCCGAAGGCTTTGCCGTACCCGGTGGAGCCCCTGTAGTTGACCTGAATGCACACGTAGCCGCGGTTGGCCAGCCATTGCGCCTCCGGGTCGTATCCCCACGTATCGCGCACCCAGGGACCGCCGTGCACGTTCAGCACCGCCGGCAGGCCGACCCGTTCGGCCTTGGGCGGGAACGTGACGTACCCGTGAATGGTCAGCCCGTCGCGCGCGGTGAACCGGAACGGCTCCATCGGCGCGAGGTGGTACTCGTCCAGCGCCGGCTTGTGTGAGAACAGGAACTTCAGATCGCGCGAGTTGCGGTCGTACACGTAGTAGTGCACAGCGCCGTCGGAGGGCATGTCGCTGACCAGCCAGCGGCGGTCGTCGCGCACCGGCCGGGAGATACCGACCTCGCCACGCAGCCGGCTGCGAAGGTCATCGATTTCGGCGCCGATCTCGGGATCGAGGTGGACCCATTCCTCACGGTCCTTAAGAAAGACCACGGACTGCGGAACGAGTGTCTCAGGATCGCTGAGGACGCCGCCGACGTCGAACTCGGCATCTTCGGCCAGTACGGTCTGCTCGCCAGTAGCCAGCTCGACCCGGATCAACCGGGCGGCGTTGACACCGATGGTCGACCGCAGATACACCGATGCGCCGTCTCTGCTGAAGCCGGACACGTCGGTGGATCCCACGTCCTCCGGGGCGATCTCAAGCCACGGCTCATCGGTCCCCTTGTCCAGATCGCGCACGTAGACAATGGCGCCGCCGTCCTCAGTCATGGCCATGCCGCCGCGGATCCGCAGATCGGGATCGACGAGCCAACCCGCGTACCCGGGATTAGCCTCGATCTTCGTGAACTCTCCCGATGCCAGATCGAGGCGATACACGTCGTGCAGCGCTGGGTTGTCGGCGTTCAGGCCGATCAGCATCGTCGTCGGATTCCAGCGGTTGTGCCCCAGCACCTGGGCATGAACGCCCTCACCCGGTGTCACCAAAGTTGCTTCGCCGCTGGCCAGATCCAGCGCATAGAGCCGCCAGTCTTCGTCGCCGTCGGTGTCCTGCAGGTAGACCAGGGTCTTGTCGTCGTGGCAGAACGCGAACGTTCGAATGCCGCGGCCGCGGTCATGCGTGACCGCTTTCGCGGCGTCGGGATCGTCGGCCGGACCGACCCAGACATTGAGCACGCCCTCTTCGGGAGCGACGAACCCCAGCCGGGTGCCGTCGGGCGACAAGGTGGGGGCGACCCGTTCCGGGTTGCCGAACAGAACATCGCGCGGGATCAGGGGGACGGCGTCGTAAGTCACGGAGTCGATTCCATCACGAGAGGCCTGACCAGTGTCCAGTGCTCTGCTGCGCTTGCTGCGAACACGGTTCGCTGGTGCGCCTATTCACGGGCGGAGGGCGCGCAGGATCTCCGCCAGCCGCTCGCCGACGAAGAACAAGTGACCCTCGTTCGGAAAGTAGGTGAGTTGGGGTCGCGTTCGCCGTGCCAGAGCCGAACGGGCACACGAATGTCCTCGAGCCGAAATCCCCACGGCCGGGTCAGCAACCGCAGCTCACGGGCCTGGCCCTTGCCGCCCCGGCGAAACGCCTCCGCGATAGTCGGTTCGAGTATCTGCCTCATATGGTTCCAGTGCGGTCGATCCACGTCCGCAACCGTGGCGCTCCTCAGCAGTCGTTCGGGTCGCCGAGCGCGGGCCGCGGCCAGGCTCATCACAGCGGTAGGTGCCAATGGGAGGCGACCCGCTACCCGGAACAACCACCAGTTCGTCCCGCTCATGCCCACGGTGGAACCGGGGGCATCGATCGGCCCGATGCCGGCGACCAGTCCGACGGCGGTGAGGCGGTGCCGCAGTTTCCACGCGCAGGCGGCCGCGTAGGGTGCACCACCAGAAGGTCCAAGGACCGAGAACCGTGCCAGTCCCAACGCGTCGGCAAGTTCCGCGACGTCGTCCGGCCAGTCGGTCAACGTGCGTCGAAACTGGTAATCCGACAGGCCGATGCCAGGGCGGTCGGGACAGATCACCCGCACCGCGGTGGCGACACCTGCCTGATGGGCGAGTCGCCCCTCCAACCGGGCACTGGGCCAGCCGTGGCAGTAGATGAGCGGATAGCCGCTCTGATCGCCCCACTCCGCGTAGCCGAGCCGGCGGCCGTTGTGAAGTCTGATCGTTTGGCGCTCGATCGCTTCCATTCCTGTCGATGTTAGACAGTGTCGCGTCTGTGGATGTGTCTCGCGCTGTCCATGCCGGGCTAGATAGCCTGCCGTGGTGGACGGTCAGCGCCAAGACACACCCGAGCATCGGCAGGTCCGGGCGCTGCTGTCCCGTGCAGTCGATGCGTTAGACGGCGACGAGCGCCCCGGACAGGTGACGATGGCCGAGGCAGTGGCGACTGCCATCGAGTCGCGAGAGCACCTGCTGGTGCAGGCCGGCACTGGCACCGGCAAGTCGCTGGCCTACCTGGTGCCTGCGGTGGTGCGGGCCACGGCGACCGACGGGCCGGTCGTCGTCGCCACCGCGACGCTGGCCCTACAGGCCCAGCTGGTCGACCGCGACCTGCCACTGCTGGCCGAGGCGGTCACGCCGGTGTTGGGCCGAACGCCGCGGTCGGCCACGTTGAAGGGCCGTGCCAACTACGCGTGCCTGCACCGCGTGCGTGACGGCGTCCCGGACGATGACGGGGCACTCGTGCCGGTCACCGATGCCGCGCCCGGTGCACTCGGCCTGGAGGTGTTGCGCGCCCGGGAGTGGGCGGAGGCGCAAGCCACGAGTAGCGGCTCTGGAGACCGGGACCGGCTGGACCCCGGGGTGAACGACCGGGCCTGGGCTCAGGTTTCAGTCAGCGCGCGGGAGTGCCTCGGTGCACAGAAGTGCCCGTACGGGGCGGAGTGTTTCGCTGAGCGGGCGAGAGCACACGCCGCGGCAGCCGACATCGTGGTGACGAACCACGCGCTGCTTGCGATCAATGCGCTCGAAGGGGTGCCGGTTCTGCCGGAGCACGACGTCGTGATCGTGGACGAGGCGCACGAGTTGGTGTCACGAGTGACCGGCGTGGCGACGGCCGAGTTGTGGCCGGGCGTCGTCGAACGCACCGGCAAGCGGGTGCGGTCGTACGTCGATGACGGTGACGCCGCCGAACTGGAAGACGCCGCCGAGCCGCTGCGGCGGACACTGACCGAAGCCGGTCCCGGGCGGCTCGACCCGCCGCTTCCGGCGGTGCTGCTGGCCGCGATTGTGGACGTCCGGGATGCCGCCCGCGCCGTCCAGTCCGGATTCAAGGCGACCGCTAAGCAGGACCGGGCGCCGGAATCGGAGTCTGGACGCCGCACTGCGCTGGCGATGGTGGACGAGCTGTTCGCCACGACCGAACGGCTCGCGGCAGGCAGCGAACACGACGTCGTGTGGGTCGAGGAGCGCGAGCGTGGCGGCAGGGTGCTGAAGGTTGCGCCGCTGTCGGTGGCCGGGCTGCTCCGCGAGCGGTTGTTCGGCGATGCGACGGTGATAGCGACATCGGCCACATTGGAGCTCGGTGGATCCTTCGATCCGGCCGCGCGCTCGTTCGGCCTGCTCGGCGACGGCGCACCAGGGTGGCGGGGGCTTAATGTCGGTTCGCCGTTCGACTACGGCAAGCAGGCCATCTTGTACGTCGCGAAGCACCTTCCGCCGCCGGGACGGGACGGCCTGCGGCCCGAAGCGGTGGACACGCTGGCGGACTTGGTCGCCGCCGCCGGCGGCCGCACACTGGGCCTGTTCTCGTCGCGCCGCGCCGCCATCGAGGCGGCCGACGCGCTCAGGGGTCGGCTGAGCGGAATCACGGTGCTGTGTCAGGGCGAGGACATCGTGCCGACACTCGTGCGTAAGTTCACCGAAGACGAGAATTCGTGCCTGTTCGGGACGTTGTCGTTGTGGCAGGGCGTCGACGTTCCGGGCGAGGCGTGCCAGCTGGTAGTGATCGAGAAGCTCCCTTTCCCGCGGCCGGACGACCCGCTCGCGTCGGCGCGTCAGCGCGCTGTCGAGCGTGCGGGCGGCAACGGCTTCATGACCGTCGCCGCAACCCATGCCGCACTGCTCCTTGCCCAGGGGGCGGGCCGGTTGGTGCGGCGTGCGAGCGACCGCGGCGTGGTGGCCGTCCTGGACCCCCGCTTGGTGCGCGCCCGCTACGGCAGCTACCTGCGCGCCTCACTACCTCCTATGTGGTTCACCACCGACCACGCGGTGGTAATGGACGCCCTGCGCCGGCTGGCGGCGAACCGGGAACAAACCGGGGAGCAACTCAAACTCGGCGCATGACCGTGACGACCCGGCCGAGAATGGTCGCCTGCTCGCCGGGAATCGGATCGTACGCAGGGTTCTGGGGCAGCAGCCAGACCTTGCCGTCGGCGCGCTTGTAGGTCTTGACAGTCGCCTCGCCATCGATCATGGCGGCGACGATTTCGCCGTTTTCGGCAACCGGCTGCTGCCGGACGACCACCCAGTCGCCGTCGCAGATAGCCGCGTCGATCATGGAGTCACCGGCGACCCGCAGCATGAACAACGTTCCTTCGCCGACGAGCTGGCGGGGGAGTGGGAAGATCTCCTCCACCGCTTGCTCGGCGAGAATCGGACCACCGGCGGCGATACGCCCGACCACAGGTACGTACGACGGCTCGGGGCGCTCATCGCCACTGCCGCTCACGTCGATGCCAATCTCGTCCGGACTGACGCCGAGGACTTCGAGGGCCCGCGGGCGATTGAGGTCGCGCCGGATGTATCCCTTCTTCTCGAGCACGTTGAGCTGGTGGGAGACGCTGGACGGGCTGGACAGGCCGGCTACGTGGCCGATCTCGCGCATGCTGGGGGGATAACCCCGCTGTGCAACCGACTTGCGGATGGCATCGAGGACGCGCTGCTGGCGCGGAGTGAGCCGGCGGCTGCCCTCAGGGTCAGGAAACTCGTGAACGGTGCCGCCCTCCTCGCTCGGCGAAGCGCCGTGCTCGGGCGGAGTCGCCATGCCGGACGTGTCGTCGCGCTGGCTGCCCACGGGATGCCTCCTTCGTCTACTGGCCGCTGGCTAGGTCCGAACGGCCCTGCTGTCCGCAGGCTAGCGCGAATCAGCGACACGATCAAAACATCTGTTCGATGGCGTGTCGACTCTGTCAGTGCCGGGGTGTATAACTCGTACATGGGTTCGGTTCGAACGGCTGTACTAGGCCGAGGCACCGGTGGCGGCCCCGGCCGAGCGCACGGGGCCGGTGGTTTCGACGATGGTACGGAGGCCGAGATGACGACCGTGACGATCGCTCCGGCGGCGGAGACCGATGGCCGGACAGGGTCGTGGCCGGGGCGCGAGACAGAGCGGCCGCACGCCGGTATGCCCGTGTCCGCCCGACTGGTGAGGTCGGTCGCAGAGGTTCCGTTCGTCACCGAAGCCCGGCCCAGGGTGCGCCGGGTAAGGGGGCCGAACGGCACCGAGAAACCGCGGGTGCGACCACGACACCGCCGCGGAGTGACGGGGCCGCCCCGTGCTGTGGCATGTGAACGCTCCTTTGAACCCGATATCCACGGCTCGCGCCTCACCCGCCGCGGCAGGGTTGTGGTGGGGATCATCTGGCTGGTCTTCGCGGCCGCGATCATCTTCATGGTGAGCCGGCCGGCCGAGTTGCCGGTGCCGGCCGAGACGACAACGGTGACCATCAGATCCGGCGACACGTTGTGGCGCGTCGCCGGCGGCGTCGCACCTGAGGCCGACCCGCGGGTCACCGTCGACCAGATAATGGAGTTGAACGGCCTCCAATCGGCCAGCGACCTCCAACCTGGCGACGTGCTCGTGGTGCCCGTCGCGGGCGACTGAACACGGCGACACACCCGAAGCCGTCAGTTGTGAAGCCGTGACCTGCGACGACGAAGCCGGTTTGGAACACACCGCGAAGATGGTTGCGGTCGCAGTGTCAGAGTCGTACGGTACCCCTATATATAGTAGTTACATAGATGTAAGTCATCCACAGGTTGTGGTCGACCGCCCACAAGTTCTCCCCAGGCGATGCACAGGTTTTCCACTCGGCAGCACCGCTCAGGGTCCACTTTCCGGCGGTCATTGGACGGCTCACGGGAAAGGTGAGGTCATGCATTGTCCGTTCTGTCGGCACCCGGACAGCCGGGTCGTCGACAGCCGAACCGCGGACGACGGTGCAGCGATCCGCCGGCGCCGGCAGTGTCCCAACTGCGACCGGCGGTTCACCACAGTCGAGCAGGTCACGCTCGCCGTGGTGAAGCGATGCGGCGTCACAGAACCGTTCAGCCGCGAAAAGATCATCGCGGGTGTGCGGCGGGCGTGCCAAGGGCGCGGTGTCAGTGAGGATGCGCTGGCTCGGCTGGCCCAGCAGGTCGAGGAGCAGATCCGGGCCACCGGCTCGGCCGAGGTGCCCAGCCGCGAGGTCGGGTTGGCAATCCTCGGGCCGTTGCGCGCTCTCGACGAAGTGGCGTACCTGCGGTTCGCGAGCGTGTACCGCGACTTCGCCAGCCTGGCCGACTTCGAAGCCGAGATCGCCATGCTTCGCGCCGAGCGGGGCGAAACCGTGCCAGAGCCGGTCCGCCAGGTGCAGGAGTCGGACCGCAGCAGGCGCTAGGGCGGCCGGTGACGGCAACGACACGTGACAACTACACGTTCCGAGGCAGGGCTCGGACGGGGGAGACGGAGGAGCAGAAATGACCGAAACGGTGAGCGGCCCAGGTCGTCGAGGTTCGGGTAAGGCATCCGGATCCAAGGCCAACGGCGCCGCGCCCGGGCTGACGATCGAACGCATCTTCACCACCGAGGGTGTGCATCCCTACGACGAGGTGACGTGGGAGCGCCGCGACGTCGTCCAGCAGAACTGGAAGACCGGCGAGACCGTGTTCGAACAACGCGGTGTCGAGTTTCCGGACTTCTGGTCGGTCAACGCCTCGACGATCGTCACCAGCAAGTACTTCCGGGGCGCGCTGGGCACCGATGTCCGCGAGTGGAGCCTCAAGCAGCTCGTCGACCGGGTCGTCAAGACCTACCGGAAGGCCGGCGAGGAGTACGGCTACTTCGCCAGCCCGCGCGACGCAGAGATCTTCGAGCACGAGCTCACCTGGATGCTCATTCACCAGGTCTTCTCGTTCAACTCGCCGGTCTGGTTCAACGTCGGAACGCCGTCGCCGCAGCAGGTGTCGGCGTGCTTCATCCTCTCGGTCGACGACTCCATGGAGTCGATCCTGAACTGGTACCGCGAAGAAGGCATGATCTTCAAAGGTGGATCCGGTGCCGGCTTGAACCTTTCCCGAATCCGGTCCAGCAAAGAGCTGCTGTCCTCGGGCGGTACCGCGTCCGGGCCGGTGAGCTTCATGCGGGGCGCCGACGCGTCCGCCGGAACGATCAAGTCCGGTGGTGCCACCCGCCGGGCCGCCAAGATGGTCGTGCTCGACGTCGACCACCCAGATGTCGAGGAGTTCATCGAGACCAAGGCCCGCGAGGAGGACAAGATCCGCGCGTTGCGCGACGCCGGGTTCGACATGGACCTCGGCGGCCGCGACATCGTCTCGGCGCAGTACCAGAACGCCAACAACTCGGTCCGTGTCTCTGACGAGTTCATGCGGGCGGTCGAGAAGGGCGAGAAGTTCGGCCTGCGGGCCCGGCTGACCGGCGAGGTCATCGAGGAGATCGACGCCAAGGCGCTGTTCCGCAAGATGGCCAAGGCGGCGTGGGAGTGCGCCGACCCGGGCATCCAGTACGACGACACCATCAACGACTGGCACACCAACCCTGAGACGGGGCGCATTACAGCGAGTAATCCTTGTAGTGAGTACATGTCGCTGGACAACTCGTCGTGCAACCTGGCGTCGCTGAACCTGATGAAGTTCTTGCGCGACGACGACACGTTCGATGCCGACCTGTTCCGCCGGGCGGTCGAGTTGATCATCACTGCGATGGACATCTCGATCTGCTTCGCCGACTTCCCGACCGAGGCGATCACCGAAACGACCCGGGCCTACCGCCAGCTGGGCATCGGCTACGCCAACCTCGGCGCGCTGCTGATGGCGACCGGTCACGGGTACGACTCCGAGGGCGGGCGTTCGGTCGCGGCGGCGATCACATCGCTGATGACGGCCGCTGCCTATAAGCGGTCCGCCGAGCTGGCCGGCATTGTCGGCCCGTACGACGGCTTCGCCCGCAACGCCAAGGCCCACGCCAGGGTCATGCGCAAGCACGCCGCGGCCAACGACCAGCTGCGCCCGCTCGACGAGATGGACCGGTCGATCCACGACCTTGCGACCAAGGTCTGGACCGAGGGCAACAAGATCGGCGAGCTCAACGGGTGGCGCAACGCCCAGGCCAGCCTGCTGGCACCGACCGGCACCATCGGGCTGATGATGGACTGCGACACTACCGGCGTCGAGCCCGACCTGGCCTTGGTGAAGTTCAAGAAGCTTGTCGGCGGCGGCTCGATGCAGATCGTCAACCAGACTGTGCCCCGAGCACTCCGCAAGATGGGGTACCAGGACGAGCAGATCGAAGCGATCGTCGAGTACATCTCCGAGCACGGCCACGTGGTCGACGCGCCGGGCCTGCGCACCGAACACTACGAAGTGTTCGATTGTGCGATGGGCAAGCGCGCCATCAAGCCGATGGGCCACGTCAACATGATGGCCGCGATCCAGCCGTTCCTGTCCGGCGCGATCAGCAAGACCGTGAACATGCAGGAGACGGCCACCGTCGACGAGATCGAGGACATCTACTTCCAGGGCTGGAAGCTCGGCCTCAAGGCACTGGCGATCTACCGCGACAACTGCAAGGTCGGCCAGCCGCTGTCGGACGCCAGGGGCAACAAGGCGTCGGCGGAATCTGACAAGGAGGTCGTGGTCGAATACCGGCCGACTCGTAAGCGGCTGCCCAAGTCGCGCCCGAGCCGTACGACGTCGTTCGCCGTTGGTGGGGCTGAGGGTTACATCACGGCCGGCTCGTATCCCGACAACGGGCTCGGCGAGGTTTTCCTCAAGCTGGGCAAGCAGGGCTCCACGCTGGCCGGCATCATGGACGCCTTCTCGATCGCGATCTCCATTGCACTGCAGTACGGAGTGCCGCTGGAGACCTACGTCCAGAAGTTCACCAACATGCGGTTCGAGCCGTCGGGCATGACCGACGACCCGGACGTGCGCATGGCGCAGAGCGTCGTCGATTACATCTTCCGCCGGCTGGCGCTCGACTACCTGCCCTTCGAGGATCGGGCCGCGCTCGGCATCTACACCGCCGCCGAACGCACCCAGCAGCTCGAGACCGGCGAGTACGCTCCGGTGGACGACGACATCGACGTCGAGTCCTTCCGGCAGTCGGCCCCGATCGAAAGCACACGGCCGGCACCGGCAGGTGAAGCGCCGCCCGAAGTCCCCGAGGCATCGGCGAAGAACGCTCCCGAGCAGGCGCACACGTCCACCGAGCTGCTGGAGATCATGCAGGGCACCAGCGCCGACGCGCCGCTTTGCGTCACCTGCGGCACGAAGATGCGCCCAGCCGGCAGCTGCTACGTCTGCGAAGGCTGCGGCTCGACGTCCGGCTGCAGCTGAGGGCGTGGTGCGGTAGTGCCAGGATGGGCGCTGTGACGAACAGCGCCCGCCCGCCGCTGCGGACCGCAACAGTCTGGCACTCGTTCCGCAAGGCCCTGGACGGTCTGATGGCGACATCAGATCGTCCAGGACTTGCCGTCGCGGATGTCGGGGGTGGTACCGGCGGGTTCGCGGTGCCGCTTGCCGAACTAGGCCATCGGGTGACAGTCGTCGACCCCAGCCCTAACGCTCTGGCCACCTTGGAACGGCGCGCGAAGGACGCCGGAGTCGAAGATCGCGTTTTCGCGCGGCAGGGGGAGGCCGCGAGCCTGGCCGCGATCGTCGGGTCAGAGCAGGTCGACGTCGTGGTGTGTCACGGCGTTCTCGAAGTCGTCGACGATCCGGCCGCTGCGGTGGCGGGGCTGCACGCCGCGTTGCGGCCGGGCGGGCTGGCCAGTGTGCTTGTCGCACAGCGACACGGCGCCGTGCTGGCTCGGGCAGTGGCGGGACACCTCACCGACGCCTTGCATGTCTTACGTAGCGCTGCAGGGCACTGGCCGGTCGGCGATCCCCTTTGCCGCCGGTTCGATAACGACGAGATCGTCGCGCTGCTAGCGGCTGCCGGTTTCACGATCGAGAGCATTCACGGCGCCCGAGTGTTTACTGACCTCGTTCCGGGAGAAACAATCGATGAACCGTCGCGGCCGCGGGACCTGCTGGAGCTCGAGACCGCGGCGGCCGAAGTACCAGCATTGCGGGCGATCGCCGGCCAGTTGCACGTGCTGGCGATGCGGTAGGGAGGAAATCGGCGCGGCGACATAGTCCGGGCCGACTTTCATCCGCCGGGGCGGCCGCTTATGCTGGAAGGAACGTAAGTGACGCGCCTCGCGCCTATACAGATGGAGGGCACGGTGCCTCTCTCCGACCACGAGCAGCGGCTGCTCGAGCAGATGGAGCGAGCGCTGAGTACTGAGGACCCCAAGTTCGTCACGGCGATGAGGGGTGCCGATCTGCGCCGTCGCTACCAGCGGCGAACATTGCTCGCCAGCTTGACGTTCATCGTCGGCATCGTGATGTTGATGACGGGGGCTATGACCTCGGTCATCGCACTGGGTGTGGCCGGGTTCGTGGTCATGCTCTTTTCGGCGTGGTTTGCGATCACGTCGTGGCGCCGCATTCCTGCGGAGGGAGACATCGGCCAGTTTCCACCGGCAAAGTCGGGCGGCCGGCAGGCCGCACGAAGCGACCGCCGGCGCTTCATGGAGCGTCTGGAAGAGCGCTGGCGCAAGCGTCGCGAAGAAGGCCCTGGGGGCCGGGGCCACTGACCGGCTCCTCAAGTAAGCGGCCAGCCGGCCCCGGCAGGGGTCTGTCCGTGCGGCTCAACGCCTGCTCACTGGGATCAACCGGGTTCGCAGCCGCTCTCCCGCTGTGTCGAACCAGGTCAGCGCTTCTGCTGCGGCAGCCATGCTCGCGGACAGGACGTCACGGACCGCAGCCGGCCACAGCCACGCCTTGACGCGCTGGCGGCGTGGCCGGGCGTCGAGCAATTGGCGGCGTAGTGCGTGAGCTTCGGCACGAAGCTCTGGCACCTCGTACGACGTCGCGGCGTAACGAGCCCGCTCAATGGTCCGGACGAGGTGCCATACCAGGTTGTCAGAGTCCTCGCCGAGATCGATCTGACGGTCAAGCTGCCGGCGGGTGCCGCGGGGCGTGGCCGCGGCGTCCCAGCGAAGGCCTGCGTCGCGCACTGCGTCGCGGAAATCTCCCCAGGCCGCTTCGGCCTCTGCGACCGCGTTTCCTTCCGCACGGCGCCACCGAGCCGCCCTGATGATGTGGGCGACACCCTGGGGTACAGACAGCAGAACGGCGAGGACGACCACAGCGATCAGCACGGTCAGCCACCGAGACCCGCCGTCAGACGTGCCGCCCAGCGCGCTCAGGTCGTCGACAGGCAGGTCGCCGACCCGCTCGGGCCCCAAGGGGTCACTGGCCGAATCGGCGTCGGCGCCATCATTGCGCGGTGTGTCAGCGTTGCCGTCGGTGGAGCGAACGGGCAGTGTCCACGCCGGAGCGGCGTTGGTGCGGGTCGCCGGGGTCGGCTCGAACTGAACCCAGCCAACGCCGGTGAAGTACAGCTCCGGCCAGGCGTGAGAGTCGTGGCCGCGGATGATCCGGCTGCCGTCGTCCTGCAGCTCTCCGGGCGTGAATCCGACCGCTACCCGAGCCGGGATGCCGCTTGCTCGAGCCATGATCGCCATGGTCGCGGCGTACTGCTCGCAGTAACCGATGCGGTTGGTGAGGAAATCCAGTAGAAGCGAGGACGACGTGCCGGGTTCGCGCTCGAGGCTGTAGGAGAAACCCCCGGTGGACCGGAACCAGGACTGCATCGCCGCTGCCCGGTCATGCGGGTTGGTCAGATCGCCGATGGCTTCGTCGAGGTACGGAGCAAGCGCCTCCTGCACGTCGTCGGGCAACTCGAGCATGTCCTGGAGTTCGTCGACGGCCTGCGGTGCATCGCGCAGGGTGGCGGCGTCGTACGTCACGGCCAGGCTCGTTGCACGGTACGACTTGCCGTGGACGTCGTCATTCCCGGCCGTGACGACGTCCAACGTCGCGATGTCGAACCGCCAATCGCCGTCGATCTCGACGGCTTGAACGGGGTAGGCGAGGGGCAGCCACCGTGACTCGAAGTTCTCGGTGATTTCGAACTCGTATGTGACGTCGCGGACTTCGGTGTCGGAGGGCGACAGTCCCGGTGGCCACGGGAGCCCCTCGCTGACCCGCTGCGATTCTGGGACGTCGCGCTGCGAAAGCTTCCACTCCTCGCCGGTGAACAGGTCCAACGTCGCTGTCCGGATGTACTCCGGTCGCTCCGCGTTCGTCCGGTACCGGAGTATCTCGACGTTTTCACGCTGCACGAGATCTCGCTGCAGATCCACGATCGGATTGTCGGTACGGATCGTGCGGCCGCCGCCGGTCCCGCCGGACCCGCCACTTCCGATGAAGCCGTCCGTCAGGGCGGGCAACCAGGCCGGCACGGCCACGGCCGCCGCCAGCGCGACGGCACCGGCCCGGCGACCACTGCGGGCCAGCGAGTCCGTCTGCGGTAGGCCTTGGTGTCGTGCCGAAGGTGATGCGGACCGTCCCCACAGAGCCACGCGGTTGCGCCCCTCTGAGACCAGCAGCGACAGAAAGCCGATCGCAGGCAGGACGAACCAGACCCAGTTCCAGCCTTCGCGCGCAGTGGAAGCGGCGATCGCGTACATCACGCCGAGGGGAAGTCCGGCCAGCGGGACCCTGCGCAGCCCGAACACCGCGATCTCGACAAAAATCGCGACCAGCCCGGCACCTGCCACGATGAAGAACAACACCCCGCGCTCGACCGGCACCGGTGCGGCGTACTGGGTCATGGCCTCAACGCCCTCGCCGACAACCACTCCGAGGCGCTCGAACCAGGACGACGTCGGCACAATGCCCATCCATGCGACGTCCGCAGCCACCAGCAGGCCGAGCCACAGGACCAGCACTCCGAGTTGCACGAGTGGGACGACGGCGCGCGGTGTGCGCCACCGCCGCAACGCCGCTCCCGTGAACGCGACCATAGTGATGGCGATGGCGGCGGGGATCAGCCAGCCGTCGGTTTGGGTCAGCGGGAGTAACGGCATGATCGCGAGGTACGCAGCGATCGCGCTGACGGTCGTCAGGCGGCCGGATCTGGTCATCACACCACTCCTGCGGTGGAGCCGGCCGCCTGTGGGCCGGAATCGGCAGGCCCGGGGAGTGCGGGAAGGACGCTACGGCTCAAGCCGAGGCGGTCCCACACGGCAGGGACAGCGTCTCCGCGGGCGGCCGCGACAACACCCCAGCCGGAGCGGCGCAGGATCTGGGCTGCTTCGGCGTTCCGCACGGTTTCGGCCTCACGCTTCGGCCCCGTGATCGACGTCCACGACATGGCGTCGATCATGATCGCCAGGGCGGCGGTCGATCCGTGCCGGAGGCTCGCCACGACGGCCGCCTCTTCGGGGCGCAGCCGCCCCAGCACGGCGATGAGCAGGCCACTGGCAGCCTCGCCGCCGGTCATGAGGTCCGGCCAGCGCCCGACGGAGGCCTTGTTGGTGGACTCGACGACTGCGAGTGCCTCGAGCAGGGGTGCCTCAGCTTCGCCCGGACCCGCGCCGGGGTCGTGCCAAGCACCGCTCACCGTGCCACCCTCATCGGTGACCAAGCGGATCGCATAGCCGCGGTTGGCCAAGTGCACGCCGATCGAGGCAGTCGCCGTCACTGCCCATTCGAGTGAGGAGTCCTGGCCGTGCCCCGCGTGGCCGGACGATCGGTTGTCGAGCAGCAGCGTCGCCCGGCTCTGCCAGGGCTGCTCTTCGCGACGGACCATCAGGTCGCCGTGGTGCGCGGTCGCGCGCCAGTGCACGCGGCGCATGTCATCGCCGTGCCGGTAGCCGCGGATCGTGACGTCTTCCTCTCCTGCACTGGCGATGGAGCGCGGCCGGCTCTCACCGCTACCGCTCCACTCACCGGCCAACCGCACGGCGGGCAACGGGACCACGGCAGGCGTGACGATCAGCGTGCCAGTTTCGGTGAACGCACGCCGCAGTTCGACGAGGCCGAACGGATCGGTGAGCCGGATGGTGAGCGGCCCGATCACGTAATGCCCCCGCACGTCCGCGCGCACCCCATAGGTCACTTCACGCCGGAACCGCGACCAGCCGTGATCGAGGACGAACCGGGGCCGGTTGCCCAGGGCGTACGGCAAGGTGTCCTCAACCAGCAAGACACCGGTCGGTATGCGCGCGAGGTTCTGCAGGACGAGCCGGACGGTGGCAGGAGTGCTGACCGGAGTCTGTCTTGGTTCGATGGTCCGGCCGGCCGCCAGGCGGACCCGGCTGCGCAATGCGATGGCCAGGCTGATTACTGGTAAGGCCACCAGTAGGACTCCGACTCGCAGCAGGTCCGCTATGCCCCCGGCCACGGCGACCGCGACCGTGAGTGCCCCCAGCGCGAGAAACCACCGGCCGCGCCGGGTGAGCCCCCTGAGTACTCGTCTCATCGGCCCAGGTCAGGCTGCGGCACTCGGCTGACCAGGTCGGCGACGATGCGGGTGGAGTCGCGCTGCCCGATCTGCGCCTCGGCGGTGGGTAGCAGCCGGTGTGCGAGTACAGGGACCGCCAACTCCTGTAGATCGTCCGGTAGCACGTAATCACGGTCGGCCAACCCCGCGCGTGCCTTGGCGGCCCGAATCAGGTGGAGCGTCGCTCGTGGCGAGGCGCCGAGCCGCAGGTCGGGGGAGCGGCGTGAGGCATCGGCCAGTGCGACGGCGTACTGCTTGACCGCGGGCGAGACGTGAATGCCGCGCACTACTTCGACGAGTTTTGCTATGTGGGCAGCATCGGAAACCGCATCGATCGCTTCGAGCTTGATGGCACCGGCATGGGTTTCGATCATCGAAATCTCGGCTCCCTGCTCGGGATAACCGACCGCCAGTCGGGCCATGAACCTGTCGCGCTGAGCTTCCGGAAGGGGGTACGTGCCCTCCATCTCGATGGGATTCTGGGTGGCGATCACCATGAAGGGCGGCTCAAGCCGATAAGTCGTGCCGTCAACGGTGACCTGCCGCTCCTCCATCGCCTCGAGAAGCGCGGACTGAGTCTTCGGCGATGCTCGGTTGATCTCGTCGCCGACCACGATGTTCGCGAAGATGCCGCCGGGCTTGAACTCGAAGTCGCGAGTCTGCTGGTTGAAGACCGAAACGCCGGTGACGTCGCTCGGCATGAGGTCCGGCGTGAACTGGATGCGCGACACCGAACAGTCGATGGATCGCGCGAGCGACTTGGCCAGCATCGTCTTGCCGACACCGGGAACGTCCTCGATCAGCAGGTGTCCCTCGGCGAGCAGAACAGTAAGGGCCAGGCGGATCACCTCTGGTTTGCCGGAGATGAGGCGCTCGATCGCGGATTGGATGTGGTCTGCAGTTTCACTGAGGTCAGAGAGCCCGATCGCAGGCGTGGTTCCCGCCGGCGGTGTTTCAGGTGCGCTCATCGGTGGGATCGGGCTGCGGGTCACGCGTCCTCCTGCGGGTTCAGTCCGGCATTGCCCCCTATAACCCTACGTCTCAGCGCCTAATTCAGGTCAGGGGAGCCACTCGCAAACTTTCGACGCTTCGGCGGTCTCACTCGTTCCCTCATCGGCGTCGAAGTGGAGGGCGCGTGGATGTGAATGGCGTGAATGTGGTTGCGTGTGGGGCATTGTGGGGTAGAGTGGCGGACAGTGGAGAAAGAGCCCGCGGGTAACGCTCGCCCAGCGGTGGGAGGTGGTGGCCGTGTTCCTCGGCACGCACACCCCTCGCCTGGACGACAAGGGCCGGCTCTTTCTTCCGGCAAAGTTCCGGGACGACCTGGCGGAGGGCGTAGTGATCACACGTGGACAGGAGCGTTGCCTCTACGTGTGGCCGCAGGCCGACTTCGCCCACTTCACCGAGCAGTTGCGTGCCGCACCGTTCACGCACAAGGGCACCCGTGATTTCGCCAGGATGCTCGCCGCTGGCGCCAGTGCCGAGGTGCCGGACAAACAAGGCAGGGTCACGATCCCGCCGGGGCTCCGCGAATACGCGGGGCTCCAGCGCGACTGCACAGTCGTCGGAGCGATGACCCGAGTCGAGATCTGGGACAGCGCCGCGTGGGAGGCGTACCAGACCGAAAAGGAACCGCTGTTCGCGGACATCTCCGAGGAGGTGCTGCCCGGCGTGTTCTGAGCTGCCGGACGTATCGGACGTACGGCGAGGCCTCCAGCCCGCATCTCCCGTCCACCGTCCCCTGGCGCACCTTCCCCGGTGCCAGGAGTCGGGCTCGCGGAGAGAGGGCGGGCGGGGACCTGGTCGTACGACCGCAAACGAGCAATGGCTGAGCGAAGGATCGGGGGCGAGCGCAGACCATGACATCTGACCTGCACGTCCCTGTGCTGCTAGAGCGCGTCGTCACATTGCTCGAACCAGCCGTCCACACGCCGGGCGCGGTGATGGTGGACGCGACCCTCGGCCTCGGCGGCCACGCCGAGGCCGTGCTGGAACGCTGCCCGCAGGTCCGGCTCATCGGCCTGGACCGCGATCCTGATGCCCTACGGAGGTCTCGCGACCGGCTGGCCCGCTTCGGTTCGCGGGTCGAGACCGTCCATGCCGTCTATGACGAGTTGCCCGCGGTGCTTGCCGACCATTCGCTCCGGCACGTTCAGGGCATTCTGTTCGACCTCGGTGTGTCGTCGCTGCAACTCGACGACGACACTCGCGGGTTCGCGTACGCGCGGGACGCACCGCTGGACATGCGCATGGACCCCACCACGGGCCCGACGGCGGCCGATGTTCTCAACACCTACTCGGCCGCCGAGCTGGCCCGGGTGCTGCGCGACTACGGCGAGGAGAAGTTCGCCCGGAAGATTGCTGGGGCCGTCGTCCGGGAGCGCCAGCGTGAGCCGTTCACGACAAGTGGCCGGTTGGTCGATCTGCTCCGCCGCGAGGTGCCAGCGCCATCGCAGCGCACCGGCGGGCATCCGGCCAAGCGGACGTTCCAGGCGCTGCGCATCGAGGTGAACGGCGAGTTGGCCGCGCTCGAGCGCGCGTTGCCGGCGGCGGTCGACGCCCTCGGGGTCGGCGGGCGCATCGTGGTGTTGTCCTACCACTCGCTCGAGGACCGGCTCACCAAGCGGGTGTTCGCCGCCGGGGCCCGGAGCACCGCTCCACGGAACCTCCCGGTGGAGTTGCCCGAACATCGGCCGGTCCTGCGACTTCTCACCCGCGGCGCGGAGGCGCCGGAGGCGGGGGAAGTGGCGGCGAACCCGCGCGCCGCGTCGGCCAAACTGCGGGCCGCCGAGCGATTGCGGGAGGCGGCGTGATGAGCTCCGCTGCCGCACGCCGGGATCGCCCGGCGGTCGCGCCGGTCAGTGCCGTCCGGCCCGGCCTCCGAGTCGTGCTGGGTGGACGAGCCGCAGCACCGCGCGCGCCGTTCGTGGTGCTTGTCTTGCTCGTCCTGGGCGCCGGCCTGGTCGGATTGCTACTGCTCAACACCAGCCTGCAGCAGAGCTCGTTCGAACTGCGCGATCTGGAGCAGGAGACCCGGCTACTGCGGGACCGGCACGCCCAGCTTTCCCAGCAGGTCGCCCAATTGGCGTCTCCGGACGAACTGGCCCGGCGAGCCGACGAGCTGGGTATGGTTCCTGCCGATGAGCGCCAGTACGTGGTGCTCGGGGGCACCTCCGGTGCGGGGAGCGGGTAGTGGACCCCGATCGGCGGGGCCCAGGTACCGGACGGTCGCCCCGCCCGGGCGTGCGGCAGTCCGCAACCGGTAGGAGTGCTCCGGAGCGCGCGCGGTCCCATGAGCGAGCGCCGACGCCTCGAACCGGTAAACGCGGCACGCCCGTACGGTCAAAGCCGGCCAAGCCGCGGCCGGCCCGCGGCGGCGACGGTCGAAGTCGTGCGACCGGCACGTCGAAGGCCAAAGCGGCCGGGACGGTTCGGACGACCACTCGGGCCGGCGGGCCGCGCCCGCCGGCAGCCCGTGCACGTGCGGCGAAGGCTGCCGGTGCCCGACCGGCCCCGACGACCAAGGCGGCCAGCGGCACACGCGGTCGCAAACCCGAAGGTGCACCGGCGAGCCGTGCCCGGCCGTCGCGGCTGGACCGGCCGTCCTGGCCGTCCCGGCCGGCCCGAACCCGGCGAACGCCGCGGACCGTGCGGCTTGCCGATCCCCGAAAGCGCCTGCACGCCTCGCTGATTATGGTGCTCGTCGTGTTGTCTCTGCTGTCGGGGCGGTTGATCCAGCTGCAAGGGCTCGACGCGTCGAGCTACGCCGCCGAGGCTCGCAACAGCCGGATGCAGGTCGTGCCGGTACCCGCGCTGCGCGGCGCGATCCTGGACCGAAACGGTGAACCGCTGGCGCAGTCAGTAGAAGCGTACGACATCGTGGTTGATCAGCAGCTGATCGCCGACGAGGGCAATGTGGCCGCGTACGCGCTGCAACTCGAGGACATCTTGAACGACGACGCCCGCGACCTCCAGGACAAGTTGACCGGCGACAAGCGCTACCGCGTGTTGGCCCGCAAGGTCACGCCGGAAACGTGGCGGGCCGTTGCCAAGCTCAAGCTCACCGGTGTCTACAGCGAGCCGACAGTGGAGCGGACCTATCCCGCGGGGTCCGTCGCCGGCAACATCATCGGCTTCGTCGGCGCAGAGGGCACGGGCCTGGCCGGGCTCGAGCTTTCCCGCGACGAGCACCTTGCCGGTGAGGACGGCGAGATGGCGTTCCAGGTTGCCCGGGGCGGAGCGCGGATCCCGCTCACCAGCGGTAGCCACGAAGAGGCCGTACCCGGCGAGGGGCTCGCCCTCACCATCGACCGCGACGTGCAATGGCATGCCGAACAGGTGCTGTCGGAGCGGGTCGAGGCGGCGAAGGCGCGTGGCGGCAACGCCGTCGTCATTGATGTCACCACTGGCGAGATCGTCGCAATGGCCTCGGCGCCGCTGGTCGACCCGGCTGACCCGAGTTCGGCCTCCGCCGGCGGAAACCCGGCGGTGGAGGTCGCTTACGAACCGGGCTCGGTGCTGAAGGCGCTGAGCGTCTCGGCCGTCATCGAGGAAGGGATGGCCGACCCGGCCACGGTGTTCTCGGTCCCGGACAACATCACCCGGGCGGATCTGACGATCAACGACTACTACAACCACCCGCAGGAGGACATGACGCTGGCCGGCATCGTCGCCAAATCGAGCAATGTCGGAACGATCCTGGCTTCGGAGCGGGTGAGCCCGGAGAAGTTCGGGCAGTACCTGAAAGCGCTCGGGCTCGGCGGCAAGCCGAACCTCGGCCTGCCGGCTGAGACCAGCGGGCAGTTGCCGGCGGAGTGGGCGGATCTGAATCGCGACTTCGCGTCGTTCGGGCAGGGAATATCGGTCAACACCGTCCAGCTGGCCGCCGCGTACGCCGCGATCGCGAACGGCGGTGTGCGCATGCCACCCCGGCTGATCGACGCCATGATTGACGGCGACGGTGAGATGCACCAGGTTGCGGCGGGCGAACCCGAGCGAGTGATCAGTGAGGAGACGGCGGCCGCCGTCACGACCATGCTCGAGGGCGTCATGGGGCCGGATGGCACTGGAAATTCGGTGTCGGTGGACGGCTTCCGGGTTGCCGGCAAGACCGGCACCGCGCAGGCCATCGACCCGTCCTGCGGCTGTTACAGCGGCAAGGTCGACGTGTCATTCGTCGGATTCGCGCCGGCCGACGAGCCGAAGTACGCCGTCGCAGTGACTGTCTTCGACCCCAAGCAGGGCCGGTCAGGCGGCGGCGTGGCCGGTCCGGTCTTCGCCAGCATCCTCGAGTTCGCGCTGCACCGCGCGGGCGTCGTCCCGTCGGGAACCGAGCCGCCCGACGTCTCGATCTTCGCCGGCGACGGCTGATCACGTCCGCCCCGGCGGGTCTTGACCCGCCAACCCGACGTGATCATGGCAGAGGGAGGGGAGTGCTCTCGTGGGTGGGCAGTCCAGTACCCTCTCCGGCGTGCCTTCCCGCCCTCCGCTGCGGCCCCGGCAGGTGACGCCGCGACTCCTCACCGAGCTCGCTCAGTCCCTTGGCGTCCCCGGTCCGGTTGTTGACTCGGCGGTGACCGGCGTCACCCATGATTCGCGCAAGGTACAGCCCGGCGACCTGTTCGCAGCCCTGCCGGGTGCGCTGACCCACGGGGTGGAGTTCGTCGCGCAAGCCGAAGCGGCCGGGGCGGCTGCGATCCTCACCGATCACGGCGGCGCCGACCGGCTCAGCACCGAGTTGCCGGTGCTCGCGGTGGACGACCCGAGATCACGCCTTGGCGAGCTGGCGGCGTCGATCTACGGGCGCCCCGCAGACGACCTGCTCATGCTCGGCGTCACCGGAACCAACGGGAAGACCACCACGGCGTACCTGATCGAGTCCGGTCTGCGGGCCGCCGGCCACCGCACCGGCCTGGTCGGAACCGTAGAGACGCGCATCGACACCGAACGGGTCGCGAGCGTGCGCACCACACCAGAGGCGCCCGACGTGCACGCGCTGCTGGCCGTTATGCGCGAACGAGGTGTCACCGCGTGTGTGATGGAAGTGTCGAGCCACGCGCTCGTCATGGGCCGGGTGGACGGCATCGTTTTCGATGTGGCGGGTTTCACCAATCTCTCGCAGGATCACCTGGACTTTCACCGCGACATGGCGGACTACTTCGCCGCGAAGGCAGCTCTCTTCACCCCCGAGCGGGCCCGCCGCGCCGTCGTTTGCGTCGACGATGAGTACGGCCGCCGCCTAGCCGGCAAAGCACAGATCCCGATTGTGACGGTCGCGACGCGGGACGCCGCCGGCAGCGCCGACTGGGTGGTGGTCAAGCGGCAGGTCTCCAATTCCGGGCGCACAACGACGGTCGACCTGGAGCACCGCGGCCGTGGCGGGATCGGCACGGTGGCGCCCATCCCGGGCGAGTTCAATGTCGCCAACGCCGTGCTCGCGACGGTCATGCTGGTCGAAGCCGGGGTGAGCAGTCGCGATGCGGTACGAGGGGTGGCCGGCTGTCCCGGTGTCCCCGGACGAATGGAGATCGTCGAGTCGACGGGGGCGTTCGAGCCGTTGGCCGTCGTCGACTACGCCCATACCCCCGAGGCGATCGAGAATATTCTGCGCGCGCTCCGCCCGTCCACCAGGTTCCGGCTCATCGCCGTCCTCGGGGCCGGAGGGGACCGTGATCCGCACAAGCGCCCGCTCATGGGAGCCGCCGCCGCCCGCCACGCGGATGTGGTTATCGTCACCGACGACAACCCGCGCTCGGAGGACCCGGCCGCGATCCGGGCCGCGGTCTTGTCCGGCATTGCGCAGACCGAACGGCCGGTCGAGGTGCGGGAGGTCGCCAGCCGGCGTGAGGCGATCATGGCCGCGGTCGACGCGGCCGAAGGCACCGGCGACACCGTCGCCGTCCTGGGCAAAGGACACGAGCAGGGACAGGAGGTAGCCGGAGTGGTCCACCCGTTCGACGACCGGCGCATGCTGCGGGAGGCGCTCGAGCGGTGGAACGACCGGCGGGATCCCGAGGTGGCCACACAGTGATTCCCACCACCCTGGCCGAGATCGCCGAGGCGACCGGCGGTCGGGTCGACGCCGCCGATCCCGCCGCGACCGTCACCGGTCCGGTGGTCGCCGACTCCCGCGAGGCGACGGCCGGCAGCCTGTTCGTCGCCGTACCGGGTGAGCACGTCGACGGGCACGAATTCGCAGCGTCGGCCGTGGCCGCCGGAGCGGTCGCAGTATTGGCCCAGCGGCCGGTCGGTGTTCCTGCCGTCGTGGTCAGCGACTCGGTGGCGGCGCTCGGTCGCCTCGCCCAGGCGGTATTGGCCCGGCTGAACCCCACCGTGGTCGGAGTGACCGGCTCGTCGGGCAAGACCAGCACCAAGGACCTGCTCGCCCAGGTGCTCGCCCGGCTCGGCCCGGTGGTCGCGCCACCCGGCTCGTACAACACCGAGATCGGGCTGCCGTTGACCGTCCTGTCGGCCGACGAGACCACCCGAACCCTGGTGCTCGAGATGGGCGCTCGAGGGCTCGGCCACATCGCGTACCTGTGCCGGATCGCGCCGCCGGCCGTCGGTGTTGTGCTCAACGTCGGTTCCGCGCATGTCGGGGAGTTCGGTGGCCGCGAGGCGATCGCGCGATCAAAGGGCGAGCTGGTCGAAGCGCTGCCGCAGATCGGTACGGCGGTCCTCAATGGCGACGATCCGCTGGTGCGGCAGATGGCCGAACGAACCGTCGCCCGAGTCGTGATGTTCGGCGAATCGGTGCACTCGGACGTGCGCGCCGACCAGATCGCGCTTGACAGCCATGGGCGGGCGGCGTTCCGCTTGGTCACACCGTCGGGCCAGCAGCACGTCACCCTCAACCTGGTGGGCGAGCACCATGTCTCGAACGCTCTCGCGGTCGCCGCGGTGGCCGAGACGTTGGGAATGGGCGTAGCGGACATCGCGGCGTCCTTGTCCGCGGCAACGGCACGGTCGCGGTGGCGGATGGAAGTGGTCGAGCGTACCGACAGCGTCACCATCATCAACGACGCGTACAACGCCAATCCCGAGTCGATGCGCGCCGCGCTCAAGGCGCTCGCCGCCATCGGGGCGGGCCGGCGGACCTGGGCCGTGCTGGGGGAGATGAAGGAGCTCGGCGACGTGTCGGAGGCCGAACACGACGCGCTCGGGCGGTTCGCCGCCCGGCTCGACGTCAGCCGGCTGGTGGTGGTCGGCTCCGGTGCCGAGCCCGTTCGGCACGGCGCGGCGCAGGAGTCCTGGGCCGGCGACGCGGCCTGGGTGCCCGACGTCGACGCCGCACTGGACCTGCTCGCCGGGCAGGTGCGGCCCGGCGATGTGATCTTGGTGAAGGCGTCCAGGGCGGCTGGGTTGGAACAACTCGCGGAGGCATTGGTGAACGCGGAGGTGAGCGGCCAGTGATCGCGGTCCTGACGGCGGCCGTGGTCGGTCTGCTGGTGTCGATATTCGGCACGCCGGCCGCCATTCGCGTCCTGGTCAAGCGCGGCTACGGCCAGCTGATCAGGGACGACGGCCCGACCAGCCACCACACCAAACGCGGGACGCCCACGATGGGCGGAACGGTGATCATCATGGCGGCGGTGGCCGGTTATACCGCTGCCCACCTCGTCCGGCCGGCGCTGCCGTCGATCTCCGGCCTGCTGGTCATGGGGCTGATGGTCGGGCTCGGTGCGGTCGGCTTCCTGGACGACTACATCAAGATCTCCCGTCAGCGCAGTCTGGGGCTGCGCAGCCGGGCAAAGATGGCCGGTCAGACGCTGGTGGCGCTTGGGTTCGCGATCCTGGCGATCCGGTTCGAGAACGGCCAGGGTTACTCACCCGCGTCGCAGGCGGTGTCGTTCCTTCGCGACACACCGATTGTGTTGCCGGCGGTGCTGTTCGTCGTCTGGGCGCTGATCATCATCTCCGGTGCCTCCAACGCGGTGAACCTCACCGACGGTCTCGACGGGCTGGCGACCGGCGCCTCGGTGATGGTGTTCGGCGCATACACCCTGATCGGCATCTGGCAGTTCAACCAGAGCTGCTCAGTGTCGCCCGGACCGACGTGTTACGAGGTGCGCGATCCGCTCGATCTGGCGGTGGTGGCAGCAGCTCTCGTCGGCGCCTGTTTCGGCTTCCTCTGGTGGAACGCCTCACCGGCGAAGATCTTCATGGGCGACACCGGGTCGCTGGCGCTCGGCGGGGCGCTGGCCGGGCTCGCCATCACCACGCGCACTGAACTGCTCCTGGTGATCCTCGGCGGGTTGTTCGCGATCATCACGTTGTCGGTTGTACTGCAGGTGGGCTGGTTCAAGGCGACCGGTGGTAAGCGGCTGTTCCGCATGGCGCCGCTTCAGCACCACTTCGAGCTCAAGGGCTGGGCCGAGGTGACGATCGTGATCAGGTTCTGGATCATCGCGGGCATCTGCGTCGCCCTGGGGCTGGGAATCTTCTACGCCGAGTGGGTCGTCGGAACATGAACTCGCGCCGGGAGACCAACTCCGTTGCCGGGTTGGACCGCACCGGCGACTGGTCCGCTCTGGACGTCGTGGTGGCCGGTATCGGGATGTCCGGCTTCGCCGCTGCGGACGCCCTCATCCAGGTCGGCGCCCGCGTGACAGTGGTGGACGAGCGGGATGACGATCTTGAACGCGAGCGGGCGCAGATCCTTGAGATCCTCGGAGCCGACGTCCGGCTGGGTGCGGGTGTCACCAATGCCGTACCGGGCCGGCCGCACCTGGTCGTGACCTCGCCGGGCTGGCGTCCGTCGGCACCCCTGCTCATGGCGGCCGCACAAGCGGGGATACCGGTCTGGGGCGAGGTCGAACTGGCCTGGCGGCTGCGCGATCCCGAACGGCCGGCCCCCTGGCTTGCGCTGACCGGCACCAATGGCAAGACCACTGCGGTTCGGATGCTCGGGGCGATGCTGCGAGCGGCCGGCCTCCGGGTCGCCACCGCCGGCAACGTGGGCGCGCCGGTGGTAAGCGCAGTGCTGGATCCCGAGCCGTACGACGTTATGGCGCTGGAGTTGTCCAGCTTCCAGTTGCACTGGACGTATTCGATGGCGGCGCGGTCCGCTGCGGTGCTGAACGTCGCACCCGATCACCTGGACTGGCACGGTTCGTTGGCCGCCTACGCGGCGGACAAGGGCCGGATCTACACCGGTGTCGAGGCGGCCTGTGTCTATAACGTGGCCGACCCGCAGACAGAACGCCTCGTACGTGCGGCCGATGTCACCGAAGGCGCCCGCGCCATCGGCTTTACCAGCGGAGTGCCGTCGGTCGGCATGGTGGGCGTCGTCGATGGCGTTCTCGTGGACCGGGCCTTTTCACCCCACGAAAACGCTCCGCAGGCTCCGCGTTTTCGCGGGGACCCCGAATTCTCGGAACGGCAGACCTCCGCTGCCGAGCTGGCTGCCGTCACCGACGTCCGGCCCGGTGGGCCGCACAACGTGGCGAACGCACTCGCCGCGGCGGCGCTCGCGCGCTCCTTCGGCGTCCCGGCCATCGCCGTACGGGACGGCCTGCGCGCGTTCGAGCCCGAGCCGCACCGGATGACGACGGTAGGCGTCTACGGCGGCGTGACGTACGTGGACGACTCGAAGGCGACCAATGCGCACGCTGCCGAAGCGTCTTTGAAGGCATTCGGCTCGGTGGTCTGGATCGCCGGCGGGCTGGCCAAGGGTGCCGAGTTCGACGACCTGGTCAGGGCGACGTCAGATCGGCTCCGGGCGGCTGTGCTCATCGGCGCGGACCGGGAGGCGATCGGCAACGCCCTCGCGCGACACGCCCCGCAGATCCCCGTCGTAGAGGTGTCCGCCACCGACAATGAGGCCATGGATCATGCCGTGGGCGTAGCCGCCAAACTGGCGCAACCGGGCGATACCGTGTTGCTCGCACCGGCGTGTGCGTCCATGGACATGTTCGCCAACTACGCCGCCCGCGGAGACGCCTTCGCTGCGGCGCTCAGGCGGCGCCATGGCGAACCAGACTGACCGCGAGGCCGCGCCGCCCGCCACTGGGATCTTCGCCGCAGTCTCGCGGAGCCTGCGCCGGCCGCTCGCGTCATACCACCTCGTGCTCGGCTCCGGCGGCTTGTTGCTGCTGCTCGGCCTGGTGATGGTGTTCTCGGCGTCGACGTTCACCTCACAGAACGCCTACGGCGACCCGTACCGCATCTTCGTCCGGCAGGTGGTGCTGTGCGTTGTGGGGGTGGTCATCGGCTGGTTGGCCGCCCGCAGCAAGCTGAGCACGGTGCGCCGGCTGGCCCTGCCCCTGCTCGTGATTGCGATCGGACTGCTCGTCGCCACCTATGTTCCCGGCCTCGGCGTCACGGTGAACGGCACCCGCGCCTGGCTCGACCTCGGCAGCGAACTGTTTCGGATCCAGCCATCGGAGTTGGCCAAACTCGGCCTGATCCTCTGGGGGGCCAACACGTTCGCCCGCAAAGGCCCGCTGCTGCGGCAGTGGAAACACATCGCGTTGCCGTTCGTACCGGTCTCAGCGATCGTCGTGGCGCTCACGGTGGGCCAGAACGACCTGGGCACCTCGCTGATCCTGATGGGCATCATGCTCGCCATGCTGTGGGTGCTCGGAGTGCCGACCTGGTTGTTCGGACTCTCGCTGGGGGGTGTCGGCGTCGTCGCGACGTACTTCATCACCAACGCGCAGCACCGGCTCAACCGGGTGAGCGTTTTTCTCGATCCGTGGCAGGACCCCGATCGGACCGGGTACCAATCCATCCATGCGATCTATGCGTTCGCCGAAGGCGGCTGGTGGGGCCGCGGGCTCGGCGCGAGCAGCGAGAAGCTGGGCAGGCTGCCCGAGGCCCACACCGACTTCATCTTCGCGATCATCGGTGAAGAACTCGGCCTGCCGGGCACCTTCGTCGTGATCGGGCTGTTCGGCATGCTGGGTTACGCTGGCATCCGCATCGCGTGGCGGGCGCGCGACCCGTTCGTCCGGCTCGCGGCGGCCGGCATCACCGCCTGGCTGGTCGGGCAGGCCCTGGTAAACCTAAGCAGCGTGCTCGGCGTCCTCCCTGTGGTCGGCGTGCCGCTGCCGCTGGTGTCCTACGGTGGGTCAGCGCTGGTGCCGACCATCGCGGCCATCGGATTGCTGGTGTGCTTTGCGAAAGAGGAGCCCGGCGCTCGTGCGGCGCTGAAAGCCAGGCGCCGCAAGTCGTAAGGAGTAGGAGTGCACGTCGTTCTCGCCGGCGGGGGCACCGCAGGCCACATCGAACCGGCCCTGGCCACCGCCGACGCTCTCCGGCGCCGGGATGGCCAGGTCGGCATCACCCTGCTCGGCACCCAGCGTGGCCTCGAGACCCGGCTAGTGCCTGAGCGAGGTTACGAGCTGGCGTTGATACCGCCGGTGCCACTGCCACGTAAACCGTCACCCGAACTCTTCCGGCTGCCACTGCGGATCCGGCAGGCAGTGCGGGCCGCCGCCACGGTGCTGCGCGAACGGCGAGCAGACGTCCTCGTCGGCTTCGGCGGCTACGTCGCCTTACCGGCGTACCTCGCTGCGAAACGGGCGGGGGTGCCGATCGTGGTGCATGAGGCCAACGCCCGCCCCGGCCTGGCGAACCGGGTCGGTGCGCGGCTGACCCGCCACGTGGCAGTTGCGACCCCGACGACGCCGCTGCGGGGCGCACAGTACGTCGGTATGCCGCTGCGGCGATCGATCGCAACGTTGGATCGGCCGGCGCTGCGCGACCAGGCCCGCGAGTTCTTCGGGTTGGCCGCCGATCGGCCGACGCTGCTGGTGTTCGGCGGCAGCCAGGGCGCACAGCGGATCAACGAGGCGCTTTCCGGTGCGGCGGCACAGATCGTGGCCGCGGGAGTGCAGGTGCTGCATGCGGTCGGGCGCACCAACGAGGGCGCGGTCACCGCGCCGACAGGCGACGCACCGTACGTCATCGTGCCGTACCTGGATCGAATGGATCTCGCGTACGCCGCGGCCGACCTCGCCATCTGCCGCGCGGGCATGATGACCTGCGCCGAGCTGACGGCGGTGGGGCTCCCGGCAATCTACGTGCCGCTCCCGCACGGCAACGGTGAGCAGCGACTCAACGCAGCCCCCATCGTCCAGGCCGGTGGTGGGCTCATCGTGGACAACGCGGCGCTCAGTGCGGAGTGGGTTCGCGACCACGTACCCTCCCTCGTGGCCGATTCCGAGCGGCTCGCCTTGATGGGCAAGGCCGCGGCCGGATTCGGCCGCCGTGATGCCGACGAGCGCCTGGTCGAGCTGATCCACCAGGCCGCGTCCACCGATGGAGGTACTGCGTGATCGTCCCACCGCCGGAACGCGTGCTGCTCGCTGCCGAGCTCGGCCGGGTCCACTTCGTGGGAATAGGTGGCGCGGGAATGAGCGGCATCGCGAGGATCCTGCTCGCCCGCGGCATTCCGGTGTCTGGCAGCGACGCGAAGAACTCCAGCGCGCTGGCCAGCCTGCGCGCCCTCGGCGCGGACATCAACATCGGCCACGAGGCGCCGTACGTCAAGGGTGCGGACACCGTCGTGGTATCGACGGCGATCCGCGAGGACAACCCTGAGGTCGTGGAGGCGCGCCGGCTCGGGCTCCGCGTCCTGCCGCGGGCCGCCGCGCTGGCTTCGGTCATGGCCGGTCACCGGGCCATCGCCGTGGCCGGCACCCACGGCAAGACCACCACCACCTCCATGCTGACCGTGGCGTTGCAGCACTGCGGCGCCGACCCGTCGTTCGCGATCGGTGGCCACCTCAACGAATCGGGTGCCAACGCGCACAACGGCTCAGGGGAGTTCTTCGTCGCCGAGGCCGACGAGAGCGACGGCTCGTTCCTGGCGTACCAGCCGGAGGTTGCGATCGTGACCAACGTCGAGGCCGATCATCTCGACAACTACGGCACGGCGGAAAAGTACGTGGCGGCGTTCGACGATTTCGTCGGGCGCCTTACCGGCTTCCTCGTAGTGTGCGCCGACGATGCCGGATCACGCGCCCTCGGCGAGCGCGCCCGGGCCCGCGGTATCGACGTGCGGACCTACGGCGAGTCGCCCGACGCCGACGTCCGGCTCGCCGGTCTCGACCTGGCCACCTCCGGCGTGTCGTTCGACCTGGTCGAGCACGGGGGGCAGCACGGCAGGGTGAACCTGCGGGTGCCGGGCCGGCACAACGCGCTGAACGCGGCCGCGGCGTTCACCGCAGCACACGGGCTCGGCTTCCCGAGCGCCGACGTGCGCGACGGACTGGCCGGATTCACCGGCACCAGGCGGCGGTTCGAGCTGAAGGGCTACGCCGGGGGAGTGTGGGTGTACGACGACTATGCCCACCATCCCACCGAGGTTGCGGCCGTGCTGGCAGCGGCCCGCCCGCTGGCCGGCGCAGGCCGGCTCGTCGCGGTGTTCCAGCCGCACCTGTTCAGCCGGACCCGGATCTTCGCCGACGAGTTCGGCAGGGCCCTCGGCGCAGCCGACGAGGTGATCGTCATGGACGTTTACGCGGCTCGCGAGGACCCCGAACCCGGTGTGACCGGAGCGCTGGTGGCCGCATTGGTCCAACTGCCGCCAGCACATGTCGTGTTCGAGCCGTCCTGGTCAGCGGTGGCGGCCAGGGTCGCAGAGCGGGTCAGGCCCGGCGACATCGTGATCACATTCGGTGCCGGCGACGTGACATTGCTCGGCCCTGAGATTCTGGAACTGCTCGATCGTGAGCCGGTCGGTCAGCAGTCATGAGCCAGCGGCCAGCGGCTCGGCAGCCGGCCGGTTCCCGTAAGCCGGCCGGCGCCCGGTCGCCGGCGCGGTCGAAACGGAGCGCAACGGCGGCGACGCCAGTTCGGCGGCAGCGGAGCGTTCGCCGCCGGCCGCCGGCCAAGGTTGCCGAACGCCGGGCGGCCCGCTCGCGCCGCCGGATCGTCCGCGGATTCCTGGCAGGTTTGGCCGGGTTGGTCGCGCTCAGCGGCATCGGCGCGCTGGTGTGGGTCGTCGGCTGGTCGGAGGTGCTCGCGCTGAAGGAGGTCCACGTTTCGGGTGTCGATGGCGCCGTGGAGGAAGAGGTGCTGGCTGCGGCCGACGCGCCGCTGGGGGTGCCGCTCGTCCGGGTCGACACCGCCGCCATCGCCGCCGCCGTCCGGGCCGTTCCTGACGTGGCCGAAGTTTCGGTGTCGCGCTCCTGGCCGCGGGCGCTCACGCTCTCGATAGAGCAGCGGTCGCCTGCGGCGGCGATCGAGGACGGCGGCTCGTGGTGGCGGGTCGACGAATCCGGCGTGTTGTTCGGAAGTACCGCTGAGCAGCCCGCCGACCTGCCCGTGCTGGATGCGCCGACCGGTGATTCGGCGGCCGACAAGGCGGCTCGGGCGGCGGGAACAGCCGTGTTGACCGGATTGCCGGCGGAGCTGTCCGACCTGGTGGTCGCTGTCGCTGCCGAGAGCGAGGCGGCGGTCGAACTCACGCTCGACGGTGGCGCCACTGTCACCTGGGGAACCGCCGATCAGATGGATCGCAAGAGCGAGGTCCTGCTGGTGCTGCTCGGGGATGAGGCCACCCACTACGACGTGTCGGCGCCAACGAACCCGGCCATCCGGCCCTGAACTCATCTCCAACGTGAATGTGTCGGCGTGTCGGCACGGGCAAGCCGGGTAGCGCGCCCTAGCGTTCTGGTTAGCGCTCAGGTTGACATAACTATAAAGCTCAACTTGAGGGTGAGGGTTAAAGGCACGACGTAGTAACAGCTAATGCCGGCCGCCTGGCGAGGGCCGGGGCACGAGGAACTCGAGCGAGAGGCGAAGCGACGTGACTGCTCCGCAGAACTACCTCGCGGTGATCAAGGTCGTCGGCATCGGCGGCGGCGGCGTGAATGCCGTGAACCGCATGATCGAGGTCGGCCTCAAGGGCGTCGAGTTCATCGCGATCAATACCGATGCGCAAGCCCTGCTGATGAGCGACGCCGACGTCAAGCTCGATGTCGGGCGTGATCTCACCCGCGGCCTCGGCGCCGGCGCCAACCCCGATGTGGGGCGCAAGGCGGCCGAGGACCACGCCGAAGAGATCGAGGAGGTTCTCAAAGGCGCCGACATGGTCTTCGTCACGGCCGGGGAGGGCGGCGGCACCGGCACCGGAGGGGCACCTGTGGTGGCGCGCATTGCGCGTTCACTCGGTGCTCTGACCATCGGTGTCGTCACCCGGCCGTTCATGTTCGAGGGTCGCCGCCGCGCGATGCAGGCAGAGGTGGGAATCGAGGCGCTCCGCGAAGAGGTCGACACGCTCATCGTGATCCCGAACGACCGGCTGCTGTCGATCAGCGACCGGCAGGTCAGCGTCCTCGACGCGTTCAAGAGTGCGGACCAGGTCCTGCTGTCCGGTGTTCAAGGCATCACCGACCTGATCACCACGCCAGGCCTGATCAACCTCGACTTCGCCGACGTCAAGTCGGTGATGAGCAACGCCGGCTCGGCGCTCATGGGCATCGGTTCGGCCCGCGGCGAGGACAGGTCGGTCGCCGCGGCGGAGATGGCGATCTCGAGCCCGCTCCTCGAAGCCAGCATCGACGGTGCACACGGAGTGCTGCTGTCCGTCTCCGGCGGCTCTGACCTCGGCTTGTTCGAGATCAACGAGGCGGCGAATCTGGTGGCGCAGGCCGCACATGACGAAGCGAACATCATCTTCGGTGCGGTCATCGACGACGCGCTGGGTGATGAGGTGCGGGTCACGGTGATTGCGGCCGGCTTCGACGGCGGCATGCCCAAACGCCGCGACGCCGCGCCCCTCTACCGCTCCGAGCCACCGACGGCCCGCTCGCAGGCCGCCGACAACGGCGCGGCCGCTACTCGCGGCACCGAGGATGATGACTCCGACGACAGGACCGACACTGCGGACATTCCGACCCCGCGAGCTGCCGGCACCGTCGCCAGCGTCGGCAACGGCAGCGGCGGCGCGGGCGAGTCCACGCCCGTCCAGCCCCGCGAGCCGCGCCGGATGATGCCTTCGTCGAACGACGATCTGGACGTGCCAGACTTCCTCAAGTGAAGGTTCCGCTGCGCTACGAGGACGCTCTCAGCAGTGCCCGGTTCGCGTTCACCGACCGCCACGGCGGGGTGAGCCGCGCGCCGTACGCCGAACTCAATCTCGGAGATCACGTCGGCGACGATGACGGCGCGGTGGCGCAGAACCGGCGACTGCTGGCGGATCGGATCGGACTGCCCAACGATCGCGTCCTTTACATGAACCAGGTTCACGGTGCCGGTGTCGCCGTGGTGGACGGACCGTGGAACGGCCCTGCCGCGCAGGTCGACGCGCTCGTCACGCGCGAGCGTGATCTCGCGCTGGTGGTGCTGGTCGCGGACTGCGTGCCGGTGCTGCTGTCCGATCCGGACGCCGGTGTGGTGGGGGTCGCTCACGCAGGTCGGTTAGGCCTGGTGGCGGGAGTGGTGCCCGCCGTGATCGGCACCATGCAGCAGCTGGGCGCGGCGGCCATCACAGCCCGGGTAGGGCCGTCGGTATGCGGGCTGTGCTACGAGGTGCCTGACCGGATGCGCGCGCAGGTGAGCTCGGCGGTACCGGTCGCGTACGGGACCACGCGTCAGGGGACGCCGTCGGTCGACGTCGCGGCCGGCGTCGAAACTCAGCTGCGGACCGCCGGGGTGGACTTCACCCGGCTCGCCGGGTGCACGGTGGAGGATCCAGGGCTCTTCTCGCACCGGCGCGACAGCACGACCGGCCGCTTCGCAGGAGTGGCGTGGCTGAGCAGCTGACCCGCCGCGACGAGCTCGCTGCCCGGTTGCGGGACTTCAAGGCACGTATTGCGCTGGCGTGCGGAGTCGCCGGCCGTGATCCGTCCGAGATCACGCTCATCGTGGTGACCAAGACGTTCCCGGCGTCGGACGTGCGGTTGCTCGCCGAGCTTGGCATAACCGACGTCGGCGAGAGCCGGCACCAGGAAGCCGGTGCGAAGGTTGCCGAGTGTGCTGATCTGCCGGTGCGGTGGCACTTCGTCGGCCAGTTGCAGCGGAACAAGGCGGCGGCGGTGGCGCGCTACGCCACGGTGGTGCACTCCGTCGACCGGCCCCGCCTCGTGGCCGCGCTCGACCGCGGGGCCGAGGCGGCCGACCGGCCGGTGGAGTGTTTCGTGCAGGTGTCGCTGGACGACACGCCGGGCCGGGGAGGGGCGGCCGGCGAGCAGGCGCTCGAGGTCGCCGACCGGATCAGTGCCGCGGAGTTCCTGCGGCTGGCCGGCGTTATGGCGGTCGCACCTTTGGGGGAAGACCCGGATGCCGCTTTCGCAGCGCTCCGGGCCGTGGCCGAAGTGGTGCAAAACAGGCATGCGGCCGCGAAATCCATCTCTGCGGGAATGAGCGAAGATTTCGAAGCGGCGATCCGCAATGGCGCGACACACCTGCGTGTCGGCAGTGCAATCCTCGGGAAGCGGCCGCCTGCGGTCTAGGGTCGGTAGTGCGGAGGCCGAGCCCGACCCCGCCACGACACCGTCCACCATCGGAGGATCCACGAACATGGCCGGCGCGATGCGGAAGGTTGCGGCGTACCTCGGCCTCGTCGAGGACCACGGCCGTTACGACGAATACGACGACGAGTTCGAAGAGTACGCCGGCGAGGCGTTCGACGAGATGGGTCCAGACGGTGGTGAGCCGGAGTCTCGTGACGCCCGGCCCGAGCGTGCGACTGTTGCCTCGCTCGCCGAACGGCGGCCGATGTCGGTTGCATCATCGCGAAGTGCGGTCGAGTCGCCGCGCATCGTCACGCTGCACCCGCGCACCTACAACGACGCGCGCGCACTGGGGGAGCATTTTCGCGACGGTACGCCGGTCATCATGAATCTGTCCGACATGGACGATGTCGATGCCAAGCGGTTGGTCGATTTCGCCGCCGGGCTGATCTTCGGGTTGCGCGGCAGCATCGATCGGGTGACGGCGAAGGTGTTCCTGCTGTCACCGGCCGATGTCGAGGTCACCGCGGAGGACCGCGCCCGGATCGCCAGCGGCGGGTTCTTTAACCAGTCTTAGCGTGAGGCGCATCGGGGGCACCGGCCGAAGATCTCGACGGTGTGTGTGACATCGACGTATCCATGCTCGCGCGCAACCTGCGTGGCCCACGACTCAACGGCCGGCCGCGCGATTTCGACGGCGGCGCCGCACGATCGGCATACGAGATGGTGGTGGTGGTCTTCAATCCCACATCGCCGGTACACCGCCTCACCGGAGTCGGTGCGCAGGACATCGACTCGCCCGTCCTCGGCCATCGTCTGAAGGGTGCGGTAGACCGTCGCGAGGCCGACTCGAGATCCACGCTCGCGCAGCATCGCATGCAGGCGCTGCGCGCTGGTGAAATCGTCGATCTGGTCGAGCACTTCGTCGACCGCTGCGCGCTGGCGCGTGCGGCGCTGCTCCCTCGTCGGCTGCTGGCTCATCGGTCCTCTCGGCGCGCGGATGTGGTCGGCTCTACGAGTCTACGGACGCTCCGGCCGGGAGCCCCGACGGGCAGCGTCGCGTGCGTCATTGTGTTGGCCGTCTCCGCCCCGTGGTCCCCTTTCACGCTCCGTTCAGGTAGGTTGTTCTCTCGTGTCCGCTGTCGCCAGCATTCTCGAACTGCTGCTCTGGCTGTACTTCATTGCGCTGCTGGCGCGTTTGGCTTCGGACTGGATCCAGGTGTTCGCGCGGGATTGGCAGCCACGCGGCCCTGTGCTCGTGGTGTTGGAAGCCGTATACACCGTGACGGATCCGCCGCTGAGGTTCATCCGGCGATTCGTGCCGCCCATCCGGCTCGGGTCGATCGCGCTCGACCTCGCATTCATCATTCTCTTTATTGCGGTGTACATTGCGCTATCGGTTGTGGGTGCACTGCAATGACGGGGTACGGTGACACCTTGACCGCACAACCCAGGGGTGACGTTATGCCATTGACGCCTGAGGACGTCCAGGAGAAACAGTTCTCGACGGTCCGGCTCAAAGAGGGCTACGACATGGAGGAAGTCGACGACTTCCTGGACGAGGTGCAGGCCGAACTCGAGCGCTTGCGGCGGGAGAGCGACGAACTGCGCGACAAGCTGGCGGCCGTAACTCGCGGGGGCGGCCTCGCCGGTTCGGCTGAGCCGTTGACGGCCCGTCCGGCAGAAGCTCCCAAGCCGCCGGCCGCGATGATCTCGCCGGTCGCTGAACCGCCGGCGCCCAGCGCTCAGGGGCAGCCGTCCGAAGCTGCCGCCAAGGTCCTCGCTTTGGCTCAGCGCACCGCCGACGAGCTGGTGGCGGACGCGAAGGCCGAGGCAGATCGGCTGCTCTCGGACGCCCGCCAGCGGGCCGAGAAGATCGACGCCGAGATCAAGGCCAAGGTGAGCAAGCAAGAGGCCGATGCGCGGCAGAAGGCCGAGGCCATCGAACGTGAGGCGGCCCAGCGCAAGCAGGACGTGTTCGGCGCGCTAGAGCAGGAGTGCGCACAACTCGAGCGGCGCCGCGACGAACTCCGCGACTTCGAGCGCGAGTATCGCAGCCGGCTCAAGGCTTACCTGCAGTCTGAGCTACGCAAGCTTGAGACCGGCGCAGTCGACGAGGTCCCCGTGCCGGTGGCCCAGGTCGCCGCGCCCGCTGGCGCACCGCAGCCCGGCAACCCCAACCCGGCGCCGAACCAGAACAGCAACAACAGCGGGGCACCTACGGCCGGCAACAGTGGTTCGATGCGGTCGGTGGCCAGCTTGCTGGAGGACGACCAGCGCTAGCGGTCCTGGGTAGCTCGGCGGACCCGGAACGTAAGGCCGAGGTCTGCGTCCTGGTGGTCGGGCTCGTCCGCCAGCGGGTCCAGCGTGTCGTGAACCGCTATGGCGAGCACTTCATCGGCCACCAGCCGGGCATGCTTCCGCAGCGCCGCCGATAGCTCGCGGTCGGCTGACCAGGCCAGCTCGATCCGGTCGGTCACCTCGAAGCCGCTGGCCTTGCGGGCTTGCTGGACCAGCCGGATGAACTCCCGCGCCAGACCGGCCCGCACCAGCTCGCCGGTGAGGGTGAGGTCGAGCGCCACGGTCTCACCCTCTCGTGCCACCGCCCAGCCGTGTCGGGGCGTCTCGGTGATCAGGACGTCGACGGCCTCGAGCTGCACCGTGCCCATCTCTGGGACGTCCAGCTGTGCTGTGCCCGATTCGAGCTCGCGGGCGAGGGCCCGAGCGTCGGCTGTCGTGATCGCGGACGCCACGGCCGGCGTCGTTCGCCCGAACCGGCGGCCAAGGGACCGGAAGTTCGGCTTCGCCGAAACATCGACCAACTCGTCCGCGACAGAGTCGAGCGATGCGAGTTCGGTGACGTTGAGTTCGTCGGCGACGTGCCAGCACAGGTCGTCGTCGAGATCGTCCCAGCCGCGCGCGCCGATCAACGCCCGGGCCAGCGGCTGGCGAGTACGGACCTTCGACTCTGCCCGCGCCGCCCGGCCCAACTCGACCAGGCGGCGGGCCAGTGCCACCTGATCGGCAAGTCCGTCGTCAACAGCCGCTGCATCGTGCTGCGGCCAGCTGGTCAGGTGGACCGACTCCGGCGCGCCGGCGGTGACCGGGCGCACGATGTCCTGCCAGACCCGTTCGGTGACGAAGGGTACGAACGGCGCCAGCAGCCGGGCCAGCGTCTCTACGCATTCATGCAAGGTGGCCAGGGCCGCCGGGTCGCCGTCCCAGAAGCGCCGGCGGGAGCGGCGCACGTACCAGTTGGACAGGTCGGCTACGAAGGCCGCGAGCCGGGCGCCGGCCCGCTGGGTGTCGTAGGACTCGAGGGCGGCATCGACGTCGCGGATCAACCGGTGCAGTTCGGAGCGAACCCAGCGGTCGAGGACCGGGCGGTCGGCCGGTTGCGGTGCTCCTGCGGCGGGAGCCCACCCGGCCGTCCGCCCGTACAGCGACAGGAACGCCGCGGTGTTCCAGAGCGTCAGCAGGACCTTGCGGACGACCTCCTCGATGGTGGCGTGCCCGACCTTGCGGGCCTGCCACGGCGAGCCGCTGGCCAGCATGAACCAGCGGACGGCGTCGGCGCCGTGGCGGTCCATCAGCGTCATTGGCTCGATCGCGTTGCCGAGCCGGGTGCTCATCCGGCGGCCGTCTTCGGCCAGGATCAACCCGAGGCAGACGACGTTCTCGTATGCGCTGCGGTCGAACAGCAGCGTGCCCACCGCCATCAGCGTGTAGAACCAACCGCGGGTCTGGTCGAGCGCCTCGCAGATGTACTGCGCCGGGTAGGCGGCTTCGAAGCGTTCGGCACTGCCAGGCGCGTACGGATAGCCCCACTGGGCGAACGGCATCGAACCGGAGTCGTACCAGACGTCGATCACATGCGCTTCGCGGCGCATCGTCCCGTCACACGAGCCGCAGGCAACGGTGATCTCGTCGACGTACGGGCGGTGCGGGTCCAGCGTGGACAGGTCGCGGCCGGCGAGCTCGGCCAGCTCGGTCAGCGATCCCACACACACGAGATGTGTCGGGTCGGCCTCGCACCGCCAGATCGGCAGTGGCGTGCCCCAGTACCGGCTGCGCGACAGCGCCCAGTCGACGTTGTTTCTCAACCACTCGCCGTACCTGCCCCACTTGATCGTCTCGGGGTACCAGGTTGTCCGCTCGTTCTCCCTGAGCAGTGCGTCGACGATCTCGGTCGTCCGGATGTACCAGGACGGCTGGGCGTAGTAGATCAGCGGAGTACCGCACCGCCAGCAGTGCGGGTACTCATGCTCGTATCGCTCGTTGCGAAGCAGCAGATCCCTGGCTGCGAGGTCGTCGACAAGCCTGGTGTCGGCGGTTTTGAAGAACAGGCCTCCGACGAGCGGGACGTCGCCGTCGAAGGTACCGTCCGAGCGCACCGGGTTGACCACCGGCAGGTCGTACCGCCGGCCGACGCGCAGGTCGTCCGCGCCGAACGCGGGGGCTTGGTGGACCAGGCCGGTGCCGTCCTCGGTCGTGACGTAGTCGTCAACGACTACATAGTGCGCGTCCGGAATGTCGACGAGGCCGAACGGGCGGCGATAGGTCCACCGCTCCATCTGCGCGCCGGTGAATCGTTCGCCAGTCCGCCGCCAGCCGTCGCCGAGCACCGTCTTCCACAACGGCTCGGCCACGACGAGCGTCTCGGTGCCATCGCTGGCCGCTACGTAGGTGACCTCGGGATGTACCGCGACGGCGGTATTCGACACGAGAGTCCACGGCGTGGTCGTCCAGATCAGCAGTGCCGCCCGGCCGGCCAGCGGGCCGGAGGTGAGCGGCAGACGGACGTAGACCGAAGGATCGGTGACCGTCTCATAACCCTGGGCCAGCTCGTGCGACGACAGGCTCGTTTCGTCACGCGGGCAGTACGGTGTGACGCGATAGTCCTCGACCAGCAGCCCGGCTTCGAAGATCCGTTTGAGCGACCACCAGACGCTCTGGACGTATTCGGGATCCATCGTGCGGTAGGCCTGGGACATGTCGACCCAGTAGCCCATCCGCTCGGTCATGTCCTCGTACGCGCCAACGTAGCGCTCGACCGACTCGCGGCACCTGGCGTTGAACTCGGCCACGCCGTACGCCTCGATGTCACGTTTGCCGGCGAACCCGAGCTCGCGCTCTACGGCGATCTCGACCGGCAGGCCGTGGCAGTCCCAGCCGGCCTTGCGGGGAACGTGGTAGCCCTTCATCGTCCGGTACCGCGGGAAGACATCCTTGAATGCTCTGGCCTCGACGTGGTGGGTACCCGGCATACCGTTGGCGGTGGGCGGGCCCTCGTAGAAGGTCCATTGCGGCTTGCCGGCGCTCTGCTGCAACGACTTGGCGAAGATGTCGTGCTGCCGCCAGAATACGATGATGTCGTGCTCCATGCCGGGCAGGTCGACGTGGACAGGCACGGGGCGGTACAACGACGTCATCGGGTCTCCAGGCAGCGTGGTGAACGGCCCTGCGGGCGTGATGGCGTCGGGTGGTGGCCGCTCCTGCCCGCGTTCGCGCCATGCTACCGATCCGTTAGTGGCGCGGTTGCCGGTGATTTCTCACCCAATCGTTCGTAACGCGTGACGTAGCCGGTCGCGTCGGTCATGATGGTGCGACATGGCGGCGACGCGAGTGGCGATTCGGGTGAAACCTGGATCGGCGCGAACCCGCGTCGGCGGAACCTATGGTGATGCCATCGTCGTTGCGGTACCGGCGAAGGCGGTAGGCGGCAAGGCCACCGAGGCGGCACTGGCCGCGTTCGCCAGGGCGCTTGACGTGCCACGGCGTGACGTGCGTCTCATCTCTGGCGCGACAAGCCGGTCGAAGGTGGTCGAAGTGACAGGATCGGACGAAGTTCTGGAACGCATCGAGGACTTACGTGCCGGTGCGGCACGTTGAACCTGAGACCGGAGCGACCTATCCTCACGGTCTTTAGATCATTTCGAAATCAAGGAGGCCGCCATGACTGGCAATGGCGGAGAGGTCCCCAGGGGTACGGCCCCCGCGGAAGCCAACCCGAAGCGGCGGTCTGTGGCGGCGCGCAAGTCCGCCGCCGCCAAGGCGTCCGAGTCGGTCGACTCCGGTGGCGCCAAGCCCGCCAAGAAGGCAGCGGCCACCACGGCGAAGAAGTCGCCTGCGAAGAAGGCGCCGGCCAAGAAGGCGTCGGCGAAGAAGACGCCGGCCAAGAAGGCAGCTTCCAAGGCGCCGGCGAAGAAGGCAGCCACCAAGAAGGCGGCCACGAAAGCCGCCCCAGGGCAACTCGCCGTCCGTGCCGACGAACGCCCGTGGACCGAGGCCGAGTTGGCAGAGGTACGCGAACTGCTCGAAGTCGAGGCGGCCCGGCTGCGAGCCGAGATCAGCGACGCCGAGGACGGCATCGCCGAGATGCTCCGCAACAGCACCGACACCGGCGGCGAGGATCAGGCCGACACCGGCTCGAAGACCTTCGAACGCGAGCATGAGATGTCGCTTGCAGCGAGCCACCGAGAGATCCTCGGCCAGACCGAACGTGCGCTGTCTCGCATTGAGGACGGCACTTACGGCAAATGTGAGCGGTGCGGCAACCCGATCGGCAAGGCTCGGTTGCAGGCGTTCCCTCGTGCGACACTGTGCATGACATGCAAGGAGCGGGAGGAGCGTCGCTGAGCAGCGACGCCGACAACACGACAAGCAGCGGGCGCCGGCGTATCGGCGTCCTTGCTGTGATCGCGTCAATCGTGGTCGCACTCGACCAGGCAACGAAGATCATCGCGGTCGAATTGCTCGGGGATGGCCGAGTCGTGCCCGTGATCGACGGTGTTCTGCAGTTGCGGCTGGTGCGGAACCCGGGCGCGGCGTTCGGGTTGGGCGTCAACTTCACAGTCGTGCTGGCCGTCATCGTCATGGTGGTGATCGGCGCGATACTGCGGATGACCCGCCGGCTGACCAGCCTGCCGTGGGCAATCGCGCTCGGCGGCATGCTCGGCGGAGCGATCGGCAATCTCATCGACCGCTTGTTCCGGGCGCCGGGACCGATGCGCGGGCACGTCGTCGACTTCTTCGATTTGACGAACTGGCCGGTGTTCAACATCGCCGACTCGGCAGTCGTGGGCAGCGCAGTCCTTATCGCGATCCTCAGCCTGCGCGGTGTCACTCACGACGGCTCGAGGCCCGAATCGGCCACGGGCGGACGGGAGTGACCGACCGGCGTAGCGTGCCAGTCCCGGACGGGCTGGACGGCGAGCGGCTCGACGCGGCCCTGGCCCGGATGTTCGGCCTCTCCCGGACCAAGGCGGCGGAACTGGTGGCCGACGGTCACGTGCTGGTCGACGGCGCGCCGGCGGCCAAATCGGACCGGGTTCGGGCAAGTTCGTGGCTGGATGTGGACTTGCCCCCGCCGCCCGCACCGGTGCAGGTGGTGCCCGAGCAGGTCGAAGGCATGCGGATCATCCACGACGACGCCGATGTGATCGTGGTGGACAAACCGGTAGGAGTTGCGGTCCATCCCTCACCCGGGTGGACCGGTCCTACTGTCGTAGGAGGCCTCGCCGGCGCCGGGTTCCGGGTCTCCACCAGCGGGGCCGCCGAGCGGCAAGGCGTCGTTCACCGCCTCGACGTCGGCACGAGTGGCGTGATGGTCGTCGCCAAATCCGAGGCCGGGTACACCTCGCTCAAACGGCAGTTCCGCGACCGCACGGTCGACAAGGTCTACCACGCGCTCGTGCAGGGCCACCCGGACCCGTCACGCGGCACGATAGACGCTCCGATCGACCGCCATCCGACGCACGACTACCGGTGGGCGGTCGTGGCCGACGGCAAGCCGAGCATTACGCACTACTCGACCCTGGAGGCGTTCGCGGCGGCCAGCCTGCTGGAGATCCATTTGGAGACCGGCCGGACGCACCAGATCCGGGTGCACATGAGCGCGTTGCGCCACCCATGCGTCGGGGACCTCACATATGGCGCCGATCCTGCGCTGGCCGCGCGGCTGGGGTTGAGCCGGCAGTGGCTGCATGCGGTGCGGTTGGGCTTCGAGCATCCCGGCACGGGGGAGTGGCGGGAGTTCGAGTCGCCATACCCTGCGGACCTGCAGCGCGCCCTCGACCTGTTGGTCACCTGATCGCCGCTTCGTCACCCGATGCCGTCCCAGTAACCGAGACAGGTGTCTTGTGAATCTGGACGAGCGCCCCGCCGACCGCGTACCGTACCTGTCGTGCGTAGGTCCTATTTCGCGTTTACCAAGCCGGCTCGGGTGGCCGGCGTGGTCGACGCGACCTAGCGCACACCACCCGAGTCGGCTTGGAGGCTTCAGGCATTTGCCTGGGGCCTTTGTCGTAGGAGCGGCCGACTCGATTCAGTGCTGACATCGGGGTCGGCCACCAGATCGCCCAAGGAGAACCCCGTGAGCACACCAGTCGAGGAGTCATCCTCCGTCGAGCATCGCAGCGTCCGGATCGGGACGCAGGTGATAGGAGGGCCCAGCCTGCCGGTCATCGCCGGCCCGCGCCGCGGTGCGGAGCTCGTCCAGCTCACCCTGCGCCGCCACCATGGCACGGTCGACGCGGTCGAGGTGCTGCGCGACGTACGCGACCTGTCGGCGGCACCGCTGCTCGTCGAGCCGTTCTCGGCCGCCGACCTGCCCGCCGCCCGCGAGTATGCCGACGGGCTGGTCGTAGGTGGCGAGTGGATGCAGGACTTCCGGCTGCTCACCGCGGTCGGCTCCACGGGCCTGCCCGTCGTGATCCACCGTGGCCTGCATTGCACTGTGGACGAGTGGCTCTCCGCGGTGGAATACGTGCGCGCGGGAGGCTCGGAGAATGTCGTTCTCGCCGAGGGCGGGAGCCGCCGGTACGGCGCCGACAGGCCGGCGCTCGACCTGGCGCTCGTCCGCGAGGTCCGCGAACAGTCCGGCCGTCCGGTCGTCGTCGACGTCAGCGGAACGCCGTGGCTGGCGGGTGCGGCGGTGGCTGCCGGCGCGGACGGCCTGTGGCTTGCGGAGGACGCGACGACGTCGGACGTCGACGCGGCTCGGGAGGCCACGACGTCGCTGACGCCGATCGTGCGGCAGGTCCGCGGCGACTCATTGGGAGTGTGCCGGGAGGCGATCGACCGGGTCGATGCCGTGCTGGCCTCGCTGCTGGAATACCGCGTTGGCCTGGCCGGTGACGTTCAACGGCACAAACCGGTGGGTGGCCACGCCGGACGGGATGTCGGGCGCGAGGCCGAGATCGTGCGGGCCATGGCGGCGCGGGCACCGTCGCTGTCCAGAAGGCAGCTTGCCACGATCATGGACTCGGTCATCACGGCGGGACTGGACGCCGCCGAGGCGGTGCCGCCACCTATCTGGCGCATGTGAGGGACGGCCCGGCACACTCCGGCGCGTCCGGGCTGAAGCTGTCAGCGGGTCGGCTTAGACTCGCTGACGTACCGGCTGCCGCACCCCTTCCCCCGGCTGGCCGAAGGTCCGCTGTCAGCCTGCTCAAAGGAGGCGTTGGTCGTCGTGCCCGACTCGGTCCGCCGTGATGAGAACTTCGTGCACCTGCACGTGCACACCGAGTACTCGATGCTCGACGGTGCGGCCCGGCTCGACGACCTGTTCACTGAGGCCGCCAAGCAGGGCATGCCCGCCCTGGCGATGACCGACCACGGCAACGTGTTCGGCGCGTACGAGTTCTATAAGAAGGCGCACAAGCACGGCATCCGCCCGATCATCGGCACTGAGGCGTACGTCACACCCAGGTCCAGCCGGTTCGACAAGACCCGCGTGCAGTGGGGCAACGGGGGCGAGGACGACGTCTCCGGCGGCGGCGCCTACACCCACATGACGCTGCTGGCGCAGAACACCGGGGGCATGCACAACCTGTTCCGGTTGTCCTCGCTGGCGTCGATCGAGGGTTTTTACTTCAAGCCGCGCGTCGACCGCGAACTGCTGCAGACCTACGCCGGCGGGCTCATCGCCACCACCGGCTGCCCCGGCGGCGAGGTTCAGACGCTGCTGCGGCTCGGCAGGTACAACGAAGCGCTGGCCGCAGCCGCCGAGTTCCGCGACATCTTCGGCACCGAGAACTACTACGTCGAGCTCATGGACCACGGGCTCCCAATCGAGCGGCGGGTGCGCGACGATCTGCTTCGGCTGGCCCAGCAGTTGAACCTGCCGCTGGTGGCCACCAACGACCTGCATTACACCTACCCGGGCGACCACGAAGCACATGCCGTGCTGCTGTGCGTGCAGTCGGGGTCCACGCTCGCGGACCCGAACCGGTTCAAGTTCGAGGCCGACGATTTCTACCTGAAATCACCGGCGCAGATGCGCAAGGTCTGGGCCGACCTACCAGAGGCCTGCGACAGCACGTTGACCATCGCCGAGCGGTGCGAGGTCTCGTTCGTCGAGGAACCAGGCCGGTTCATGCCCCGCTTCCCGGTGCCCGACGGTGAGGACGAGACGTCCTGGTTCATCAAGCAGGTCGAGCACGGCCTCCACCGGCGTTACGCGCATGGCATCCCAGATGAAGTACGCCGGCGCGCCGAGTACGAAACCGAGGTCATCACCTCCAAGGGATACGCCGGCTACTACCTCGTGGTCGCCGACTTCATCAACTGGGCCAAACGCAACGGCGTGCGGGTGGGCCCCGGTCGCGGATCCGGTGCCGGGTCGATGGCCGCGTACGCGATGGGCATCACCGACCTCGACCCGCTGAAGCACGGGCTGATCTTCGAACGGTTCC
>DASUUH010000042.1:0-4997 GCA_036374175.1 Jiangellaceae bacterium | reverse complement strand
GCAGCAACTACTACGCCTATGTGGCCAGGCGCCAGTAGCGCGTGGCCACAACGTGATGCTGGCGACAGCCGCTGCGCCACGATGAGCACGACTCCCACTACGAGCACCGGCGGCGGCCAGCAGACTCAATTGACTGAGATTTGCCGCTATCATCGAGATATGCCAATGAAAACTGCCGCCTCGGCCGCCGTTGATCCGCGGGAGGAGCTGGCCGGGGCGGGTGCATTGTTCCGGTCGCTGGGGGATCCGGTCCGGTTGGCGATCATTCGCCGGCTGGCGCGTGGTGAGGCTCGGGTGGTGGATTTGACCCGGGAGCTGGGCATGGTGCAGTCGACGGTGTCGTGGCACCTGGCGTGTCTGCGCGACTGCGCTCTGGTGACCGGCCGACCGCAGGGCCGGCAGGTGTTCTATTCGTTGAGCCGCCCGGAGTTGGTGGAGCTGCTGGCCTCGGCTGAGCAGTTGCTGGCCACCACTGGCGAGGCGGTGGCGTTGTGTCCCACTTATGGTGTCCGCGGACGAGCCGGGATGGGCCGGGAGTGACCGGGCGCACCGAGCGGGCGGACCGGCTGCCGCCTCCGGACGGTGCCGAGCATTGGTGGCAGTCACGGCCGGTGCGCTGGTCTGCCGCGGCGGGCGTGCTGCTGGCGGTCGGGTTCGCGTCCGAGCAGCTGACCGCGGCGCCTGCCTGGATCGTCACCGCGGCTTATGTGGTCGCGGCGCTGGTCGGGGCGCGGTTTTTCGCCGTGGAGGCGCTGACGGAGCTGGCCCGGGAGCGGAAGATCGGGATCGAGCTGTTGATGACGACCGCCGCCGCGATCGCGGGTGTGCTGGGCATGTGGGAAGAGGCGGCCGCGCTGGCGTTCCTGTACTCGATCTCCGAGGCGTTGGAGGAGTTCACCGAAGACCGCACCCGCGGCGCGATCCGCAGGCTGATGGACCTGGCACCCAAGCGGGTCCGCCGTCTCGACGCCGCCGGTGCTGAGACCGAGGTGGGGCTGGAGGAGTTGGCCGTCGCGGACCGGTTCGTGGTCCGGCCGGGTGAGACGGTCGCCACCGACGGCACGGTCCTCGAGGGCGTCTCGGCGGTCAACGAGGCCGCGGTCACCGGGGAGAACGTGCCGGTTGAGAAGGAACCCGGCACACTGGTGTTCGCCGGCACGCTGAACACCACTGGTGCCCTGATCGTGAAGGCGACGGCCACCGTCGAGCACAACACCTTGGCCAAGATCGTGCACCTGGTCACCGAGGCGCAGGAGCGCAAAGGTCGGGGTGAGCTGTTCATGACCCGGTTCGCCCGCCTCTACTCCCCGGCGGTGCTCGCCCTCGGCGTCCTGGTCGCCGTGGCCGGCGGCATCCTCACAGCGGACTGGACGACCTGGCTGACCCGGGCAGCGGTGGTCCTGGTCGCCGCCGCCCCCTGTGCGTTGGTGATCTCCATCCCGATCACCTACGTGGCCGCGATGGGCCGCGCCGGCCGCCGTGGGGTGCTGATCAAGGGCGGGGTGCACCTGGAGGAGCTAGCCAAGGTCACGGTCGTGGCGTTGGACAAGACCGGCACCATCACCGCCAACCGGCCCCGCCTGGTGGCCGCGCATCCCGCGGCCGGCGTGAGCGAGGCCGGGCTGCTGCGGCTGGCCGCCGCGGCCGAGGCCCGCTCGGAGCATCCGCTGGCCAAGGCGGTGCTCGCTGCGGCCGGCGACCGTGGCATCGACGTGCCGACCGTGGACGAGTTCACCGCGCTGCCCGGGGCCGGCGCCCGCGCCCGGCTGGACGGCCGGCGGCTGCTGGTCGGCTCCCCAGCGCTGATGACCAGTCGCAGCATCGCCCTCGACCAGTTCACCGGTGTGGTCACCGGACTGCAGGACCAGGCCGCGACCGCCATCGTGCTCGCCGAGACCGGCCCGGACGGCGAGCGGGTGCTCGGCGTGCTCGGCATCGCCGACACGATCCGCGAGGAGGCCTCCGCCGCGATCGCAGCGCTGCGCCACCATGGCGTCGACCGGGTCGTAATCCTCACCGGCGACAACACCCGCGCCGCGCGAGTCATCAGCGACCAGGTCGGCGCCGACGAGTACTACGCCGAACTGAAACCGCAGGACAAGGCGACAGCGGTGGCCGGATTACAGGCCGAGCACGGGCACGTGGCCATGGTGGGCGACGGCATCAACGACGCCCCCGCCCTAGCCGCCGCCGATGTCGGCATCGCCATGGGCGCCGCCGGATCCGACGTCGCTATCGAAACCGCAGACGTCGCGCTCATGGGTGACGACCTGGACACGCTCGCCGAAGCAGTGCGCATCGGCCGCCGCACCCGCACCGTGGTCCGGCAGAACGTCACCCTCGGACTGGCCATCCTCACCGTACTCGTGCCCGGCGCCCTGCTCGGCGTGCTCAGCCTCCCCGCCGCCGTCCTCGCTCACGAGATCACCGAGATCCTCGTCATCGCCAACGGTGTGCGGATGGCCCGCGCCTGAGCCATGGCCAGCATCGTTCGTCCAACCCCCGCGTCGCTCTGCTTGCGGCCGGCTGCGCCGAGGCGATCAAGCCTTCCGCTGGTGTCGCTGTGTCGCAGCGGTACCTCGACGTCGACCATGGCCGCCATCCCCAGGCACACTGCGTTCACCCGCGAGTTGGGTGCCAGCGTCGCCCGATCTCCGCCTCTCGCGCAGAGCCTTCGATCCCGTACTTCAGGCCCGAGCGGGATTGCTTGACTTGATCTGTCAGCGTGTCGCTGGTCCTTCACGGCGTGGCTTACCGCCATAGATCGCTGATCGGGAGCGCGGCGAGACGGTCGCCGAAGGAGTGCCGGTGCGGACCGGTGTGCAGGACGATGCCTACGAGGAATGGAACGCCGGCGAGGTCGAGTCGGTCACGGAGGAACGTCAAGCCTTTGAAGTCGTCGGATCGTGCCGTGGTGGCGGCTTTGACCTCGATGCCGATCACGCGTCCGTCGGCTGTCTCAATGACCAGGTCGACCTCGCGTCCCTCCCGTTCACGAAGGTGGAAGAGGCGCGCTTCGGTGTCGCTCCAGCTGAGTTGTCGTGTGAGCTCCCCGGCTACGAGCGTTTCCAGCAGTGGTCCGGCTGCTGGCTCGGTGGGGCGTAGGAGTGCGTGGGAGTCGCGGCCGATGAGCGCAGCAGCCAAGCCTGTGTCGATCATATAGATCTTCGGGCGCTGGACGATCTTGGAGGTGAGGCCTCTGCCCCAGCCTGGAGTGCGTTGGATTAGGAAAACCCGTTCGAGCCAGGGCTGGTAGCGCTCGGCCGTGTCGCGGGCGATGCCGAGGCGGTTAGCGACCCTTGTCATCACGAGTTCTTGTGCGGTCGTCGCGGCGAAGTACCGGACCATGGACTCGAGAGCCTCGCGGTCGCGGATGTCGCGGGAATCTGTGATCTCGCGGTCGAGCACGGTCTTCAGATACGCGGAGAACCAGCGGCGTCGTGAGCGTTCGGTCATGGCCCGGGCTTCGGGGAATCCTCCCCGGCAGACAAGGTCGAAGTAGTCCTTGCGGACCGCCGGTTCGGCGTTGTGGCTCACCATGGCGTCCGCACCGTCGGAAAGCACGCGGTCGACGAAGGAAGTGGAGTTGTTGAGCTCGCTTTGCGCCAGCGGCCAGAGTTCGACGATGTCGGTTCGGCCTGCGAGCGTCTCTGAGATGGCGGGGACAGTGAGAAAGTTGGATGACCCAGTCAGCAAAAATCGACCCGGGCGTGGGTCTCGGTCGACGGCGCTTTTGACGGCCAGGACCAGCGGCTCGCCCGCCCGTTGGATTTCGTCAAGGACCAGCGGCGGCCCGTAGGCGGCGACATAGCCGTCGGGATCGGCCTGGGCGGCGGCTCGTTCGGCATCGTCGTCCATGGTCGTATAGGTGACACCGAGCCGGTTGGCGATCAGGCGTGCGAGGGTGGTCTTTCCAGCCTGGCGTGGACCGTGCAGGACGACTGCGCGGAACGCGCCCAGGGATTCGACGACGATCTTTTCGGCGTGTCGCTGAACGAGTTGCTGACCTGTCTCCACGACACTCGATCTTAGCAGGCTAGTAGTCAAATTTCCGAAGGTGTGTCCTACAATTTTCCTTGAGCTAACCAATCAATAATCCCGAACATAGCTCTGCATTTCTCCGGGCCGGGCGCGACCTCCAGATCTCGTCGCAATGCGCTACTGGTCGTCGGCTCGTGTTCTCGGCGTACCATCGAAAGGCTCACGCGCAGCCGGGGGGCGCCATGGCGACAGCAGCAACACAGCAGGTCTCGACGTACTGCCCGCTGTGCGTTTCCCGGTGCGGCGCGAAGGCCACTGTCCGCGGCGGCACCCTCCTGGCGCTGGAGCCGGACCCGACGCACCCCACCGGCAAGGCGCTGTGCGTGAAAGGCAAGGCGGCGCCCGAGATCGTCCACCATCCCGAGCGGCTGCTGCACCCGCTGAAACGCACCCGGCCGAAGGGGGCGAAAGATCCCGGCTGGCATCAGATCTCGTGGGACGAGGCGCTCGACGAGATCGCCGCCAGGCTGCTTACCCTCAAGCGCGAGTACGGCGCCGAGACCGTCGTGTTCAGCAGCGCCTCGCCCTCCACCTCGGCGATGAGCGATTCCGTCGACTGGGTGATGCGTCTACGCCGGGCGTTCGGCAGCCCCAACCAGTGCGTCTACATGGAGCTGTGCGGGTGGGGCCGCTACCTGGCTTCGCTGTACACCTGGGGCGCGTCCGTCCCCGGTGGCTACCTGCCTGACCTGGATCGGGCCGGGTGCATCCTGTTCTGGGGCTACAACCCGTCGGTCTCCCGGCTCACCCACGCGACCGCGACCGTGGCCGCGCTCGCCCGCGGCGCACGCCTGGTCGTGGTGGATCCGCGCCGTGCCGGGCTGGCCACCAAGGCGCACCACTGGCTGCGGGTCCGCCCGGGCACCGACGCCGCGCTAGCGCTCGCGCTCACGCACGTGATGATCGAGAACGGGTGGTACGACGACGGGTTCGTCCGCCGCTGGACGAATGCACCG
>DASUUH010000041.1:0-5743 GCA_036374175.1 Jiangellaceae bacterium | reverse complement strand
CGCAAACATGACGTGAACTGGCGCGCGGAGATTCTCAACCTGATCTTCGGTGCGCCGGGACTTGTGCCCTGATGACGCCTGCCTACCCGCGGGGCCGAGGAGCAGGTCGAGTCGTAGCGGAGGGCGGACGGCATGGCTACTCACACCGAGGCGGATCCCGGCGACCCCTGCTCTTCGTCGTCTATTCGTCGATGCCGCCAGGCCTTCGTGACCACCGTGTCGTAGCAGGCCGCTCCAGTCGGTGGGCACGCGCATCGCCGCTTCGGTGCCCTGCGATTCGGCACTACCTTCACGCCTGAGGGGCACGTCGACGAGCAACAGGCGCGCCGAGTCCTTCTCCAGCGAGTGATCCTCGAGATCACCCCTGACGACCGATGAGTTCTCCGCGCAGCGGCCCGGTACGACTCGATCAGCCCGGCCTAACGTCCCCTGTTTTCGCCTACGGGGTCCAAGGTCCTGGTCAGCACGGCTGTCCGACCCTCGGATGCCATGACCGGTTGCGGGATCGTTGGACAGGGAGGGCGGATGCCTGCCTATCGATTCACCATGGCGATCCGGGGCTGCGGCATCGCGGTGGCCTACGGGAGCACGCTGGCCCTGGCGCCGTCGGATGTGACGGTGCCTGCCGGTGTGGTCGCTGCGGTGATCGGTCCGAACGGATCCGGTAAGACGACCCTGCTGAATGCCATCACCGGACTGGCCGAGCTGTCCGCCTGTCATCTGGAAGTCTTCGGAGAACCGCCAGGCGTGGATGTCCGTCGAATCGCGTACGTGCTTCAGTCCACCAGGGTGAACGAGTTCCTGCCGATCACGGTCCTGGAGGCGGTCCGGATGGGTCGCTACTCCCACCGAGGGCTGGTCGGTCGGTTCCGCGAGGAGGATCACCACGCGGTGCTGTCGGCGATGGATCGCTTGGAGATCACAGAATTGGCGCGGCGTCACCTGGACCTGCTGTCGGGCGGCCAGCGGCAATGGGTCTTTGTCGCGCAAGGGCTGGCGCAAGGGGCGCCGCTGCTCCTTCTCGACGAACCGACCACGGCGCTTGATGTCGTTTCCCGCGAGAGGATCGCCCGGGCCATCGCCGCCGAGCGGGAGCGAGGGACGACGGTGGTGCTGACCACACACGACCTCGCCGAGGCACGCGCGGCCGACTGGGTGATCGTCGTGGCCGGTCGGGTTCTGGCCGCCGGACCGCCCGGCGAGGTGTGCACGCCGGACATCCTGGGGCACGCCTACGGCGCCCGTTTCGTCGTGACCGACCACGGAAGCGTCCTCGTCGACGACGCTCACCACGCGACGCAGCGGCCACGTAGCGCACAGAGCCCGCCCCGATCACCGGGGAGGGCAATAGTGACAATCCGCGTTGTGTCGTGCCTCGGGATTGCCGTGCTGGCAACCCTGTTCGTCGGCTGTGCCGGCAACGGCCAGCAGTCTTCTCTTCCGCTCGTGATCGCCACTACCTCGGTACTCGGTGACGTTGCCACTGAAGTAGTGGCCGACGCGGGGAGGGTCGAGACACTCATCCCGCGCGGCACCGATCCGCACGAGTACCAGGCCTCTGCGGCCCAGACCGCCCGGGTCCGGCAGGCCGACCTCGTGGTGGCCAACGGCCTCGGCCTGGAGGAGGGGCTGGCCAACGTACTCGACGCTGCAGCCGCCGCCAATGTGCCAGTCCTCGAGCTCGCCCCACGTCTCGACCCCGTTTCCAACGACCCGCATTTCTGGCTGGACCCGCTCCGGATGGCCGACGGTGCGCTCTTGATCGGACAAGAGCTCGCCGCGCACGCGGCCGAGGACGGATGGACCGACCGGGCGCAGAGCTACGCAATACATCTCGAGTCGATCCATGACGACATTGAGCAGACGCTGGCTAGCGTGCCGCCGGACCGTCGGCTACTGGTGACCGACCACGACTCGTTTCGCTACTTCGCCGAACGCTACCAGTTCTCGATCCTTGGCACGCTCGTCCCCGGCACCAGCCCACTCGCCGCGCCCACGGCACAGCACATCGCGGAGCTTGCGGCGCTGATCCGGGCCGACGACGTCCCCGCGATCTTCCTCGACGTCGCGTCCACGGACACGGTGGCCGAAGCGCTGCGTCGAGAGGCCGGGACGGATGTCGCCATTGTGCGGCTGCACATCGGGTCCCTTGGCCCGCAGGACACCGAAGCTGGCACCTACACCGGAATGCTGCTGGACAACGCCCAACGGGTGGCGGAGGCGCTCGGAGGCTGATCGGGGGAGGCAGACATGGCGTGGCTGACCGAGCCATTCACCCAATCGTTCATGCTCCAGGCGCTGCTGGGCGGCTCCCTGGCCGCGGTGACAACCGCGCTCATCGGCACCTGGATGGTCCTGCGCGGCCTCACCTTCATGGGCGATGCGCTGGCCCACGGTGTGCTTCCCGGAATCGCGGTTGCCTTCCTGCTCGACGGCAACCTGGTCGCCGGGGCGGTGGCAGGTGCGCTGGTCATGGTGGCCGGCATCCACGTCGTCCACCAGCGCGCCAAGCTGCCCGAAGATGTGGGCATCGGGCTGCTGTTCGTCGGCATGCTCGCGCTCGGTGTGGTCATCATTTCCCGCAGCGGGTCGTTCACCGTCGGCCTCACCACGGTGCTGTTCGGCGACGTGCTCGGAATCACCACCAGCGATCTCGTCCTACTAGCGGTGACGGCCGTAGTCACTGCCACCGCCATGGTCGTGTTTCACCGTGGATTCCTAGCGCTCTCGTTCAACCCAGCGAAGGCAGAGCTGCTCGGCCTGTATCCCGCCGCCATGCATCTGATCATGCTCACCTTGATCGCGCTGGCGATCGTGACGTCCTTCCGCCCGGTCGGCGCACTCCTCGTCTTCGCGATGCTGGTCGCACCACCGTCCACGGCCGTCCTTCTAGTACGCAGGGTGCCCGCGATGATGGTGACCGCGGCGGTTATCGGCGTCGTGTCCGTGTTCGTCGGCCTCCTGATCAGCTTTCACGCCAACACGGCCACCAGCGCGACCATCGCCGCAACCGCAGTCGTCATCTTCTTCGTCACCCTCACCGTCCGAGAGAGCTGGCGTCACCTTCCCCGCGGACCCTCAGCAGGCGCTGAGCGCCCCTCACCAGGAAAGGCCGACGTTGGTCCCTGAACCTACGGGCGCTGGCCCCTAGCCCGCCTCCTCGTTGCCGGCGGAGCCTGGAACCGAGGACATGGGAGGTGGGAGAAGATGAGTTGTTGCCATGGCTGCGTGCCGGGACACTACTGGGCATACGCCTACGGGCCGCCCCCTTACGGTCCACCACAGTGGCGTCGCCAGCCTCGCGAATGGTACGTAGCCGAGGAAGACCTCGAGGATTACCTCGCGGACCTCGAAACGGAGCTAGCCCAGGTCAAAGCGAACGTTGAAGCCCTGCGCCGGTCTCGCGCCGAGGCTCGGCGCACCTCACAACACCGAAGCAGCGGCAGGGGGCGGCCGACCCGTGAAGGAGTAGACGATGACTAACCCGACCAGCCGCCCGGTGATCGTCGTAGGGGTCGACGGATCCGAGGACAGTATTCAGGCGCTTCGGTGGGCGGCAGATCATGCGCGGCTCATCGGCGGCGAAGTGCACGCGGTGACCGGTTGGGAGGTCCCAGTCACGATCATGGTCGTGCCCACCTACACGACAGCCGACTACGCGCGGGACGCCGAGGAGCAGCTGCACCGCTCCGTCCGTAAGGCGCTGGGATCCAACCCAGACGTACCGGTGGTCACCCGGCTGATCCAGAAACACCCGGCTCACGCACTGGTTATCGAGGCCGAAGGTGCCGAGATGCTCGTGCTGGGCCGCCACGGTCGAGGCGAACTGCCCGGGCTTCACCTGGGAACCGTCGCCTCCTACTGCACCCACCACGCACCGTGCCCTGTCGTGCTTGTTCGGCGGCAAGAAGAGCGCGGCTCGCGGCACAGGTAGCACGGGTCGCGAGCGCGGTCTCGTGTGAGGCAACGGAGGAGCCAATGGAACGAATCCTCGAGACCCACCAGTTCGGACCGCACCGGGTAGTCGTCGTCCAACACGGTGGCGACGATGAAACGACGTACTCGGTCCTGGTCGACAACACACCAGCCACCGACTCGCCGCTACCGTATCCACCTAATCTCGAAGATGTCGTGCGCCTCTACACGCGAGCGATAGAACAACGCGGTTAGCACTGCGCCACACTTCGTCGCTGCCGGTGAATGGCGTGGTACCGCATACAGATGAGTTTGTCGGTCGGAGCAGAATAAGCAGCCCTGGTGGCGGTGGCTACTCCTTCCGGCCGGCTGGCCCGAGCCGTCGCAGACGCATTCTTCGAAACAACCCCAGGTCTTAGGCCCATGGATGAACACCAAGCCAGTGGCGAAGGGTGGTCGCATGGCACAGCGTCCTGCTGATCTTGCAGCGCGTATCGCGGTTGCTGCTCATCACCTCAGCAAGCGTTACGGGTCACTCGTCGCTGTGGACGACGTGTCCTTCGAGGTGGAGGTTGGTGAGATCTTCGGCATTGTGGGCCCCAACGGTGCGGGCAAGACGACCATCGTGGAGTGCCTGCAAGGGCTGCGCCGGCCCGACGGTGGCGACCTGTCCGTCCTGGGCCGGGACCCACACACCGAGCCGCGCGCCCTGCGGCGGCGCATCGGCAGCCAGCTGCAGGAGTCAGCGCTGCCGGATCGGATCAAAGTCTGGGAGGCCCTCGACCTGTTCGGCGCCACCGTCGCGGACGCAATCGCGCGCGATGTCCTGCTGCGTGACTGGGGGCTAGATGCCAAGCGCAACGCACGGTTCGCCGACCTTTCAGGCGGACAGCAGCAGCGCCTGTTCGTCGCGCTGGCCCTGGTGAACCAGCCGGAACTGGTCTTCCTCGACGAGATGACCACCGGGCTCGACCCCACCGCCCGCCGGGAGGCCTGGCAGCTCATCGAGAAGATCCGCGACCGCGGCACAACGATCGTCCTCGTGACCCACTTCATGGACGAGGCCGAGAAGTTATGCGACCGCGTCGCGATCGTACGCAGTGGCCGCATCGTCGCACTCGACACCCCGGAGCGACTGATCGCCACGCACCCGAGCAACACCGTCATCCGCTTCGGCGGCTCGGCCGAGCAGGTCAGATGGTTCGACAGGCTGCCAAACGTTCACCAGGCCCGGTGGCACGCCGGCCGACTCGAGGTAGTAGGCGATGCCGCAGCCATTGCGCACGTCGGCCGAGTGCTCGCCGAGCGCGACGCCATTCCAGGCGACCTGCGGGTGACTCAGGCCGGCCTGGAGGACGTGTACCTGCGCCTGACCGGACCGGAGCCGTGATGGAGATCCTGGCCAAGTCCACCTGGGTCGAGCTCAAGCTGCTCCTCCGCGAGCCGCTCACCTTGGTGTTCACACTGGCGTTGCCGATCGTGCTGCTGGTCGTTTTGGGAGGGGTATTCGGCAACGTGCCAGACCCGGACGTCTACCGCGGCGTCGGTCCGATGGACTTCTACGTGCCGGCCTACATCGCGCTGGTGACGGCATCGCTCGGCCTAGTCGGGCTACCGGTACACCTGGCCGGCTATCGGGAGCGGGGTGTGTTGCGCCGATTCCGGGCGTCCGCGGTGCCTGTCGCCGCATTGACCGGCGCCCATGTCCTCGTCACGCTGGCACTCGCCGCCGTCAGCGCTGTCCTAGTGATCGCTGCGGCCGCGCTTATCTACGACATCCACGCGCCGGCACAGGTCGGCGGGGTGATCGTGGCATTCGTCCTTGCCG
>DASUUH010000040.1:0-11743 GCA_036374175.1 Jiangellaceae bacterium | reverse complement strand
AGACTCGGATCGAACGTCAGCTGCCGAGGTCTCGATCATCACCGCGGGCGCGCCGGATGTCCTCGATGGCCGTGTCGATCTGGACGGCCATCCCGGCGTCCAGTCTGGTGTCGCTGGCCAGCGAGCGCAGCGCCTGCTCGGCGGCGCCTATCGCGCGTTCCAGTCGTAGGTTCCGGTCGGCGAGAGCATCAGCCCGGCGCTGCACGGCCTCGACCCTGTTCTGGCCAGACGATGAGATGACGAGTGCGGTCACCGCCGCGACGAGGATCACGCCTGCGGCCACGATAACTAGCACCATCATGCTCACACGGGAAGTGTGCCATCTCGGCCGCTGTTGCCTTTATGGAACCATTAGGTGGCTATCCGTACCGAGAGGCTGCGCCGTGACCGTGACCGATCCAACCGCTGCTCCCCTGCCGTTGCTGCTGCTCGGCCGGGGCGCCGACCCGAACAGCGAGCGCGGCGTCGAATGCCCCGGCGACCTGCCACCGGCCAGCGACCCGGACCTCGTCGAACGCGCGCGGCGCGCCCGGGCAGCCCTGGGCGACCGGGTGTTCGTGCTGGGTCACCATTACCAGCGGGACGAGGTCATTCAGTTCGCCGATGTCACCGGCGACTCGTTCAAGCTGGCCCGCGACGCCGCGGCCCGGCCGGAGGCCGAGTACATCGTGTTCTGCGGCGTGCATTTCATGGCCGAGTCGGCCGACATCCTGACCGCCGACAACCAGCAGGTCGTGCTGCCCGACCTGGCGGCCGGGTGCTCGATGGCCGACATGGCGCGGCTGGTTCAGGTCGAGGACGCCTGGGCGCGCCTAGCCGACGCCGGCGTGGCGGATACGACCGTCCCGATCACCTACATGAACTCCTCGGCTGACATCAAGGCCTTCTGCGGTCGCCACGGCGGTGCGGTATGCACGTCCAGCAACGCCAAGCGATCGCTCGAGTGGGCCTTCGAGCAGGGCGAGAAGGTGCTGTTCCTGCCCGACCAGCACCTGGGCCGCAACACCGCCGTGCTCGAGTTGGGGCTGTCGCTGGACGACTGCGTGGTCATCGACCCGCACAAGCCGGACTTCGGCGTCACGGACCAACAGCTACGCGACGCCACCATGCTGCTGTGGCGAGGGCACTGCTCGGTGCATGGCCGGTTCTCGGCCGAGTCGGTGGCGGACGTGCGGGAGCGGATCCCGGGCGTCAACGTCCTGGTCCACCCGGAGTGCAAACACGAGGTCGTCACGCAGGCCGACTACGTCGGGTCGACCGAGTACATCATCAAGACCATCGCCGCCGCTCCAGCCGGTTCGGCCTGGGCCGTCGGTACGGAGCTGAACCTGGTCAAGCGCCTCGGCCAGCAGCATCCGGACAAGACGGTGGTCTTCCTCGACAAGACGGTCTGCTTCTGCTCGACCATGAACCGGATCGACCTGCCACACCTGGTCTGGGCGCTCGAGAACCTTGTCGAGGGACGAGTGGTCAACCGGATCGAGGTTGATCCCGATACTGCGCACTGGGCCCGGGTCGCCCTCGACCGGATGCTCGCGCTCCCCTCAGTCGACGCCGCCCGCGACTGATTCCGTTCGATCACGTTCGGCAGGGTTGTCGACGTAGCTACATGGCTGCATGCATGTAGCTACGTCGCGCCGCCTGCCGAACGTGATCGAACGGGATCAGCGGACGGGGTGGCCCGCGGCGGACAGTGCGGACTTGACCTCGCCGATGCGCAATGTCCCAAAGTGGAACACGCTCGCAGCCAGCAGCGCGTCGGCCCCGGCAGTCACCGCGGGTGCGAAGTGCTCCAGCGCGCCGGCTCCGCCGCTGGCGATGACCGGAACGCCGGCCACGGCACGGACCGCGCGGAGCATCTCCAGGTCGTAGCCGGCCTTGGTGCCGTCGGCGTCCATCGAGTTGAGCAGGATCTCGCCGGCGCCGCGGCGCTCGGCCTCGAACACCCATGCCACAGCGTCCAAACCGGTCCCGCGCCGACCGCCGTGCGTCGTCACCTCGAATCCGGAATCGGTGCCGCCGCCGCGCCGGGCATCCACTGACAGCACCAGCACCTGCGAACCGAACCGCTCGGCGATCTCGGAGATCAGCTCCGGACGGGCCACCGCCGCGGTGTTGACACCCACTTTGTCCGCCCCGGCTCGCAGCAACCGGTCGACGTCCTCGACCGAGCGCACACCCCCGCCCACGGTCAGCGGGATGAAGACCTGCTCGGCCGTCCGCGACACGACGTCGTACATCGTCGAGCGTTCGTCCGAGGAGGCGGTGATGTCCAGGAAGGTCAGTTCGTCCGCGCCTTCGGCGTCGTACGCCCGGGCCAGCTCGACGGGATCCCCCGCGTCGCGCAGGTCCGTGAACCGCACGCCCTTGACGACCCGGCCGGCATGAACGTCCAGGCAGGGAATGACCCGCACGGCCAGGGTCACGGCGAACCAACCCCCGGCCGGTAAGCCACCGCTTCGACCTCGACCAGCATCCGCGGGTCGATCAGAGCGCTGACCTCGACCATCGAAGTCGCCGGCATCGTGGCGCCGAACGCCTCCCCGTGGGCCCGGCCGTACTCCTCCCACCGCGAGATGTCCGTGACGAAGATCCTCGTCCGGACGACGTCGGCCAATGTGGCACCGGCCTGCTCCAGCGCCCACTCCACGTTGCCGATCGCCTGCCGGGTCTGCGCATAGGCGTCGCCTTCGTGCGCGACCTCGCCGTCACGCAGCGAGGTGCAGCCGGTCACCCAGACATGGTCACCCGCCGCAACCGCCCTGCTGTACCCGATGACGGGCTCCCACGGCGCTCCAGACGCGATCCGGCGCGTCATGCCGACGCCACCTTCAGCGCTTCCTCCAGCGTGAACGCCCGGGCGTACAGCGCTTTGCCGACGATCGCACCCTCTAGCCCGAGCGGCACGAGCTTTCGCAATTCGAAGACGTCATCCAGGCTCGACACTCCCCCGCTGGCCACGACGGGACGGTCGGTGCGCTCGCAAACGGCCGTCAGCAACTCCAGGTTCGGCCCGCCCAGCGTGCCGTCCCTCGTGACGTCGGTCACGACGTACCGGGCGCACCCTTCGCGATCGAGCCGATCCAGCACCTCCCACAGGTCTCCGCCTTCGCGGGTCCACCCGCGGGCGGCCAGGACGGTGCCCCGAACGTCCAGGCCGACAGCCACCCTTTCGCCGTACCGGGCGATCGCGCTAGCCGTCCAGGCCGGGTCCTCCAGCGCAGCCGTACCGAGGTTGACCCGGGCACAGCCGGTCGACAGGGCGGCTTCCAGCGACGTGTCGTCGCGTATCCCGCCGGACAACTCGACGGCGACATCCAGCCGGTCGATCACCTCGGCCAGGAACTCACGGTTCGAACCCCGGCCGAACGCGGCGTCCAGGTCCACCAGATGGATCCATTCCGCACCCGACTGCTGCCACGCGAGCGCGGCAGCCAGCGGCGAACCGTAGGTCGTCTCGGTGCCGACCTCACCCTGCACGAGGCGGACGGCCTGCCCGTCCGCGACATCGACCGCCGGAAGTAGCTGCAGCGGCTTCACGCGACCTTCACCGCCCGGAACCGCAACCGCCGGTAGTCGGCCCACCAGGCACCGTCTCGCCACAGCGTCGGGCGGGCGATCTCGACCGCGCGATCCACGACTTCACCCGGGACGTCCGCCATCGCCGGGCCGGCGAACATCCGCAGCCAACCCGTGATGCCGTCTTCACCGGCCAGCTTGGTGGGCCGGTCGCGGAAGTCGAGTTCGCGCACTTCCAGGCCGGCGTCTTCGAGCATTGCCGCGTATTGGGCCGGCGACGGGAAGAACCAGGGCCAGTCCCGCTCGGGCAGTCCGGCCTCCCGGCAGGCCCGGTCGACTGCGTCCATCACCGTTGCCACGTTGCCGGTGGCGCCCATCTCGGCAACGAAGCGCCCGCCGTGGCGCAGCGCGTCGGACACGCAACCCAAGACCTCGACGGCAGCCGGCATCCAGTGCAGCGCCGCGTTCGAGAACACCGCGTCGACCGGCTCCTCCACGGCGAAATCGTGGCCGTCCGCGACGTGCAGCTCAACGTCGGGGAGGCTGTTCCGAGCCGCCTCGATCATGGCCGGATCGGAGTCGATACCGATCACTGTGGCTCCGGTCGCGGCGATGCGCTCGGCAAGCTCTCCCGTCCCGCAGCCGAGATCCAGGACCCGCTCACCGGGCTGCGCCTGTAACCAGTCCAGCAACTCAGCGCCGTACGCCGAGACGAACGCAAAGTCACGATCGTAGGTGGCCGTGTCCCACGTGTTTGTCACAGTTGTCTCACCCAGTTCTCCAACAGCGCCGCACCGGCATCACCGGACTTCTCCGGGTGAAACTGGGTCGCCCACAGCGGCCCCTGCTCCACCGCGGCGACGAACCGGTCGGCGGCGTACTCGGTCCAGGTCACCAGCGGCGCTGCCGGTTTGGTGGCCGGAACGTCCCAGCTGCGCACGCCGTACGAGTGCACGAAATAGAATCGCTCGTTCTCGATGCCGGCGAACATCGCGCTGCCGTACGACACGGTCACCGTGTTCCACCCCATGTGCGGCAACGGGCTCGCGTGCAGCCGTTCGACCGTGCCGGGCCACTCTCCCATTCCTTCGGTCTGGACTCCGTGCTCGTCTCCCTTGGCGAACATGACCTGCATGCCGACGCAGATGCCGAAGACCGGACGGCCGCCCGCGAGCCGCCGCTCGATCACCTCCGGCCCGTGCACTTTGTGCAGGCCGGCCATGCAGGCTGCGAACGCTCCGACGCCAGGCACCACGAGCCCGTCACTGTCCTCCGCGGCGTGGCTGTCGGCGGTCAGCTCGACCGTGGCCCCGACCCGCTCGAGGGCCCGGACGGCGGAACGCACGTTGCCGAAACCGTAATCCAGCACGACGACCTTCGGCGTACTCACCGGCGTCGTCCCTCCGAGCCACTCTCGCGTTGATCATGGCCGATTCGTGGTTCCCGAGGCCCGGACACCACGAAGTGCCCATGATCAACACGGAGGGGGGCGGTCGTCACAGGGATCCCTTAGTGGACGGGACGCCGCCTTCGCGCGGATCGAGTGCGACGGCGTCGCGCAGGGCTCGGGCCACGGCCTTGAACTGCGCCTCGACGATGTGGTGCGGGTCGCGGCCCGCCAGTACCCGCACGTGCAGGGCTATCTCGGCGCGAAAGGCCAGTGTCTCGAGCACGTGGCGGGTCAGTGAGCCGGTGTAGTGGCCCCCGATCAGCACATACTGCTGCCCGTCCGGCTCCCCGGTGTGGACGCAGTACGGGCGGCCGGCAACGTCGACCGCGGCCTGCACCAGCGCTTCGTCCAACGGGACCATCGCGTCGCCGAACCGGCGGATGCCCACCTTGTCGCCCAACGCCTGGCGCAGGGCCTGGCCGACCACGATGGCCACATCCTCCACGGTGTGGTGTGCGTCGACATGGATGTCACCCTCGGCCCGTGCCGTCAGGTCGATCAACGAGTGACGCGACAGCGAGGTGAGCATATGGTCGTAGAACGGCACCCCGGTGGCGACGTCGGCCACTCCGGTGCCGTCCAGTTCGAGTTCGACGGACACTTTGCTTTCGCCGGTGGCCCGTTCGACATGGGCTGTTCGGCTCATCTGATCACCTCTAGCAGTGCCTGGCGAAACGCCTGCATCTCCTCGGGGGTCCCCACCGAGACCCGCAACCATCCGTCCGGCCCGGTCTCACGCACCAGAACTCCACGATCGAGCAGACCCTGCCATACGGCGCGCCGATCGCCGAACGTACCCATGAGCACGAAGTTGGCGTCGGACTCCGGCACCTGCAGACCCTGCTCGATGAGCCAGCGACGCAACTCGTCGCGCTGAACCCGAAGCTCGGCAACCCTGGCGAGCAACTCGTCGGCATGCGCAAGTGCCACCCGAGCCACCGCCTGGGTCACTGCCGACAAGTGGTACGGCAGCCGGACGATCCGTACCGCGTCCACGATGTGCGGCGACGCTGCCAGGTAGCCCACCCGGGCGCCGGCGAACGCGAACGCCTTGCTCATGGTGCGGGTCACCACCAGGCGGGGATGGTCGGCGAGCAGCGACAGGGCGCTCGGCGTGCCGTCCCGCCGGAACTCCCCGTAGGCCTCGTCCACGACGACGATTCCGGACGTCGCGTCGTGGATCTTGCGGATCAACTCCAGCGGCAGCGCCGTACCGGTGGGATTGTTCGGCGAAGCGAGCAGCACGACTGCCGGGGCGTGCTGCGCCACCTGGTCGAGCGCGTGCGCCGGGTCGACGGTGAAGTCCTGCTCGCGCCGCCCGGTCACCCAGTGTGTCGTCGTGTCGCGCGCGTACTCGGGGTACATCGAGTAGGTCGGCGCGAAGGACAGTGCGGTCCGGCCGGGCCCGCCGAAGGCCTGCAACAACTGGAGCATGACCTCATTCGAGCCGTTGGCCGCCCACACCCGGGTCTCGTCCAAGCCGTGCCCCAGGTACCTGGCGAGATCTCGGCGTAGCGCCGTGGCCTCGCGGTCCGGGTACCGGTTGAGCCCGCGGGCCACTTCGGCGACCGCCGCTGCCAGGTCGGCGACGAGCGCCTCGGACGGCGGGTATGGGTTCTCGTTGACGTTGAGCCGCACGGGCACGTCTATCTGCGGTGCCCCATATGGTTCCAGCCCGCGCAACTCGTCCCGCAGGGGAAGCGCTGGAGTGTTGTCGGGACGGTGGGTGGCAGGCGGGCCCATCACCGGAACCTGGCCCGGATGGCGGCGCCGTGAGCCGGCAGGTCCTCCGCCGCGGCCAACGTCGTGACGTGGTCCGCCACGTCGCGGAGCGCTGCCTCGTCATAGGACACGACGTGGATGCCGCGCAGGAAGGACTGCACCGATAACCCGGAGGAGTGACGGGCGCAGCCTCCGGTGGGCAGGACGTGGTTCGACCCCGCGCAGTAATCACCCAGGCTCACCGGCGCCCACGGACCGACGAAGATCGCGCCGGCGTTGCGCACCCGGCCTGCCACCACCGCTGCGTCGCGCGTCTGGATCTCCAGGTGCTCGGCCGCGTACGCGTTGACCACGTCCAAACCCTGGTCGAGGTCATCGACCAGGATGACGCCCGATTGCTCGCCGCCGAGCGCCACGCTGATTCGCTCGACGTGTTTGGTGGCCGCCACCTGCCGGTCGAGCTCGTCTGCGACGGCGTCGGCCAACTCGGCGCTGTCGGTGACCAGGACGCTGGCCGCCAGCGGATCGTGTTCGGCCTGGCTTATCAAATCGGCGGCGACATGACCGGGGTCAGCGGTGTGGTCGGCCAGCACAACGATCTCGGTGGGTCCGGCCTCAGCATCGATGCCGACCAGGCCGCGAAGTAGCCGCTTGGCCGCGGCCACGTAGACGTTGCCCGGCCCGGTCACGAGATCGACGGGCCGGCAGATCGCCGCGCCGGATTCGTCGCGGACGCCGTACGCGAACATCGCTATCGCCTGCGCGCCCCCGGCGGCGTACACCTCATCGACCCCGAGCAGTGCACAGGCGGCCAGAATGGTGGGGTCGGGCAGCCCGCCGCTGGACCGCTGTGGCGGGCTGGCGACGGCAAGGCTGCCGACACCGGCCTCCTGGGCAGGTACGACGTTCATCACGACGCTGCTCGGATACACCGCGAGCCCGCCGGGCACGTACAGCCCGACCCGGTCGACCGGCACCCAGCGCTCGGTCACAGTGCCGCCGGGCACGACAGTCGTTGTGACGTCGGATCTGCGCTGCTCGGCATGCACCGAACGGGCGCGCTCGATCGCCACCTCGAGTGCGGCTCGCACGTCGGCATCAAGCCCGGCCAGCGCCGCGGCCAGGGCTTCGCCGGGTACCCGGACGTCGGTGAGCTCGACACCGTCGAAGCGGGCCGCCAGCTCGATAAGGGCCGGCAAACCGCGCTCACGGACATCGGCGCAGATCGGCGCCACTGCGTCGACCGCTGACTCGACATCGAGCGGCGCCCGGGGCACGAGCGTGCGGTAATCCAGCGCCTCGCCGGTGGCCAGGCGCTCTCGCAGGTCGATGCGGCGCATCACAATACTGAGTGTAAGTGCGGCGTTCATTGGGTGGACGTGGCGCTCGCATGCCAAGACACGGGCCTCCGTGCCCTCCAAAGCGGCAAGTCGCCAGTGGGGTGCGGCGATGGTCGTTTCAGCGGGCGCTCAACGTGATCGTTTTACGGTTCTTTCGTGTCCGGATTGTGCCCGGCCTACCCTAGAAATCACTGATCGGCGGCGGGCAGGATGGATGAGGTGAAGCAGACGAGCCAGACGAAGTCAGCGCAGCGTCGCGCCAGCACGCCAGCGATGACCCAGTTGGAGCGTTCGGGAGTCCGCTACACGCTCCACCCATATGAGCACAATCCATCCGCACGATCGTACGGCCTTGAAGCTGCGGAGGCCCTCGGTGTGCCGCCAGAACGAGTGTTCAAAACCCTGCTCGCCGAGGTCGACGGCGAACTCGTGGTGGCGGTCGTGCCGGTCGGCGGCTCGCTCGAACTCAAGGCTCTCGCCTCCGCACATGGTGGCAAACGCGCCGGGATGGCAGCCTCAGCGGCCGCCGAGCGCGCGACAGGTTACGTTGTCGGAGGCATCAGCCCGCTGGGGCAGCGCCGCCGGCTGCCGACCGTCGTCGATATCAGCGCCATGGAGTGCGAGACGATCTACATCTCGGCCGGACGGCGCGGCTTGGATGTCGAACTGGCTCCGGCGGATCTCATTCGTCTCACAGCCGCGAAGACCGCTCGGATCGCTCGCGCCGCCTGATCCCGGGCCGCCACGGCTCGCGGTCGTCCAGAACGGCCGCGACGAGCAACGACCCGATGACGGCGGCGATCGACCAGACCACGAGGCCGGCCTGGGAGTTGAGCTCCAGCGGCATGGAGACGGTCGAACCGGGTGACAGACCGGCCGTGCGATCGGTCACCGACTCCGGGCCGAGGAAGGTGCCGAACCACCACTGGACCGCTGCAGCGGCAAGGCCGGCAACGGCTAGGACCACCAGCGCCGTGGCCGGCCGGTGCCGATGGCGGGCGAACCCGATGGATCCGAGTAGCAGCCCACCGCCGGCGGCGATCACCGTGAACCAGCCATCGACGCCGAACTGACGGCGCGACTCACCGTTCGTCACGGAGACGCCGCTCGCCGTGACCTCGCCCTGGATGTCCGGCGCCAGAACGGACCACAGCATGCCAGCGATAAGCCCGAGCACCGCCGCCGCCAGAAGGGCCTGAGCGAGCACCTTGGCCGTGCCCCCCAACGACCGCGAGCGCATTACCCGGCTTTACCCGACGCCGGTGACGGTGCCCCGGTGACCGGCGGCAGCGCCGCTGACCGGGCCACTGCCATGAGCCGCTCCGTTGCCGGTGGCCGTGCCGTTGCCTACCGCGAGACAGGACGGGCCGAGCAGCGCCTTCAGGTCGCCCATCAGTGCGGGAGACGGATTGACCCGCAGCCCGTCGTCCAGCCGCATCACCGTTGTGCGACCCGAACCCTCCAGGCGCAGGTGGACCTCGGTCATTCCGGGGTGGGTGGCCAGCACCTCCTTGAGCCGCTCGATCATGGGTGGGGTACACCGGGCCAGCGGGACGGTCACCGTCACCGGGCCTGACGGCGCCCGAGAGATGTCCGGCTGGCTCATCTCGCTGGCGATCAACTGCGGTGATTCGTCGCGGCGGTCCACCCGTCCCTTTACCACGACGATGGAGTCCTCGACCAACTGCAGCGCATACAGCTGGTACGACGCAGGAAAGAACATCACGTCGATCGCACCTTCGAGGTCTTCGACCGTCGCGATGGCCCAGGTGTCGCCACGTCTGGTCACCTTGCGCTGGACGCCGGTAATGAGCCCGGCGATCGTCACGGTGGTCCCGTTCGGACACTCCTGCTCGTCCGCCAGCGACGAGATCGGGCGGTCGGCGGCACCGTTGATGACGTGTTCGAGGCCGAGCAGCGGATGGTCCGAGACGTACAGGCCGAGCATCTCGCGCTCGTAGCCGAGCTTGACCTGCTTATCCCACTCCGGCAGGTCCGGCACGGCGATCTCGAAGCCGGCTTTTTCGTCGTCGCCTCCCCCGAACAGGTCGAACTGGCCGATCGCCTCGTTGCGCTTCAGAACGATGACCGCGTCCACCGCGTCTTCCGACATCGCGGCGAGCGCGCGGCGTGAGTACCCCATCGAGTCGAATGCGCCAGCTCGCACCAGCGACTCGACGACCCGTTTGTTGCAGACGGTGACCGGCACCTTGTCCATGAAGTCGGGGAAACCTTCGAATCGGCCGGCCGCCTTGCGAGCGGACACGATTCCCTCGACGACGTTGGCACCGACGTTGCGGATCGCAGCCAGCCCGAACCGGATGTCGGTGCCGACCGGGGTGAAATCGCCTTCGGACTCGTTGACGTCCGGCGGGAGGACCTTGATGCCCATTCGGCGGCACTCGGACAGATAGAGCGCTGTTTTGTCCTTGTCGTCGCCGACGGAGGTCAGCAGGGCAGCCATGTACTCGGCCGGGTAGTTGGCCTTCAGGAACGCCGTCCAGTACGCGATCACCCCGTAAGCCGCGCTGTGCGCCTTGTTGAACGCGTAGTCCGAGAACGGGACGAGGATGTCCCACAATGTCTTGATCGCACCGTCGGAGTAACCGTTGGCCCGCATACCCTCGGAGAACCCGACGAACTCGGCGTCGAGCACCTCGCGCTTCTTCTTGCCCATGGCACGGCGGAGCATGTCGGCCTTGCCGAGCGTGTAACCGGCCACCTTTTGCGCGATCGCGATGACCTGCTCCTGGTAGACGATCAGGCCGTAGGTCGTGTCGAGGATCTCGGCCAGCGGCTCGGCGAGCCCGGGGTGGATCGGCGTGATCGCCTGCTGGCCGTTCTTGCGCAGCGCGTAGTTGACGTGGCTGTTGGCCCCCATCGGCCCGGGCCGGTACAGAGCGATGACCGCTGAGATGTCCTCGAAATTGTCCGGCCTCATCTGGCGCAGCAGCGCCCGCATCGGCCCGCCGTCCAGCTGGAATACCCCGAGCGTGTCGCCGCGGCTGAGTAGCTCGTACGTCGGGCCGTCGTCGAACGGGAGATCCTCCAGGACGATGGAGTCCTTGCCGTTGCGGACGATGTTGCGCAGCGCGTCGTCCAAGATGGTGAGGTTTCGCAACCCCAGGAAGTCCATCTTGACCATGCCGAGCTCTTCGCAGGTCGGGTAGTCGAACTGCGTGATGATCGCGCCGTCCTGCTCCCGCTTCATGATCGGGATGTGCTCGATGAGCGGCTCGGACGACATGATCACACCGGCGGCGTGCACGCCCCACTGGCGCTTAAGGTTCTCCAAGCCCTTCGCGGTGTCAACGACGCGGCGCACGTCGGCGTCGGACTCGTAAAGCGACCGGAACTCGCCCGCCTCGGCATACCTGGCGTGTTTGTCGTCGAAGATGCCGGTCAGCGGGATGTCCTTGCCCATCACGGCCGGGGGCATGGCCTTGGTGATGCGCTCGCCCATCGCGAACGGGAAGCCGAGCACCCGCGAGGCGTCCTTGATCGCCTGCTTGGCTTTGATGGTGCCGTAGGTGACGATCTGCGCCACGCGGTCGCTGCCGTACTTCTCGGTGACATAGCGGATCACGTCGGCACGCCCGCGCTCGTCGAAGTCCACGTCGAAGTCGGGCATCGACATGCGCTCGGGGTTGAGGAACCGTTCGAAGATCAGCCCGTGCTTCAGCGGGTCGAGGTCGGTGATGCCCATCGCGTA
>DASUUH010000039.1:0-28795 GCA_036374175.1 Jiangellaceae bacterium | reverse complement strand
TCACCGGCATCGGCGCTGGCGAGCTGGGCTGGCCGCCGACTGGCAGCGTGGGCGGCGGTGGCGGAGTCGCTGTGAAGGGCGGGCCGGGACCCGGCTTCCACTTCCCGAACGGCTTCGCTCCTGGCGCCTCCTTCTGCACCGAGTCGAATTCGCCCGGCACACACCCATGAGCCGGAGAGGCCACGAGGTGGCTGGTTCTTGGACCCAGTTTCAAATTCAGTGAGGAATGATCACCATGAACGCTAGATCGATGCTAAGTCTCCAATCCATGGTCCACCGGTCCGCAACGGTGCGGATGGCGACCGTCCTGGTCGGAGGTGTGGCTGGGGTGGGCCTGCTAGTGGGCTGCGGCGACGCGGCGGCCGTCAGCGAAGCCGAGCCGGCGCGCGCGAACGTCGTCTCGCTCGACGCGGAACAAGTGCGGCGCGAGCTCATCCAGTTCGAGAATCGCCGCGACGCGTGGGTGAGCCTGAACGCCGACCCAAGCGAGCAAGGCGCAAACGTGAATTCACGCGAGCATCTGGCCCACAAGGACGCGGTCCAACCGTAGCCACGGGATGTACTGCAGGTGCCCCGCCGGCCTGATCTTGCCACACGCAGATCCGGCTGGCGGGGCACATCCCGGCCAGCAGCAATCATTCACTGGACTGCTACCTACCGACGAACGCCAGGCGCTGGTCACACTCGCTGAGCAGTTGAGAGCGCAGTTCAGCGGCGCGGTCTAAGAAGCCTCGTTGTGAAGCTGCGTATTCACGCTTACCTTCGGGTGTCTCGATGCGGACTGGCTCGTAACCCAGATCGGTCAGGTCGTAGGGGCTCGCGCGCATGTCAAGCTCGCGGATGTCGCGGGCCAGCTCGAACGCGTCGGCCACGAGTTCCGACGGCACGATGGGGGAGAGTTTGTAAGCCCACTTGTACATATCCATGTTGGCGTGCAGGCAGCCCGGCTGCTCCAGCTCGATCTGCCGGTGGCGGCTTGGCTGGAGAGTATTGCGGGGCACCGCGTCATCGGTGAAGAAGCGGAACGCGTCGAAGTGCGAGCAGCGAATCTGGTGACGCTCCACGACTGCGTCCGTCCCGGACTGTCCGAGCCGCAGCGGCCATGCCTCGTGCCGCACAGCATCGGCGCGGTAGACCATTGCCCACTCGTGCAGGCCAAAGCATCCCGTAAATGCGGGTCGCGATGCCGTGGCCGAAAGGAGCGAATGTACCCAGCGGATCGTCTCGGCTCGCTGTTCAACGAACGCCGGGTCGATCGTCACGCCGCGGCCCGTCCTGACGTAGCCACGCCAGGCCGCGTGCGGAGCGTCCCCCACGAGCACCACGCCGGCTCCGGGGTGCCACCGGCGCAACTGAGCTGGCCGATAGCTGTAGTAGGTAAAGAGGAAGTCCTCGACCGGGTGCTTCTCACCCCGGCGGCGTCGCGAGAGGTGGTCACCAACAAGAACATCGACTCGCCGCTCGTACGCCTGCTGCCGTGCAGCCCACTCCGCCTCACTGAGGACGGTCAGGGGGAGCACATCGAACACCCGACAAGTGTAGGTGCGCGGCTCCCACCGGCCGGAGCCCTGGCAGCGGGCTATGATCGACTGCCGTGAGCGAACTGCTCATCGCGACCAATCCCGACCCGGATTCGCGGCTCCCATACATCATCCGGATCCCGTACGGCGGCGGGCTGGTGTTCCGGGCTGGTGACACCTGGCCGCGGACCAAAGCCGTGTACTGCTATCCGATCGACGAGTGGCCGGACGACGCCGAGATTGTGGAGCGCGTCAGGGTCCGTTCTTGCGTCCGGCGCGGCGCGGCGATCGACCTCGTCTTGGACCGAGCACGGGAGAACCGGTCACAAATCGTCTACACGACTGCTCGCGGGCGCGACGCGGTGTTCTGGCAGAGTGCGCGCACCCGCAAAGCCGCCCGTCCCGGCGTACGTACCCCGGCGGCTCGGGCGGCAGGTATCGCCAACATCCCGATCTTGATCGATTCCCACGAGCGGTACGCGTACAAGTTCGCGGGCACGCAGGCCAGCACTGAACTGCGGAAGCTGCCTGCCGGCGACTACGGCGTCGAGTACAACGGGCTGCTGGTCGCGGCCGTCGAGCGCAAGTCACTGGCCGACTTGGTCGCGAGCCTGACCAGCGGCAAACTCAAGTACCAACTCGGCGACCTGGCGGCGCTGCCGCACGCAGCGGTTGTGGTGGAAGACCGGTACTCGCAGGTCTACAAGCTGGAGCGGGTGCGTCCGGCCGTCGTCGCCAACGGGCTGGCCGAACTCCAGGTGCACTTTCCGACCGTCCCGATTGTGTTCTGCGAGAACCGCCAGTTGGCGGAGGAATGGACGTACCGGTTCCTCGGCGCCGCCCTCGCCGCAGAGGTCGATCGCGCCGACACCGACGACCGCATCGCCCCGTCGTCCGTACCAGCGTCCAACGCCGAGATCAGGGCGTGGGCGCGACAGCGCGGGCTGGACGTCTCGGCCCGCGGGCGGATCGCCCGGTCTGTCATGGCGGCCTACCGTGCCGCCAACCAGGACCGGTTCGTCTCACGACCGGGGTGAGGGTCCCTCGGCCTCCCGAGTCCACGCGATACTCTCGCAGCCGTGCGCATCGCGAGGTTTACCACCGAAGACGAAGAGCCGAGGTTCGCCGCCGTCGGCCAGGACACCGAGGGCAAAACCGTGCTGGCCGTCCTGCGCGGCGATCCGCTCTATGCATCACCCGAACTGACCGGCGAGAAGGTCGATCTGGCCGACGCCCGGCTGCTCGCGCCGGTCATCCCGCGCAGCAAGGTCATCGGTGTGGGCCGCAACTACGCCGAACACGCCGCCGAACTGGGCCACGAAACCCCTGCCGAGCCGTTGCTCTTCCTCAAACCCAACACGGCGGTCATCGGCCCGGACGACCCGATCGTGCTGCCGCCGCAATCCAAGGAGATCCACCACGAGGCCGAACTCGCCGTGGTGATCGGACGGGTGTGCAAGGACGTCCCACCGGAGCGCGTCAATGATGTCATCTATGGCTACACCTGCGGCAACGACGTGACCGCACGTGACCTGCAGCGGACCGACGACCAATGGTCACGCGCCAAGGGGTTCGATTCGTTCTGCCCGCTGGGGCCGTGGATCGAGACCGACTTGGACCCGTCGGACCTGTCGGTGCGCTGCCTGGTCGGCGACGAGGTTCGCCAGCATGGCCGCACGTCACAGATGATCCACAACGTGACGGCGCTGGTGACGTACATCAGCGCGGCGTTCACGCTGCTGCCCGGCGACGTGATCCTCACTGGTACGCCCGCCGGCGTCGGCCCGCTCGTCGCCGGTGACGAGGTGACCGTCGCCATCGAGGACATCGGTGCCCTGACCAACCGCGTCGTCGCCCCCTGACGCCACCGATCGGCGTTGATCTTCTACCCCTTCGGCGTTGATCATGGGCAAATCGTGCAACCAGACGGCCCAGTGCCACGATTCGCCCGTGATCAACGCCAGAGTGAGGAGGGGTCGATATCCTCGTAGGGGAACCCGTCCAATCGATCTTTTGGTGGTACGACTGTGCCCTCGACTTCCGGCCACGCCGACGCTGTGCTTGGTGAGCTGGCTCCCGAGGACGTTCGCGTCCGGTTCTCGCCGTCGCCGACCGGCAACCCACATGTCGGGTTAGTTCGGACGGCACTGTTCAACTGGGCGTTTGCCCGCCACTACGGCGGCACGTTCGTGCTGCGCATCGAGGACACCGACGTTGCGCGCGATTCCGAGGAGTCGTACCTGGCGCTGCTCGAGGCATTCCACTGGCTTGGGTTGACGTGGGACGAAGGGCCGGAGAAGGGCGGCGACCACGGGCCGTACCGGCAGTCGTTGCGCCACGACATCTACACCGACGTCGTGCAGCGGCTGATGGACGCCGGCCATGCGTACTACTGCTACTGCAGCCAGGAGGAGTTGGACCAGCGGCGTGAAGCCGCTCGCGCGGCCGGCCGTCCGAGCGGGTACGACGGCCACTGCCGGGCGTTGACCCCGGCCCAGGTGGACGCATACAAGGCGATGGGCCGCGAGCCGGTTGTGCGGTTCCGGATGCCCGACCGCACCATCAGCTTCGTCGATCTGGTGCGGGGCGAGCTGACGTTCGACGCCGAGAACGTCTCCGACTACGTGCTCGTGCGAGCCAACGGGCATCCGCTGTATCCGCTGGTCAACCCGGTCGACGACGCGCTGATGGGCATTACGCACGTATTGCGTGGTGAGGACCTGTTGTCGTCCACCCCCCGGCAGATACCGCTGCACCAGGCGCTGCGCGAGAGCGGCATCGCATCCGGGCCACTGCCGCGGTTCGGGCATCTGCCGTTCGTGATGGGCGAGGGAAACCGGAAGCTGTCCAAACGCGATCCGGTGTCGTCGCTCCAGCTGTACCGTGACCGCGGGTTCTTGCCCGAAGGCATCGTCAACTATCTGGCGCTGCTCGGCTGGTCGATAGGCGGCGATCGCGAGTTCTTCTCGCTGGACGAAATGGTCGAGGCGTTCGACATCACGCGCGTCAATCCCAACCCGGCTCGGTTCGACCTGAAGAAGGCCGAGGCGATCAACGGGCTCTGGTTGCGCAGGCTCGAGCCCGACGATCTCGCGGCGCGGATGATCCCTTACCTGCAGGCCGGTGGTGTGCTGCCCAACACCCCATCGGACGAGCAGCTGGCACTGCTGGACGCCGCGGCTCCGCTGGTGCAGGAACGCATGGTCGCGCTCGACGAGTCGGTGGGCATGCTCGGCTTCCTATTCCTCGACGAGCCGGTGATGGACGAGAGCGCGGTGGCCAAGACGCTCACGCCGGACGCCGTGGCGGCGTTGGAGGCTGCCCGCGAGGCACTCGTCGAGACAGCGGAGTGGACTACCGAGGCGATCGAGAAGGCTCTCCGGGCGGTACTGATCGACGGGCTCGGGTTGAAGCCACGGGTGGCGTTCGGGCCGATCCGGGTGGCCGTGTCGGGCCGGCAGGTCTCGCCGCCGCTGTTCGAGTCTCTCGAGTTGTTGGGCCGCGAGCGCACCCTTGCTCGACTCGACGCGGCGATCGCGCGGATCAACGGGTGAGCGAGCCCCACGACCCCTACCGCCTGCCGGCGGACGGTTCGCCGTCCCGGCGAGGCGGTCAACCCCTGGCCTGGCAGCAGCAGTGGACCGGAGGTCAGCCAGCGTGGCCACCGCCGCCCCCAGCGGAGCGGCCGGCTCAAGTGGTGCATTCCGAGCCGCAGCCGTACCACCGCCTCCTGCTCACCGGCACCTACCGGTGGTGGCGTGCATTGCTCGGTTTGGCGATCTTCGGTGCGGTCTTCGCCATACTCACCATCGGGGTCACAGTGGCCGTCATCGCGGCGGACGTCATCCGCACCGGCGGCCCGGTGGACGAGTCGATCGACCGGTTCGGCTCGGATATGGATCCGCTGTTCCTGCTCGGCACCAACCTCGGATTAGCGGTCGCGATACCGGCGGCCATACTCGCCGTAGTGCTGGCCCATCGGATGCGGCCTGGCTGGCTGTCGTCCGTGACCGGCCGGCTCCGGTGGGGCCTGCTGCTGCGGATGAGCGCATTGGCGCTCACGATGGTGGTGCTTTTCACCATCGTTGGCGGTTGGCTGGTACCGGTCGACGACGGCGCGCTCGACATCGACTCAATCCAGACCGTGTCGCTGAGCACCTGGCTCGGGTTCGCCGTCGTCATCGTCCTGACAACTCCACTACAGGCGGCGGCCGAGGAGTACGCCTTCCGCGGCTACGGCATGCAGGCGTTGGGCGCCTTGTTCCGCACGCCGTGGATCGGCGCAATGGTGACCTCGTTGGCGTTCGCCTTCGCCCACGGAACCCAGAACATGCCGCTGTTCCTGGACCGCCTGGCCTTCGGCTTGATCGCGTGCTGGCTCGTCGTGCGAACCGGCGGGCTGGAGGCCGCGATCGCCATGCACGTGATGAACAACGTGATCGTGTTCCTTATCTCGGCGGCGTTCGACGATGTGGGCGACACACTCCAGGTGTCGGCGATCCCGTGGATGGCTGTGATCATCGACGTGGCCCAGATGGCGGTGTTCGCCCTGCTCGCCGACCGGTACGTCCGCCGCCGTGGCCTGGCGACGCGGAGTGCGGTGTGACGCCCAGCGCCGTCCTACTCGACTTGGACGGGACGCTCGTGGATACGCCGTCGACGATGCGTAACGTCGTCGTCCAGGCCATGGAGGATATGGTCGGCGAGTTGCCCGAAGCGGTGCGCGGGGCGATCGTCGACCGGTGGATTGCGGACCCGGCCCGGCATTTCTGCCGCTACGAGATCGGCGAGATCACATTCGCCGATCAGCGTCGGGCGCGCTTCGCCGAGGTTGCCGCCATGGCCGGGGCGCCCACCGATGAAGTGCACTATGCGGCGTGGGAGGCCGCGTACGAAAAGCGGCATGGGGCAGGAGTCCGGCCGTATGACGACGTCATGACCTTCCTGGACCGACTGCGCCTAATCCCCATTGCCGTCGTGACGAACGTGCGGACCGAGTTCCAGCGCACCAAACTCGCGTCCGCGGGATTGGCGGAACGGCTTCCCGGCGACAGCCTGGTGGCGGATGTCGAGGGTGCCCTCGCCGCCGGGCCGGAAGCTATCTGGCTGGACCGTGCCGGTAATGGGCACAGCGGTCGGCTGCCGCTGGGCGCGAACCGCGTGGGTCACTGACCGAAGCCGCGGCACTGCTTGCTTGAGCGAGTCAGAGCTCGCCCTTGCGAATGTAGAAGACAAGGGCATCGTCCTCGGTGCCCGATGCGAGCAGCTCGTTGCCGGTGTCGATCGCCCAGGCCGGGATGTCGCTGAGCGACCCCTTGTCGGTGGCCAGCACCTTGAGCACTTGCCCGGGCTCGAGCAACTTCATTGCCTTGGTCGCGGCGAGGATCGGCATCGGACACATCAGGCCACGTGCGTCGACCACCTCGTCGACGTGAATGTCGGTCGTCATGTCACTCCTTTGTGGTTTCCAACTCGGTCGTGGGTCAGATGAACAGGTTGACCTCGGATCGCCGGGCCTCGGACATGAACGCGGCCGCACCGCCGAACTCCACGCCCTCGAGGAACTCGTCCGGTGCGTAGTCGAAGACGTCGACGGTCATTTGGCAGGCGATCAGGCGGACCTCCAGCTCACGCGCTGATTCGAGCAGGGTACGGATGGTCGCGACGTTGTTCTTCGCGAACCGGGATCGCATCATCTTCGAGGCCATCGTCACCATGCCCGGCATACCGGTGACCACGTCGGGCATCGGCACCGGCATCGGCATCGCCGGATTGCCTACCGGGTCGACCTTGAGCTTCTTTTCGAAGTCGCGATGGATGATGTTGAGGCCGTAGAACGTGAAGAACATCGACACCTGCATCCCGGCCGCTGCGGCCGCGTTGGCCAGGATGAGCGGCGGGTAGGCCCAGTCGAGGGTGCCCTTCGAGGCTATGATTGCGGCCCGCCGCGACGCTGGATTGCTGGCGAAGGCTTTGGTCACTTCCTCCTTGACGATGCGCCGGACGTCGGCCTCGGTCAGCGGGATGGTCTCAGCGGCGCTCGCCGCCGGAGTCTGCATGGTCACGGTGGCTCTCCTTTCCGTTACCGCCGGATCCTCTTGGAGTCTCGGCGTGGTGGTATTCCGATGTCGCAGCCGCAAGGGCCGCTCCCGTCGCCGCCGCGCGCTCGGCCCAGTAGGCCGCGGTGGGTCCGACCAGGCGTTCATCCACGGCGTGCCGGGCTGACCATGCCGTCGCGTGCTCAGCGAGCCAGCCCAGCGTCACGGGCGGGTCTTGCTCAAGGAGTCCGCGCAGCATCCGCCTGCGGTCACCTACCCGAAGGCCCAGGCTGGTATGCCGCGCGGCCACGGCGAGGTGGGCTCGGGTGAGCACGAAGCCGGCTCGTACCGGCGCGAGCAGGTCATCGAGCAGCGTGTCGAGCCCCTCGCCGGTCCATGACATCGCTGGCACGTCACGCAGATGCATCGGCAGCCGCGACGGCGCAGCGACGTCGGCCGCCTCGGCCACCAGGGCCTCGTGAAGCAGGCTTGCCCACCATCGGTACGAGGCCGGACCCACATCGCCCATCGCCACGGTGTAGAGCAGCAGCCAGCTGAGCAGGTGTTCATGTAGCAGCGCCGTCCTGGCCTCCCGCCGCAACAACCGGCGCGCGGGTGCAGACTCGTTCGCCTCCCCCTCGAGCAGCGTGGCGTAGAGGCCGAGCAGCGCGGTTACGTGGTCCGGATCGGCGGGAACACGCAGCCGCAAGGCCCGCCAGAAACCCGCTGCCCGATCGGCCGCTTCCCCGCCCAGCATGCCTTCGGGCCCGAGGTAGATGGACGCATGTGGCGGAAGCTGGACCATGAAGGCTTCGGTCCAGTCGGTACGGCTCGGCACCGGGATGCCGACTAGATCCGCCAGCCGGTCGTGCTCGGCCCCCGGCGGTTCGGCCAGTACGCCGAGGGCCCGGAACAGCTCCCCGCGTGCGCTGGTCGGTTGCGAGTTCATGCCTCAGCCCTGCTGCGGTAGCCGGAAGACGGCTTTGGCCGGTTTGAGCGGACGCATCAGCCAGTACGGCCGCCGGGTGCCATCCGGCGAATGCGAGGTCGCATCGCGGGCGAGCTTCAGCCAGTTCTGGTAGACCTCGTGCGCCTTGGCCGTATCGACGGCGATGTCGCCGTACGCTTCGCCGGGTTGGGCCTTGCGCACCCGCACCGCCTGGTGCCAGCAGTGCTGGCCGGAGATCGGGTCCGGGTGCACTGGGAAGGTCAGGTTCTGGTGCACGCCGACGTCGGTCCACCAGATGCGCTTGCTGTCGGGATCGGTCGACTCGTACGGCTGGACGCCCGCGACCCGGCTCATCTGCCACGTACCCTCACGTTTGGCCAGGTCGACGGTCGACATCAGCTGCCGCTGCCCGGTGGCGGACTGGTCCTTCAGCTTCCACCGCCCCATGTGATGGCTGCACGCCACCACCCCGGGGCGGATGCCTTCGGTGACCCAGGCCTTGACGACGAACGAGCCGATCTCGGTCTCGACTGCGACCAGATCGCCGGTCTTCACGTCGAGTGGGCCGGCGTCCTGCGGGTGCAGCCACAGCGGGTTGGTGTGCGCGAGTTCGTCCAGCCACTTCGCATTTCCGCCCCGAGTATGGATCTGAGTCGGCAACCGGAACGTGGAGATGAGCACCATCTGGTCGGGGTCAAGGTGTTTGGGGTGGATGTGGCTGCGCATGTAGCCGGGGATCGCGTACTCGTTCCAGCCCCAGTCGGCCAACGTGCGGGAGTAGAACTCGAGCCGTCCGCTGGGCGTCGGGAAACCTCGCCGGACGATCCCGTCGACGCGCACACCGACCGGACGCCGGCCGGCGGCGTCCAGTTCGGGTGCCCCCATCGGGACGATGTTGTGGCCGGCCGGTGCCGTAGCCCGGGTGTAGACCCGTCCGTAGTCGTCTTCGTACGGGTCGACGAGGTCGGCCGGCGCAACGTCGTCTTCGTAGATCGGGCCGACGCCCTTGCGGACTTCGAACGAGCCATAGCGGCGCATATAACCGAGCGGTGTCAAACCTTCGGCGGCAGCCGCCTCGGGCAGGCCGGGTACCGAGTTCTCGAAGATCCAGGAGTAGTACTCGTCGACGCTGAGCTTGGTGCCGGGCTGCTGCTTGGACTCGTGATACTGCCGGATGCCGAGGCTGCCGTCCGGATCGATCCGCCAGGACAGCTCCATCCAGAACTCGTTCTCTTCCCACACCTCGCCCGGGTTAACCGCACGGGTGTCGGTCACCGACTCGCCCGTCCGTTCGCGGGCGGCGCGCAGCACCGGCTGCCGGAATCCGATCCACTGGCCGTCGTACTGCTCGTAGGAGTGCAGGTCGTGGCGCTCCGGACCGAGCCCCATTGGCAGCACGTAGTCGGCGAAGAACGCGGTCTCGCTCCACGTGGGGGTCAGGGCGACGTGCAGGCCGACCAGCTTCTCGTCGGTCAGGACCTCCACCCAGCTGAGGCCGTCCGGGTTGGTCCACACCGGGTTGTAGACCCGGGTGAAGTACACGTCGAGCTTGCCCCGGCCCTCCTTGAGGAAGTGCGGCAGCAGGAACGACAGCTCGTTCAGCGCCAGCGGGTACTCCAGCGGCCAGGTCAGCTCGTTCCACGTGCCCGGATGGGGCGGGACGTACATCGGCCGCGGCACGAACTTGTTCCACGCGTTGGGGTACGTGCCGCCGGGTGTGGCGACCGCCCCTAGAAGTGCGTTGAGTAGGAACAGCGTCCGGGATACCTGCCAGCCGCCGAGGTTGCCGGCTGCCGCCGAGCGCCAGCTGTGCGTGGCGAGCCGGGTGCCGGCCCGAGACACGATCTCGGCGACCTGTTCCAGCGTGGCGGCGGGCACGCCGGACTCACGTTCGGCGAAGGCGAAGGTGTACTCGCTGTAGAGCTCGGTCAGCACCGCCTCGAAGGTCTCGAACGTCGGCTCCCGCTCCGGGCGCTCGGCAGCCAGATACTCCTGCCAGTTCCACCACCGGCGGACGAAGTCGCGGTCGTAGCGCCCAGTGCGCAGCAGGTAGGAGGCGATCGCGAGCAGGATGGCCGGCTCGGACCCCGGGTACGGCGAGATCCAGAAGTCGGCATGTGTCGCCGTGTTGGACAGCCGGGTGTCGAACACGATCAGCTTGGCACCCCGCTGTTTGGCGTCGACGATGCGCTGAGCGTGCGGGTTGAAGTAGTGCCCGGATTCCAGGTGAGAGCTGATCAGCAGGATCACATCGGCGTTGGCGTGGTCCGGGCTCGGCCGGTCGATTCCGGTCCAGAAGTGGTAACCGGCCCGGGCGCCCGACGAGCACACGTTGGTGTGCGAGTTGTGCCCGTCGACGCCCCAACTGGCCAGTACACGTTCGGTGAACCCGTCTTCACCCGGGCGGCCCACGTGGTACATGACCTCGTTGCGGCGATCCTCCACGATCGCGGTGCGGATGCGCGCGGCGATGTCGTCGAGCGCCTCGTCCCAGTTGACCGGCTCCCACTGCCCGCCACCGCGTGGGCCGACCCGCTTGAGCGGGTGCAGGATGCGGTCCGGGTCGGTGACCTGGTTGACCGTGGCCGGGCCCTTCGCGCAGTTGCGCCCGCGCGAGCCGGGATGTTCGGGGTTCCCCTCGAACTTGCGCACCTGGAGTGTGTCGCGGTCCACGTAGGCCAGCAGGCCGCAGGCCGACTCGCAGTTGAAGCAGGTCGTCGGGACGAGCATGTAGTGCCGCTCGGTGCGGCGCGGCCAGTCCTTGGACTCCAGCTCCACCCAGTCGTCCCACCGTTCTTTCGGCGGGAACGCGGCCAGATGGATTCGGCTGGCACCGGGATAGAACGTCTCGCCGCGCGCTTCGGTTGCGGCTCGGGCCGAGCTGACCCGGCCGGCGACGTCCTCGAGATCCGTCACGTCACCTCCTAGGCCAGCGGAACCGACTGGCCGGCTTGCACGTATGCGTGCTCGTACAGCGCCAGCCCGATCAAAGCGGGCAAGGCGACCCAGGCGCCGAGCCACGGAGCGGCCAGGCCGGTCGCGACCAGCGCCGCGCCGGCCCAGAACAGGACCCGGAACCGCCCGGCCACCATTTCGTGCGAGGCCAGCCGCGCATGCGCGGTGACATGCGGCAGTGTCGTCTCGCCGAGAACGAAAAGTAGATGCACAAGCGCCGCGCCGGCCAGCACCCAGCCGAGCGCCGTCCGTACGTCGGCATCGTCGCCCCACGCGGCGATCAGCAGCACGGCGGCCGCGCCGGCCAGTACTGCCTGGACGACGAGGTGCGGCGGCAGCAGCGGGTTCTGCCAGAGGTCACGGGCCTTGGCCTGGGCGAACAGGTAAGCGGTGTAGACCGCGGTCAGCACCGAAAGCGGCAGTCCGGCCACCGCCGCAGCCGTCCGCAGCCCCGGTAAGTCGAGCAGGCTGCCCAGCAGATGCACGCCGATCGATGCGGTGAACCCGGACAGGATAATGCCGCCGCGGACGAGCCACGAACGCCATTGCGGCCTGGTCAAGATGTAGTGGAAGCGCTCCGGGTGATCGAGGTCCCAGATCAGCAGTGCCGCGGTGATCGCCAGGAACGTTGCCGCCACGATGGGCGCCGCCCACACCCACAGGGCGCTCGTGGAGTCCAGCCACCCGCCCAGCACCAGCAGCAGCGGCACGAGATATGCACCGGCCGCGATGCCCTTGGTCCAGGTGTACAGGCTCACCCGCCAGTCCCAGGGTGCGCGGTGCGCGATGTCGTAGGAGATGACCGCCGCGGCACTGCTGCTCTGCGGCGCCGTCGGCCCCTGCACGATGTGATCGCCCTTCGGCTGCTCGGTCCACGCGTAGGTGTCACCCGGCGGGCGGGCAGCCGCGAGCGGGTCCAGGGTGAACTCTGTGGCCCCGCGGTAGAACAGCTTCGGCCGGGTGTTCTTCTCCGGCCGGCGCACAGTGACGGGCTCGCGATTGACGATCCGCGCCACCTCGGAGTCCGGATCGTTCAGGTCACCGACCATGATCGACTGCGTCGGGCACACGACGACGCAGGCCGGCTCCAGCCCCATGTCCAGCCGGTGAGCGCAGAAGTTGCACTTTTCCGCCGAGTGGTCGTCCGGATTGATGAAGATCGCGTCGTAGGGACAGGCCGCCATGCACGCCTTGCAGCCGATGCACAGCGACTTGTCGAAGTCGACGATCCCGTCGTCGCGCACGTACATCGCCGCCGTGGGGCAGGCCGCCACGCATGGCGCGTCAGCGCACTGGTTGCAGCGCGTCACCTGGAACGAGCGCCGAGCCTGCGGAAACGTGCCCACGTCGACGTTCTTGACAAACGTGCGCGTCACGGATAGCGGCACGTCGTTCTCGGACTTGCAGGCGGTGGTGCAGGCATGGCAGCCGATGCACGTCGTCTGGTCGATCACCTTGCCCCACGCAGGTGCTGGTGCACCCACGCCAATGGTCCGGGCGATGACTGGTGGTTCGGTAATGTTGTCCGCCACCACGGCCTCCGTTGCTAGCCGGCTTCCGATTGGACCCGAATGCTGGCGCGGGCTTCCACGCTGGCGCATACGATGTCGCAAAGCGGCTCGATGGTGTCGTCGACCACTCGGTAATAGACCTGCTGGCCGGCGCGCCGGCGGCCGAGGACGCCGCCCAGAGCAAGCCGGCGCAGGTGCTGGGACGCATTCGCAACCGAGACGTCGGCGGCTGCGGCCAACTCGCCGACAGTGCACTCGCGGCGCTCGAGGATCAGGCTCAGCAGGTGAAGCCGCGTCGGGTCGCTCAGGAGGGCGAACCGGGCTGCGGTCTCCTCGAGCACGGGTCCGGGCTGCAGAGCCATAGACAAAACCTAGAGTTCGTCGTTCAATAAGTCAATTGGACAACGAAAACTTTAACGAAGGGTGGCGACCCGATGGATTTCGAGGTGTTCGTCACACCAGGGCTTGGTGACAACAGCTACCTGGTGCGGTCCGGCGACGAGGCGGTGATCGTCGATCCACAGCGGGACGCCTGGCGGTTCGTGGCTGCCGCGGAGCGTCTCGGTGTGCACGTGCATGCAGTGCTAGAGACGCACGTACACAACGACTACGTTTCGGGGGCCCACGAGATCCGTGCGGCCACGGGCGCGACCCTGGTGTTGCCGGCTCAGGGGCGGTACGAGTTCGCGCACCAGGGGGCCGAGGACGGCTACGAATTCGCCATCGGCGATCTCCGGCTGGTCGCCATGGCCACGCCGGGCCACACACCTGAACACCTGTCATGGCTGGCGGTACGCACTGGAGCGGATCGGCCGGACGCAGTCTTCACTGGTGGGAGCCTGCTCGTCGGCACTGCCGGCCGAACCGACCTGCTTGGGCCCTCGTTCACCGACGAGCTCACCCGAGCGCAATACGAGTCGCTGTCGAAGCTGGCCGAGCTGCCCGAGGACGTACAGGTCCTGCCCACCCACGGCGCCGGCAGCTTCTGCGTCGCCGCGATGCCGACGACGAAGACCACCAGCACCATCGGCGACGAGCGCCGCCGCAACCTGCTCGTGCGCGCAGGCGATTTTGAGGAGTTCTCGACCGAGCTGCGCAGCGAACTTATGGCGTACCCCGCCTACTACGCGCACATGGCGCCGATCAATCGAGCCGGCGCGGGTGTCCTGGGTCGGTTGCCGCAGCCGCCGGCGGTGGACGCCGACGCGGTCGAGCAGGCCATCGAACGCGGCGGGTGGGTGGTCGACGCCCGCGATCGGGAGGCGTTCGCAGCGGCGCATATTCCAGGTTCGGTGAACGTGGAACTCAACTCCGGCTTCGCGGCGTACATCGGCTGGCTCCTGCCGTTCGATGCACCGCTGCTGCTCGTCCTGCCGGAGCCTTTCGACGAGTCGCTGACGGAGGCGCTGACCCAGCTGATCCGGATCGGTTGGACCCGTATCGAGGGCTACCTGCAGGGCGGGTTCGAGGCCTGGTCCGGCAGCGGGCGCCCGGTCGGTTCGTACGACGTGGTCAGTGCGGACGATCTGTGCGAAGCGCACCGGCGAGGGGACAAGCCGTATGTGGTCGACGTGCGGCAGGAGCTGGAATGGGCGTGGGGAACCATCCCCGACAGCCACCTCGTCTTCCTGGCTGATCTGCCCGAGAAGCTGGACGAACTGCCTGCGGACCAGCCGGTCTGGTTGATCTGTTCCAACGGGCACCGCGCCTCCATCGCCGCCAGCCTGCTGGACCGGCGTGGAGTACCAGTGCGGCTGGTCGGAGTCGGCGGCGTGGGTGAGTGGCGGGTTAAGTGTCAATCTGTCGTAGCTGCGAACGCGTAGCGCCGCGGTTTGGATGGCAAGCGCGGCGACCGCTATCCTTGACCGGCGTTCGGGCGTCGGCTAGATGTCCGAAACGGTGGGGTATGGTGTAATTGGCAGCACGACGGATTCTGGTTCCGTTAGTCTAGGTTCGAGTCCTGGTACCCCAGCACGGTTTTTGTTGTCGCGTCGGCCTCCGGTACAGTTGCCGCCGCGGTACTTCACCGTGACGGCCCCGTTGTGTAGTGGCCTAGCACGCCGCCCTCTCAAGGCGGTAGCGCGGGTTCGAATCCCGTCGGGGCTACATTCAGATCGCCCCTCACTTGCGGAAACGCGAGCGAGGGGCGATCTTGTTGTGCCCGGCTGTCACGTCATCCGGGCAGCACCACGGACTCTCGCGACTCCTACGCGATCGGGTGTCGGGCGATCGCCGACGGTTCCCTGCCTGCCAGCAACCATCCGGCAACTGCGGCGGCCAGCGGGACGCCGATGCCGATGAGGACAAGGTGCAGGCCCGGCACCGGGATCAAGGCGCCAAGATCGCGGGCATAGACTGCGGTGATCGCCAGGTAGGCGCCGGCCGTGCCGATCAGAGCGCCGAGGAAGGCGAGTGCGCCCGACGTGGCCGCGGTGGCGTGGCGTCGAATCCGGCTTGTCGCCCCGGTCGCGGTGAGGATGCGAACCTCACCCGATGTTTCCGTCCGGATCAATCCCACGGTCATGGCCAGGATCCCGAGCGCGACGACCATGCCCACTGCGGTGGCGCCAGTGCGCAGCGCATGCAGGTCGCCCTGGGAGTCGCGCGCCTCGACGGTGATTCCGGCGTCGGCCGCCAATTGCACGGCTTCGGCGGACTGATCGTCGGAGATGGGAGCAGTCGCCTCGATCAGCCACGCGGCTCGGGCCGTGTCCCAGCCCCGATGACCTAGCCCGGCGGGTGTGATGAAGGAGCTGGGAAGTGACGTGTATCCGGGCCTCAGCCGTATCGGGTCCCGGACGACCTCTGGTTCGATCGGTTCCAACCACAGTGTGCCTGCCTCGACGGTCAGGATCTCGGTCGATGGATCGACAGTTTCGAGGCCGACGTCGTAGTGGTCGAGCAGCTCCGGCGTGGCCACGTAAAGGAGGCTCAGGATTCGTCGGAGACCCGGTGAGACTTCTTCGGTCAGGACCATCGCGGGCAGGCCGTCGATACCTTCGAAATCCGAGGCGAGGGCAACGTCGATCGGGGTCACTGTGGCGTCCTCCACAGTTGCGGCGATGTCGTCCACCGCGCGTTCGAGCTGATCGACTTCGGCTTGAGTTCGATCCTGGACCGGGGCGACGTCGCCGGTCGACGGAATCTCACCGATCCTGACCAGGAGCTGGGTTTCGGACAGGTTGCCCTCCGCATTCGAGGCATAGAGGGCGGCGCTGGAGGTCAGGACGATGGCCACGGCGATCCCGAGGGCGAGACTGATGGCGGCCAAGGCGGCGCCCGACCGCGCCCCGTACCGGGCAAGATCGCGCAGCGCCAGTCGCACAGGCAACCAGGCTCCTGCTGCCGGTCGGGACGCGGCCCGGATGGTCGCCACCGGTGCGAGGAGAAGGATTCCGAGGACGAACGACACGGTGCCGGCCATGACCAACAAGATGTCGATGAACGAGTCGACGAGGTTGCCGACAATCAGGAGGAGGGAGATGCCGATGACGGCGAGAGGTACGCCTCTTGCCGCGGACCGGCCCGTCAGTCGGTGTCGCGGCGGCCGGCCGGACAAGGCGGTCATGATCGGAACGCGGGCAGCCGACCGGGCCGGCCACCATGCCGCGGCGGTCGCCGCAACCACAGCCAGCATCATCGAAGCCCCGATGAGCCACCACGGCACGTTGGTTGGTGCGATCCGGTGGCCGACAGCCGTCTCCAGACCCGGAACAACGACGATCCATGCCACCAGGCCGACGACCGCTCCGGTCACAGCTGCGATGAGGCCGATGACGGCGCCGTTAGCCACTGTGACCAGGCGCAGGTGCCGCTCGGTGGCTCCGGTCGCAGCCAACATTCCCAGCTGGCGAAGCCGGCGTTGGGCGACGACGACGAAACCCGCCCCAGCCACGAGGGAGACCAGGGCCAGCAGCACCGCCGCCGCCATGAGCACACCGACTGCCGCGATCACGCCTTCGTCGTCGGGCCCTCCGCTGGCTGTAGGAGACGCGCCGCTCGGTGCGCGGAACGACTGAGCTCGTTCGGTGCTCCCGCCGGCCAGGATCGTCACCGATTCCGAACGTACGGCCAGGCTCGGGTCGACCAGGGCGAACGCGTCGCCGAGATCGCTCGGGTTCTCGACCACGCCCACCACTGTCCACGTGGTGTCGTCGAGGTCGACGGTCGCTCCGATCCCGACATCGAGGGTCTCGGCCAGGGCACCCGTCACGGCGATCTCGCCGTTCGTTGTCGGGTAACGCCCGTCCACGAGAGCGAGCATCGGTGCGCCGAACGCTCCCTCTGGATCCTGCGACCGGAGCTCGACCGGGTCGAACAAGCCCGGGATGGGAACATAACGGCGGCCGATCACGTCGATCGTGCCGAACCATTGTTCGGCAGCGGCGATATCGACGGCCATGCCCGCGGGGTCAGCGTTATCGAAGTGGAGCGACTGGTCCGCCGAGCCGCGTTCGGCGTTGCCCTCGGCCGGAGCCAGGTTGAAAGCGGCGGACGCGCCGCCGGTCGCCGCCGCCACGGCCAGGGTGAGTAACGCCGTCACAAGGATCTGGGAACGCCACTCTCGGCGAAGCAGCCGCAATGCCCACCGGACGATGGCGCGACGTGCTGGAGCGCCCCCGTCGTCTGCGGTGCCCGTCGGCCGGGCGGACAACAGCGTCGTCGCCACTACAGATCCACACCCTCGTCCAGGAGCGACTCCGGGCCACGTGGCGCCGTGGTCTGGTCGACCATGCGTCCGTCGCGGAGAAACAGCACCCGGTCGGCCCACGCCGCGAGCTGGGAATCGTGGGTGACCACCATCCCGGCCATTCCTCGCTTACAGGCATTGCGTAGGAGGCGCATCACGATTTCGCCGTTGGCGGAGTCCAGGGCACCGGACGGCTCGTCGGCGAGGAGGAGGCGTCGGTGTCCCACGATGGCGCGTGCGATCGCTACCCGTTGTTGCTCGCCACCTGACAGGTCATCGGGGAAGGCAGCGGCCCGGTCGGCCAGCCCCAGCGTCCGAAGCGCTTCGAGCCCTGCCGCGCGGGCGGGGCCCCGCGGCGACGCCGTCGAGCTCGAGCGGCAGGGACACGTTTTCGGCCGCTGTGAGGCCGGCCAGCAGGTTGTAGTCCTGGAAGACGTAGCCGATCGATCGCCGGCGCATCCTGGCGCGCTCGTCCCGCGACATTGCCGAGACTGCGGCTCCGTCGATCAGGACCTCGCCTTCGGTGGCGTCTTCAAGACTGCCGGCGATCGTCAGCAGGGTGCTCTTTCCCGAGCCGCTGGGTCCCATGATCGCGACCAGCTCGCCACGGTCGACCGTGAGGTTCACTTCCTTGAGTGCGCGGACTTCCGTTGCGCCAGACCCGTGGGTTTTGGACACCTGGTGCATCTCGAGCATGGGTGTCATCGCCGGACCTCCGAGTCATGACGTGCAGGCTGGGGAACCTCGACGGAATCGGGTGCCACCTCGTGTCGGCCCAAGCGCGAGTCGGCGGCGTCGAGCCAGCGCACTATCCCCTCGAGGCGGAACAGCTCAGCGTCGACGACCAGCGCCAGCCCCACGTCGTCCGGTCCCGACTCCGCCTTGAGCTGGGTGAAGGTCTGCATGGTCTCGACCAGGTGCCGCCGATGGGCCTGGATGACGTCGTGGACATCGACCCCGGGCACCTTCACCGCGACGAGGACCTTGATAACCAATTCGTCTCGGGGCGGAATCTCTGACGACGGTGGCGTGCGGAGCCAGTCGACGAGCTCGGTGCGGCCGGCGTTCGTGATCGTGAAGTCTTTCTGGGCGCCGCCGGTTTCGTCCGATGCTACGAGACCATCCCGCTCCAGACGTTGCAGGGTGGTGTACACCTGGCCGACGTTCAGCGGCCACACCTCGCCGGTGCGTTGCTCGAACTCGCGCTGGAGCCGTAGCCCGTACTTGGGCTCCTCGCTGAGGAGGGCGAGGAGGGCGTGACGGACGCTCATGATCCATCCCGTGGCACTAACATACTCAGTACTATACGCAGTATGCAGCGCGCGTCAAGACGCACCGGTCGGTGACGGGACGACGTCGGCGTTGGCCGAACGCTGCGCCAGCGGCCCGCGCAACAGCCGCCCAGGAGGTGTCGAACAACAATCACTCGTCGGCGGTCTTGAGAATTGTCGTCAGCCGGTCGGCGGCGGCGAGGACGGCGGGCGCGTGCATCCGGCCGGGTTGGCGGGTCAGCCGTTCGATCGGGCCGGACACCGACACGGCCGCGACCACCCGGCCGCTGGACGAGCGGACCGGTGCAGAGACCGACGCGACCCCGGGCTCACGCTCACCGACGCTCTGCGCCCAGCCTCGCCTGCGGACGGCGGCGAGCATGGTGGCGGTGAACCGCGCGCCCTGCAGGCCCCGGTGCATCCGCTCCGGCTCCTCCCAGGCGAGCAGGACCTGGGCGGCCGAGCCCGCGAGCATGGTCAGCGTCGCGCCCACCGGAATCGTGTCTCGCAACCCGCTCGGACGTTCGGCCCCGGCGACGCAGATCCGCTGATCGCCCTGGCGCCGGAAAAGCTGGGTGCTTTCACCGGTGAGCTCTCGCAACCGCGCGAGGATCGGCCCGGCTGCGGCCAGCAGCCGGTCTTCGCCGGCGGCGGTGGCGAGCTCGTTGAGCCGCGGGCCGAGTACGAATCGGCCGTGCATGTCGCGCGAGACCATCCGGTGATGCTCGAGGGCGACGGCGAGCCGGTGAGCCGTCGGCCGGGCGAGCCCGGTCGACGCGACGAGGTTGGCCAGGGTGGCTGGGCCGGCTTCAAGAGCGGACAGGACGAGGGCGGCCTTATCGAGGACGCCAACTCCGCTAGACTTGTCCATGGAGCGATACTGTCATCTCATGATGTGAGATCGCAACTCGCGCTGGTAGCTACTGACGAGGAACATGGCTCGCCTCGCATCACTGCACTGTCTTTGGGGAGGATTCCACATCATGGGCAAGACCCTGGCCGAAAAGGTATGGGACGCTCACGTCGTCCGCCGCGCCGAGGGTGAACCGGACCTCCTCTACATTGATCTTCACCTGGTCCACGAGGTGACAAGCCCGCAAGCATTCGAGGGACTGCGGCTCACCGGCCGTCAGGTCCGCCGTCCCGACCTCACCATCGCCACCGAGGACCACAACGTGCCGACGATCGGAATCGAGCTGCCGATCGCCGACCCCGTCTCGCGAACGCAGGTCGACACGCTGCGGAAGAACTGCAAGGAATTCGGCATCCGCCTGTTCCCGATGGGTGACACCGAACAGGGCATCGTGCACATCATCGGCCCGCAGTTGGGCCTGACCCAGCCCGGCATGACGATCGTGTGTGGCGACTCGCACACATCCACGCACGGGGCGTTCGGGGCGCTTGCCTTCGGCATCGGAACCAGTGAAGTCGAGCACGTGCTCGCCACCCAGACGCTGCCGCTGCGGCCGTTCAAGACGATGGCAATAACCGTGAACGGCGAGCTACCCGCAGGCGTGACGGCCAAGGACGTGATCCTGGCGGTCATCGCCAAGATCGGCACCGGCGGCGGACAGGGTTACGTCCTCGAATACCGCGGCTCGGCGATCGAGGCGCTCTCGATGGAGGCGCGGATGACGATCTGCAACATGTCTATCGAAGCCGGCGCTCGGGCCGGCATGATCGCCCCAGACGAGACGACGTTCGCCTACCTCAAGGACCGTCCCCACGCCCCACAGGGTGCGGACTGGGACACGGCACTGGACGAATGGCGCGAGCTGCGAACCGATGCCGACGCTGCGTTCGACGCCGAAGTCGTCCTGCAAGCGGACGAGATCGAGCCGTTCGTCACGTGGGGCACCAATCCGGGCCAAGGGCTGCCGCTCTCGGCGTCCGTCCCGGATCCGGATTTGTTCGAGACCGAGAGCGAGCGCAACGCCGCGCAGCGCGCGCTGGAGTACATGGACCTGAAGCCGGGCACGGCGCTGCGTTCGATCGCGGTGGACACCGTGTTCCTCGGTTCATGTACCAACGGACGCATCGAGGACCTGCGGGCCGCCGCGGCCGTGCTGCGAGGACGCACGGTCGCCGATGACGTCCGGATGCTCGTCGTTCCAGGCTCGATGCGGGTGCGGCAGCAGGCGGAGTACGAGGGCTTGCACGAAGTTTTCCTGGCAGCAGGAGCCGAGTGGCGGGCAGCCGGGTGCTCCATGTGCCTTGGCATGAATCCGGACCAGCTTGCGCCAGGGGAGCGCAGCGCGTCCACGTCCAACCGCAACTTCGAAGGCCGACAGGGCCGGGGCGGGCGTACCCACCTGGTCTCGCCGCTGGTGGCAGCGGCGACCGCCGTCCGCGGCACGTTGTCTTCGCCCGACGACCTGCCCGAACTGGTGGAGGCCTGATCGCCATGGAGAAGTTCACCGTGCACACCGGAGTCGGCGCCCCGCTGCGCCGCGGGAACGTCGACACCGACCAGATCATCCCGGCGGTCTACCTCAAGCGCGTGACGCGCACCGGCTTCGAGGACGGCCTGTTCGCGGCCTGGCGGTCGGATGAGACGTTCGTACTGAACCAGCCCGCGTATCGGTCCGGTTCGGTCCTTGTGGCCGGCCCCGACTTCGGTACCGGATCGTCGCGGGAGCATGCGGTCTGGGCGTTGAACGACTTCGGCTTCCGTGCGGTGCTGTCGTCCCGGTTCGCCGACATCTTCCGCGGCAACGCGGGCAAGCAGGGGCTGCTGACCGGCCAGCTGGCCCAGGACGACATCGAGCAGATCTGGAAAGTGCTCGAGAACGCCCCGGGGACGGAGGTCACGGTCGACCTGGTGGCGCGCGAAGTGCGGTGCGCGGACGTCGTCGCGCCGATGCAGATCGACGACTACACCAGGTGGCGGCTGATGGAGGGCCTGGACGACATCGGCCTGACGCTGCGTCACGTGGACGCCATCGATGAGTTCGAACGTCACCGCCCATCCCACAAACCCGTCACCGTTTGACCACGTTCAGCATGCCTGTCGGTGCCGTACCAGGCGCGTGCCGGTGGTACGGCACCGACTCGCCTGGTGGGCGGCCCACCCGTGCGGTGATTGACCAAATGGGATCCGCATTCTTGTTGTGTCTCGCCCCGTGAGTCCATAGCGTGCGTAACGGGACGTCGCTACGACTCTTTGGGGGAGCGATGAACAGGAAAGAGCTCATCGACGAGCTCGCTAAGCGGTTCGAAGGCAACCGGGAGGTCGCGGCCCACGCTCTTGATTCGGTCGTCGACGTCATCACTCGCAGCATGGCGGCTGGCGAGAAAGTCGTCATCAAGGGCTTTGGCGCGTTCGAACGCTCGGTTCGCCGGGGCGGCGACGATGTCGCGGAGTTCCGCCCCGGCAAGGACTTGTCCGAGGTGGTGAGCGGCGCGCGTAGCGTCGCCGACCGAGTGACGAAGTCGCTGGCCGTCGTGCCATCGGTCGCCGCCGGAGTCGCGGGTCAGGCCGGCCGCGCCGCCGCCGGCACGTTGCGAGCCGCTGCGGCGAGGGCCCGCTCGATCGGCGAGCCCGCCCCGTCGGCGCAACAGCGGGCTAAGCGGCCGGCGAAGCCGCCGACCAAGACCGCCGCCACAACAAGTGAAGTCCCGACACCTGGCAAGGCGGTGGCCAAGCGCACGACCACGGCGCGGCAACCAGCCAAGACCGCTGGGGCGGCGAAGAGGGCGCCGGCCAAGAGGGCACCGGCCAAGAGGGCACCGGCCAAGAAGGCGGCTCCCGCGGCGACGAAGGCGGCTCCCGCGGCGAAGAAAGCACCAGCGAAGACGTCGCCGGCGAAGTCGACAGCCGAGAAGTCCACGGCAAAGAAGGCGGCTGCCGAGAAAGCACCGGCGAAGAAGTCCGCCGCCGATACCACTCCAGCCAAGTCGGCGCCTGCGACGACGACCGCAGCAAAGAAGGCCCCTGCCAAGGAGGCCGCTCCTCCGGCGAAGAAAGCCACCGGCACACCGCCGGCGGCATCCGGGCCAGGGGCGCAACCTCCGAGCAGCTGAGGCCGCAGGGTTAGTCAGCCAGCGTGGCGAGGGTCAGAAAGGTGACCTTGCGGTCAACGCCATCTCCCTCGACTGAGATGCGTACCCGCTGGCCGACTCGGGCCAGCCGCATGCTGCCGGCTTCGAAGGCGGCAGCGTCGTACGGCAGCAGAGTCCCGTCGTCCAGCAGAACCGAACCGGAGCGCGTCTGCGGGTCGAAATCGAAGATGCTCGCCTGCATGCCACCGAGCGTACCCCTGCGCCGCGACAAGGCTGGGAAGCACTCAGATCTCGGCGGCGACCGCCTTGGTGCGCGGCCCGACACCCAGCCGTAGGGCGTCCCAGAGGTCGACCTCCGTGTCGACGTCGCGGCGCAGCGAGGGAATGCCATCCAGCATCAGCTCTACGGCACCTGCGGCACGGTGCGCCGCCCGCGAACGTCCGCCGAAGCGCGGCGCGAACGGTACGCCCGGCAACGTCGCGTAGAGCGTTGTACCCAACCCGGCCAGATCGCCGACGAACGAGACCGGGTGCTGTTCAGCGGCCGTCAGGGCGGTCGCCAACTCGTCAGGACGAAGCGCTGGCAGGTCGGCCGACAGTGCCGCGATCGCCAGGTCGGGGCGGCGGGCCCGGGCCTGCTCGGCACCGTGCCGCAAGGCCGCGTTGAGGCCGGCGTCGGGAGCGTCCGCGACGACTACCGCGCCGAGTTGCCGGGCCTCGGCAGCGAAGGGCGCGTCGTCGGTGACCGCGACGATGAGTTCGACGGCCGGCGACGTGAGCGCAGCGGCCACGGTGTCCGCGGCGAAGGCGCGGGCCAAGGCGGGGCGCAGCTCACCCACGGCCTCGGCCAGACGAGTCTTGGCTACCTCGGGGCGCTTGACCGGGATGACAATCGACCAGTTCATTGCCTCTATCGTGTCAGCCCACGGCTGTGTGGGGCACGATGCGGGTAGCACTACGCCACGGGGCCACGACCGAGGAGGACACGTGAGCGGACCCAAGCAGCGGCTGGGCATGTGGTATCGGGTGGTGGCGGGCATCATCCGGCCGATTCTGATGCTGTTCACCAGGCGCGACTGGCACGGCTCTGAACACCTGCCGCCAGTGGACACGGGAGTGGTCGTCTCGCCGAACCACGTGTCCTACGCAGACCCACTCACCTTCGCTCACTTCCTGTGGGACAATGGCCGCGCGCCGCGGTTCCTGGGCAAGGAGAGTGTGTTCCGGATCCCGGTGATCGGCAGGATCATCGCCGCGTGCGGCCAGATACCGGTGTACCGCGAAACGCGCGACGCGGCCAAGGCTTTCCGCGCCGGCGTCGCGGCGATCGAGCAGGGTGAGTGCGTTGCCATCTACCCGGAGGGGACGATCACCCGGGACCCTGGGCTGTGGCCGATGGTCGGCAAGACCGGAGCCGCGCGCGTGGCCTTGGAGACCGGCTGTGACGTCATCCCGATCGCGCAGTGGGGGCCGCAGGAGCTGCTGCCGCCATACAGCAAGAAGCCGCGGCTGTTTCCGCGCAAGGTCATGCGAGTGGTAGCGGGGCCGCCGGTCGACCTGGACGATTTCCGCGGTCGGCCGGTTACCGCACAACTGCTCCAGGAAGCGACCGATCGCATCATGGACGCGATCACGTCCGAGCTGGCCAAGATCCGCGGGGAGTCACCTCCCGAAACCCGCTTCGATCCGAAGACCTCCGGTGTGCCGCCGACCGGCAACCCGGGCAGCGGGGGAGGTGCCCGGTGAAGGTCGCCATGTTCGGTGCCGGGTCGTGGGGAACGACCTGCTCGATGGTGCTCGCCGACGCCGGTTGCGACGTGACGGTGTGGGCTCGCCGCAGTGAACTGTGTGACGCGATCAATACGACCAACAGGAACCCGGACTACCTACCGGGCGTCGAACTACCGTCCGGTGTGCGGGCGACCAACGACGCCGCAGAGGCCGCCGACGGAGCCGATATCGTCGTCCTCGCCGTACCATCCCAGACACTGCGCAACAACCTCTCCGGCTGGCGGCCGGTGCTGCCGCCGGACGCGATGCTGGTGAGCCTGATGAAGGGCATAGAGCTCGGTACCGCCAAGCGGATGAGCGAGGTCATCATCGAGGTCGCAGGCGTCGAGCCCGATCGGGTTGCAGTGTTGTCCGGGCCGAATCTCGCCGGTGAGATAGCCCAGCACCAGCCGGCCGCAAGCGTGATCGCGTGCGTGGACGAATCGGCCGCCGCCCGGCTGCAGAAGTCGTTCCACACGCCGTACTTCCGTCCGTACACCAACACCGATGTCGTCGGCACCGAACTGGGCGGCGCGGTCAAGAACGTGATCGCGCTCGCCGTCGGAATGGCCGTCGGCCTCGGCTTTGGCGACAATGCCCGGGCCAGCGTCATCACTCGCGGGTTGGCCGAGACCGCCCGCCTCGGCGCCGCCCTGGGGGCGGACGTCTACACGTTCCAGGGCCTGGCCGGGCTCGGCGATCTGATCGCCACCTGTTCGTCCCCGTTGTCGCGTAACCGAACGTTCGGCGAGAAGCTGGGCCAAGGGATGACGGTCGCCGACATCGCAGGCGCCACCCGGCAGGTGGCCGAGGGCGTGAAGTCGTGTGAGTCGATCCTCGACCTGGCGCGGCGGGCCGAGGTCGACATGCCGATCGTCGAGCACGTGACATACGTCGTGCGGGGCGAAATGACGCCGCAGGACATGCTGCGCAGCTTCGTCTCGCGCTCGGCCAAGCCCGAACGCAGCGGCTACTGACCACCCTTCCGCACCGCCGAAACCGGTATGGTCGGCCGGGATGAACAATCAGCAGCCCCGTCGCGTCCGGGTCGCCGTGGTCTTCGGCGGCCGAAGCTCCGAACACGGCATTTCGTGCGTCACCGCCGGCAGTGTGTTGCGGGCGATCGATCCGGACCGCTACGACGTCGTCCCGGTGGGGATAACGATGGACGGCCGGTGGGTGCTGGGCCCGGACGACCCGTCCCGGCTGGCCATCACCGACGGCAAGCTGCCCGAAGTCGCGGACATCGGCGGCACGGTGATGCTGCCGGCGACCCGGGATGGCGTCGAGCTCAGCATGTACGAGCCGGGCCGCATTCCCACGGCACTCGGGTCCGTCGACGTCGTGCTGCCCCTGTTGCACGGCCCGTACGGCGAGGACGGCACGCTGCAGGGCATGTTGGAACTGGCGGACGTCCCGTATGTGGGATCCGGTGTTCTCGCGTCCTCGATCGGCATGGACAAGCACTACATGAAGCTGGTGTTGAGGGCCAGCGGTCTGCCGGTCTGCCGGCACGTGCTCGTGCCGCCGGGTCAGTGGGAGGCGCAGCGGCAGCGGGTCGAAGCCGAAGTGTCCGAACTGGGCTGGCCCGTGTTCGTCAAGCCGGCCCGAGCCGGTTCGAGCGTCGGTATCACCAAGGTGGCGACTGTCGACGAACTGGAGACCGCCGTCCTCGCGGCCCGCCAGCACGACCCCAAGGTCATCGTCGAGGAGGCGGTGGTCGGCCGTGAGGTGGAGTGCGGTGTACTGCAGGGCGTGGCCGGCGGCCCGGCGGAGGCCAGCGTGGTCGGCGAGATCCGTGTCGGTGAAACCCACGAGTTCTACGACTTCGAGGCCAAGTACCTGGACGAAGCTCTCCAGCTCGATGTGCCGGCCAATCTGCCGGGCCCGGTGGCTGACGAGGTTCGCCAGTTAGCCGTGCGGGCGTTCGAGGCGCTGTCGTGCGAAGGCCTCGCCCGGGTGGACTTCTTCTATCGTGAGGACGGGTCACTGCTGGTCAACGAGCTGAACACGATGCCGGGCTTCACTCCGACGTCGATGTTCCCGAGGTTGTGGGCGGCCAGCGGTCTGGACTACCCGGCGCTCGTCGACCGCTTGATCACGACTGCGCTCACCCGCCAGACAGGCCTCCGCTAACCCCCTTTTGCGCGATCAGCGGGGGGTACGGAGGGAGAGGTGGCGGGCGATGGCCGGGCCGAGGTCGCCGAGGACCGTGGCCGGGTCGTAGTCGTCCGGCACCGCGACCTCGACGATGGGGTCGCGGTCGACCGTCGAGAAGAACGATCCACCGATGCCCTCGGCGGGAAGCCACGCGACCCCGTCGATCTCGGTGAGGATGGCATCCGGCTGGTATTCCGGGGGCAGGCCGACTCCGCAGCGCAGCACGACCGGTGGCTGGCCCCACGCAGCGGCGGGCAACTCGGCCGGCTCGACATCGCGGATTACTGCATCGGACACGACGTCGGGCAGATCTGCGAGCAGACCCGCGCAGGCTTGATCGGCGCCGGGTTGCACCTCGTACGGCTCGACCTCAACCGCACCAAACCCGCATCCGGCAAGTGCGAGCGGCGCGAGAAGGATCAGATGTGGACGACGGGGCACGTCAACGTGCGGGTGATGCCTTCGACTCCCTGCACCTTGGCGACGACCAGCTTGCCGAGTTCGTCGACGTTACGGGCTTCGGCGCGAACAATGACGTCGTACGGCCCGGTGACGTCCTCGGCCTGTGTCACGCCGTCGATCTCGGCAATCGCGCGCGCGACATCGGCCGCCTTGCCTACCTCGGTTTGGATCAGGATGTATGCCTGGACCACGGGCGTCCTCCAAGGGGTTGGGGGAAAGATGTCCGACAGACTGGGCGTAAACCTACCGCCTCGCTTCGATCTCAGGGGAACCGATGCCGGACAACTTAGCCGACGTGGGCGAGTTCGGGCTGATCGCAGCCATCGCCGATCGGCTGCCGCAAGGTAAGGACGTGCTCGTCGGCCCCGGTGACGACGCCGCTGTGGTGGTGGCTCCCGATGGGCGCGTCGTGGCCACGACGGACATGCTGGTCGAGCTCCGGCACTTCCGGCGCGACTGGTCGTCGGCGTACGACGTCGGACGTAAGGCCGCGGCACAGAATCTGTCGGACGTGGTTTCCATGGGTGCTCAGCCGACGGCGCTGCTGGTCGCGCTCGGTGCGCCGCCGGACCTGCCCGTGGAGTGGGCGCTCTCCCTCGCGGACGGCCTGCGTGACGAGTCGGCTCTGGTCGGAGCCTCCGTCGTGGGCGGTGACACCGTGCGGTCGGACGCCGTGGTCATCGCCATCACCGCGCTGGGTGACCTGCGCGGCCGTGAGCCGGTGACAAGAGCCGGAGCCCGTCCAGGTGACCGGGTGGCCGTATGTGGGCGGCTCGGCTGGGCCGAGGCCGGTCTGGCAGTGCTCTCACGCGGCTTTCGCTCGCCGCGGGCGCTGGTCGAGGCGCACCGCCGGCCGGAGGTGCCGTACCAGCTCGCGTTGGACGCAGTCGCCGCCGGCGGCGTCACCGCGATGTGCGACATCAGTGACGGGTTGCTGGCCGATGTCGGGCATATCGCCGAGGCAAGTGACGTGGCGGTTGACATCGACCCGGCAGGGTTCGAGGTGCCCGCGCCGATGCGCGATTTCGCCGCTGCGCTTGGGGCCGATCCGCTGCACTGGATCCTTACCGGAGGGGATGACAACGGCTTCGCGGCAACCTTCGCGCCTGGAGTGGCGATGCCAGCGGGGTGGCGAATGGTGGGGACGGTCTCTGCGGGTTCGGGCGTGACGGTCGAGGGCAAGGAGTACGAAGGCCCGGGCGGCCACGTCCACTTTGGGTGACCGTCGGGCAACAAAACGGCCGGCCCGCCCTCGATCGGGACGATGCCGGCCGTCTGACGAGCCGAAGGTGAGGTCAGCGGGTGACCTTGCCCGCCTTCAGGCAGGAGGTGCACACGTTGATCCGCTTGCGGGTGCCGCCCACGGTCGTGCGCACGGTCTGGATGTTCGGGTTCCAGCGACGGGGCGTCCGGCGGTGCGAGTGCGAGATCGAGTTGCCGAAGCCCGGGCCCTTGCCACAGACGTCG
>DASUUH010000038.1:0-19726 GCA_036374175.1 Jiangellaceae bacterium | reverse complement strand
TCCACCCGCGGCCGGCCGATGCCTTCGATGCGTGACGGCGTGCTCGTGGTGAACTCTGACGAGCCGCTGGACCAGCCCGGAAAGAACGCCGAGTTCTCCGGATCGACGACAGCCAGCATGCTCCGATGCCGCCGATACCTGATGTAACGGCCGATGGTCGCGGACGTCCCGCCGGTGCCAGCTCCGACCACGATCCACTGGGGAATCGGGTGACGCTCATGTGACATCTGCTCGAAGATCGACTCCGCGATGTTGTTGTTGCCGCGCCAGTCCGTCGCCCGCTCGGAGTAGGTGAACTGGTCCATGTAGTGCCCGTCCAGCTTGTCCGCGAGCCGACGTGCCTCGTCATAGATGTCCGCCGGGCGGTTGACGAGGTGACACCTGCCTCCTTGCAGCTCGATGAGCGTGACCTTCTCCTCGCTGGTCCGCCGCGGCATCACCGCGACGAACGGCAATCCGAGCAACCGGGCGAAGTACGCCTCGGACACCGCCGTCGACCCCGACGAGGCTTCCACGATCGTCGAACCCGCATGGATCCAGCCGCTGGCCAACGCATAAAGGAACAGCGACCTGGCCAGCCGGTGCTTCAACGAGCCGGTCGGATGGACCGACTCATCCTTCAGATAAAGGTCGATGCCCCAGTCCGCCGGCAGCGGGAAGACATGCAAATGCGTGTCGGCCGACCGATTGGCGTCGGCTTCGACCTTGCCGATCGCCTCGGCCACCCAGGCACGATCCGCGGGGCGGCACCGGTCGAGGTCGTCACTCGACATCGTGACACGACCTCAGCTCGCCGAACGTTCGTTGTTTGCAGGCGATGTACACCCGCCCGCTGCGCCGACCAGAACCCTGCAGCAGCACGTCGCGCGTTGGAGGCATTTGCGCTCTCACTCCCCCTGCGGACCAGCCGCACGTGCGTGGCCGCTGTAGAACTAACGACCTCGGCCACGTCGTACCCGGTCGGCCCACCACCCAAAATTGTCGAACAGCCGCTCCCCGCCGCCCAAGAACATCGGCGCCCACGGCATAGTGCATCTCGTCGATCAGCCTAGCCCGTGGGTACTGCTGGATGGTCGCTGCTCCGCCTGTCAACTGAACGTCAGCGCCCTCCGCTGCCGTCAGCGCCCGCTCGAGCGCGGCCTCAATGCCATCAGTGACGAAGTGATAAACCGTGCCGCCCGCCATCGCGACCGACGGTCGCGGATGATGAGTCAGCACGAACACCGGGTGATGAAACGGGTTGTCGCCCCACCGGCCGGTCCACTTCCTCATCCGGCCACGACCCACGAGTGCTGAGGAGGCAGAGTCCCGACAAGTGCCCACCTTCGAAACGCCGCAGAACGCCAGTGCCCCTCTAGCTGACGTCTGCGAGCGCCCATGCGTTCCCGCGGTTGCCGGACGCGATGACGCTCAAGGTACCGTCGGTCTCCAGCACCACGGCCGCTACTTGGCTGAGATCCCCATGGCCAGATGCTCTGAGGGCTTGGCGGACCTCGGCAACAGCCACGCGTTCCCCCTGGAGCACCTCGTCGAGCACGGCACCGTCGTGGACAAGAAGTGTCGGCTGGGCAGTGACGAGCGATCGGGCCGACGGGATTCTCGATCCGATGAGCGCCACAATGTACTGCAATGAGGTGAGGACGGCGATCGCGACCAGGCCCTCGCTCCACGACACAGAGGAGTTCAGCAGAATCGTCGCCAGCGTCGAGCCGAGCGCAACAGTCACGATGAGGTCGAACGCGTTCAGCTTGGCCAGCGTTCTCTTGCCAGAGATACGGAGCACCGCCACGAGCGTGACATAGGCGGCCGCACCGACCAATATGACTCGCACGACGTCGTACCAGGAGTCAAACCACATACGCCATCTCTACCCGAGCGTTTGACGCCGAACCGGCCGCGGCGGGCTTCACGCCGGCCCCGCTAGCTTTCAGTCAGCGTGGGTGCCGACGGGAGCTCCTGTCAGGCGCCGGAGGCCTGAAGGAGGTCGCGCTCGTCGGCGAGCGGCAGAGCGAGCGTCCGGTAGCCGACCTCGTCGAAAAGCACCACTACCCGGTCGGTGTCATATCGCATGACGGTTCCCCCGCCCCACTCACGGTGGCTGACGCGCGACTCAAGGGGCCACGGCTGGTCTACCGCGTCGGCGTCCTGGTGCGCAGCTGATCCGGACTCGCAGGTGTCGCACCGGCCGCAGGGCTCGGGCAGATCTTCGCCGAAGTACCCCAGGAGAAACTGTCGACGGCAGGCCGTCGTGTCGGCGTACTCCCGGATCATGTCCAGCCTCGACCGCTCGATGCGGCGGTGCCGCTCTGCCTCGGCCACGGCGGCGCTCGCAGCATCCGCGGGCCTTGGCGCGGAGTGCGGTGCTTGAAAGCCAGGTCCCGGGGCCGCAGCGGCGGCACCGACCTGCTCCAGCAGATTCAGCAGCAGGGTGGTCTTGCGGGGGGCCCAATCCGGTCCGGCTTCGGAGTGTTCTGCGATCGACCGTCGAAGCGGACGATGTCGCCTGGGCTAGCACCGAGGCCACCGTGCGCAGATCTTCCTCGGCTGGGATGCCAGCGGCGAAATAGCGGCGCAAGCCCATGTCCTCCGGGCGATATAGCAACAGCGCCCGTGCCGGCTCGTCGTCGCGGCCGCTCCGGCCAATCTCCTGGTAATAGGTGTCGGGCGAGTCGGGAAGCGCCGCATGAACCACGAACCGAACGTTCGGCTTGTCGATACCCATGCCGAATGCCGACGTGGCGACCACCGCATCCAGCTGGTCGGCGTCGAAGTCGTCCTCGACCCGGGTGCGGTCGCCCTTGCGCATCCCACCGTGGTAGGCCGCAGTTCGCAGCCCGCTCGCGGCCAGCGCGTCCGCGATCTCCTCAGTCGTGCGGCGGGTAGGGGCGTAGACGATCCCGGGCGCGGGCTGCGTAGCAACCCACTCCATCAGGCGTTCTCGGCGAGCGCGGTCGTCAACGAAGCGTTCGACGGCCAGGTGGATGTTCGGCCGGTCGAAGCCGGTGACGACGAGGTGCGGGTCGCGCAATCCGAGCCGCGTCACGATGTCATCGCGGACGGTGGGCGATGCTGTTGCGGTCAGCGCCACGACCGGCGGGTGGCCGAGCTGTGCCAAGACGTCACGGATTCGAAGGTATTCGGGACGGAAGTCGTGTCCCCATACGGACACGCAATGCGCTTCGTCCACCGCCACGAGGGAGGGCTGGGCGTCCGAAAGCCGACCGAGCACATCACCGTTGGCCAGTTGTTCGGGCGCGAGGAACACGAACTCACTGGCCCCCGAGTCCACCGATTCCAGCGCGTAGTCGCGGCGGCTCGCCGAGTCGTCGGAGCTGACCTGCACGGCGTCGGCCGAGTGCTCCCGCTGCTCGGTGAGAAACCCGATCTGATCGCGCTGAAGCGCCAGCAGCGGTGACACCACCAACGTCGGCCCGTCGAGCAGCACAGCGGGCACCTGGTAGAGCGCAGACTTGCCAGCCCCGGTTGGCATCACGGCCAGCACGTCCCGCCCTTCCAATGCGGCGATCATCGCCTCCGCCTGACCCGCGCGCAGCTCATCCCAACGGAACCGGTCACGGGCGACCGTACGAACGCGATCCAGCTGTGTTCGCCGGTCGGTCTCCGGTCTGGAGCCGGACTCGGCCTCCGACCCCTCCTCAGCTGCCGTCACCACACTTAACCTCTCCCCCGCCGTCCTCGGGCTGCAACGCGGACGTGCCGGAGGTGCCTACCCAAGCGCGAAGGTTTCATTCCGGACGGCGGGAGGCAGCAGCGCGGCGAGAGACGTGTCGAAGGGTGTCCGGCGGGCCATGTACCTGTTCACCAACGCGCCCGCCTCGTCGGGGGGTAACGAGGCGGGCGCTACTCGGCCGGGGGGAAAGCCGTTACCGCCAGTATGACACATAGAAGCCACACCTGGAAGATGGGTTGTCGCTATTCAGTCACACCACTGAGGGACGTCACCATGGCCGAACGCGACGACCGAACTGGGCCGGCCAACGCGGCGAGAGCCGAATCGGTAATTTCACCAGTCTTGGCCAGTCGACGGCTCAGGCCGCCGCATGGTCGCCTTAATGTTGCGGTTATGGACGCGCGCCAGGTGCTCGTGGTCGCGTACGACGGCACCGAACTGGTGGACGTCGCGAGCGTGACCACGTGCCTGGACATGGCGAACCGGCTCGGTGCCTACCCTCCGTACCGGGTCCGTCTGGTAAGCCGCGGCGGGGAGCCCGTGCGGTGCGACTCCGGACTCGAGTTGCAGGCGCAGGGCAAGCTCGAAGATTCGTTCAGCGAGCTCGACACGATCATCATCTCCGGTGGGCTCGGTCATGAGGTGGCGGCTCAGAGCCCTCAATTCGTTCGCCAGGTCCGCCGACTGGCCGATCAGGCGCGCAGGACGGCGTCAGTGTGTACGGGCGCCACGGTGCTGGCCGCAACAGGCCTGCTCGACGGGCGCTCAGCCACGACTCACTGGTGGTACGCCGGCCGCCTCGCGCGCCTGTTCCCGAAAGTGAAAGTTGACGCCGGCCCGATCTACGTCCGCGACGGCAACCTCGCCACCTCTGGCGGCGTAACGGCTTCCCTCGATCTCACCTTGGCGTTCATCGAAGAAGATCACGGTCCAGAACTTGCGCGGCGCGTCGCGCTGGGCGTGGTTGCGTACCTGCAGCGGCCGGGCAACCAGGCCCAGATGAGCATCTTCAACACTCCTCCCCGGCCGGATCACGTACTCGTCCGCACGGTGCTGGACTACGCCGTCGCGAACGTCGCCGAAGACCTCACGACGTCGTCCCTCGCCGCACAGGCGGGCGTCAGCGTGCGCCACTTGACGAGACTGTTCCGTGAGCACCTCGGTGAACCTCCGGCCAAGGCCGTCCAGCGAATCCGCCTTGAAACCGTCGCCGGGTTACTCACCTCCACCGAACTACCCCTATCTCAGGTCGCCCGACGCGCCGGGTTCTCCTCCGCCGAGACAATGCGGCAGGCCTTCGTCAACCGGTACGGCATCACTCCGTCACAGTTCAGAAGCACCCAATCCGCAGCTCGACCGTCACGAATCAGGGTGCGTGCCGGGCGGACCGGTTAGCACTGTGGGGACGTACTCAACCAGTTGGAGTCGGCCGTCGAAGGTTCGGCTGGCCACCATCTCGAGGGAGACATCGGGATAACCGTCGTAGATTCGATCGCGGCCGGTGCTGCCCGTGATGAAGGGGAAGACGACCACCCTGAAACGGTCTACCAGACCTGCCTCAAGGAGCGACCGGCACAAGGCAACGCTGCCCAACGTTCGCATCGGGCTGGCGCCTTCCTGCTTCATCGCACGCACAGCGTCGACCGCATCTTCGCTGATCAGCCGGGTATTGGCCCATGTCAGCGGGGGCTGGAGGGTCGAGGAGAACACCACCTTGGACGCGCTGGCAAGCTCGGCCATGGCGGCGTCTTCGGTGGTGGCCTCGCCAGTTCCCGACCGTTCGGCCTCGGCCGCGAATCCGGACATCAGGCGGTACGTGTTCGCCCCCATCAAGATCGTGTAATCACGTTCGGGTTGCTGATCGAGCCAGCCGAGATACTCCGGCACCTCTAGCCCCCAAAACCCGGGCCAGCCTTCCGCTGCCCCGTAACCGTCCAACGAGGTGATGAAGTCCACCATCAGTTCCTGCATTGAAGTTCCTCCTTCTTTGGCAGCGCTGTTCGATGCTAGGCAGCCCCAGGCGGATCCGAATCAGCGATATCACCGGTACTCGGTGTCGGCTCGTATCCGCCCAGCAGTCGGTGGCGTGGTCGACCGGTGTCAGGGTCGGTCTTCGAAGCCGCAGCGCCTGGTGAGGTCGGCCAGCAGGATGCGCAGCAAGTCCGCAAGCTGGTCCTGCTGTGTGTCGGTCAGGGCGGATAGCAGCGTCTGCTCGTGTGCCAGCAGCTCGTCGACCGTCCGGTCGGTGACTCGATGGCCGGCCGGGGTGAGCTCGACCAGCACTGCACGGCCGTCGTCGCCTGGCCGGCTTCGGCGGGTCCAGCCATCTCGCTCTGCTCGGGCGACGCGTTGGGAGATCGCACCAGGACTGACGAGTACACGCTTGGCGATCTCACTCGGGGATAACCGGTACGGCGGTCCGGCGCGGCGCAACGTCGCCAGCAGGTCCAGTGTGGCGGCGTCGATCCCGAGCCGCACGTGAGTCCGGCGGCGCTCGTCTTCCAGGAGCTTGGCAATGCGCCAGATGCGGGTGATAACGCCGATGGAACGCACTGGTGTGCCCGGGCGCTCGCGCAACCAGGCCTGTTGAATGCGGTCGACGCCGTCGGTTGTGCTCGACTCGTTCAGTGAGTTAGCGTCGGTCACGGCCAATACTTTAGACCTAAAGGAGATCCGAGTGCGACATGTCGTCGTGACCGGAGGCGGGACCGGCATCGGACGAGCAGTTGCCGCAGAGTTTCGCAAGACAGGCGACGCTGTAACGATCACCGGACGCCGCGCTGAGCTTCTTGAACGTGCGGCCCAGGAGCTTGACGTGGCCGCGGTGCCGTTTGACGCATCGGATCCAGCCGCAGTGGCAGCTGCACTCCCCCGATTGCCCGACCAGGTCGACGTGCTGGTGAACAACGCCGGCGGCAACACCGACCTCGACCGGGACGAACCAGACGACCTCGCCGATCTCGCTGCCGCCTGGCAGGCGAACTTTGCCGCAAACGTGCTCTCAGCGGTGCTGGTGACAGCTGCGCTGACGCCTCGGCTGTCCGACAACGCACGCATCGTCACCATCGGATCGATCGCGGCCCGGTTCGGCGCGGGTGCGTACGGCGCGGCCAAGGCAGCGGTCGAGGCCTGGACCGCCACGATGGCCACCGAACTCGGCCCGCGGGGCATATGCGCCAACGTCGTGGCACCCGGCCTGGTGCTCGAGACCGAGTTCTTCCGTGGACAACTCGACGAGGCCGGCATCAAGCGGCGGGTCGACTCGACCCGCAATCGGCGGGCAGGCCGGGTCGAGGATGTGGCGGCGGCGGTACGCTTTCTGGCCTCACCGGCGGCCGGCCACATCACCGGCCAGGTCATTCACGTCAACGGCGGCGCATACCTGGGTCGCTGAATGGCTGGGGTCCGGGACTCAGCGGGCATGACCGGTGAGTGCGTAGCGGATGAGCTCTGATCGCGACCTGATTCCGAGTCTGATGTAGACGTTCCTCAGGTGGTAGTCGACGGTGCGCGGGCTGAGGAATAGCTGGCTGGCGACCTCGCGGTTGGTCGCTCCCTGACTGACTGCTGCGACGATGCGCCGCTGCTGACCCGTCAGGCCGGACCACTCTTGCGACCGGCGATCATCAGACAGCGTCGCGGCCTGAAGTTCGACCCGCGCCCGATCAGCCCAGGCCAGCGCACCGGTCCGACTGAATGCCTCCAGCGCGGGTTCAAGAGCCGCGCGAGCTTCAGACCTTCGGCGCACCCGGCGCAGATACTCCCCGTACAGCAGCTGGGTGCGGGCCCGCTCGATCACTTCGTCAGCCTGGTCGTGGAAGTGCAGGGCACGCCGATACTCGGCGTCGGCACCAGAACCTGTGCTCAGCAGCGCGCGCGTCCGCGCTACCAACGCCAGTAGGAGCGGCGATTCGGACATGACGGCCCAAGCCTCAAAACGCTTCAGGTGCCTACCGGCTGGGTTTGGCAGCCCAGCGCGGACAGCCGCCTCGACCAGGTCCGGCACAACACACAGTCCTGTCATCGATGGGCCGGCCGCCGAGATGGCGATCTTGAAATGCCGAGCAGCCAACGCGGGCCGTCCGGCAGCAAGTTCGGTGTGACCGAGTGCTCGGTGCATCGACACGTCGGCCGCTGACTCCTGCACCTCGGCGTCGGTGGTCGTTGTCGTCATGAGGCCGAGTCTGTGTGCACCCCAGCGGGCCGGACAACCTCCACGCCTGCCGGTGTCCGAGATCCTGGGAACTTTGGCCGACGAACCGACGCCACCCGGCCCGCACCGGCCGAACTTATCGATCTGAGACTGTCGCCAAGTCACCTTCTGGCACACGCCAGGGACCGCCTCCTCACTACACCGCGAGAACGTCGCAGACGGTAATGACGTGGGCGCCACCGGTGTGTTCTACGCCGACCACGAAGAAGGTGACCTGCAGTTCAGCAGGATCGGCGCTGAGTTCGTCGACGAGCGCACCGGGTCGACATGGAACGTGCTCGGCGAGGCTGTCGCCGGTCCCCTGGCCGGGGAACGCCTCGAGCCGGTCCCCCACGTCGACACGTTCTGGTTTGCCTGGTCGGCCTACCAGCCGAACACCGCGATCCTCCCGTCGTGACGCGGTCGGACCCGTCACCACATCAGGCGCAGTTGCGCCTTTCACGCAGATGCCATTGGGAGACTGAGACAATGAGCCAAACGCCGATCGGTGACCACGCATTGCTCTCTGACTGCCACGGCGCCGCCCTGGTGGATCGTGCCGGATCGGTGGAGTGGTGGTGCGCGCCCCGGTTCGACAGTCCTTTCCTGTTCGGCCGGCTCCTCGACGACAGCGCCGGTCACTTCAGCATCCGACTTGTGGAGAACGCCAGAGTGGGTCGGCACTATGTCAACGGCTCCCTGGTGCTCACGACCACCTTCCAGACCGCGTCGGGCACCGTGGAGCTCACCGATGCGCTGGCAATGGGCGAGGGCGTGCGGGGGCACGACCTGGGCTCTGGCTCGCCAGGGGTTCTGCTGCGCCGCGCCGTGTGCACGCGTGGGACCGTGCAACTCGACGTCGAGTTCACCCCGCGGTTCGAGTATGGCCTCACCAAACCTGTCGTGCACCAGGTGGAAGGTGGGCTCGTGGCGCGAGGGGGCCCGGCTACCCTGCGGCTGTCCACCACCGCCGGCCTGGACGTTTCACGAGCATCGGCACAAGGGCGCATAACGCTCGCCGCCGGTCAGGCCACCGGATTCGCCGTGGAACACGCGTCCAGTTGGACAGGGGTGCCCTCCGTGTGGAGCCAGCGCCAGATCGCCGACCGGCTCGAGGACACCGTGGCGGCCTGGCGGTCATGGGAGCACGAGCACCAGCGCTATGACGGACCCTACGCCGACCTGGTCCGGCACAGCGGCCGGGTGCTGCAGGGCCTGACCTATCAGCCCACCGGGGCGATCATCGCCGCGCCGACCACCTCGCTGCCAGAGGCGGTCGGTGGCGAGCGCAACTGGGACTACCGCTTCGCGTGGGTCCGTGACGCGAGCCTCACGCTCGATGCGCTGTGGGTCGCCGCCTGCCCGGACGAAGCCCGCGACTTCCTCACGTACCTCACCACAGTCGCCAGCACGTTCCACGAGTCGGGCGAGCTGCAAATCATGTTCGGCGTCTGCGGAGAACGCGACTTGGCCGAGCGCACCCTCGACCGGTTGGGCGGATGGCGCGAAAGCCGGCCGGTACGGGTCGGCAACGGTGCATGGCGGCAGCGCCAGCTGGACGTCTACGGTGAGCTGCTCGCCGCCGCACACCGGTTACGCGACCTGTTCGGCGAATTCGACGATCTCCATCGGACATTCTTGATCGGGCTCGCCGACGCCGCCGCCAAGAAGTGGCAGCAGACCGACCACGGCATCTGGGAGATCCGCGGTGAGAAGCGTCACTACCTGCACTCCAAGCTGATGTGCTGGGTGGCACTCGACCGCGCTATCCAGCTTGCACCGCTACTACGCGCGGACGAACGAGTCAACGCATGGGAGGAGACCCGGAACGAGATCCGCACGACGATCCTCGAGAACGGCTGGAACGTGGACGTTGGCGCGTTCACCCAGGTGCTGGGTGGTAGCGAGCTCGACGCGTCCGGCCTGCTTATCTCTATCGTCGGCTTTCTGACGCCCGACGATCCACGCGTGCTCGCCACTATCGAGGCGACCGAGCGCCACCTGATGGGCAAGCACGGCCTGGTCTACCGCTATGTGGGCGACGACGGCCTGCCTGGCGACGAGGGAGCCTTCCTGCTGTGCACCTTCTGGCTCGCCGAAGCGCTCGCCCGGGCCGGGCAAGGCGCCCGGGCCCGCGACGTCTTCGACCGAGCGGCCGCCTACCTCAACGACGTCGGACTGCTCGCCGAACAGGTAGACCCGGATAGCAGCGAACTGCTCGGCAACTTCCCTCAAGCATTCAGCCACATCGGCCTGGTGAACGCGGCTTGGGCGATCCACGAAGCCGAGCAGGACCGGCCGGTCGGGAGCCCGTCGTAGGCGTCGCCGCCCATTCGGTGAGCTCCGTGCTGCACATCGCATTTCGCCGTTGAGCCGGGGTGTTGAGTAGCGGCGGACCAGTGTCCGCCCACCTCTTGACGGGGTCGGGGGGCGGTCGTATGTTGCGCAAGTCCGGGCGTGATATGGGTGACGCGCCCCGGCCGCAAGGGGGCGGGCGGCACGGTTCACTAGCTCTCAATAAAGCTTGCGTGTGGTAGCCGACGGCGAAATCCGGCCGCACCCCGTCACGAATTTTCCCTTGCTGCGGCGAATCGTCTGGCTACGAGCAGGCCGACGGCGTCAGTGAGATCGGTTTTGCATTCCCGTCCCGGCGAGCCCGACGCGTCGGTCATGTGCGCTCGGTGACGTACCGGGAAGTGACTCGACGGCGCGGTGGACCGTTCGGCCCGCCCCGCTGCAAGGGAGCGAGTGAACCAGCACCGCCACGGCGTTACGCAAGACCGCATGCACGAGCGGTCGGCCTCGTGCGGGACGGCTGGGCCAGCGCGCCGCGGGCGCGATCCGCCAGTGAAGGCAGCTGCCCGATAGATATCCCGAACCCGACAAGGAGCGAACTCATGCGGAAACATCTTCTAGGGACGGTCGCGCTTGCCGCCATTGGATTGCTCTTCGGCTCGTCACTACCTGCTCTCGCGGAGCATGAAGATCGACCAAGAACCAAGAATCTTCATCCCATGGGCCACCTCGAGGAGCCAGCGAGTCTCCTCAATCCAGAAATTGGTAATCCAGACGTTCACACCGATATGGCCTTCTGGGGCAAGTACGCGTTCCAAGGAACCTGGCTAGGTTTCGATATCCGTAACATCTCGGCGCCGGGGAATCCCAAACAGATTTCCCACACGACCTGCGAACGACCCCAAGGGGACATGATTATCTGGGAGAACATCCTCGTGCGGACAGCCGATGGACTCGCGCCTGCCCCGTTCGAGTGCGATGGTGTGACATTCCCCGAGGGCTTTGGTGGGTTGCACATATTCGACGTCAGCGACGTGACGAACCCAGTGCTGATCACTGGCGTTCAACTACCTTGCGGTGCGCACACCGCCACTGCCGTCCCAGATCCGGAAAACAACCGTCTGCTGGTCTACGGCAACTCGTCGAGCGCTGACTGTGAATGGATCGACATCGTCGAGATTCCGTTGGACGATCCTGAGTCTGCCGAGGTCATCGGAGTGGCCGAAGCCGGACGGTGGTGCCACGACACCGGCGTGATCCTGGGGGATGTTCTGCGGGCGGCCTGCGCGGGCGCTGACGGCTTTACCGTGTTCAGCCTCGATCCCGCTGATGGCGGAGCACTCGACAGCCCAGTCTTCCTGTACTCGAAGAACGTCAACGAGGCGCCCGTCATTGACCCCGAGTCTCCGATCTCAATCGGACACTCGGCGGCGTTCACGTGGGACGGCGAGGTCATCATCTTCGGTCACGAGCCCGGCGGCGGAGCCCTCGCACGTTGCCGCGAGGAGGATCCGGACAGCGACAAGTCTGCCTTCTTCTTCGACGCGGACACTGGTGAGTTCCTGGGCATGTGGACACTTCCAAGACCGCAAACAGCCCAGGAGAACTGCACTATTCACGTCTACAACCTGGTGCCAACTAGAAGCGGCTCGGACATCCTCGTTCTCGGCAATTATCAAGCCGGAACCTGGGTTGTGGACATCACTGACCCGGCCAATCCGGTGACCCTCGCCTGGAGTGATCCTGACCCACTGCCGGTGCCACCACCTCCGTTCGACTTCCTAGGGTTGGATCTTGGAGGTGCCTGGTCCTCGTATTGGTACAACAACTTCATCTACGAGACGAACATCACGCAGGGACTGAACATCTTCCGATTCAGCGGCAAGGCGACCGGCGGCGCCCTCCGGCTGCCGCACCTCAACCCACAAACCCAGGAATTCACGATCCGATAAGGCGTCTGTTGTCCGGTGTCGTGGGCCGCCAGTAGGCCGGGCACGGCACCGGACGGCCTCATCGGGCCACGTCGTCGGAGGCTGCCCGTCTAGATTGGCCGCTTTGTGCGCTGGCACACAGAGTGAGGGTGTATCTCCTGCTGCCCTGGGTAGCGCAGCCAAGTAGGCGGTCGCCGCATATCCGGAACTGGCGACGTCCACCGCCAATGCCCGGCACCGAGGACCTATGGAAACTGGAACGAGGATGGTCGGCGGTGCCTGCCACCGATGGCTGGAGCACGGCACAGGACCGCGTGACGTCAGTTCACCAGGAACTGCCGCGCGCGGGGCAGCAGACCACCTACGTCATGGACGGTGGACTCATGCAGATGGTCGGCCAAGGCACATAACGAGTCGTTCCCGGCACGTCAAGGCCGGCCAGCCGGGACGGTCACCCCACCCGCTTAGCCAGTCGCCGCTCGTCCAGGATAGTGATCAAGCCGTATCCGGTGCTGATCAGCCGGTCGGCTTCGAGATCCTTGAGGATCTTGTTCAGCGACGGGCGGCGCACGCCGAGCATGGCGGCCATGGTCCGCTGGGTCAGTTCCACAACGCCGTCAGTCGCTTCGTCGAGCAGTAACCGCACTACCTGCTCAGTCAGCGAGTGGCCGAGCAGGCCGACGATCCGCATCTCGCTGGTAGCCAGGCGGAGGGCCACGCTCGACAACCACCGTCGCGCGATCATCGGGTTGGTGCGGATGAGCCGATCAAACGCGTCATTGCTCAGATGCAGGCACGTGGCGTTGGTCAAGGCCCTGGCGGTGTACGGCATTGCCATGTCGAGGAGCAACTGGATATCACCATCCACGTCGCCTGGTCGCAGGATGTGGACGACCGCGCGGCGTGGCCCCGATCCGACCGACAGCTCAACCCGTCCTTCGCGGACGATCCACACGCCAGCCTGACTCTGGCCGGCCCGGAACGCGATCGCGCCTTCTTGGACCCGCTTGATCTCCAAGACATCCGCAAGCGCGGTGAGGTCCTCGGGACGCAGCGGCGCGCCTTCGCCGCGACCCACACACCGGGCAACCCACGCCGCTTGCCGCAGCCGCGCATCGGACTGCTGCCCGCCGATGCGCGCCATGATCTCATTCAGCGCTGCAGCCGGGTTAGATCTACCGTCCACCCTTCGATGATGTCACTTCGCTGACATTTCCGACCATCCTGCGGCGGCTGCGGGCTTGGAACCGGAAAGCAGTCAACCCGTCAAGGAGGCGATTGGAATGGACGCACGCACGATCATTCGTGGCGCGATGGCCGGCATGGTCGGCGGCATGATGATGGGGATCTTCGCGATGCTCGCGATGTGGCTCGACGGCCAGCGCGACACCGGCTTCTGGACCCCGCTCAACCTCATCGCACACACCATCTGGCGCGGTGCACCGCTGGACTACGAGTTCAGCGGCGGAGCGCTCGTGCTTGGCGGCATCGTCCACATGATGATGTCCATGGGTCTGGGCGCCGCCATCGCGGTCTTGATCAGCAAGGCCCGCCAACTCGGCGCGACGCTCGCGAGCAGGGTGGTCGCCGGAGTGGTGATCGCCATGACGGTGTGGGCCGCAATGGAGTACATCATCTGGCCACTGATCGACAGCGCGGCCGCGGACGCATTCACAACCTGGATCTTCGCAGTCGCTCATCTCGTCTTCGGCATGACGACTCCACTGGCCGCATACGCCCTGTCGGCGAGCGCGGCGGCGGCACCGCAGGCTAGCCGAGCCTGACGTAGGACCTGCGCATGGACTGGACCGTCTACTGGTTCATGCTGCCCGCGTGCGTCGTGATCGCAAGCGTGGCCATGTTCAGCGGGATCAGTGGCGCCGCACTGCTGATCCCGCTGTTCCTCATCGGCTTCCCGCTGCTCGACGCACCCCAGCTCACCACCGTCGCGGCGATCGGAACCGCCCTGCTGCTCGAGACATCCGGCTTCGGCATGGGCGTCTACCGCTACCTGCACTTAGGGCTAGCCGACTTGCGCACCGCGCGGTTCCTGATCGCCGTCACGCTGCCGTTGGGTGCGCTCGGCGCCCTTGCCGCGCCACGAGTCCCCGAGCAAGCGCTCCGCCTGGGATATGGCGCGGCGATGGTGACGATCGCCGGTGCGATGGTGATGGAGTTACGCAGACGGACGACGGCCGAGGTGCCCGTGCCGCTACGCGGCCGCAGCACCGCCGGCGGGCCTTCCGCAGGGTACGCACAACCGTCCGGTGGCCGGCGGACTATCGCGGCCCGGGACGGGCGCCAGTACGACTTCACGCCGCGTGGGCTGCCGTTGCAGCGCGTGTTCTCCGGGCTCGGAGCCATTTCCGCCGGTCTGATCTCGACGGGTGTCGGTGAGGCGACCATGCCCCCGCTCGTGCGCCGGTGCCGCTTTCCGGTACCTGTTGCCGCGGCGACGTCAACTCTTGTCGTGGCGGGGACCGTCGTCGGCGCAGCGGCGACCCACGCCGCTCAGCTCGTCGCCGAGGGAGGGTTCACCGCCGTGCCGTGGAATCTGATCGTGTGGGCGGTTCCCGGTGCGCTGATCGGTGCCACCATCGGGACCTGGCTGCAGGGCCGAATCGACGAGCGGGCCACCAAGGTGTTCTTCACCGCGCTGTTCCTGGCCATCGGCGCGACGTTCTTACTGGCCTTCACCGCGCTGGGTTTCGGGTAGTCCGGCTCTTCGTATCACGCGGCCTTCAGATTGGATTCGGCGGTCACGGTCTGTACGACGACCTCCGAGTGCAGGGTGCGGTGCACCGGGCACTTGTTGGCGATCTCCAGCAGCCTGGCGCGCTGGGCCGCGTCCAGATCGCCGTCGAAACGAATCTCGCGGACGATGTGGTCTACCCGCCCGGCGGTGGTCTCGCACGATTCGCAGTCCGCCGCGTGGATCTTGCTGTGTGTCAACGTGACGATAGTCGAGCGCAACGGCCAGTTCTTGCGTTGGGCATACATCCGCACGGTCATCGACGTGCACGCGCCGAGGGCGGCGAGCAGCAGGTCGTACGGCGTCGGTCCGAGGTCGTCACCGCCGGCGGTGGCCGGCTCGTCGGCGACAAGTGTGTGATTGCCCACCTCGATTCGCTGAGTGAACGCTCCCTCGCCGGCGTCGCTCACGATCACGGCCGGCGGTTTGCCGCTGTCCATGCTCGGTTGCCGGTCCGGTAACGCAGGCAGGTACCGGTCCGCCCAGGCTGCGATCACTGCCGCGGCGTACTCGGCGTCGGGGCGCCTACTGAGCAGATGGTCTGCGCCGTCCAGGCTGACGAACGACTTCGGATGCCGGGCGGCCTCGAAGATGGCCCGCGCGTTTTCTATCCCGACGATCTCGTCGCCGGGAGCGTGCAGCACAAGCAGCGCCCGACGCAGCTTCGCGATGCGTGCTAGCTGCGGCTGCGAGGCGATGTCCGTCAGGAACTCCCGGCGTACTGTGAACTCGCGACCGGCCAGGCACACCGTTGCCTCTCCGGCGGTTTCGATCTCCTCACGATCCGCGGCGAACAGTCCGGCCACATGGGCCGGATCCAAGGGCGCGCCGATCGTGGCCACGGCCCGCACCTCAGGAGTCCGATTGGCCGCCGCAAGCACCGCGGCCCCACCGAGGGAGTGCCCGACCAGCAACGACGGCGCCGCGACGGTGGCCCGCAGATGATCGGCGGCGCGAACCAGATCAGCAATGTTCGAGCTGAACGTAGAGTTGGCGAACTCCCCATCCGACCCGCCCAGCCCGGTGAAATCGAACCGCAAAACCGCGATCCCCCGGTCGGTCAACGCCCGCGAGATCCTAGACGCGACGGCGATGTCCTTTCCGCAGGTAAAGCAATGCGCGAACAGCGCCACCGCGCGAGGCGAACCGGTCGGAAGGTCAAGACGCCCATCCAGCGCCTCACCACCGGTACCGGTGAACGTCAACTTCTGAGATGTCGGCATGAGAACTCCCTGCTCGATCGTGACTCCTTCGCCGTTCCCAACCGGCATTTGCCACCACTGGACCAAAGATTGTCAGCGAGGTGTCAATTCCCGCCCGATCGAGGCGGTGCGCTCGTTCCTCCAAGTACGCACAAGACACCGATCTGGAGGAATCATGATGCGTGCAGTGTGGAAGGACGTCGTGTTGGCCGAGGCCGAGCACACGGTCCGCCTCGAGGGCAATCACTACTTCCCGATGGATTCACTGAAGGAGGAGTACTTCGCGGCGAGCGAGCACACCTCGGTGTGCCCGTGGAAAGGTTCGGCCCGCTACCTCGACGTTGTCGTCGGCGACGCGGTCAACCGGGCCGCGGCCTGGTACTACCCCGACCCGAGCGGTGCCGCCCGCCAGATAACAAACCACGTGGCCTTCTGGCGCGGCGTGCGCATCGAGACCAGCGTTGACGAACCAGCTTCGCGGCGGCGGCTGTGATCGACACCGCGCAGCTGACCCATGCCGGGCCGCGCGTGCCCATTGGCCAACCCTGGCGCAGCGACTGTAGCCAGGCCGATTCGCAGTCGGTCAGCGAGCCGCAGAAGGTGGCTGCGGACACTCCGCCGCCCGGTATGAACGGCATACCCTTGCCACCGTGATGCAACAGGCCCTGATCGCAGCCATCGGAGCGCTCATCGGCGCTGTCACCATCACGGCCTGCTCGGCCGAGCCAAGCGAGGGGGACGTCCGTCCGGCCGAGACCGTCTTGGCCGGCGACATCACCATTACGCCCGCCTCATCCGGCAGGACGGCGACGCTGTCGGTGACGACGTCGATCGACCTGGCCTGCGCCGTGGTGTACGGCAGCACACCGGAGCTGGGCGGCGGGATCGCCACCGACACGGACATGGCAGGAGGCGCGCACGCCGAGCACGACGTCGTCCTTACCGGCCTCGAGCCCGGCACCGAGTACTACTACCGGGTGCAGGGCTCAGGCTCGGACGGCAAGCTGTATCAGAGCGAGCTCATGACTTTTCGCACACCCGACGGCGAAGTCGACCGGATCGGTGAGAACGTCGCCGCCGGCGCCACCGTCGTCGGCGTCAGCTCGGAGTTCTCCGCGGCGTTCGCCGCGGAGAACGCGGTCGACGGCGATCCCGCCACGGAGTGGTCTTCCGCCGGTGACGGGGACGACGCTTGGATCACGATCGATCTCGGCGAACCAGTCGATGTGGTCGGAATCGGCTTTCACAGCCGCGAGATGGGCGATGGCACCTCGGTCATCGAAAGGTTCACCGTCACCGTCGATGACGGTGAAGTGCTCGGGCCGTTCCCGGCTGGTCCTGGGATGTCGTCGGTCGACGTGGCGGCCACCGGTCAGGTGCTGCGCTTCGATGCGGTCGCGACTACGGGCGGCAATACCGGTGCCGTTGAGATCGAGGTCTACCGGTGATCAATCCGGCGCGCCGTGCGGGTCAGGTGAGGCCGGCGAGCAGCCCGCCGATGGTCAGCCAGTAGTACACGAGGTAGCCGCCGGCCAGGAACAGCGCAACGGTGCCGATGGTGCCGACGTACCGGAGCAAGCCACGCAGCCGGGCCGTGAGCGCCGACTGGAATAGCGCCATCGCCACCGTAAGGGTGGTGATCACTAGACCCATTCCAATCCCGTAGAGCACGAGCGCGCCGAGCGATGAGGTTGCGGTAGCCCCGGCGAGCGTCGTACCGATGACCGCCAAGAAGATCGGCAGTGTGCAGCTCAGTGAAGCAAGCCCGTAGGTCAACCCGAACAGGAAGTAGGCCGGCAGGCCACGCCGGCCGAGGCCGATGCGCGCACCAAGTCGCTCCGGCAGCGACGTATACACCGATCCACCGGCGACCAGGTAGCCGCCGGCGAACACCAGCACCACGCCCAGGCTTAACGCCAGCCAGGGCAGCCAGCTGATCAGGGCATTGGTTCCCAGGACGAAGATCAGACCGGCGGCGGCGAACAACAGGACGAAGCCGGCGGTGACCGTGCCGCCGACCGCGAGCGAACGGCCAAGCCGCCGCACCGGCGTGGCGGACGAGCCGGACCCTTCGGCCAGGAAGAGCCCGAGGTACGTCGGCAGCAACGGGAATCCGCACGGGTTGAACGCGGACACCGTTCCGGCAGCGAACGCAAAACCCAGCGGCACGACCGAGCCCAGGTCGTCGATCGTGTTACCGAACCAGGACGACACTCGTTCGACGGCTACATTCAGCCCGCCGACCGAGTCCTCGGTCAGCAGTGCTCCGCCGACCGCGACCAGGAGGGTGACCACCACAGCCGTCAGCGCAACGATCCGGCGGCGCCGGATTGATCCGCGCGGTGTGCTGTCCGGGCCCGTACCGTCCAGGATCGGCTTCTGCGTCACGGTGCATCACCGGACAGAGTCGCGAACCAGTCCCTGATCTGCTGCTCGCTGAGCAATCCGCCATGCTTTTCCACGATGTTGCCTTCAGCGTCGAAGAACACGGTGGTCGGCATGCTGATTACCGAAAACTCACGTAGTGGCGTCTCGTCGACAGCGTAGGCCGCCGGATAGGTGACTCCCAGCTCAGAGAGCAACTCGGCGCCCTGTTCGTTCGTGCCGAGCTGGGTGAACGGGCCGACGTCCACCCCCACCAGCAGCACACTGCCGTCGCTGTCCTGCCACGCCGCCTCGAACCACGGCATCTCGGCAAGACAGGGCGGGCACTGTGCCGCCCAGAAGTTGAGGATCACCGGTGTGCCTTGGCCCACGACGGACGCAAGCTCGACCTCAGAGCCGCCGAGCGCGTCCGACCCCTGATATGCGACGATCTCGAATGAAGCCGATACGTCGGGCGCTTGCTGAGTGCCAGATCCGGCATCCGGGTTCGGCGGCGGGTCTGCAGGTCGGCTCGCCGAATCATCGGACCCGCACGCCGCGAGCAACACGACAAGCACGACGACAAGGCCGGCGAGACGTCGCATCAATAAATCCTCTCAATCGACCAGCCGGGCGTCCGGCGCAAACGCCACCCAGCTCTTCCAGAATGTGTCGATAAACGGGTAACCCGCCAGCTGCTCGCCGGTCAGAGGTCCGTCGACGGCTCGGCCGCGAATGGTCCAGCTCGACCCGGTCTGCGCGTCCGTGAACCGGCCGTCATCGCTGGCCGCGAAGGTCAGCACGGTGCCGTCCACTGTTGGGTCGAAGACGGCGACCGTGCCGATGTCCCGCCCCTTGGCCACCGATGGCGCCTCTAGTGCCGAGTTCTGCCCCTCGGTGAACAGCAACACGACCGGTCGGTCGCCGACCGTCTCCGTCAGTACGCCGGCGTCCTCGACGAGGCTGCGCAGAACCGCAACCGTCTCGCCGCCACCCTCGAGTGCGATGACCCGCTCCAGCGGAAGCAGTCGCTCATCGTCTGTCGGCGCACCGAACAGCGGATCCCGCCCCGGGTCCGTGTCGTATCCGAGGTACGGGTTGCGGCCGTAGTCCCTGGAGTACCCGGTGTCTCGGGACAGGACCCAGCCGTCCGGATGCGCCTCGCGGAAGGCGGCCCACCCAACCGGGAACACCGGGACGAACTCCAGTTGCACCCCGGTCATCACACCAACGGCGGCCTGGCCGGTCAGCTGCGGCCACAACGATTCGGTCTGCCGGTCGTACATGACCAGGTTGCTG
>DASUUH010000037.1:0-54428 GCA_036374175.1 Jiangellaceae bacterium | reverse complement strand
CCCGACGAAGTGATCCGAATCGCTGCCGCCGCATCCGTGGTCCTGCTCGGCGTCGGCATTTCGCTCGCATGGCTGCCCGCCGTCAGGTACGGCGGCGGGGTCGCGCTGCTGGCTCGCGTACTCATCACCGTCGGCACCTTTGCCATGGTCTGGGACACTCGCGGGCTGGGAGGTGTTCTCGGACTGGCTCTGACCATCATGGGCGGGTTGGTGCTGTGGCAGGGCCAGCCGGAACCGGAGATCCCGCGGCCGCGGCGCAAGGGAATCGTGGCCGGCGCGGTCGTGACCGCCCTGCTTGTCGTCGCCACGTCCCGCGGCTGGTGGGTGCTCGACCGGGTGCCCGAGGCCGCTGTGACGCCGGCCGCACTCACCTTGGGCGCTATCGGCGCACTTGCGACGCTCTCGATCGCCGATAGGTCGCGAACCCAGCTGCGAGAGGCACTGCGCGACAGGTTCGCTGTCAGTTACCCGTACCCGCCCTCGCCCGACGAGGGCCAAACCTGAAGTGGTTACGACGCGCAGGCGCTCGTCGGCTCGGCCGCGGGCGGCGCACCGACCGTAGGCATGCCCAGCAGGACTCCCGGTTCGCCCGCTGGCGTAACGGCGCGTTCGTGCGCGTCACCGGCACGCGTGCGCCGCACCTCGTACGTGCCGCCTGCGATGGCGGAATCGGCCACCAGGTGGTGGGGCGCGGCGTAGGTGACGCCGACGGTCGTGAAATCGCCCGGCCGCGGTCGCTGCGCGCCGTCCGGCACCGAGAAGTGCACCAGCCGGTTGTCGCGCGCGCGGCCGGACAACCGGCGGGTGTTCTCGTCCTTGCGCCCTTCGCCCGCCGCGACGAGGACCTCGACGTCGCGCCCCACAAAGCGCTTGTTCTCGGCCCACGCAACCTCTTCACATGCCTCGACGAGCCGCTGGTACCGCTCTTTGACGACGTCGGCCGAGACCTGGTCGGGCATGTCGGCGGCCGGGGTGCCGGGCCGCTTGGAGTACTGGAAGGTGAACGCCTGCGCGAACCTGGCCTCGCGCACCACGTGCAGCGTCTGCTCGAAGTCCGCGTCGGTCTCACCGGGAAAGCCGACGATGATGTCGGTAGTGATAGCCGCGTCCGGCATGGCCGCCCGGACCTTCTCCACGATGCCGAGATACCGCTCTTGCCGGTACGACCGGCGCATCGCCCGCAGCACGGCGTCCGACCCGGACTGCAAGGGCATGTGCAACTGGGGCATTACGGTCGGCGTCTCAGCCATCGCCGCGATTACGTCGTCGGTGAAGTCCCGCGGGTGTGGTGAGGTGAACCGCACCCGCTCCAGGCCATCCACTGCGCCTGCGGCCCGCAACAGCTTGCCGAACGCGTAGCGGTCGCCGAACTCGACGCCGTAGGCGTTGACGTTCTGGCCCAGTAGCGTCACCTCGATCACACCTTCGGCCACGAGCGCCTCGACCTCGGCCAGCACGTCACCGGGACGACGATCGCGCTCTCGGCCGCGCAGGGCGGGGACGATGCAGAAGGTGCAGGTGTTGTTGCACCCGACACTGATCGCTACCCAGGCGGCGTACGCGCTTTCGCGGCGGGATGGCAGCGTCGAGGGAAACACCTCAAGCGCTTCGACGATCTCGACCTGAGCCTCGTCCGCGATGCGAGCCCGCTCCAGCAATGTGGGTAGCGACCCGACGTTGTGTGTGCCGAAGACCACGTCGACCCACGGTGCCTTACGGACGATCTCTCCGCGGTCCTTCTGCGCCAGACAACCGCCCACGGCGATCTGCATGCCAGGCTGGCGTTCCTTGACCGGCGCCAGGTGACCGAGGTTGCCGTACAGCTTGTTGTCGGCGTTCTCGCGTACAGCGCACGTGTTGAGCACCACGACATCGGCCGGCCCGTCGGTGGCACGGGCGTAACCCGCCTGCTCCAGCAGCCCGGCCAGGCGCTCGGAGTCGTGGACGTTCATCTGGCACCCGAAGGTGCGGATCTCGTACGTGCGCGTGCTCATCTCAGCAGCCAAGCCTAAGCGCTCAGCCGTCCGCGTCCGGCATCGAGACCTGCGCGGCCTCCTCGCGCTGGCGGGCCCGCGGCCCGGTCCACCACTGCCAGGCAAAGACCACAGCGCCGATCGCGACTCCGAGGACGTCCGTCAGGTACTGCGAGTTCAGCAGTAGCAGGCCCGCGGCCGCGAGCAGGATGCGCACCCACCAGTCCAGCTTGCGGTCCAGGAAGCCGACGACCGCAACGCCGATCATCGTGATGCCGGCGGATGCCGTGAGGAACGCCAGCGCACCGGCCACCCACGGGTTCTGGCCCTCCTCGAAGATCAGCAGCAACTCGTGGGAGAACAGGAACATGTACGGGACGATGAACCCGCCGAGGGCGATGCGTACCGAATGCACGCCAGTGCGGATCGGGTTGGCTTGCGCTATTCCCGCTCCCGCGTACGCCGCCAGGCAGACCGGCGGCGTGATGTCCGCCAGCACGCCGAAGTAGAACACGAACAGATGGGCGATCAGTATCTGCTCCATCTCGAACCCACCGGCAGCCATGATGGCCGGCGCCGCGAGCGTGGCCGTGATGACGTAGTTCGCCGTCGTCGGCACACCCATGCCGAGGATCAGGCAGGCGATCATGGCGAAGACCGCAGTGAACAGCAGGCTGCCGCCGGCCAGGTCCACGAGTGATCCGGCCAGCTTGAGGCCGACGCCGGTGAGTGTGATGACACCAGCGATCAGGCCGGCCGCGGCCGTCGCGACGATGATCGGCAGTGCCAGGCGCGCTGCGTCCACCAGACCGTCGAGCAGGGCCACCGGGGTGAGCTTGTCTTCCATCTCGCGCCAGCGGCGGCGGGCCAGCGAGATCAACTGCACGACGATGTTGACGGCGATCGCCGCACCGATCGACAGGGTCGCCGCCCGCAGCGGTGTTTGCCCCTGCGCCAGGATCCAGAAGATGACCACGATCGGGATCAGCAGGTATCCCTTGCGCACGACCAGCTGGCGGACTTTCGGCAGCTGATCGCGCGGCAACCCGCCGATGCCCAGCTTCTTCGAGTCGTAGTGGATCACCACGTACTGCGCGACGAAGAACAGGATGGACGGGACGATGGCCGCTTTGATGATCTCGCCATACGGCATGCCTGTTATATCAATCATGATGAAGGCGGCCGCACCCATGACCGGCGGCATCAGCTGCCCGCCCGTAGATGAGGCGGCTTCGACCGCGCCCGCGTATTCGCCCTTGTAACCCGACCGCTTCATCATCGGGATCGTGAACGCCCCGTTGCCAACCGTGTTGGCGATCGAGCTCCCAGTGATGGTCCCCGAGAAGGCGCTCGTCATGACGCCCACCTTGGCCGTGCCACCGGTGAGGTGGCCGGTGGCGCCGAAGGCGAACTCGGTGAAGAACCGCTCCATTCCGGTCCGCTGCAGCATCGCCGCGAAGATCATGAACATGTAGATGAAGGTGGATGACACTCGCAACGGAATGCCGAAAACACCTTCAGTCGTGAGGAACTGCGTAGAAATGATCCGGTCGATCGAGTAGCCGGCGTGGTTCAGGAAGCCAGGTAGGTCGGGCAGCGCTTCCACCCGCGGCCAGTGGGCGTAGAGAAGCACTACTGCCGCGACAGCGACCAGCGGTGTGCCGATGACGCGCTGCGCAGCGACCAGAATGATCAAGATACCGACGGCGCCGACCATCAGGTCCGTCTCGGTGGGCAGGGCGGGCCGCCTCGCGAGTTCCTCCCACGACACGAAGATGTACAGGCCGGCGGTAAAGCCGAGCAGCGACAGCAAGATGTCGGCGATCGGCATGCCGGCGATGTGCCACGGCAGGTGACGTGCCGCCTGAACCAGCGCGATGATGACAAGCGCAGGCAGCACATTCTGCGCATCGGCGCTTTCTGTCGCGATCAGATAGGCGATCACCACGAGGGCGACACCCGTCGCCACCCAACCCCGCCGCGCCTCGCGCGCCATCGCCGCTGACGTGTTGGCCGGATAAAGCAGGAAGACCAGTCCGAGGCCGAATGCGAGGTGGAAGCTGCGCTGCTCCAGGCTGGGCAGCAAGCCGAAGACCGCGGTGTAGATGTGGAACAGGCTCAGCGTCAGCGCAATCCCGAAAGTGGCCCAACGCCACCAAGCCCGCAGGTCCGACCGCGTCTTGACGGTCGCGTCGGTGAAGCCGACCTGCTCAAGGCGCTCGATGTCCTTTTCGAGCTCTTCCTTGAGCTCTGGTGGCAGCTCGTCCGGCACCTGGTCCAGCGATTGCCGGGCCCGGTAGTCCTGTTCCGGACGGGTCTCCCTCGCGTCGTCGGTCATCTGCTCCGCCTTACTGTCAAGTGCGAACGATGAGGTCCACCCAGGCACCCCGGGGCGCGATGTCGAGCAACCGTACTCGCTGTCCATCGGCGAACGTCAAGGTGTGGTCGACCGTTGCGCTGCCCACCCGAAGCGGCACCACGCCGATCGGGTGACGGTGGTGCAGCACCCGGAATGCGCCGTCTTCACGCAGCCATGTCACGTCGTGGTCGAAGACTTCCGGCCCGGCCGGCAGATTCGGGCCGAACTCGTCGAACCACAGTTCTTCCAGTGCGATCGTCTCGCCGTCGAGTACTGAAAACGTCTCGCGGACGAGGCGCCGGGTCACCGAGTGGGTGTGCTCGAGCACGAACGTCTCGCCCGGTTCGACGGCGCGTTCGTACACGAGGTCTCCGGCACCCTTACCGTCGCCACGATCCACTACGGCGAACCGCATCTCGGCGGCACCTCGCCACGTCACGGCGATGGCTGCGGTGGCGACCAGCACGGCCACCGCCGCAGCGACCGCGATCACGGAGCGCCGCGTCGGCGGCAGCAGAGAACCTGCCCGCTGCCGCCGAACCTCGGCGCCGGTTATCACCCGGCGCCGGCCTCGTCGAAGAATCGCTTAGCACCGGGGTGCACCGGGACGTCCGCGGCACCTTCGAGGGCGGTGTCGAGCTGGATCTCCTCACCGACCGCGTGGGCGGCCGCGATGTCGGTGTTCATCTCGTACATCACCTTGGCAAGCTGGTACGCAGCCTCCTCGGGCAGGTCCGCCCGCGAGTACAGCGAGGCCCAGTTTGTGACTAGCGTCGCCGGTTCGTCGATGCCGGTGTAGGTACCGGGCTCGTACTGGGTTTCGGTCAGCGTCGGGTCCTCTTCCAGGGTCTGCTGCAGCAGGTCGCCCTCGAGCGACACCATCACCAGATCGGTGGCGCGGGCCACCTCTTCCAGGCTTCCGGCCGGGAGCGCGAGGACGCCGATCGACGCATCGATAGTGCCGTCACGCAGCAGATCGGCCGCTTCGCCGAAGGTCTCCTGGCGCGCCTCACCTAGCTCGATGCCGGCGCGCTGGAGCAGCGCTTCGGCGAACACGGCGGTACCGCTGCCGGGCGGGCCGATGGCGACTGTCTTGCCGGCCAGGTCCTCGACCGTCGCGATGCCGGCGTCAGCGCGGGCGACGATCTGGTACACCTCGCGGTAGATGGCCCCGAGATAGGTGATGTCGTACTCCTGGCCTTCGAAGTCTCCTTCGCCTGCCATGGCTGACGAAGCTGTGCCGTTGATGGCCATCGCGAGGTCGATCTCGCCCTGCGCCAGCAGCTGGAGGTTCTCGACCGACGCCCCGCTGGCCTGCGTGCTGACGCTCATTCCCTCGATGTTGCCCGACCACACACCGGCGATCGCACCACCGAGCGGGAAGTACGTCCCGCCGGTCGAGCCGGTACCCATGGTCAGAACGGATGGCATCTCCTCACCCGCATCGCCGGGCTCTTCGGTCTGATCGCCGTCTCCAGTGGCGTCGCCGTTGTCGTCGTCGTCACCGCAGGCCACGGCGACGAGGGCCATCGCCGCCAGTGCCGCACCCAGGCGAACTGTCAGCGATGTCCTACTCCTCGAGATTCTCATCATGCTCCTCTCATTGTGGTGTTCCGATCCTTCCGCGCCGATCTGCCGGGAGTCCACAACGGTGACCGGGTTGTGATCTGCTGCAACCTGGCTGAGATCGACCCCCACCTTTACGGCTCGAGAAGGGCCTCGCAGCCCGACACGCCGACCACCTGTGGTGCCCGATGTGCCAGAATTCCGCGGTGCGCGTGCGATGGCTGAGCGGCCCGCTTGTGGTTCTGGTAGCAGGGCTCAGCGGGTGTGTTCCAGAAGCAGATCCCAATGTGCTCGACGTCGATGCCGCGGACTTTGCTCCGCACACCACGCCCGCGCAACTGGCCGCGGCGGGTACGGTCACGATCGGCGTCACGGGAAATGACGTCGACGACGACAACGTTCCGGTCGGATTCGAGGCCGAGCTCGGCAAGATGATCGCCGGTGCGCTCGGCCTCGCCCCCCACCAGATCAGCTGGGTGCAGACCGACGCCCTGAACCACGAGCGGCTGATCGAGGACGGTCACGTCGACCTGGTTATCGCCGCCATGCCCATGACGGAGCGCAGCCGGGAGATCGTCGAGTTCGCGGGCCCGTATTACGTCGGATACGTCGCGGCGCTCGCCGCTGAAACCGATTCCGACGACGCACGGCTCTGCGCCACGGCCGAAATCAGCTATCTGGTCGACTCAGCCGATGCGATCGGAACGGTCCGGGACTGCGTCGACGGGCTGACTGATGGCGCGGTGGACACCGTCCTGGCGCCCGATCTGGTGCTAGCCCCCGAGACGACGGCGCATCTCTCCCTCGACGCCACCGATCTTGGGCCGGTGAGTTATGGCATCGGGTTGCGCAAAGATGACGCGGGCCTTCGCGCCTTCGTCAACGGCGTACTGGAAACGATCGCCGAAGACGGCCGGTGGGCGGCCGCATGGGGCTCAACTCTCGAGCCGGAACTCGGCGCGGCCGAGCCACCAGCGTTGGAATCGTACTGATAGCTGGGCCGCCCACCAGGCGTCTCCGCGCCGTACCACCCGCACGCGCCTGGTACGGCAGGGCTACGCCTGCTGAACGTGATCGAACGTCAGCGGGCGAATTCGGTGGCCCGGGATTCACGGACCACGGTGATTCGAATCTGGCCGGGGTACGTGAGCTCTTCCTCGACCTGCTTGGCGATGTCGCGGGCGAGCACACCCGCGGCCAGATCGTCCACCACGTCCGGCAGGACCATGACCCGGATCTCGCGACCGGCCTGCATGGCGAACACCTTCTCGACACCGTCGTGATTCTTGGCGATCTCCTCGAGCCGCTCCAGGCGCTTGACGTACGCCTCCAGGGATTCCCGTCGAGCACCGGGCCGCCCGCCCGAGATGGCATCGGCCGCCTGGGTCAGCACCGCCTCGATGGTGCGCACCTCGACCTCGTTGTGGTGCGCCTCGATGGCGTGCACGACGTCCTCGTGTTCGCCGTACCGGCGGGCGATCTCGGCGCCGATGATCGCGTGGCTGCCTTCGACTTCGTGGGTGAGTGCCTTGCCGATGTCGTGAAGCAGCGCACATCGCTTGACGACCGGCACGTTCATGCCCAGCTCGGCGGCCATCATGCCAGCGATATGCGCTGATTCGACCAGGTGCTTGAGCACGTTCTGGCCGTAGGACGTTCGGTATCGCAAGCGCCCCAGAAGCGCGACGAGGTCCGGATGGATGTCAGTGAGCCCCACGTCGACCAGGGCATCTTCGCCCGCTCGCACGCACAGGCGCTCGACCTCGGCCTTGCTCAGTTCGTACTGTTCCTCAATGCGATGCGGATGGATCCGGCCGTCCAGGACGAGTTCCTCCAGCGTGAGCCGGGCCACTTCGCGCCGCACCGGATCGAAGCATGAGAGCAAAACCGCCTCTGGTGTGTCGTCAATGATCAGGTTCACGCCGGTGACCTGCTCGAAGGCGCGGATGTTCCGGCCCTCGCGGCCGATGATGCGTCCCTTCATCTCATCGGCGGGCAGGTGCAGCACGGACACGACCGATTCGGCCGTCTGCTCGGAAGCGAGGCGCTGGATGGCGAGCGTGATGATCTCGCGGGCGCGCGTGTCGCCCTGCTCCTGAGCTTCCCGTTCGATGTCGCGCACTAGCATCGCGGCCTCGCGTTTGGCCTGCGCCTCCACCGCTGCCACCAGTTCGGCCTTGGCCTGTTCGGCAGTCAGCTCAGCAGTACGTTCCAGGATTTCCCGGCGCTCTGTCTCGAGCTGGTCCAGTTGCCCGGAACGTTGGTCCAACTCGGCCTCACGCTCGGCCAACACGGCCGCGCGGGCACCATGGGCCCGTTCGTCGGCGTCCAGGCGCTCCTCACGTTCGGACAACCGGTTCTCGCGCCGTTCAAGGTCGAGCCGAAGCTCCTTGAGATCGTCGCGCATCGCCCTGATGTCCGATTCGGTCTCGTCCCTCATGGCCTTGGCGTGGTCGACCAACTGGGCGGCTTGCCGGCGAAGCCGCTCGGCTTCGTCCCGGGCCTCACTGCGCACCTGCTCTGCTTCTCGCCGCGCCTCGACGAGCAAAGTGTCGGCCGCTTGACGCATCACGCCGGGACGCCGGAGCAGAATCCACGCGACTACACCGAGAGCACCAGCTACCAGAATGAGGCCGACGACCAGGAGTCCCGCTTGCAGTGCGCTGTCCATCGGTCGGCTCCTCTATGTCGTCGCCCGCACGCGGACGTCTGTTCACTGCGTCCGTTACCGCGTGCCGCGGCGACACCTCGAGAGCACCGCGCCGGTATGCCGCCCCACCACTTCAGCCACAGTGGCGGCGTCAACGCCTCACGGCTGAAGCGACACCCGCGTAGGCGAAAGCAGCCCGCCGATAAGCGGGCGACCACGCCGGCGCAGGTATGCGTCAGCTCCGGCCCGGCCAGTAGCCAGGACCTGATGTCACGTACCGGTCGGTGACCGGAGTAGTTGCGGGTTTGTAGCGTGTGTCGTGTTGTATGCGGATCCGCGGTAGCGGACGTACTTCTTGACCATTGAGGCTACGAGGGCGGCCCACTCAGGGTCAAGACATCAGCGTTACAAAATCGAGACCTTCTTGCGTCTCGATCGATCCACGATGCCGCGCTAGCCGCTACCAGCCGTCCTCTGGCGGGAGATCATCTTCATCGACGCCCTCGCGTTCCAGGGCTTCACGCACGATCCGGAACGACAGACCCGCCGGGTACCCCTTACGGGCGAGCATTCCGGCGAGCCGGCGCGTACGCGCGGCCGGGTCGAGTCCTCGAGTAGACCGAAGCTTGCGCGCAACGAGCGCCCGCGCGGTGGCTTCTTCCTGCTCCGGCGCCAGCTCCCCCACCGCGTCGTCCACCAGCGCTGAATCGACGCCGCGGCGCCGGAGCTCATGTGCAAGCGCCTTCTTGGCAAGTCCACGGCCGGCATGGCGGGACTCGACCCACATCCGGGCGAACATCGCATCGTCGATCAATCCGACGTCGTCGAACCGATCAAGGACGCGGGCCCGAATCTCCGCGGGCACACCCCGCCGAGCCATCGCGTCGTCGAGCTGCGCTCGAGTCTGCGGCGCTGCCGCGAGCTTGCGCAGCGCGATGGTGCGGGCCACGTTCTCAGGATCGGCGTCCGGCTCGGACATGCGAGAGTCCAACGACGTATCGCCGGAGCCTGCACCAACCCTGGAGCCCCTGGCCCCTCGTCGTCGCCCGGAGGTCACCACCGTTTCAGAAGTCGACAGGCGGCTCAGCGATCGGATCGTCCACCTTCGGACCGACGCCGAGCTTTTCCTTGATCTTCTTCTCGATCTCGTCGGCGAGGTCGGGATTGTCCTTGAGGAACTTGCGGGCGTTCTCTTTGCCCTGCCCGAGCTGATCGCCCTCGTAGGTGTACCAGGCGCCGGACTTGCGGACGAAGCCGTGCTCGACGCCCATGTCGATCAAGCCTCCCTCACGGCTGATGCCTTCGCCGTAGAGGATGTCGAACTCGGCTTGCCGGAATGGGCGTCCAACCTTGTTCTTCACAACCTTTACGCGGGTGCGGTTGCCCACCGCCTCGGTGCCGTCCTTCAACGTCTCGATACGCCGAACGTCGAGGCGGACCGACGCATAGAACTTCAGGGCCTTACCCCCCGTGGTGGTCTCCGGCGAGCCGAACATGACGCCGACCTTCTCGCGGAGCTGGTTGATGAACACGGCGGTCGTGCGGGACTGGCTGATCGCACCGGTGAGCTTGCGCAGCGCCTGGCTCATCAGCCTGGCCTGCAGGCCCACGTGGCTGTCGCCCATCTCGCCTTCGATCTCAGCCTTGGGGACGAGCGCGGCCACCGAGTCGATGACCACAACGTCGATCGCGCCTGAGCGAATCAGCGTGTCGGCGATCTCGAGGGCCTGCTCACCGGTGTCGGGCTGGGAGACCAGCAGGTCGCCGAGGTCGACCCCGATGGCTTCGGCGTAGATGGGGTCGAGGGCGTGCTCGGCGTCGATGAACGCAGCAGTGCCGCCGGCCTTCTGCGCGTGTGCGACAGCGTGCAGCGCCAGCGTGCTCTTACCGCTCGACTCCGGACCGTAGATTTCCACCACCCGTCCGCGCGGGAGCCCGCCGACGCCGAGCGCCACGTCCAGCGAGATCGACCCGGTGGGGATCACGTCGACCGGCATGCGCGACTCGTCGCCGAGACGCATGACCGAACCTTTGCCGTGAGCACGCTCGATCTGGGCGAGCGCTGTCTCAAGGGCCTTCTCGCGGTCTGGCGAAGCTGCCATGGAAACCACCTGGGGCTTGTGGGCCGCGGCACGGCCCTTGGGTCGTCTTGTTGTCACTCGAGGACGCTACGCGCTGCCACTGACAGAGTTCGAGAGCCTCGCCCCTGCCTGTGGACAACTCCGGTCGCGTTCCCTAGGTGTGGATAGTAGAACGAACGGACGTTCGAATCACGCCGCGACACGCCGAAGACGTGCCGCCCGCGACGCCGTTACGACCACGCCGACGAGCAGTGCCACCGCGAGCACAGAGGCGCCCGCGTTGAGCACGCCGTATCCCAGCCGGCCGACCACGATGCCCGCCACCGCACCGCCGCCGGCTGCCGCCAGGCCCATGAGCAGATCGGACGAACCCTGGACCACCGGACGCTGCTCGATCGCCACCGACTCTGACAGCAGTGTCGAGCCGGCCACCAGGCAGGCCGACCAGCCCAGCCCCAGCAGGAACAGGCCAGCGGTCAACCCTGCCGAATGGCCCTCAGGCGCCGTGCCCGCCAACGCGACGGCCCCGAGCAATACGATCCCGCCCGTGGCGATCACCGGCAGCCGGCCTACTCGGTCGGCCAGCCAGCCCATCACCGGCGAGAACGCGAACATGCCGGCGACGTGAACACTGATCACGAACCCGATCACCGACAACGAAGCGTTCCCATGATCCATGTGGATGGGAGTCATGACCATCACCGACACCATCACCGTGTGCGCGACCACCACGGCCGCCATGCCGAGGATCGCCCGCGGCGAACCCTGCACCGCATGCAGACCCGCCCGCAAGCTGCCACGGCGGCGCTGCGCCGACCGGTCGGACCCGGCGGCTTCCACAGCGACGTCCGCCAGCCGCCGGGACAGCAGGAGCGGGTCCGGCCGGAGCCGGAACCACACCAGCGCGGCAGACAGCAACAAGGCCACGGCACCGAACAGCAGCGGACCGGCCAGCGGCTCGATACCTACCCACGCACCCAGCGTGCCGGCCGGGCCGACCAGGTTTGGTCCCACCACCGCACCGATCGTCGTCGACCACACGACAAGTGACAGCGTGCGCCCGCGCCGCTCCGGGACCGCGAGGTCGATCGCCGCATAACGGCTCTGCAGGCCCGCTGTCGTCCCACCTCCGTACAGCGCCATGCCGAGCATGAGGAACGGGAAGAACTTCAGCTCGGCACCTGCGATCGCGAGTACCCCGCCGACCGCGGCCAGCGCCAGGGCCACGCTCAACCCGGCCCGTCTGCCGAACCGGACGGCGAGGGCGGCGGCCGGCAGGGCGAGCAGCGCGCTGCCCAGCACCTGCGCGCTCTGGACGAAGCCGGCCAGATCAGGACGCCCGAGCACGTTGCTCGCGAGCAGCACAGCGACCGCAACCCCGCTGCTGACACCCAACCCGGCCATCACCTGGGTGCCGATCAAAGTGTGAACAGTGCGTCGCTGTGCCAGCTCGATATCGACGGAGCTTGTCACGTCGGCAGCAACCGTTCGGGGCGGTAGGCCGCGCTCACCGTAATCAGTCACATCAGGGGACGGTACCTGTCCACGCCCACAGAAGCATCCCGGTTACCGGCCTCGGCCGGACGCGCCATTCGGCGCGGCCATCGATTCAGCGCTCGCGCGGAGGCAACTCCAGCACGTCACAGACGGCGCGCCACACCACTTTGGGATCTTCGCCCGCCGCCAGTGCCTCGTGCACCGTGCGGCCGCCGAGCACGCCGATCACTTGGTCACGCGCCCAAGAGTCGGCATATCCAGGCCCGAGGTGGTGTTCCATCCGCTCCCAGAAGTCGGTCAACCGCACGCCCCCGAGGATACGGCTCGTCAATTGTCAGTGCCGGCAGCGAGGATAGGTGTCATGGGTGTGGTGCTCGATCTGTTCGGGGCGGCGACCCGCGACTGGTTCGCCGGCTCGTTCCGCGCGCCGACGCCCGCTCAAGAGGGCGCTTGGTTGGCGGTCGCCGCAGGCAGCAACGCGCTCGTGGTCGCGCCCACCGGGTCGGGCAAGACTCTGTCGGCATTTCTCTGGGCGCTCGATCAACTGGCCTCCGAGCCCGTGCCGGACGATCCGACGGAGCGGTGCCGGGTGCTGTACGTCTCGCCGCTCAAGGCGCTGGCCGTCGACGTCGAGCGCAACCTCCGCGCGCCGCTGACCGGCATCGCCCACGCGGCCGCGCGGCTCGGCCTGCCCCAGCCCGACATCACTATCGGTGTGCGTTCTGGCGACACCCCGGCCGACGAGCGGCGCCGGTTCGGGCGCCGCCCGCCGGACATCCTGATCACGACGCCCGAGTCGCTGTTCCTGATGCTCACGTCGCAGGCACGTGAGGCCCTGCGCAGTGTCCGGACCGTCATCGTCGACGAGGTCCACGCGGTAGCGGGCAACAAACGCGGCGCGCACCTCGCCCTGACACTCGAGCGGCTCGACGCGCTGCTGCCGAAACCGGCGCAGCGCATCGGGCTTTCGGCCACGGTCCGGCCGATCGCCGAGGTCGCCGGGTTCCTTGGCGGCTCGCATCCCGTTGAGGTGGTCGATCCGGGTAGCGCGAAGGAGTGGGACCTTCAGGTGGTCGTCCCGGTCCCCGACCTGGGCGAGCTCGCCACCGCTCCCGGCGCCGGGCCGACCGGACCATCCCCCCTGGACGCCACACCTGACAGTGAGGCACAGAGCTCGATCTGGCCGCACGTGGAAGAGCGTGTGGTCGATCTGGTCAGCGAGCACAACTCGACGATCGTGTTCGCCAACTCCCGTCGCCTGGCCGAGCGGCTCACCGCCCGGCTCAACGAGATCGCGCACGAACGCGCTACCGGCGAGGCGCTGCCGCCGGCCGGTGCGACCGCTCCTGCGGCGACGATGGCCCAAGCCGGCGCGAGCCGCGGCGTGCCGGGCACGATCGCGCGCGCTCACCACGGCTCGGTCAGCAAAGAGCAACGTGCCCTGATCGAGGACGACCTGAAGTCCGGCCGGCTGCCCGCTGTCGTTGCCACCAGCAGCCTCGAGCTCGGCATTGACATGGGCGCCGTCGACCTCGTCGTGCAGGTCGAATCGCCACCGTCGGTCGCCAGCGGGCTACAGCGAGTCGGCCGGGCGGGCCATCAGGTCGGCGCGGTGTCTCGGGGGGTGTTGTTTCCCAAGTACCGCGGCGACCTGGTCCAGACCGCCGTCGTCACCGAACGCATGCGGGCCGGTCTCATCGAGGAGCTGGCCGTCCCGCGTAATCCGCTCGACGTCCTGGCTCAGCAGATCGTCGCCGCCGTCGCGATGGACCAGTGGCGGGTCGACGACCTGCTCGCCATGGTCCGGCGGGCACACCCGTTCGCGACCCTTCCGCAGTCGGCGTACGACGCCGTTCTCGACCTGCTGTCCGGCCGCTACCCGTCCGACGAGTTCGCCGAGTTGCGCCCGCGCATCGTCTGGGACCGCACAGCTGGCACCCTGACCGGACGTCCCGGCGCTCAGCGGCTCGCCGTCACCAGCGGCGGCACCATTCCCGACCGGGGCCTGTTCGGCGTGTTCCTGGCCGGCGCCGAGAAGAGCGGCCGGGTCGGCGAGCTGGACGAGGAGATGGTCTATGAGTCCCGGGTCGGCGACGTCTTCTCGCTCGGCGCCACCAGCTGGCGCATCGAGGACATCACACATGACCGGGTCCTCGTCTCGCCGGCACCAGGCCAGCCGGGTCGCCTGCCGTTCTGGCACGGCGACACTCTCGGCCGCCCGGCAGAGCTGGGAGAAGCGGTCGGAGCCTTCGTCCGCGAGCTCGGCTCCTTGCAGTCGGCGCAGGCCCACGAACGGGCCGCCACGGCGGGGCTCGACGAGTGGGCTACCGACAACCTGGTGGCCTATCTCGACGAGCAGCGCACGGCGACCGGCCACGTGCCCGACGACCGCACGATCGTGGTCGAGCGATTCCGTGACGAACTCGGCGACTGGCGGCTGGTCGTCCACTCGCCCTACGGCGCTCGCGTCCACGCCCCGTGGGCGCTGGCCATCGGAGCCCGCCTGCGCGAGCGGTACGGCGTCGACGCACAGGCGGCTCACTCCGACGACGGCATCGTGCTGCGCATACCCGACACAGAGGAAGGCCTGCCGGACTCCTCGCTGATCGTGCTCGAACCCGACGAGGTCGACGAGCTCGTCACCGCCGAGGTCGGCGGCTCGGCGCTGTTCGCGGCCCGGTTCCGCGAATCCGCGGCTCGGGCCCTGCTGCTGCCCCGGCGCGATCCCCGCCGCCGCACGCCACTGTGGCAGCAACGGCAGCGGTCGGCTCAACTGCTGCAGGTGGCATCCAAATACGGCTCGTTCCCCATCGTGCTCGAGGCGATGCGCGAATGCCTTCAGGACGTCTACGACGTGGGTGCGCTCGAGGAACTGATGCGACGCATCGGCGGCCGGACGATCAAGGTGGTCGAGGTCGAAACACCGGCGCCGTCGCCGTTCGCCCGGTCACTGCTGTTCGGATACGTCGCAGCGTTCATGTACGAAGGCGACTCGCCACTTGCCGAACGGCGAGCCCAGGCACTCACTCTCGACTCGACTCTGCTGGCGGAGTTGCTCGGCCGCACCGAACTCCGCGACCTCCTCGATGCCGAAGTCCTCGTACGCACCGAGGCAGAGCTGCAGCGGATGGCTGACGACCGCAAAGCCCGCGACGCCGAAGGGGTGGCCGACCTGCTGCGCCTGATCGGTCCGCTGTCGGTGGCCGAGGTGGCAGAGCGCTGCACCGAGCCGGACACCGCGCCGGCACATCTGGCGAGTCTCGAGGCGGCACGGCGGGCCATCGTCGTGCGGATGGCCGGCGAGGACCGGTGGGCGGCGATCGAGGACGCCGGCCGGCTGCGCGACGCGCTCGGTGCCCCACTACCGGTCGGAATCCCGCAGGCGTTCCTCGAACCCGTTGCAGATCCGCTCGGTGATCTGATCTCGCGGTACGCCCGCACCCACGCCCCGTTCCGAGCCGCCGATGCTGCGGCCCGCTGGGGTCTGGGCGTCGCGGTCGTCCTCGACACGCTTCGCCGGCTGGCGACCGCCGGGCGCGTCGTGGACGGCGAGTTCACCCCCGGTCGGACCGGCGCTGAGTGGTGTGATGCGGAGGTCCTTAGGCTGCTCCGGCGGCGTTCGCTGGCCGCGCTTCGCAAGGAAGCCGAGCCGGTTGAGCACCCGGCGTTGGCCCGGTTCCTGCCGCTGTGGCAGCACGTCGGCAGCACACTTGCCGGCCCTGACGGTGTGCTCCGGGTCATCGAGCAACTGGCCGGCTGCGCGATCCCGGCCAGCGCGCTAGAACGCCTTGTCCTGCCTGCTCGCCTGGCCGGATACAACCCTGCCTGGCTGGATGAACTGACCACAGCAGGCGAAGTCCTCTGGGCCGGGCAAGGCGTGTTGCCCGGCACCGACGGCTGGGTGTCGCTCCACCCGGCTGACACCGCGCCGTTGACATTGCCGGCGCCGGATCAGGCCACCGAGTCGCCGCTACACGAGGCAGTCCTCGGCCTACTCGAACCAGGCGGCGCTTACTTCTTTCGGCAGATTTCCGACGCCGTCGGCAGCACCAACGACTCTGCGCTGGTGACAGCCCTCTGGGATCTGGTGTGGGCCGGGCGGCTGACCAACGACACGCTGGCCCCCCTGCGTACGCTGATCGGCGGCGGCAAGCCGGCTCACCGGTCGCGGCCGGCTCGCCCGCGCTCCCGTTACGCCCGGCCACGGACACCGCTGCCGGCCCGCACCGGTCCGCCGCTCGCCGCGGGACGATGGTCGCTGCTGCCGCCCCCCGACGCCGACGCGACCCGGCGAGCGCACGCCGCGGCGGAGGGACTACTCGACCGCCACGGTGTCGTCACCCGCGGTGCCGTGGTCGCCGAGCGGTTGCCCGGCGGTTTTGCCGCCGCCTATCGGGTGTTGTCGGCGTTCGAAGACTCCGGCCGCGCCCGGCGAGGGTACTTCGTGGCCGGTCTCGGCGCCGCTCAGTTCGCCACCGTCGGTGCGGTCGATCGCCTTCGCGCTCAGGCGAACCCAGCCGCGGCGCGGCGTGAATCCACGCCCGCGCTGGTGCTGGCGGCCACCGACCCGGCCAATCCGTACGGTGCGGCTCTGCCGTGGCCTGAGCGCCCGGGTGAGCCGAGTGGGCATCGCCCCGGACGCAAGGCCGGTGCGCTGGTGGTACTCGTCGACGGCGTACTCGTGCTGTACGTGGAGCGGGGCGGCCGCAGCCTGCTGTCCTGGTCCGACGACCCGGACGTGCTGAGCGCCGCCGCCGATGCCCTCGCGTTGGCCGTCCGCGACGGTGCCCTCGGCGCGCTACGCGTGGAGCGGGCCGATGGCGCGGCGATCCAGTCGACCCCGCTCGGCGACACATTGGCCGCCGCAGGATTTCACGTCACCGTTCGCGGCTTGCGGCTGCGCGCGTAAGTTCACCGGCCGAGCACGTGGCGCAGCGCTGGCTCCAGGGTGGCGAACCGGAACTGGTGGCCGGCGTCGGTCAGCTTGGCCGGCACAACACGCTGGCTGGCGAACGCGATCTCGGCGGCCCCCAGGTCACCGAGGAGCAGGCCGGGTGCCCAGTGCGGCACCGGCACCAGCGCCGGTCGCCCCAGCACCGTCGCCACCGTGCGGGTGTACTCGGCATTCGTCACGGGTTCGGGAGCAACGGCGTTGATCGGCCCGCGAATCTCGTCGTCCACAATGGCGCGGAGGTAAACGTCCACGAGATCGTCCAGCGCAACCCACGACAGCCACTGTTCGCCGGTGCCGAGGCGCCCGCCCAGACCGGTCCAGAACAACGGCGCGATAAGCCGCAGCATGCCACCCGTTGGGGTTTGGACCACGCCCGTGCGCACCTGGGCAACACGTGCCCCAGCCTCCTGCGCCGGACGAGTGGCTTCCTCCCACGCCGACACCACGTCGGCCAGGAACCCGTCGCCGCGTGGGCTCGACTCGGTGAGGACCTCCGGTCCCCGGTCGGGGCCGTAGTAGCCGATTCCGGATGCTGAGATGAACGTCGCCGGCCGGCCCCGCCGGGCGATCAACTCGGCGAGCCGCCTGGTCGGCGTGACTCGGCTCTCGGTGATGGCCTGCCGGCGGGCGGCGGTGAACCGGCCGGCTACCGGCTCGCCGGCGAGGTGGATGACCGCATCGACGCCGGCGAGGATATCCGGGTCGGGATCAGCCGGTCGCCAGCGCCGTTCGTCCGGCGTGCGGGCCGTCCGGCGGACCAGGCGGACTACGCGGTGGCCACCGGTCGAAAGGAACGCGGTCAGGGCGGTGCCGATGGTGCCAGAGGCCCCGGTGACCGCGATCGTCAACGGCTCTTGCGCAATAGTTCGGGCCCGTTGGTGGGCCAGCAGATCCGCGGCCAACTGGTCGTGCCGGTAGCGGAAGAATGACTGGAGCGCCCGCCTAGGCAGCCGGGCATCGACCTTGTCGACGATTCTCGTGGCGTTCGGCCCGGCCGCCTCGAAGGAGTGCAGGTGGCGCCATCCCAGCACGCGGCCCAATCCGGTGGTGACAAGTTCATCGGCGAACTGCCGTGGCGGATCGAACTCGTCGGTGCGGTGCCTCGCAGTCCATGGCACGCCCAACATCGAAATCACCGCGGATCCGTCCCGCAACGAAGGCGCCTCGCGGACAACCTTGGTGGGCAACCATGGCGGCATCAACCGCCGGATGGCCCCCGGCTGCGCATGCCAGGCGAACACCTCACCCAGCGGCGCGGCAACGGTGGTCGTGAATGTATGTGCCATCGGACTTCCTCCAGTTGACCTGACTCCCTGCTGAAGTTATTTTAGTACTAAATTTGGCGTGATGCTAATCGACGGAACCGAAGCTGGCGAGGCCGCAGACTGGAAGCCTCGTCGGACTGACAGCGGGGAGAATCACCATGAGCCGCTTGCGATGGCTGCTGCCCGCGGCCCTGACACTCGGCTGGCTGATCATCGGCGGGGTTGCGGGGCCCTATGCCGGCAAGCTCGCGGAGGTACAGATCAACGACCGAGCCGCATTCCTTGCCGACGAAGCGGAGTCGACCAGGGTTGCGGCCGCTCTGAGCGAAGTGCAGGACGACGAGTCACTCTCGGCGATCGTGGTCATCGAATACGAGCGAGAGCTCACCGACGCCGACCTCGCTGAAGTGGAGGCGTTGGCGCGCCAGCTTGGCGGCATGGACGGAGTCACGGAGTCGCCCGCCCCACCTACGCCGAGCGAGGACGGCCGAGCGGTTCAGTTGGCCGTGCCCGTCGACGGCAGCAGCGACGTCGCGGAGATCGTCGCTCACATTCGCGACGCCGCGCAGGGCACGGGTCAGCAGGTGTTCGTGACTGGACCGGCCGGATTCGCCGCCGATCTAAGCGATGCGTTCGGCAACATCGACGGCCTGCTGCTAGTGGTCGCCCTGAGCGCGGTCCTGGTGATCCTGCTGATCGTGTACCGGAGCCCACTACTGCCGATCATGGTCCTCTCGTCGGCGGTTCTGGCCCTGGCTGCCGCCTCCGCCATCGTCTACACGCTGGCCGACCGCGACGTACTCACGCTGAACGGCCAGAGCCAGGGCATCATGTTCATCCTCGTCGTCGGAGCGGCCACCGACTACGCCCTGCTTCTCGTCTCGCGATTCCGCGAAGCGCTGCGCGAGCACCGCTCCGGATACCGGGCGATGACCCTCGCAGTACGCCGAGCATTGCCGGCGATCCTCGCCTCGGGCGGCACGGTCATCTTGGGTGTGTTGTGCCTGCTGGCCAGCTCACTTAACTCCAACCGGTCGCTCGGGCCGGTGGCCGCCATCGGCATCAGCCTGGCTGTGGCCGCGTCGCTCACGTTCCTGCCGGCGGTGCTGGCACTACTCGGCCGCGCCGCGTTCTGGCCATTTGCACCTCGACACGGCGAGCCACACAGCGGGCAAGCCGGCATCTGGGGCCGGATCGCCCGGCTGGTCGGCTCTCGGCCGCGCCTGGTGTGGATCGCCACCGCCGGGGCGCTGGCAGCGTTCGCCGTCTTCGTGCCCAGGCTCGACACCGAGGGCGTGTCGCAAAGTGACTTGTTCCTGTCCGAGGTGGAGTCCGTCCAGGGTCAGCGTGCTTTAGCCGCCCACTTCCCGGCCGGCGCCGGAAGCCCCGCCTTCATCGTCGCGCCGGCGGACCGGGCCGAGGCGGCCGCCACCGTGGTGGCGAACGACCCGGGAGTTGCTCAGGTCACACCGTTCGGTGGCGACGATTCGACCCGGAACCAGGCCGTCAGCATCGCCATGCTCAGCGAGCCGGCCGACAGTGCCGCCGCCGTCGAGACGATCCAACGACTGCGTTCAGACCTTGACTCGGTGAGCCCTGACGCCTTGGTGGGCGGCGAGACCGCAGTACTGCTGGACACGCAGGAGGGATCCAGCCGCGATCTCGTCGTGATCATCCCGCTCGTCCTGCTCGTGGTGTTCATCGTGCTGGTGATCCTGCTCCGCAGCGTGCTTGCGCCCGTCCTGCTCGTGGCGGCCAACGTGTTGTCGTTCGCCGCCACACTCGGCGCGGCGGCGCTTGTCTTCGAGTTCCTGTTCGGCTTCGACCGGGTCGAACCCGCTGTTCCGTTGTACGGTTTCGTATTCCTGATCGCCCTGGGCATCGACTACTCGATCTTCTTGATGACCCGGGTACGGGAGGAGGCCGGACAACTAGGCACCCGCCCGGGAATCCTGCGCGGGCTCACAGTGACCGGCGGTGTCATCACCAGCGCCGGAATCGTGCTGGCGGCCACGTTCGCTGCGCTGGTCGTGATACCGCTCTCGTTCCTGGTTCAGATCGCGTTCATCGTCGCAGTGGGCGTGCTCGTCGACACCCTTGTGGTGCGTTCGCTGCTGGTTCCGGCACTGTCGTACGACCTCGGCGACAGGATCTGGTGGCCCACGCGGTCGCGCCAGCCAACTGCGATTCCGGAATCAGCTCGCCGCGATGGACGTGAGCAGCGCGTCGCGTGACTTGTCGACCGCGGTGATCACCGCACCGCGCAGGACCGGGTCCTCGCGCACGGCCGTCGGGACGACCTTCGGCGTGACCGGCACCAGGTGGCCGAGCGCTTCGGACACCAGCTTGCACAACCGCTCGTCACCGGCAGCGCCGATATCGCCCGCGAGGACCACAAGGGCCGGATCCACGACGGCACACACCGCCGCCACACCCACCGCCAACCGCTGCGCCAGCTCGTTGAGAAACGCGTCGGCAGGCGAACCCGCGGCCAATGCGGCCCGAACGGCACCAGCCGCGCCGTCGGCTGCGATGCCGTGCCGCTCGGCCAACTCCGATACCGCGCCGGCGCCGACGAGTTTCTGAAACGAGCCGCCGAGCTGGCCGTGAGCGTCGCGGCTGGACACGTCGTCGAGCAGCGGCGCGCCCGGGACCGGCAGGTAACCGATCTCTCCCGCCGCGCCGCTGGCGCCGCGCTGCAAGCGCCCGCCTAGGACAACCGCGGCGCCGATACCGCGGCCGACCCAGAACAGCACCATGTCCGCCACGTCGCGGGCTGCACCCTCTTCGCGCTCGGCGATGGCGGCGAGGTTGACGTCGTTTTCGATCGTGACAGCACAGCCGAGATCTTTGCCGAGTGCGTCATGCAGGCCGCGGTGCCACATGGGTAAGTCGAATGAGAACGTCACGTCGCCGGTCCCGGGATCCACCACGCCGGTGGTCCCGATCACCACCTGGCCGAGCTCGGACAGGCCAACGCCCGCCTGGCCCATCACCTCCGCGACTACTTCGTGGATGACCTTCACCGGATCGTCGTTGGAGGTGGGCCGGCTGGTGTGGGCGATGACGGGTCCGGTGATTCCGCACACGGCGGCCTTGATCCGGTCGAGCACCATGTCCACGCCCACGGCGTACGTGCAGCCAGGACGGATGGCGTAGAGTTCGGCGCTCGGTCCACGGCCCCCGGACCGGGTACCGACAACCTCGATCAACCCGCGCTGCTGGAGCCGGACAACAAGTTGAGACGCGGTGACCTTGGACAAGCCGGTGAGTTCGCCGAGGCGGCCACGGGTCAGCGGCCCTTCTGCCAGCAGATGTTCGAAAGCGCTGCGGTCATTCATCGCCCGCAGCAGCTCTGGCGTGCCAGGCCGACGAGACATATCCGCCTCCGTATTCGGTAAGAGTCTTAACAGACTACCGATACGGTACCGCGGCGATGCCCGGCAATGCTAGAGCGCGACTCAGCCCACAGCAACAACGTCGCGCTCGGGTACCGAGCGAGACGCGCGCAGCTCGGTCAACGCGCCGACGGCGGCCGCCTCGACCCGCGACATCTCTTCGCTGACCTCGCGGAGCACTGTCGACATCGGCAAGTCCAGCGCATCGCAGATCGCAGCCAGCAGCTCGGACGAAGCTTCCTTTCGTCCGCGCTCTACTTCTGACAGGTAACCCAAACTGACTCGAGCAGCGGCCGACACCTCGCGCAGCGTGCGACCTTGGGCGATGCGACGGCGGCGTAGGACGTCGCCGATGAGGCGCCTGACGAGAACCACCGGCCACTCCCCTTCGTTGCGATCGAGATGCCTTTGCTGGTACCCACCGTACCTTCGCACAACCCGCCGGCTGGTCAGGGTGGTGGACCCGTGTTGGTTTCAACGTCCTGAGCCCGGCTGGGATTCCCGGGCCCCCTGGACCATCTCCGCGAGCAGGCTGAGAGCGTGGTGAACCGCCGCCGCGCGGATCGCCGAGCGGTCTCCGCGAAGCTCGGAGATCGACTCGACTCGGGTTCCGACCGGCCCGGCGACCGCCACGTGGAGTGTGCCTGGCAGATGGCCGTCCTGCGGGTCGGGCCCGGCGACTCCGGTCGTCGCAACGCCGTACGTGGCCGCACACCGCTGGCGCACGCCCTCGGCCATCGCGGCGGCAGTGGACGCGGCAACCGGACCGTCGCGCCGGAGCGTCTCAGCCGGCACGCCGGCGAGCTCACTCTTAAGGTCCGTGGCATAAACGACGACTCCGCCTCGCACGACGGCCGACGCACCGGGAATGTCGGTCAGGGCCGCGACCACCAGTCCGCCGGTCAACGACTCGGCCGTCGCCACGGTGGCGCCGGCCCGAGCCAGGGATTCGACGAGGTCCGCCACACGTGCCATCGATCAGGCCTTGGCCGCCCGCCGCAGCCGGACCGCCTGCATCACGTAATCGACGCCGGTCACGATCGTGACGGAAACGGCCAGAGCCATGGCCGCGGCTTGCACCGGCTCCCAGGCGTCCGGCAGCGGCAGGATGTAGAGGCCAAGAGCCAGCGCCTGCAGGGCGGTTTTGAGCTTGCCGCCTCGATTCGCCGGCAACACGCCGTACCGCAGCACGGCGAACCGCATCGCGGTAATACCCCACTCGCGGACCAGCACCACGATCGTGACCCACCACGGCAACTCGCCCAGCACCGACAGCCCAATGAAGGCAGCACCGGTCAGGGCCTTGTCCGCAATAGGATCAGCGATCTTGCCAACGTCCGTGACCAAACCACGGCGGCGGGCCAGCTCACCGTCCAGCCGGTCGGTCACCATCGCGACAGAGAACACCGCGAACGCAACGATCCGCGCGCCGGTGGCGTCGCCACCGTCGCGGAACAACAGCACGAGGAACACCGGGACCATGGCCACGCGCAGCAACGTCAACCCGTTCGCGGCGTTCCATACACCCGGGGTGGAGCTTTGCCCCTCAACTGCTGGCACGGAGCCAGCGTACGGCTTCTCAGACCATCCGAGGGCGAGGCGGCGGTGCGACGGCGACGAGTCGTTCACGCAATGGCCGGCTCAGCGATCAGATCGACGCCTTCGGTAGCCACCACCCGGGCGTCGGTCAGCTCTCCGATCGAAGCCTTCATCCCGCGGATGGTCGTGCTGCCGTCCACGTCCGGGCCCTGGTGGGCGGCCCGTCCCTCGGCGACACCGTCGGCAACCGACTCCACCAGAACGGAGACGGTCTCGCCGATCCGGTCTTCGGCGCGCTGCGCGGTCAGTTCCTCGACCAGGGCGTGCACACGCTCGACGCGTTCGGCCACCTCGTCAGGATCGATCTTGTCGTCGAAACCCGCCGCTTCGGTACCGTCCTCGTCGGAGTAACCGAATACACCCACCACGTCCAGGCGCACGTCGGACAAGAATGCCTCGAGCTCAGCGAGCTGCGACTCCGTTTCACCGGGAAAGCCGACGATCACGTTCGATCGGATACCGGCGTGCGGCGCGCGCTCGCGGATGGCCGCCACGAGTTCGGTGAAGGCCCGTACCGAGCCGAACCGGCGCATCCGCCGCAGCACCGACGCGTTGGCGTGTTGGAAGGACAGGTCGAAGTACGGGGCGACACCCTTGGTCGAGGTCATCACCTCGATCAGGGACGGCCGCATCTCCGCCGGCTGTAGGTACGAAACCCGCACCCGTTCGATCCCGTCCACGGCCGCCAACTGCGGCAGCAGGGTCTCCAGCAGCCGCAGGTCACCGCGATCCTTGCCGTAGGAGGTGGAGTTCTCACTGACCAAGAACAACTCGCGGACGCCCTGCTCGGCCAACCATTGCGCCTCGCCCAGCAATTCACCGGGCCGTCGTGACACGAAGGAGCCGCGCCACGTCGGAATCGCACAGAACGAACATCTCCGGTCACACCCGCTGGCGAGCTTGAGCGGAGCGACCGGCCCACCGTCCAGCCGGCGCCGCACAGCTCTGGGCCCGGAAGCGGGAGCGACACCTTCGGGGAGGTCGGGCGCAGCGTGCCCGTGGCCGGGAATGGGCCGCCGGACGCTGCTGCGGTCGACCGGCGTGATCGGTAGCAGGGTGCGCCGGTCATGCGGAACGTGTGGCACGTGTGGTTCGCCGGCCAGGATGCTCAGCAGCCGCTCGCCGATCCGCTCGTAGTCGTCGAACCCGAGGACGCCGTCGGCTTCGTCCAGCTGGCTGGCGAGCTGGAAACCGTACCGCTCGGCGAGGCACCCGACCGCCACGACGGCTTTCGCCGGCCCTTGTTCCTTCAGGTCAGCTGCCTCCAGGATGGCGTCCACCGAATCCTTCTTCGCCTGCTCGATGAACGCGCACGTGTTGACCAGAACGGTCTCGGCCTCGGCGGCGTCGCCGACCAGGCGAAAGCCGTCTGCGGCCAGCCGGCCGGCGAGCTCTTCGGAGTCGACCTCGTTTCTGGCGCACCCCAAGGTGACGATCGCGACCGAGTGTTCACTCACGCTGCCCGAGCTTGGCACGCCCGAGTGCGTGAGTAAATGGCCCCCTGCAATTATTCGCCGCGGAGTGCTGCGAGCACCTCGTCCAGTTCGTCCGGTTTGATCAGCACGTCGCGGGCCTTCGATCCCTCGGACGGCCCGACGATGCCGCGGCTTTCCATCAGATCCATCAGGCGCCCGGCTTTGGCGAAACCCACGCGCAGCTTGCGCTGCAGCATCGAGGTCGACCCGAACTGGGTATTGATGACAAGTTCGGCGGCCTGGCACAGCAGGTCGAGGTCGTCGCCGATGTCCTCGTCGATCTCGCGTCTGGAGTTCTGCGGCGCGGTGACGTCTTCGCGGTACGTGGGCTTGAGCTGCGCCTTGCAGTGCGTCACCACACTGTGGATCTCGGTCTCGGTCACCCACGGACCTTGGATCCGGATCGGCTTGCTCGCGCCCATCGGCAGGAACAACCCGTCGCCCTGCCCGACCAGCTTCTCCGCACCTGGCTGGTCGAGGATGACCCGGGAGTCGGCCAGCGACGAGGTTGCGAACGCCAGCCGGGACGGCACGTTCGCCTTGATAAGACCGGTGACGACGTCGACGGACGGCCGCTGAGTGGCGAGCACCAGGTGAATGCCGGCGGCCCTGGCCAGCTGAGTGATCCGGACGACTGAGTCCTCCACGTCCCGCGGAGCGACCATCATCAGATCAGCCAACTCGTCCACGATGACGAGCAGGTACGGGTACGGAGCCAGCGTCCGTTCGCTGCCCGGCGGCGGCTTGATCTTGCCGCTGCGCACGGCCTTGTTGAAGTCGTCGACGTGCCGGAAGCCGTACTCGTGCAGGTCGTCGTATCGCATGTCCATCTCACGGACGACCCACTGCAGCGCCTCGGCCGCCTTCTTCGGGCTCGTGATGATCGGGGTGATCAAGTGCGGGATGCCGTCGTAGGCCGACAGTTCCACGCGCTTCGGGTCGACCAGCACCATCCGCACTTCGTCTGGCGTGGCACGCATCAGCACGGAGGTGATCAGCGAGTTGATGCAGCCGGACTTACCCGAGCCGGTCGCCCCCGCGATCAGCAGGTGCGGCATCTTGGACAGGTTCGCCACGACGAACCCGCCTTCGACGTCCTTGCCCAGCCCGACCACCATGGCGTGGTGGTCCTTGCGGGCCAGCGGGGAGCGCAAGACGTCACCGAGGCTTACCGTCTCACGGTCGGTGTTGGGAATCTCGATCCCGATCGCCGACTTGCCTGGGATCGGCGACAGAATCCGCACGTCGGCGCTGGCCACCGCGTAAGCGATGTTCTTGGACAACGCCGTAACCCGCTCGACCTTGACCGCCGGCCCGAGCTCGACTTCGTAGCGGGTCACCGTCGGCCCGCGCATGTACCCGGTCACCTGCGCGTCGATGTCGAACTGGTCCAGCACCTCGGTGAGCGCCTCGACCACCTGGTCCGAGGCCTTGGACCGGGTCCGGTGCAGGCTGCCCTGGGCCAGCGCGTCGGACGGCGGCAGCGTGTAAGTGATATCGCCGGACAACGCCAACTGCTCGACTCGCTGAGGCAGCGGCGAATGCGGCGGTGGTTCGGCCTCGGCCTTTTTGGTGAGCTTGCCTTTGCCGGCCGGCTGGGGGTCGACTTCGACCGTGTCGACCTCGTCGTTCGGATCCGTGGACTTGCGCCGCCGCGGTTTGTCGCTCACCAGGGGTGTGTCGTACGGCTCTTCGTCCTGCGGCTCGATGTCGTGACCGCGCCAGCGCAATCGCGATCGCCGCGCGGGCTTCGCGCCCGTGCCGTCGTCGTCCTCGGCATCCGGTACGCCGAGCAGATAGTCGCGCACTGCGCGGGCCCGGTCCGGGATCTCGTGCACCGGTGTGTGAGTGACGACAAGGATGCCGTAGATCGTGATCATGGCCAGCAGCGGCGTCGCCACCCAGACGGTAAGCAGGTCGGCCGGCATGGTGGAAGCCACGTACCCGACGGCACCGCCCGCGGCCTGCATCGCGGTCTCCCCGTCGACCGGGCGGGGCATCCCCCCGGCGATGTGGGTCAGCCCGAGCGTGCCCAGCAGCAGGGTCGTCCAGCCGACAAGCTGCCGGCCGCCGGGTCCGTTGCGCGTCGGGTTGCGCAGCGCGCGCCAGCCCGCCATCAGGAAAAGTATCGGCACCACGTACGACACCGTGCCGACCGCGCCCGCGACGACAGAGCGGACGACGTCGAACACCGGGCCGTCGAGATTCCACCAGATACCTGCGGCGACGACCACGGCCAGTCCGAGTAGTCCGAGTCCGATGCCGTCGCGGCGGTGCTCGGGATCGAGTTCACGAGCAGTCCCGAGGCGCCGCACGATGCTGCCGATCAGGTGGGCAACACCCATCCAGATGGCCGTGATGAGCCGGCCGATGCCGGTGCCGAGCCAGACGAGAACGCCAGGCTCTTTCGGCGGCGGCGGTGGGGGCGGCGGGTTACGCCGACTCGTCCGCTTGGACCTGCCGCGGGTAGGCGGCTCCGGCTCCGCCTTCTTCGCCCGGCGGTTTCGGGTCGACGTGGACGTACGGGTGGCCATGATCCGCAGGCTACCGGCAAATCACACCCGTATCGTGCGTCACACGCCGACTCTATTCCGTTCGATCACGTTCGTTAGGCTTCGACGACGACGGGGATGATCATGGGGCGGCGCCGGAACTCGCTACTCACCCAACGGCCGATGGTCCGCCGGATCGTCTGCTGCAGCTGGTAGGTGTCGGCCCCACCGCCGGCGGCCGCCTTCTCCACCGCGTCGGCGATCTCCGGCCGGATAACGTCGAAGACGGCGTCGTCTTCGGTGAACCCCCGGGCGTGGATCTCGGGCCCTCCGGTGACCTTGCCGGTCACCGAATCGACCACGACCACGACCGAGATGAAACCCTCCTCCCCCAGGATCCGCCGGTCCTTAAGGGACGCCTCGGCCACCCCTCCGACGGTTGTCCCGTCCACGTAGACGTAGCCGCACGGCACCGCGCCGGTGATGCGGGCCTGCCCGCCGGCGAGATCGACCACAACGCCGTCTCCGGCAATCGCGATCCGATCCCGCGGCACGCCGGAACTCGCCGCGACCTCTGCATTGGCGTGCAGGTGACGGTCCTCACCGTGGATGGGCATCACATTGCGCGGCTTGACCAGGTTGTACGCGTATAGCAGCTCGCCGGCGCTGGCATGCCCGGACGTGTGCACCATCGCGTTGCCGCGGTGCACGACCGTCGCACCGGCCCTGGTCAACCCGTTGATCACGCGCGAGACGGCGTTCTCGTTGCCCGGGATCATCGACGACGCGAGCACCACCACGTCGCCCTTTTCCACCTGGATGGTCGGATGATCGTGGTTCGCGATCCGTGACAGGGCCGCCATCGGCTCGCCTTGTGACCCGGTGGACATCAGCACCAGCTCTTCGGGTGCGATGTCGTCGATGGCTTTGAGGTCCACCAGAGTCCCGCCTGGAATATTGAGGTAGCCGAGGTCGCGGGCGATACCCATGTTGCGCACCATCGAACGGCCGACGAACGCGACCTTGCGGCGATGCGCCACCGCGGCGTCGAGAACCTGCTGCACCCGGTGCACGTGGCTGGCGAACGACGCCACGATGACCCGGCGGGGTGCCTGTCCGACCACGCGATCCAACACCGGAGCGATGTCGCGTTCGAGCGGGGTGAACCCGAGCACTTCCGCGTTGGTCGAGTCGACCATGAACAGGTCGACGCCGGCGTGTCCCAGCCGGGCAAAACCGTTCAGATCGGTGAGCCGGCCGTCCAGCGGCAGCTGGTCCATCTTGAAGTCGCCGGTGTGCAGGACGACCCCACCAGGGGTCCGGATGGCCAGTGCCAACGCGTCGGGAATCGAGTGGTTGACCGCGAGGAACTCCACCTCGAAGGGGCCGAACCGCTCGGTGCGCCCCTCGGCGACCTCGAGCTGATACGCCTCGATGCGGTGCTCGGACAGCTTGGCCTCGACAAGCGCGAGGGTCAACCGGGATCCCACCAGCGGGACGTCCTGCTTCTCGCGCAGCAGGAACGGCACGGCGCCGATGTGGTCCTCGTGACCGTGGGTGAGGATGACCGCCTCGACATCGTCCAGGCGGTGCCGGATGTAGTCGAAGTCCGGCAGGATCAGATCAACCCCCGGCTGGTGATCCTCAGGGAACAGCACACCGCAGTCCACGATCAGCAGCCGGCCGTTGATCTCGAAGACTGTCATGTTGCGGCCGACCTCGCCAAGCCCACCGAGCGGGACGATGCGCAGCGTGTTCTCGGCCAGCGGCGGCGGTTCGGACAGCTCGGGATGCGGATGACTCATGCCAGGCCCGCCTCGGCAAGCGCGTCCTGAAGGGCCGCTACGTGCCCGTCAGTCGCAGTCACCAGGGGCAAGCGCATGGCCCGGCTCTGGATCACACCCGCGAGCTGGACGGCCGCCTTGGCCATCGTCGCCCCGGGCTCGCCCGACATCATGATTCCCCGCACCGCAGGGATGAGCCGGCGGTGAATGCGCAGCGCCGCTGTGAGATCGCCGGTGTCGACCGCCCGGATCATGTCGGCGTACTGCGCGGCGGCCACATGGCCCACGACGCTCACCACGCCGATCGCGCCGACGGACAACATCGGCAGGTTCAGCGCGTCGTCGCCGCAGTAGTACACCAGGTCGGACTTCGCGATCACCTCGCTGGTCGCGAACGGGTCGCCCTTGGCGTCCTTCACCGCGACGATGCGCTCGTGCTCGGCAAGGCGCAGGAGGGTGTCGGTCTGGATCGGGACGATGGACCGCGGCGGGATGTCGTACAGCATCAATGGGAGCCCGGTCGCGTCGGCGGCAGCCGTGAAGTGCTGCACCAGGCCCTCCTGCGTCGGCCGGCTGTAATACGGCGTTACGACGAGCAGTCCGACAGCGCCAGCCTTCTCGGCCTGCCGGGCCAGTTCGGTCGTGTGGTGGGTGTCGTAGGTGCCCACGCCGGCGACCACACGCGCGCGGTCGCCGACCGCCTCGACCACCGCGCGGATCAACTGCTCCTTCTCGGCGTCGGACGTGGTCGGGCTCTCACCGGTGGTGCCGCTGACGACAAGCCCGTCGCAGCCGGAATCGACCAGGTGCGAAGCAAGCGCGGCGGCGCCTTTCAGATCAAGGCTGCCGTCCTCGTGGAACGGAGTGACCATGGCGGTCAGGACTCGTCCGAACGGAGCGTCGCGGCGAGTTGTGCTCTCGTCAACCATGACACGAAGGCTAGCCGACGCGATCCGGCCGCCGGGCGCTCCCACTCAGGCGTCGTAATCCAGTGAGACTTCGGGAGTCGTGGGATGTGACTGGCAAGTCAAGACGTATCCCGCCGTCACCTCGTCGTCCTCCAGCGCGTAGTTGCGCTCCATCGTGACGGATCCGTCCAGGACTTTGGCGCGGCAGGTGCCGCAGACCCCGCCCTTGCACGCAAAAGGCGCGTCGTTGCGTTCGCGAAGCACTGCTTCGAGCACTGTCTCGTCCGCGTCCTCGATCGTGACGGTGATCCGGCGGCGGTCGAGTACGACGTTGACCCTGCTGCCTTCGGCGACGGGTTCGGCGACGTCTCTTGCCACCGGTGGCACGTCTCCGACGTGGAACAGCTCGGAGTGAATGTGCGCTACCTCGACCCCACGCTCGACCAGCAGCCCGCGCAGCTCGGTGACCATCGCGTATGGCCCGCAGAGGAACCAGTCGTCGACCGAGTCCGCCGGCAGCACGGCGTCGAGCAGCCGGCCGAGGCGGTCGCGGTCGATCCGCCCGGACGTCAGCTCGACGTCCATCGCCTCGCGGGACAGGACGTGCACGATGTGGAACCGGTCGAGGTAGCGGTCCTTCAGGTCGGCAAGCTCCTCGAGGAACATCACCGAGCGGCTGGTGCGGTTGCCGTACAGGAGTGTGACCCGGCTGGCCGGCTCGGTCTCGAGTGCCGCCGCGATGATCGAGTACACCGGCGTGATCCCACTGCCGGCGGCGATCGCCACGTAGTGCTTGGCGTTCACCGGGTCGAGCTCGGGAGTGAACCGGCCGGCAGGTGTCATCACGTCGAGCGCGTCGCCCGGCTTGAGCCCCTCGAGCGCGTAGGCGGAGAACGCGCCGCCGGGGATTCGCTTGACCGCGATCCGCAGCCGGCCCTCACTCGGCGCGGCACATATCGAGTAGCTGCGCCGAGTGCCATCGCCGTCCGGGAGCGCGACGTTGACGTGCTGACCAGGCGCGAACCGGTAATCGTCGGCCAGTTCGTCGGGGACGTCGAATGTCACGGCAACGGCGTCATCGGTGAGCCGTGCCAGCTCGCCGACGGGCAGCCGGTGGAAGACAGAGTGGCGCCTCGCTGTCGCTTGGGTAGCCATCTACAACGCCTTGAGGTGGTCGAACGGTTCCAGGCAGGCCCGGCAGGTCCACAACGACTTGCAGGCGGTCGAGCCGAACCGGCTCACTTCGGTGGTGTCCGGTGACCCGCACCGCGGACAGCGCACCGTCAGCGTCAGTGGCACCGGCCCGTCGCCGCGCGGGCCCGGCGGGGCGATGCCGAACTCTCGGAGGGCCTCGCGCCCGGCCGGGGTGATCCAGTCGGTCGTCCAGGCGGGCGAGAGCACCATCCTGACCTCGGCGTCTGCCCAGCCCTCGGCGCGCAGGCGGGCCAGCACGTCGGCTCGGATCGTGTCCATCGCCGGGCAACCCGAGTAGGTTGGGGTGATCTCGACCACGACGTGACCGTTCGGCTCGACGACCACGTCACGCAGAATTCCGAGGTCCGCGATTGAGATCACGGGCAACTCGGGATCGGGAACCCCGGCCACCACCTCACGGACCTTGTCGACGGCAGGAGCGGTCGTCACCATGACGCCCCCGGATGCGATCGGTGCAGGTGCTGCATCTCGGCCAGCAGGTAGCCCATCGCTTCGGTGTGCTGGCCCGCGCGCCCGCCGTGCCCGCGGAAATCCGGCTCGGGGACCGCCAGCGTGGCCTTGCTGATCACCGACTCCACGTAGGCCGACCACGGCTCGCGCAGGGCGGCCGGGTCGACTGCGACGCCGGTGGTGGCCAGCCGACCGGTGATCTCGTCGGCCTCGAAGATCTCGTCGACGTACGGCCAAACGTCGTCGAGCCCCGCCTGCATGCGCCGGTGGCTCTCGTCGGTACCGTCACCCAGCCGCAGAACCCACTGCGTGGCGTGGTCGCGGTGGTAGGCGACCTCCTTGACGGCCTTGCCGGCGATCGCGGCGAGGGTGGCGTCGGACGACATTCGCAGCCGGTCGTACAGCTCGTACTGGTAGGACGCGAACACCAACTGGCGAGCCATCGTCACGCCGAAATCGCCATTGGGCAGCTCGACGAGCTGGCAGTTGACGAACTCGCGTTCGTCGCGACGGTAGGCCAGGACGTCCTCGTCGCGGCCCGCACCTTCGACCTCGCCGGCGTAGGTCAGTAGTGAGCGAGCCTGGCCGAGCAGGTCGAGAGCGATGTTTGCCAGGGCGATGTCCTCCTCGATCTGTGGTGCGGCCGCGATCCACTCCCCCAGCCGGTGAGACAGGATCAGAGCGTCGTCACCGAGCCGGAGTGCGTAGGTGGCGAGGTCGTTCACAGGTGCCGCACCTCGTCGGGGATGTCGTAGAAGGTCGGATGGCGGTACGCCTTGTCGGCCGCCGGGTCGAAGAACGAGTCCTTCTCGTCTGGGTTGGACGCTGTGATGGCCGCGGACGGCACCACCCATATCGACACGCCTTCGTTGCGCCTGGTGTAGACATCGCGGGCGTTGCGGACGGCCATCTCGGAGTCCGGGGCGTGCAGGCTGCCGACGTGGATGTGCGAAAGCCCGCGCCGGCTGCGCACGAAGACCTCCCACAGCGGCCAGTCACGACGACTCATTTCGTGGGCTGAGCTCATGCGGCGACCTCCTGCTCGGCGTGCCGCTTGGCGGCATACGCCGCGGCGGCCTCGCGGACCCAGGCGCCGTCCTCGTGCGCCGCGACCCGGCGGGCCATCCGCTGCCGGTTGCACGGGCCGTCGCCCTTGATGACCCGGAATAGCTCGTCGAAGTCGGGCTGGGTGAAGTCGTAGTGCCCGCGTTCGGCGTTCCAGCGCAGGTCGGGGTCGGGCAGCGACAGGCCAAGCACCTCCGACTGCGGGACGGTCATGTCGACGAACTTCTGCCGCAGCTCGTCGTTGGTGAAGCGTTTGATGCCCCAGCGCATGGACTGCTCGGTGTGCGTGGACGCGGCGTCCGGCGGGCCGAACATAGCCAGGCTCGGGTACCACCAGCGGTTGACCGCGTCCTGCGCCATCGCCTTCTGCGCCTCAGTGCCCCGGCTCAGCGTGAGCAGCAGCTCGAAACCCTGCCGCTGGTGGAACGACTCCTCCTTGCAGATGCGCACCATCGCCCGCGCGTACGGGCCGTACGAGCACCGGCACAGCGGCACCTGGTTGGTGATGGCCGCGCCGTCGACCAGCCAGCCGATGGCGCCGATGTCGGCCCAGGTCAGCGTCGGGTAGTTAAAGATGGACGAGTACTTCTGCTTGCCGCTGTGCAGCAGGTCCAGCAGCTCGTCGCGGGACACGCCAAGGGTCTCAGCGGCGGAGTACAGGTACATCCCGTGGCCGGCTTCGTCCTGCACCTTGGCCATCAGGATGGCCTTGCGCTTCAGGCTCGGGGCGCGGGTGATCCAGTTGCCCTCGGGTTGCATGCCGATGATCTCGGAGTGCGCGTGCTGGGCGATTTGCCGGATCAACGTGCGGCGGTACTGCTCAGGCATCCAGTCGCGCGGCTCGATCCGCCCGTCGGCGTCGACGATCGCGTTGAATTCCGCCTCGCGAGCGTCCGTCGCTTGCGTGGTGTCCATACCAATGAGCTTAGGCAGTGGTTGTGACACATGTCCACCAGAGCTGCGTGTTAACTGTCACAATACAAGGAGGTGTTGCGTGTGGGTGCACGGCCGGGCCCGTGCGAGCCCTGTGACATGCTGGCGAGGTGGGCCAGCCCGTTGATCACCCCAGCGCTGACCGCAGCGTCCGGCTGGCCTGGGCCGCCGATTCCGTGGCGATTGGAGCGGTCCAGGCCCGTGCGTGGCGGCAGACGTACTCTTCGGTCCTGCCGGCCGACCTGCTCGCCGAGGTCGATGCGGCCGCGTTCGGTGAGCACTGGCAGGCCGCCATCACCAGCCCACCCACCGCGAAGCACCGTGTGCTCGTGGCGCTGGAGCGCAACACGGTCGCCGGGTTCACCGCCACGGCGCCATCCGAAGACCCCGACGCCGAGCCGCCCAGCGATGGCGAGATCGTGGCGTTCCACATCGACCCGAGTGCGTTCGGCGCCGGCCACGGCTCGCGGCTGCTGGCCGCGGCCGTCGACACGCTGCGCGCCGACGGGTTCACTCGGGCCCGGATCTGGGTGGTCGTCCGGGACGACGCCCTGCGGGCGTTCCTGGAGTCAGCGGGCTGGGGACCGGACGGCGCACATCGCGAGCTGGACCTGACTGGGAACGGCGCCGCGCGGCTCCGCCAGGTGCGGTTGCATACTGATCTGTCGTGACGTTCTCCGGCATCCCGCTCGCGGCCCTCGACTTCTACGAAGGCCTCGAGGCGGACAACTCCAAGACGTACTGGAACCAGCACAAGGACATCTACGAGGCATCGGTGCGAGCCCCGGTCACGGCCCTGGCCGAGGCGCTATCGCCGGAATTCGGTGCCGTCTATCTGTTCCGCCCGTACCGCGACCTGCGGTTCTCCCGCGACAAGCGGCCGTACAAGGAGCACCAGGGTGCGACCGTCGGCCCGTACTACTTCCACGTGGACGCCGCCGGCCTCTTCGCCGCGACGGGCTACTACCAGATGAGCTCCGATCAGGTGGCCCGGTACCGCGGTGCAGTCGTTGAGGACAAATCCGGGACGGCGCTGGCGTCGGTGGTCGCGAATCTGCGGGCGGCCGGGTACGAGGTGGGCGGCGAGCAGCTGAAGACCAAGCCGCGCGACTACTCCGCCGACCATCCGAGGATCGAGTTGTTACGACACAAGGCGATGGTCGCCTGGCTTTCCTTCGGCTCGCCCGGTTGGCTGACCAAACCCGAAGCTGCGGACCACGTCGCGGCCGCTTGGCGCGACATGGCCCCGCTCCAGGACTGGCTGGACGACCACGTCGGCCCGGCACGGGTCATCTGATCGTCGCAGCCGAATCGCCGCGAGCGGTCAGATAGGCGCGGCCGCGCGGCGACAGCCGGTAACCGACCTCCAGGCTCTCGGTGAGGCCGAGGTTCTTCAGCTTGCGGACGTCCAGCTTGAACGGCGCGCGCTCCCTGCCCACCATCTCTGCCAGATCACCGGCTCGCCGGGCCGGATGATCAGCGATGAGCCGCAGTGTCGCGCGGGTCCACGGCCCGTAGCGGCTGGCCCGATCCAGCCGGTCCAACCGGCGTTCGATTTCGGCGAGTTGGGCTTCGTCGACAGATGCGTTGGCGGCCAGCTCAGCACGTGGGTCTGGCCGGTCCGAGCGGGTGAATTCGATCCGGTACAGCCGACGATCCCCGTTACCGCGCAGATCGGCACGCAGCGACGCGGCGTCGGGGTAGCCGGCAGCGACCGCGTCGGCATCGCTGATCGACGCCTCGTCGACCGCACTGACCGAGCTCACGTCCAGGATCTGTCCTGCGGCCCGGTACGACCGGCCGGCGATCACCTGCGGCCGGCGCCAGCGGCGGTATGTGACCGTGATGGAACCATCGGCCAGGCCCGGCCAGAATCGCTTCTCGAACAGCACGCCACCAGCCTGGCACACTGGCCGGCGTAGTGATCAAGCCGGAGGAGCCGCCATGGACACCGTTGTCGTCGACCAGTTGCTGACTACTACCCGCGCCGTACGCCGCAAGCTCGACCTCGACCGGCCCGTCGAGCTCGAGGTGGTCATGGAATGCCTCCGCATCGCCGTCCAGGCACCCACTGCCGGCACGACGCAGAACTGGCGGTGGCTCGTCGTCCAGGACCAGCAGACCAGAACCGCACTCGGCGCGCTGTTCCGCGAGGTCGGCAACGAGTACCTGCACCGGAAGGTAGAGGCGGCCGGCGCCCACGCCGATAGCCCGGACTTCAAACGCGCACTTGCTTCGGCGCAGCACCTCGTCGACGTCATCGAGCGGGTTCCGATCTTCGTGATCCCCTGCATGCTCGGGCGGCCCGAGGGCGGCAACGATGCGCTGGCTGTGTTCTACGGCGGCATCTTCCCCGCGATCTGGAACTTCCAACTCGCCCTCCGGTCGCGCGGGCTTGGTTCGACGCTCACCACGTACCACCTCGAGCGTGAGGCCGAAGCAGCGGCGATCTTGGGCGTCCCCGACGATGTCACCCAGGTGGCGCTGCTGCCGATCGGGTACACCACGACGGGCACGTTCGGCCCTGGACGCCGTCAAGCCGTCGAAGAACTCACCTACCTCGACCGCTGGGGCGCGCCACTTGCCGGTTAAAGCTCGAGGTAGTGCTCCAGCCCCACGGTCAAGCCCGGCGTCTCGCGCACGCGCCGGACTCCGAGCAGCACTCCGGGCATGAACGAAGCGCGATCGAATGAGTCGTGCCGGATGGTCAGGGTCTCCCCAGCGGAGCCGAACAGCACCTCCTGGTGCGCCACCAGACCACGCAGCCGGACCGAGTGCACCCGAACACCTTCGATCTCCGCGCCACGAGCGCCCTCCAACGCCGTCTCAGTCGCGTCGGGCACCGGTGGCAGCTCGGTCTCTCGCCGCACTTCCGCCACGATCTGCGCCGTACGGGCCGCTGTCCCGCTCGGGGCGTCCACCTTGTTCGGGTGGTGCAGTTCAACCACCTCCACCGACTCGTAGAAGCGGGCCGCCTGCGCGGCGAAGTGCATCATCAGCACCGCCCCGACCGCGAAGTTCGGCGCGATCAGCACACCCGTACCAGGGCTGGTGTCCAACGCCCAGCGCACTTTGTCCAGGCGATCGTCGATCCAGCCCGTCGTGCCGACGACGGTGTGGATGCCGCGCCGGACGCAGTGCAGAACGTTGTCGACGGTGGCTTCGGGAACCGTGAATTCCACTGCGACCTCGGCGCCACCAAGATCGCCCAACTCGTCACCGGCGTCGAAGCGCCCGACGAGCTCCAGATCGCGTGCGGCCTCCACCGCCTTGCAGGTTTCGCTACCCATCCGTCCGGCAGCACCGATCACTGCCACCCGTGTCGCCATGCGCATATCCTTGCGCACCGCACCCGTGGACTCCTGGCGGCCTCGAACCGGGCGTTCAGGCCACGGCCGCCTCGAACCGGCCGGGGTCGTCGAACGGGCCGACGACTGCCAACGCAGGCTCCGCGGCCAGCACGGCCGCCGCCACCTCGCGCACGTCGTCCAACGTGACCGAATCGATGATCGAAAGCAGGTCGTCGACGCTCAGCAGGTCCTCGTACACCAACTCGGACTTGGCCAGCCGCCCCATCCGCGACCCGGTGTCTTCGAGCCCCAGCACAAGACCGCCGCGCAGTTGCCCCTTGCCACGCGCGAGCTCGTCGGCGGTGACGCCGTGCGCGGCCACGTCGGCCAGCGATTCGCGGCACAGGTCGAGCACCTGGTCGACCTTCTTGGGCTGGCACCCAACGTACACGCCCATCAGGCCGGCGTCGGCGAACTGCGAGGCGTACGAATACACCGAGTAGGCCAGCCCGCGCTTCTCACGGATCTCCTGGAAGAGCCGAGACGACATCCCGCCACCCAGTGCCGCGTTGAGCACTCCCAGGGCGAACCGCCGCTCATCGGTCCGAGACAGCCCGGGCTGCGCCAGCACCAGGTTGGCCTGCTCGGTGGGACGCTCCAGCAGCGCGACACCGGCCTGGGCGCGGGGTCCCCGCCCGCCGACCCGGGGCGGTGTCGGCTTGGCGGCGTCGCCGAGGAAACCGGCCGCTTCGAACGAGGAGCGAACCAGTCGCACCACCCGGGCGTGATCGAGGTTTCCCGCCGCCGCCACCACGATGTTCTCCGGCCGGTACTTACGCTTGTAGTACCGGTGGATGACCTCCCGGGACAGCGAGCTGATGCTCTCCACCGTTCCCAAGATCGGCCGGCCCAGCGGGGTCGAGCCCCACAGGCGAGCGGCGACCAGATCGTGTACTGCGTCGGACGGGTCATCGTCGCGCATCGAGATCTCTTCCAGCACGACGTCGCGCTCGGCGTCCACGTCGGCTTCAGCGATCCGCGATGAGGACACCATGTCGGTGACCACGTCCACGGCCAGCGGCAGGTCAGCGTCCAGCACCCGGGCGTAGTAGCAGGTGAACTCCTTGGCGGTGAAGGCATTGATGTCGCCGCCGACCGACTCGATGGCCGACGAGATGTCCAGGGCCGAGCGGCGCCGGGTGCCCTTGAACAGCAGGTGCTCGAGATAGTGGGTCGCACCCGCTTGCGCCGGAGTCTCATCGCGCGACCCGACACCCACCCAGACGCCGAAGGCCACGGACCGGACGGTGGGGATGGCCTCGGTGATGATCCGCACGCCGCCCGGAAGGACGGTGCGCCGGACTTCTCCGCCACCTTCCTCCCGCAGCAGCGTGCGAGTGACTGGTCGGTTCGACTGTCTGGTCACGAAGCGTCGGCGCTCGGTGCCTCTTCGACGACCGGGCTCAGCGAAAGCTTGCCGCGGTCGTCGATTTCGGTGATCTCAACCTGGATCTTCTGCCCGACCGAGACGACGTCTTCGACGTTCTCGACCCGCTTGCCACCGGCCAGGGCACGCAGCTTGGACACGTGGAGCAAGCCGTCCTTGCCGGGCAGCAGCGAGACGAACGCACCGAAGCTGGTCGTCTTCACGACGGTGCCCAGGTAACGCTCGCCGACCTCCGGCATCGTCGGGTTGGCGATGTTGTTGATCTGCGTGCGCGCCGCCTCGGCCGATGGGCCGTCGGTGGCACCGATGAAGATCGTTCCGTCGTCCTCGATGGCGATCTCGGCACCGGTCTCGTCCTGGATCTGGTTGATGATCTTGCCCTTGGGGCCGATCACCGCACCGATCTGGTCGACCGGGATCTTGATCGTGATGATCCGCGGCGCGTACGGGCTCATTTCGTCGGGCTGGGCGATCGCCTGGGCCATGACGTCGAGGATCGTCATTCGGGCGGCCTTGGCCTGCTGCAGCGCGGCTGCCAGGACGGCCGCTGGGATGCCGTCGAGTTTGGTGTCGAGCTGCAAAGCGGTGACGAACTCTGCCGTGCCGGCCACCTTGAAGTCCATGTCGCCGAAAGCATCCTCGGCGCCGAGGATGTCGGTCAGCGTGACATATCGAATTTCGGACTTGCCGGCCTCGTCTGTCACTTCACCGGAGATCAGGCCCATGGCGATGCCCGCCACCGGGGCGCGCAGCGGCACACCGGCGTTGAGCAGCGACATCGTCGAGGCGCAGACCGATCCCATGGACGTGGAGCCGTTCGAGCCCAACGCCTCGGACACTTGCCGGATGGCGTACGGGAACTCCTCACGGCCCGGCAACACCGGCAGCAGGGCCCGCTCGGCCAGTGCGCCGTGACCGATCTCGCGTCGCTTCGGCGAACCAACCCGTCCGGTCTCACCCGTCGAATAGGGCGGGAAGTTGTAGTTGTGCATGTAGCGCTTGGACGTCTCCGGCGCGAGGGTGTCGAGCTTTTGTTCCATGCTCAGCATGTTCAGCGTCGTGACCCCGAGGATCTGCGTCTCGCCGCGCTCGAAGAGCGCCGAACCGTGCGCCCGGGGGATCGGGCCGACCTCGGCCGACAGCGTCCGGATGTCGGCGAGGCCGCGGCCGTCAATGCGAACCTTGTCGCGGAGCACGCGGTCCCGCACCACCCGCTTGGTGAGCGAGCGGAACGCGGCGCTGATCTCCTTGGGGTCGAACTCGTCGCCGGCCAGCTTCTCCTGCAGGCCCGCCTTGATCTCGTCAAGGCGCGCCTCGCGCTCAGCCTTGCTGACGATGGTCAGCGCGTCCGAGAGTTCGCTGCCGACGGCCGACTCGACGGCCGCGTACACCTCGTCGGTGTAGTCAAGGTAGATCGGGAACTGGCCGGTCGGCTTGGCGGCCTTGTCAGCGAGTGCCTGCTGGGCATTGCAGAGTGTCGTGATGAACGGCTTTGCCGCTTCGAGGCCGGCTGCGACGACATCCTCGGTCGGAGCGGTCTTGCCGTCCTGCACCAGCTGCCAGGTGTGCGCGGTGGATTCGGCCTCGACCATCATGATCGCGACGTCGCCGTCGGGAAGCACCCGTCCGGCCACGACCATGTCGAAGACGGCCTCCTCGAGCTGCGAGTGCAGCGGGAACGCGACCCACTGGCCGTCGATCAGCGCAACGCGGACTGCTCCGATGGGGCCGGAGAACGGCAGGCCCGCGATCTGCGTCGAGGCGGACGCTGCGTTGATCGCCACGACGTCGTAGAGGTGGTCGGGATGCAACGACATTACTGTGATCACGACCTGGATCTCGTTGCGCAGCCCGCTGGCGAACGACGGGCGCAGCGGGCGGTCGGTCAGCCGACAGGTGAGGATCGCCTCTTCGGACGGCCGGCCCTCGCGGCGGAAGAACGAACCGGGAATCCGCCCGGCGGCGTACATGCGCTCTTCGACGTCGATCGTCAGCGGAAAGAAGTCGAGGTGCTCTTTAGGCTGCTTGGACGCGGTCGTCGCAGACAGCAGCATGGTCTCGTCGTCGAGGTAGGCGACGGCCGAACCGGCGGCCTGCCGGGCCAGCTGGCCGGTCTCGAATCGGATGGTGCGAGTGCCGAACCGGCCGTTGTCGATCACGGCTTCGGCGGTGTGAATTTCTGGACCCGTCACGGGCCACCCTCCTGAATCAATCGGCGGGATGGCGGTGCGGACCGGATGCCGACGTCGCCGCCGGTCATCGATGGAAGCCCTCGGGACGTTCGCCCGGGAGCCACTACCGAGGACCGGCTCGTGGCGAATAAGCCGGTGGCCGTCGCGAGCCACCCCTGTTAGTGAGCTATTCAGTTGTCAGATACGACGAAGGAGCGGCCCCCAGTATGGGAGGACCGCTCCCGGTCGCACGCGTCATCCGCGAATACCGAGCTTCTTGATCAGAGCGCGGTACCGCATGATGTCAGTGTCGCGCAGATATTTGAGCAGCCGCTTGCGCTGCCCGACTTGCAGCAGCAGGCCACGGCGGCTGTGGTGGTCGTGCTTGTGCACCTTCATGTGCTCGGTGAGGTGGTTGATGTTGTGCGTAAGCAGTGCGATCTGGACCTCGGGCGAGCCGGTGTCGTTCTCGCTGCGGCCGTGCTCGGTGATGATCTGCTTCTTGGTGGCAGTGTCGATCGACACTCGGGGCTCCTTCGGGCTCGTTGCGCGGCGCACCCGGGCTGATCCACCGGGGCACTCTCCCACCGCGGCCGTTCTGACGGCGTGCTCAGGATACCAGCGGGCCGGCTGGCGAACGTAATCGAGCGTGCTCAGAGCCCCAGTATCCGCCGCGTCTGCTCGACGTCCCGGCGCATCTGCGCCACCAGGTCGTCCGCCGAGTCGAAGCGCTCCTGGTCGCGGATCCGGTCGACGAAGTCCACCGCGATCGTCTCGTCGTACAGCTCGAGATCGTCCCTGTCGAGGACGTACGGCTCCACGGTTCGTCTCACCCCGTCGAACGTGGGGTTCGTACCCACCGAAATCGCGGCCGGCAGGGCAGGCGCGGCCGGATCGTCCGGCATCGTCACCCATCCTGCGTACACACCGTCGGCCGGCGCCAATTCACCGTCGCGGACCGGCACGTTGGCCGTCGGAAAGCCGAGCCTGCGGCCCCGGCCCGCACCACGGACCACCACCCCTTCCAACCGGAAGGGCCGGCCCAGCGCATCGGCGGCGACCACGACGTCGCCACGTATGACCTGTTCGCGGATGAAACTCGACGACCATCGCTGCACCGATTCGCCGCCAACGATCTCGACGGCGTCCACCGTGAACCCGTGCTGAGGACCGAGCCGCCGCAGCAGCGTCACGTCGCCCGCGGCCCGGTGGCCGAATCGGAAGTCCTCCCCCACCACGATCATCATGGCCCCGCACACTCCGGCGAGCACGTCCGCGATGAACTCCTCGGCCGGCTGCTGGGCCCGCTGCTTGTCGAACGGCAGGACGAGCACGTGGTCGGCGCCGGCGTCCTGCATCAATGCAATCCGCCGTTCGAGCGGCACCAGGGACGGTGGTGCGGCGTCGGGGCGCACGACGGCCATCGGATTCGGATCGAAGGTGATCGCCACCACCAGCGCGCCGGCGTCGCGCGCCCGCTTCGCGGCCCGCCCGATGACGGCCTGGTGGCCCTTGTGGACCCCGTCGAAGACGCCGATCGTCACCACCGTGCGCCCGAGATCCGCAGGCACCTCAGCGGGTGTCCGCCACACCGCCACGTCCACGCACTCCCTACTGTGTCGCGCCTCATGAACCGCTTGGATCGGCGAAGACCGCGAGGTGCTTGGCGCGCGCGCCGCGGTCTTCAACAAGAGACAGTAGCTGGCCGTCCGGGCCGAACACTGCGACCGGTCGCCCGGGCCCGTGCCCGGTGGGTGGTAGCGGCACGCCGTGAGCCACCTGCGCCGCGGTTCGCTCGTCGACGTCCACCCGGGGAAACGCCGCCGCGGCCGCGTCCGCCAGGGATATCACCGGTATCTCGGCCGCCAACTGCTCGACCGTGTGCGCCCGATCCAGGCCGTACGGCCCGACTCGGGTCCGGCGCAGTGCCATCAAGTGGCCGCCGACGCCGAGTGCCGCCCCTATGTCACGCGCCAGCGCACGAACGTACGTGCCGGACGAGCACTCGACCGTCGCGTCAACGTCCACGTACGGCCCCTCTCGCCGGATGGCGAGCACGTCGAACCGGTATACCGTCACCGGCCGGGCCACCAGCTCGACCTGCTCGCCGGACCGCACCCGGACGTACGACCGCACGCCGTCCTTCTTGATCGCCGATACCGAGCTGGGGATTTGTTGGATCTGTCCCGTCAGCGAGGTCACCGCGGCCCGTACCGACTCGTCGGTGACGCCGGATGTGTCCTTCTCAGCGGTGATGTCGCCTTCGGCGTCGTCGGTCAGCGTGCTTGCACCAAGCCGGATCGTCGCGTCGTACACCTTGCCGGCGAGGGCGAGATGGCCCAGCAGCTTCGTCGCCCGGCCGATGCCAAGCACCAGCACGCCGGTGGCCATGGGATCGAGCGTGCCGGCGTGGCCGACCCGGCGAGTGCGGGCCAGCTTACGAACCTTGCCGACGACGTCGTGCGATGTCCAGCCCGCCGGCTTGTCGACGATGACCAGCCCCTCGGTGGTAGGGGTGATCACGCCGGCTGGTCCGCGTCGCCGTCGCCCTCGTCGTCCGCCTGTTCTGCGTCCTCGGCCGGCTTGCGGTACGGATCGGCCTCGCCGGCGTACGACGCGCTGGCGGCGGCCCGGGCCACCTCGGCGTCGGCCTCTCGCGCCCGGCGCAGCAGGTCCTCGATATTCGCCGCGGACTCCGGGACGGCGTCGAGCACGAGTGTGAGCGTGGGCGTGAACTTGATTCCGGTCTGGCGGCCGACTTCGGAGCGCAGCAAGCCTTTCACGCTCTCCAGGGCTTTCGCCGTGTCGGCACGCTCGGTCTCGTCACCGTAGACCGTGTAGAACACCGTGGCCTCGCGCAGGTCGCCAGTCACGCGGGCGTCGGTGATCGTGATGAATCCGAGCCGGGGGTCTTTGACCCGGTGTTTGAGGGTCTCGGCGACGATCTCGCGGATCCGGTCGGCGAGTTTGTGGGCGCGTGTGCGGTCAGCCATCGTGGGCAACCCCCTCGTCGTCGTGGTAGGTCCCGAAGTTCCAGTCGTCGGCTCGAAACACCCCGCGGCGAGCCGACAGCAGCTCGATCTCCGGTCGGGCGGCCACCATTCGCTCGGCGGTGTCCAGCACCCGGTGGACATGTGCGGCGTCGGCTGAGACCACGGCAAGCCCGATCTCGGTGCGCCGGTAAAGGTCGAGGTGGCCGACCTCGGCCACGCTCGCTTCCAGCTTGCGGCGTAACTCCGCCACGATCGGGCGGACGACTGACCGCTTCTGCTTGAGCGAGCGCACGTCGCCGAGCAGAACGTCCAGCGTCAACGTCCCCGTGTACACGGTTCTCGCACTCCCCGATCTCCCCGTTCGATCACGTTCGGCAGTCGGCCCGACGTACCTACATGCATGCAGCCATGTAGGTACGTCGCCACGCCTGCCGAACGTGATCGAACGACATCAGCCGGAACGGTGTCAGTCGCGCGGCTTCTCGCGGGTCTCGAAGGTCTCGATGACGTCGCCCTCGGCGATGTCGTTGAACGACCCGAGGTTGATACCGCACTCGAAGCCTTCGCGCACCTCGGTGACGTCGTCTTTCTCCCGCCGCAGCGACGTGATCGAGAGGCTCTCGGTGACGACCACACCGTCGCGGACCAGCCGGGCCTTCGAGTTCCGCCGGATCGTTCCGCTGGTGACCATGCAGCCGGCGATATTGCCGATGCGGGACGACCGGAAGATCTGGCGGATCTCGGCGGTGCCGAGCTGGACTTCCTCGAACTCCGGCTTGAGCATGCCCTTCAGGGCGGCCTCAATCTCCTCGATCACCGAGTAGATGACCGAGTAGTACCGGATTTCGACGCCCTCGCGCTCGGCAAGCTCCGCCGCCTTGCCCTGCGGCCTGACGTTGTAGGCCAGGATGATCGCATCGGACGCGGAGGCCAGCATGACGTTGGTCTCCGTGACGGCGCCGACACCGCGGTCGATGATCCGCAGTTCGACCTCCTCGCCGACGTCGATCTTCAGCAGGGCGTCCTCGAGCGCCTCGACCGAACCCGAGCCGTCGCCCTTGATGATCAGGTTGAGCGTCTCGACCTTGGACTCGGCCAGGAAGCTTTCCAGCGACACGCGCTTGCGCGCCTTGGCGAGCGCGGCGTTGCGCTCCATGGCCTCGCGCTTTTCAGCGATCTGGCGCGCCGTGCGGTCGTCGTCGGCGACCAGGAACTTGTCGCCGGCGCCGGGCACGTTCGTCAGACCAAGCACCTGCACCGGGCGCGACGGACCGGCCTCCTCGACCATCTGCCCGTGCTCGTCGAGCATGGCCCGAACCCGGCCGTACGACTGGCCGGTGACGATCGAGTCACCGGGACGCAGCGTGCCCCGCTGGACCAGCACCGTGGCTACCGGGCCGCGGCCCTTGTCGAGGTGGCCCTCGATCGCGACCCCACGGGCCGGCATGCTCGGGTTCGCCTGGAGTTCCAGCGCGGCGTCGGCGGTCAGCAGCACGGCTTCGAGCAGGTCGTCGATGCCTTCGCGCTTCAGCGCGGAGACGTCGATGAACATCGTGTCGCCGCCGTACTCCTCGGCCACCAGGCCGTACTCGGTGAGCTGCTGGCGGATCCGCGCCGGGTTGGCACCCGGTACGTCGATCTTGTTAACCGCCACGACGATAGGCACTCCTGCCGCCTGGGCGTGGTTCAGCGCCTCAATCGTCTGCGGCATCACACCGTCGTCGGCCGCAACCACCAGGATCACGATGTCGGTCACCTGCGAACCGCGGGCCCGCATGGCCGTGAACGCCTCGTGACCCGGCGTGTCGATGAACGTGATCGCGCGGTCATCGCCTTCGTGTTTGGCGTGGACCTGATAGGCACCGATGTGCTGCGTGATGCCACCGGCCTCGCCGGCCACGACGTCGGCGTTTCGGATGGCGTCCAGCAGCTTGGTCTTACCGTGGTCGACGTGACCCATGACGGTCACGACCGGCGGCCGCGGCGCGGTATCCTCGTCGCCTTCGTCCTCGAAGTCGATCGCGAACGACTCGAGCAGCTCGCGGTCCTCGTCCTCGGGCGAGACGATCTGGACGTCATATCCAAGCTCGTCGCCGAGCAGCTTGAAGGTGTCCTCGTCGACCGACTGGGTGGCCGTGACCATTTCACCGAGGTGGAACAGCACCTGCACCAGCGCACCGGCCTCGGTGTCGATCCGCTCGGCCAGGTCGGTCAGCGACGCACCACGCGGCAGGCGGATGATCTGCCCGTTGCCTCGGGGAACCCGCACCCCACCGATCGTGGGGGCCTGCATGTTCTCGATCTCCTGGCGCTTCTGCCGCTTGCTCTTGCGGCCCTTCGCCGGCTTGCCGCCGGGACGTCCGAACGCACCGGCCGTGCCGCCGCGCCCGCGACCGCCGCCACCGGGACGACCACCGAAGCCACCAGGACCACCGGGACCACCAGGGCCACCGGGTGCCCCGGGACCACTGCCGCGACTCGGCGCGAAGCCGCCACCGCGACCGCCGCCGCGGGTACCGGCGCGACCGCCACCACCCGAGCGACCTCCCCGGTCAGCCCGGTCGCCCGGGCCGCCGGTACGGGGTCCGGACGGCCGGGTAGGCATCATCGCCGGGTTCGGCCGGGGTCCACCGGGGCCACCAGAGCCGCCACCGGGACGCGGCGGCATGGAACCCGGGGACGGGCGCGCCCCGCCAGGACGCTGCATGCCGGTCGATCCGCCGGACGAGAACGGGTTGTTACCCGGACGTGGGCCACCGCCACGCCGGCCCATGCCGGTGCTGTCGGTTCCGAACGGGTTGTTGCCCGGGCGTGGTCCACCCGGCCGCTGGGCGGGGCCCGGTTTGGGAGCCGACGGTGCGCCGGGACGGCCAGCACCGGGGGCGCCAGGACGGCCAGCACCCGGTGCGCCGGGGCGGCCGGCTGGTGCACCCGCCGGACGGTCTGAGGCGGCCGGACGTGGGCCGGGACGGGCGGCCGGCTGCGCTGGGCCGGGCCGGGCCGGCGTCGTGGCCGGCTTGGCCGGTGCGACTCCGGGCTCCGGCGCCGCAGGGGCCGTGTCCGCGACCGGCGCGGTAACGGTCGGCTCCGGCACAGCTGGCTGCTGAGCCGGTTCGGCCGGCTCCGGCGCAGGAGTGGGCGCAGCCTTCTTGGCCGCGGCCTGTTTTGTGGGTGCCTTCGCGGCCGCCGGCTTTGCGGCACGCGGTGCTTCGGCGAACGCCTCACGCAATCTACGTACTACGGGAGCCTCGATGGTCGACGAGGCGGATCGGACGAACTCACCGAGATCGCCCAGTTTTGCAAGGACGACCTTGCTTTCGACTCCGAACTCTTTGGCGAGTTCGTATACCCGGACCTTTGCCACTGCTCTCCTTCTCGGTCCGGGCTGTCGAGCTCCGGACCGGCCTAGGTTGTGTGCGTGCTCATCGTTGCGTGCTCATCGAGCGCTCACGAACGTCACGTCGTGTCTCCTTCTTCCTGACCAGTCACCCGCTGCTCGAGCCAACGCCGCAGCGCACCAGTATCGAGCGGCCCCGCCAGGCGTAGCGCCCGCGGAAACGCCCGACGGCGCTCGGCTAGGTCGAGACACCCCGGATCGTAGTGCAGGTATGCACCCCGGCCGGGGAGCCGGCCGCGAGGGTCGGGCGCTACTGATCGGGCCTTTGCCGACCCGGGCACCGCCTCGACCGCCACGACACGCAGCAAGTCGGACTTGCCCGCACGAGACCGGCAGCCAACGCACGTGCGCGTGGGCGAGCCGGTGGTTCGCACGGAATTCCTCGCCTAGTTTACCGCTAACTCAGGATGACGCCGAGCCTGGTGCGGCTGACGCGCCGCCCGGCCCCACCGCATCGCTGTCGGTGTCCGGCCGGATGTCGATGCGCCAGCCGGTCAACCGGGCGGCAAGCCGGGCATTCTGCCCTTCGCGGCCGATGGCCAGCGACAGTTGGTAATCGGGCACGATCACCCGAGCCGCCTTCGCCTGCTCGTCGACGATCTCAACATGCTGGACGCGAGCAGGTGACAACGCGTGAGCAACAAGTTCGGCCGGATCGTCCGACCAGTCCACGATGTCGATCTTCTCGCCGTGCAACTCCGCCATCACCGCCCGCACGCGAGAACCCATCGGGCCGATACACGCGCCCTTGGCATTGATTCCAGGCACCGTCGACCGCACCGCGATCTTGCTCCGATGTCCAGCCTCGCGAGCGATACCGGCGATCTCAACAGTCCCGTCGGCAATCTCGGGAACTTCGAGCGCGAACAGCTTCTTGACCAGGTTGGGATGGGTGCGTGACACCGTGATCATCGGCCCGCGCAAGCCCTTGCGCACCTGCAGCACGTAACACTTCAGCCGGCTGCCGTGCTCGTAGCGCTCGCCCGGCACCTGCTCCTGTATCGGCAGGACGGCCTCGACCTTGCCCAGACTGACCTGGACCGCTCGAGGATCGCGGCCCTGCTGAACCGTGCCGGAGACGACATCGCCCTCCTTGCCGAGGAACTCGCCGAAGGTGAGTTCGTCTTCGGCGTCGCGCAACCGCTGCAAGATGACCTGCTTGGCGGTGGTGGCGGCGATCCGGCCGAATCCCTCGGGCGTGTCGTCCCACTCGCGAAGTACCGTGCCGTCTTCGGCGACCTCCTGGGCCCACACCGTCACGTGCCCGGACCTGCGATCGAGCTCGACTCGTGCCTTCGGCTCAGCGCCCTCGGTGCGTTCGTAGGCGACCAGCAGCGCCTGCTCGATCGCCTCGACCACCAGGTCGAAGGAGATCTCCTTCTCGCGTTCCAGCGCCCGGAGTACGGCCAGATCGATGTCCATGGCGGTATCGCCCCTATTCCTCGTCGTCCCGCTCGCGCCGGAACTCGACCTGCACCTTGGCCTTGCCCACCCTGTCGTACGGCACTGCCCGGGCGCTTCCAGCCACATCGAGTACGGCCTCGTGCTCGTCCGCCCCCGTAACCCGCCCGGTGAGCACGCCGCCGTCGGACAGGACGACTCGAACCAGCCGGCCGACGTTACGCCCCCAGTGCCGGGGAAGGGTCAGCGGCCTGGTCACCCCGGGTGAGCTGACCTCGAGGGTGTAGGGGGTATCGCCCATCACGCTGTCGTGTGCATCGAGGATCGCCGACACCTTGTGCGACAGGTCGGCACATCGGTCCAGATCGACGCCTTCGTCGCGGTCGACGACCACCTTCACCCGTCCGCGGCGGCCGACGCGCGAGACGTCGAGTGCCTCGAGGTCGAAACCCTCGGCCGTCACAGCATCCTCGATCAGGTCCCAGAGGATGGACCGGGTATCGGACGCCATCGGGATCTCCTCACTGTCTAATTGTCGGCATTGCGGGCAGCACTAAGACCGGCGTCGACTGGACGTCGGTGTTGTTCAGCCTACCGTCATCAGAACCTCGATGCCGGTGCATTCGACGCGGTGCGTTGCCCTACGGTGTTCCGGTGCATTCGCGTGGTTCTGCGGGAGGCCAGCCCATCCCGGCGCCCGCCGCGTTGTCTCGGCGGTCGATCCTGCTTTTGGGTGCAGCGATTCCACTCGCCGGGTGTGATGTGTTCGATTCGCCGAGCGCTCCGGAGGCGACTCCCGCGCCGCCGCATCCGGACGAGCTGATCCGGGCCCGGGCGATCGGCGGCGAGCGTGAGCTGGTGGCCCTCTACGTGGCGACTGCTGCCGCTTACCCAGAGCTCGAGTCGGACCTCGAGCGGTTCGCGGATCGGCATCTGCGCCACATCGCGGCTATTGAAGGCACGGTTCCGCCACAACCCTCGGGTGCCGCCACGCCGACGCCGTCCCTTCCGCCGGCGCACACCCCCGAGCCGCCAGAGATTCCCGCCGACGCCGACATCGACGCCGTGGTTCAGCGGCTGCGTGATTCCGAGGCAGCGGCCGTTGACGATCGTCGTGCGGACTGTGTCGAGGCTCGCGACAACCAGCTCGCAACGGTTCTGGCGAGCATCGCAGCCTGCGAGGCAGCCCATGACCGACTGCTACGGAGAGTGGGATGAGCACCCTCGACGCCCTGCAGGCCGTGCTGGCCGGTGAGCATGCCTGCATCTACGGCTACGGACTGGCGGGAGCACACGTCTCCGATCGCGCGGCCGATCGGGCCCGTGCCGCGTACGAGACTCACCGGGCGCGCCGGGAGGAACTGCGCCGGCAGATCACCCTGCGCTACGCCGAACCGGTCGCGGCGCTGCCGGCCTACGTCGTGCCGATCGAGGTGGGCGACGACGCGTCCGCGCGTGAGCTCGCCGGCCTGCTGGAGCAGCGGCTCGCTGGGCTGTACGCCGACCTGGTCGCCGCCACGGCGGTACCCGCACTGCGCGAGTTGGCGCTCAGCACCCTCATCGAGACAGCGGTGCTGGCCACTGCCTGGACCGGCGACACGACCGCTCTGCCAGGCATCGACGAAGTGCCCTGACCAACTCCCTTGATCAAGGTCGGGCAGAGAGCTGGCCCGCCCGGTACTCGATCGCGCGTCGCCATTTCTGCCGGGTCCTGACGGAGTACGGCAAGTCGCGCACCTCCGGCAGCCACAGATCCAGTCTGGCCAGGATGTCGTCGATCGCCTTGCCGGCGGCCCGGGCCGGCACACCGAGCACGCCACCTAGCGCGAGCACATCGCGGCGCGAGATGTCTTCACGCCGCTTGCCATTGATACTCAAAGCCATCGTGTGGTCACCGTACGGGTAACTCGACGGGACGTCGTACACCGGCGTGACCTGCCAACTGCCATCTGGCCGCTCACCCACGGCGATGTTCTTGGCATGCAGGTCGCCGTTGCAGCTCAGGTAGCCGAAGCAGACCCAGCGCAGTAGTTCCCGCCCCGTGACGATCGGCGCGTCCGTGGTCGCAGCCAGAGCTCGGCAGACGTCCTCGGTCGTCACCGCGTACTTCGCGGACGGATACCTGCCCAGCGCCTGGCACCCGTCCTCGACGCCGAGCAACTCGCCGCTTGCGGTGCGATCAAAACGGCGCACCAGCAGGCCCTTGCGCCCGACGCGGTCGGTGACGACCGTCGCGTCCACCGTTCGAAGCCCCGACCGGCGGGCCGCAGCCAGCATGAACGCCTCGTTGTCGACCAGGTGCGGGTATTCGGGCGGGTCAAGCTTGAGGATGAACCGGTCGCTCTTGCCGGCAACCGGGACACTGATCATGGCCGCGGAAACCTTGTCCTGCACTCCCGGTATCGCGACCCGATCGATGTCGGACGTGCCGGTCGCCGCAGCGAACAGGTCCTCGAAAGACACCGTCGACCAGTCATCGACCCGAACGAGCGGCTCGAGCTCCTCGGGCTTGGCGCCTGCTGGCAGCACACGCACGTCGCCGACCGTATCGCCACCCACTGCCAGCAGCAGGCTGAGCTCATCGTCCGGACTCGTCTTGACGGCGGTTCGCAGCGCGGTGAGCCGGCGGCCCTCCGGCAGCAGTCCGCTGAAGAACGGTGGCAGGGCTCCGGCCGCTGTCACGACAGGGGCAGTACCAAGCGGCAGTGTGCTGGCGATCGGCGGCGCGCCGGCGTCGAGGTACTCGGGCCGGTAGGTGAATTCCACGCCGTCAGCTCTACGTACCAGCTGCCCGGCGTGAACGTCCTTCTTGAACACCCAGGCCAGCTCGACGAGTTTCAGGGATTCGAGATCGGCGCTCATCGCCTGACCTGCTCCACGACCAGCCGCAGCCCCAGCGTGTCCAGCACCGCCCGCACGTGATCGAGCTGGACGCTTGGCTTACCGGCTTCGAGTGCTTGGACGAAGCGGAGCGAGACCCCCGCCAGATCGGCGAGGTCTTCCTGGCGCAGCGCCAGCTGTTTCCGCCGTACTCGGACGGCGCTCGCCAGATCCGCGCCTTCGTGCGGGTCATGCGCTGTTGGCGCCACATTCCACCTCCGGGACGACTTATACGCACGTTCGTGCGTACACTCTCATTCTGAGGGCCCTAACCAAGTTCTGTCAAGGCAGAACCGCACGATCGTGCGGCTCAGTGCTACAGCGCGAAGCGGTCTATGGCCCGGAGCTTGTTGCTGACGTCCAGCGCAGCCACCTTGTAGGCCTCGGAGAGCGTCGGGTAGTTGAACACTGTGTCGACCAGGTAATCGACCGTGCCACCGCAACCCATCACCGCCTGGCCGATGTGAACCAGATCAGTCGCGCCGGTCCCGAACACATGCACACCGAGCAGGTGCCTTGTCGATGTCGAGACAAGCAGCTTGAGCATGCCGTACGAGTCGCCGACGATCTGGCCCCGGGCGAGCTCCCGGTAGCGAGCGATGCCTACCTCGTACGGCACCGCCTCCGTCGTCAGGTCGACCTCAGTTCGGCCCACGTAGGAGATTTCCGGGATCGTGTAGATGCCGATCGGCTGGATGTGGTGCAACTGGTTGGCCGGCTCCCCGAAGGCGTGCAAGGCCGCCAGCCGGCCCTGATCCATGCTCGTCGCCGCCAGTGCCGGAAAGCCGATCACGTCGCCCACTGCGAAGATGTGCGGCACGGCCGTCCGGTACTGCTCATCGACGACGAGCCGGCCCCGCGCGTCGGCGAGCAGCCCGGCCGCCTGGAGGTTGAGTTCGTCAGTCATGCCCTGCCGGCCGGCCGAGTACATGACCGTCTCAGCCGGGATCCGCTTGCCGCTGGCCAGCGATGTGATCGTCCCACGCTGACCGACCTCGACCTTGTCGACCTCCTCGCCGAACCGGAACGTGACCGACAGGTCGCGCAGGTGGAACTTCAGCGACTCCACTACCTCGGGGTCACAGAACTCCAGCATGCGGTCGCGCTTCTCGACGACGGTGACGCGGGTGCCGAGCGCGGCGAACATGGACGCGTACTCGATGCCGATGACGCCGGCACCGACGACCACCATGGTGTCCGGGATCCGCTCAAGCTCCAAGATGCCATCGGAGTCGACGACTCTGGCGCCGTCGAACTCCACGTGGTCCGGGCGGGCCGGGCGGGTGCCGGTGGCGAGGACGATCTGCCCGGCGGTGAGCACGCGCCGGTCTCCCCCGCCGACGACTTCGACGGTGTGCGGATCGACGAACCGTCCGGTGCCGATGACGAGGTCTACGTGGTTGCGCAGCAGCTGAGCCCGGACAACTTCGATCTCGCGGCCGATCACGTGCTGTGTGCGCGCCAGCAGGTCCTGGACGGTGATCTCGTGTTTGACGCGGTACGACTGCCCGTACAGCTCTCGCATTGACAGGCCGGTCAGGTAGAGGACGGCTTCGCGCAGCGTCTTGGATGGGATTGTTCCCGTGTTGACGCAGACACCGCCGACCATGTGCCGACGCTCGACGACGCAAGCCTTCTTGCCGAGCTTCGCGGCACCTATCGCAGCCTTCTGCCCGCCCGGCCCAGAGCCGATGACGACCAGGTCGTACTCGTACTCAGGCTCGTCCACCGTCCCACCCTCCGTCGGAGCCGGCGATTCCAGGGTGACGGCAGGTGCTCCGATCCACAACCAACTCGCCCGCATTGATGATTCGGGGCTAAGTTTGGGCTACGAGTTCGGCCAGGTGGGTTACGGCGTCTTCGATCGGGACGTCGGTGCGTTCGCCGGTACGGCGGTCTTTGATCTCGATCACGCCTTCGGCCAGGCGGCGTCCTGCGACGACGATCGTCGGTACGCCGATCAGCTCTGAATCCGCGAACTTCACCCCCGGCGAGACGCCCTGGCGGTCGTCGTACAAGACCCGGACCCCGGCTTCCTCCAATTCGCCGGCCAGCCGGTCGCCGACATCGAACACCACGTCGTCCTTCTTGCCGGTCGCAATGAGGTGGACGTCCGCCGGTGCGACCTCACGCGGCCAGATCAAACCCAGCTCGTCGTGCGACTGCTCGGCGATCGCTGCCACCGCACGCGACACCCCGATGCCGTACGAGCCCATCGTCACTGTCACGAGCTTGCCGTTCTGGTCCAGCACCTTCAGATCGAGTGCCTCAGCAAACCAGCGGCCCAGCTGGAAGATGTGGCCGATCTCGATCCCACGGACCAACTCCAGCGTCCCGTCACAGCGCGGGCAGGCATCGCCGACCCGCACTTCGGCCGCCTCGATCGTCCCGTCGGGAGTGAAATCGCGCCCGGCGACCAGGTCGTACACGTGCCGGCCGAACTTGTTGGCGCCGGTGACCCATCTCGTGCCTTCCACCACCCTGGGGTCGACGAGGTAACGGATGCCGGATGGGGAGGCCTCGCCGAGCGCTTGTGGCCCGATGTATCCGCGGACCAGCTGCGGACGTGCTGCGAAGTCCTCTTCAGTGAACGCCTCCGGGACGGCCGGCCCGACCTGCGCCTCGAGCCTCTTCATGTCGACTTCCCGATCACCCGGCACCCCGATCACGACCGGCTCACGATCACCGTCTGGGTGCTGGAGCACGACGACGACGTTCTTGAGCATGTCCGCGGCCGTCCAGTCACGGTCGGACCGGCGCAGGTCCTCGCGCTGGTTCGACAGCGTGACAAGGCTCTCGATAGTCGGTGTGTCGGGAGTGTCCTCGTCATGGGCCCGCGGGACGTCGTCGTAGGGCAGCTTCTCCGGCACCGGCGTGACGACCGCTTCCACGTTGGCCGCGTAATCACACTTTGTGCAGCGAACGAAGGTGTCCTCGCCGACCTCGGTAGGGGCCAGGAACTCCTCGCTGACGTTCCCGCCCATCGCACCGGACGACGCAGCGCAGATGACGTAGCTCAGCCCGAGCCGGTCGAATGTGTTGATGTACGCCTGCCGGTGCTGCTCGTACGAGCGCTGCAGGCCGGCGTCGTCGACGTCGAAGGAGTAGCTGTCCTTCATCGTGAACTCGCGGCCGCGCAGCAGCCCGGCGCGGGGCCGCGCCTCGTCCCGGAACTTGGTCTGGAT
>DASUUH010000036.1:0-3785 GCA_036374175.1 Jiangellaceae bacterium | reverse complement strand
CGCGGTGATGGACGCCGAATCACTCGAGTTCTCCGACGACACCTTCGACGTGACCACATCACTGAACGGCGTATCGCTGCTTCCCAACCTCAAGGCCGGACTTCGGGAGGCCGTCCGCGTCACCAAACCAGAAGGTCAGGTGATGATCGCCGGATTCGGACCGCTGCCGCGTGTGGAGTTCATCAGCTTCTTGTTCGGAGCACTCAAGGCCTCAGTGCCGGGGTTCAAGCCGCCGACGGACCCGCCACCGCTGCCGTTCCAACTGGCCGACCCGAACAGGTTCAGAAACGAGTTGGCCGCCGCGGGCCTGACCGACGTCCGGATCGAGTCCAGCACATGGGAGATGACCTTCCACTCTGCTGAGCACTTCTGGGACGCCATCACCGCCAGCAATCCGATCGCGGTGAGTTTGACCGGGCACCTGAGCGAGGAACAACTCGCCGAAGTGAAGCAGGTTCTCCACGGCATGCTTCGCGAACGTTCCGGCGGCGCGCCGGAGGCAGTACTGAGCAATGAGATGAACATCGGCCTTGGACGGAAACCATGACCGGTAAGACCACGAACCCATCTGTCGGCCACAACTGAGGTGATCTTGGCGTCCGAGCCGACGTAGGCTGAGCGCCGTGCGCATCGTGAGGCTGCAGGTTCAGCAGGAGCCGCTCAAACGCGGTGAGAAGCCCCACCGCTGGTACGACCCCACGCCGATCCGCCAAGTCGATCGCCTGCTGGTCGACGATCGTGGCGCAACTGGCGTGGTCGACGGCGCCAAGATCATCGACGTACACCACGTCGATCACCCCAGGACGCGCAACCACGGCCAGGCCAGCGGCTTGTCCATCGGCTTCACCGCTCACTACGACGCCATGCGCGCGCGCTTCGGCGATCGGGTGATCGACGGCGTCGCGGGTGAGAACGTGCTGGTCGCGAGCCAGGCGCAGATGACTCGGGACCGCCTGGCCGGCGGGGCATTGAGAACCCGCGATGGCCAAATCGTCCCATTCCGCGAAGTCGAGATCGCCGAACCATGCGTCGAGTTCAGCCGGTTCGTCCTCGGCGTAGATCCGTTCGACAAATCGCAGCCGATGCGCGAGCCGCTGCGTGCCCTCATGGGTGGCATGCGGGGCTTTTATGTGGCTCTGGCTGAACCTGTCGAACTCACCGTTGGCGACGATTTGCTGCTCGACGACCAAGGGATGGAGTCCTAGCGGCGGCGAGCACGACGCCTTCGCCGCTGGGGTGCAAAACGCCCATTGCTTCGCTCCGCAACCAAGCCTAATGTCAAGGCAACGGAGGCGTTACGTCACAAGGGAGTGCCGCAACATGCCGACCACACTTCGTCCCGCGTTGCTTCTGCCGATAGCTCTCATTGCGGCCGTGCTGGGCACCGCCCCGGCCGCAACCGGCCAGCAAACCCAGGCCGATTCGACAATCCAGTACCCGTTCGCGTGCACCGCCCAGGACCATGGCCTGGAGCTGATCGTCGACAACCAGGAGGGTCAAGGCGTCGAAGTTCGCGCGGACGACGGCCAGCTTCTCGGCTATAGCCGCGACTGCAACGCCGAAACGCGGATCTGGTACTACGCGGCGGATACCAGCGGGAACCTGCACATCATCCGGAATCACGACGAGGGTCCCATCGAAAGCGTTGAGGATCGGCTCGGCGGCGCGACCCTGGCCACGACGACGCTGACCGACGGCCGCGAGGTCCCCTACCTGGTGCGGCACGAGCGCGGCGTCATCAACCGATTCATCTATTCGATCTCGATGCTCGCGACGGTCGAGGAGGTCACCGGTAGCTGGCCCACCGAGCCGGACCACAGCAACTGGAACGGCCGGCTGCTGTTCCAGTTCCAGGGCGGCGTCGGGATCGGGCACACCCAGGGCCGGTACGACGAAGGCGGCACCCGCGCCCGGGCGATCAAGGGCGATCCCGACCGGCTCGGCAAGGGTTACGCAGTCGTCTACTCGACGGGCACCCGCACCGGCGAGCACTACAACCTGATTCTCGGCGGGCAGACGGCCGTCCAGGTCAAGGAGCATTTCGTCGCCACACACGGCGAACCCGACTACACAGTAGGGCTGGGTGGATCCGGTGGTGGCATCCAGCAGTACGTATACGCACAGAACCATCCCGAACTGCTCGATGCGCTCGTGCCGCAGCGCAGCTATCCCGACATGACGACGCAGACAATTCACGTCGGCGACTGTGCGCTGCTCGACCGCGTCATGGACCTTGAGGCCGACGACACCGAGTTCTGGGCAAATTGGGATAACCGGAAGTTGCTGCAGGGACTGAACTCGATCGAGGGCTACCTCGGCTCGAACGCCCGCGGCCTGAACCAGGCCAAGCAGGCACTCAGTCAGTTCGGCATCAACCTCCCCCAGCAGACCGGATCGAGTGAATGCCTCGAGGGCTGGCTCGGCCTCCTGCCGCTGGCCATGAACCCCGTCTACGGCACCGAAACCAACTGGCATTTGCTGGGTGATCAGGTCAACCAGATTGAGCGGACGCACTGGAATGACGTGCGCGACGTGTACGGCACCGATCCGGACACCGGCTTCGGCCGGGTGCCGTGGGACAACGTCGGCGTCCAGTACGGTCTGCAGGCCGTCGCATCCGGCGAGATCACCCCGGAGCAGTTCCTGGACGTCAACGCAAAGGTGGGCACGTGGAAGGAAACTCCTGACATGGTGCCCGAAGGCGTGCCGTTCGAGAGCCAACAAGTCGTCATCAGCCGAATCGCCGCCCAACGGGGCATCACCCCGGCGCAGGTGCTGACCGGCCTCGCCACGGGCGCTATTCCGTTCACCGAGCTGTTCGACCCGTGGTCCGCGCGCAATGCCCGCACCTCACCCGACGGCGGGACGACTCCGGCACCGCGGCGCAGCGGCGACCTTGCGGCGATCCGCGGCGCTTACGAGTCAGGCCTGGTGTTCCGTGGCCAGTTACCGCGGCAGATCCCGATCATCGAAGCCCGGGATTACCTCGAGCATGTCCTGGATATGCACAACTCGCACCAGTCTTTCGCCGTCCGGCAGCGGCTACTCGACGCACAGGGCCACCACGACGGCCAGGTCATCTGGTTCCTGGAGACGAATCCGAACGGAAGTGGTCCGACCGACCAGTTCACCCACGCCGCCCTGGACACGATTGCGGAGTGGATGGCCAACCTGGCCGCCAACCCGTCGCTCAGCGTGGCCGAAGCTGCGCCGGCACAAGCGGTCGACAGGTGCATCGGTGTGGACGGCAACGAGATCGCCAGCGGGAACGGCGTGTGGTCCGGCATCTTGGACGAGGGCCCGGACGGAGAGTGCACCGCTCGATTCGAGATCCACACCACCTCGCGCATCGAGGCCGGCGGACCTATCAGCGGTGACATCTACAAGTGTCACCTCATGCCGGTAGAAACCGCCGTCGTCGAGGATCTGTACGGCGTCTGGCAGCCGTCCGGTGACCAGGTTGCCCGGCTGAAGGAAATCTTCCCGGACGGCGTGTGCGACTACGACTTGCCCAGCGTTGGCGACCCGACAGCCGATGTTGCCGGTGCGCCGGACGTCCGAGTCGCCGGTCCGGTGCTCATCGCCCACGCTGAGCCGGGCGCCACCGTGGAGTTGCGCACCGGCGGTGCCGTAATCGACGAAGCAGTCGCCAACAGGGGCGGGATAGCTGTGCTGCCGAGAGTGCCGGCGGGGGCCTATGTTCTGCGCCAAGTCGTGGACGGCAATCCCGGCCTCCGCAGCATCCCCATCACGGTCACCTAGCCGTTCGATCACGTTCGGCAGAC
>DASUUH010000035.1:0-30795 GCA_036374175.1 Jiangellaceae bacterium | reverse complement strand
CGAAGCATGCCGTGGAGAACCTGCTTCACTTCGGCGAGTTGTTCCTCGCTCAGGTGCCCGGTCAAACTCACCGCGATCGGATTGCTGGCGGTGATGGCGTCCCAGAAGTGCTCAGCAGAGTGGAAGGTCATCTCCCACGTGCTGGACTCGATCCGGACGTCGGTCAGCCCTGCGGCAGCCAACTCGTTTCTGAACCGATTGGTGTCGGCCAATTGGAACGGCAGTGGTGGCGGGTCCGCCGGCGGCTTGAACCCGGGCACTGGCCTTAAGAGCTCCGAACAAGAAGCTGATGAACTCCACACGCGGCAGCGGTCCGAATGCGGCGATCATCACCTGACCTCCGGGTTTGGTGACGCGGACGGCCTCCCGCAGTCCGGCCTTGAGGTTGGGCAGTAGCGATACGCCGTTCAGTGATGTGGTCACGTCGAAGGTGTCGTCGGAGAACTCGAGTGATTCGGCGTCCATCACTGCGGGCTCGACGTTGTCGAGACCTTCTGCTCCAGCTCGCGCAGCGAGCCGTTCGATCATCGTTTGCGCGAGGTCGACAGCCGTGACCTGAGCGCCTCGGCGGGCGGCGGGGATGGCCAAGGCGCCGCTCCCGCACGCCACATCCAGGAACTGGATCCCCGGACCGACAGGCACGCGAAGCAAGGTTTGATCGGCGAATTCCTGGCTCATCGGCGTAGTGAACTCATCGAACCGCGGAGCGATGGCGTTCCACGCCGACCGAATCTGATCTTGAGTCTGCATGGTCATGTCTGCGTCCTTTCCGTAGTGAGGAACTCTGCGATCATCGAGGCGGTCTGGTACGGGTGCCCGAGCCACGGTGCGTGACCGCCGGGCAGCACCGTCAGCCGGGCGTCTGGCATCAGCTGGGCCACCGCCCTGGCGACGGCGACGCCGCCTAGCGGCTCCTGCTCACCCCACGCCAACAAGGTGGGCGCCGTCAGCCGCCTCAACTCGTCGGCCTGCACCCGTGATCGATGGCGGAACCCGTAGCGCGACAGCAGCGCGAATGGCGAGATGAGCACGCGTACCTCGGCTTTGGTTCCTTCAGCGGCCAGCGGGTCCCGGCCCGCGGCCACGAACAGGTTGACCAGATTCGGATGGCCGGCCAGTGTGCCGTCCTCGCCCATGAACTTCGCGAACTGAAGGGTCGACTTGCGACTTGGCGGCGAGACATGGGACAGCAGCCCTCCCACTCCTGGCGTTGCCATCAATCGATAGGGCAGGGGACAGCGGGTATTCGGCAATGCGGGAGGGCCGATCATCACGAGCCGCTTGACCCGGGCCGGGCGCGCCAATGTGTATCGCAACGCCAGCACGCCGCCCCCCGAGTGGCCCACCAATGCAACGGCGTCCAACTCGAGCGCCTCGAGCAGCCGGTCCAGCCACTCGACGGACGTCTCGTGATAGGTGCGCCGTGGCAGGTCGATAGGGTCGCTCAGGCCCTGGCCGGGCCGATCAGGAGCGATGATGCCGAACCCTTTGAGCTCCCTCAGCAACGGCAGGAAGAACCACCCCGCAACCCCCGTACCGTGCAGGAGCACGAGCGGGGGACCGTCACCGGTCTCCAGGACGTGCACTCGCTCGCCGCTGGCGTCGACGTTGACGTAGCGGCTGCGTACCGAAGTCCCGTCGAGCGCACGTTGGTAGAGATTCCGCACCTCGTCCGAGTGTTGGATGGTCGTCACGTCGATTGCTCCCTGGCGGTTTGGCTCCGTACTCAGGACGCTACGGATCAAGGGAGCACGCGCTCATCGCCCGCGATTACCAAATGGGAGTGCCGCCACCGTGGTACGTCCGTACCACGGACGGGACCTACAGAAGATCGTGCTCGTACGCGTAGGCGGTAGCGGCGGCGCGAGATGACACGCCGATCTTGGCGAAGATGTTCTGCAGATGCCGCCGGGCGGTGTGCTCGCTGATCACGAGCGTGTCGGCGATCTCCCGATTTGTCGCGCCGGTGGACATCAGCCGAAGCACCTCGATCTCTCGCGACGTCAGGCCGCCAGCTGTTTCCGCCGTCGGCGGTTCGGCGAACCGGCGCACCCGGATCAGGTCGGGCGCAGCGCCCAATTGCTCGAAGACCCGGCGGGCGGCATCGAGTTCCATGGCGGCAGTGTCGTGATCGCCGAGCCGGCGGTAGGCGCCGACAAGGCGCAACCTGACGCGGGCCGCCTCGTACGGCACTTCGAGCTCATGCCAAGCCGTCCACGCCTGGCGGAGGGCCGCGCACGCTCCGGCGCCATCGCCCTCGGTGAGCAGCAACGATCCCTGCGCGGCCGTTAGCACGGCTGCCAAGTACAGCGAGTCGAATGACCCTGCGATCTTCTCGAGTTCGTCCGCCGCAGTCCGGGCCGCTTGTATATCGCCGGCGGCCAAGCTGATCTCCACGTATGCGGCGAGCAACCTGGACCGCTCAACCGGAGCGTCGGCCTCGGTCAAGGCCCGCCGGACGGCCGCGCTTGCATCATCCATACGGCCTTGGGCGAGCCGGAGCAGCGCGAGGCCGGGCTGCGTGGTGTGCCCGCAGTCGCTCGCGTCGCGGTAGCCTCGCTCGGCCTGATTCAGTTGCCCTCGCAGCCGTAGCAGTTCGGCCTGCTGGTACAGCGCCATGCCGAGAACCGGGTCGCCGGGCGGGTCTGACAGGTGGTCGACGGCCTGCTGCACCTCGACCATGGCGTCGGCCCACTCGCCGCGCAACTGCATGATCTCTGAACGATGAACCAAGCACTGCCCGCGGAACGGCTTGAGGTCCTGGTGCGTGGCGCACCAGCGACTCAGCGTCGACGTCCATTCCTTGGCCCGCCGGACGTCGAACACCTGCCGGCACGCGATGATCGTCCCGCAGTAGACGATGCCGGCGACGATCGGAGCAACGTCGCCTGTCGTGACCGCCACCATGGTCTCGTCCAGCACCGACATGCCCTCGGTGGCATTGCCGCGCAGGATCAGGGACTGGCCCAGACCAAGCAGCCCTAGTGCTAGAAGATCAGAGTCGCCGAACCGGTCGGCGATGGCTGTGATGTCGGCGGAAGCGCGGTACGAAGTCTCGCCGTCGCCGCTTTCCAGGGCGTTCAGCGCGGCCGGAATGCGGAAGTACCCCTGCTCGACACAGTCGAGGGACCTGTCGTCGAGGATGTGCTGCCCGCGTGCGAACCACCCTCCGCCGCGCGCATGTTCGCCGCGCTGCATGAGCAGCATCCCGAGCCAGAACGCACATCGAACGCCGCGGGCGATCTCTCCTTTGTCGGTGAAGGCGTGGTGCGCTCGCTCCCACGCGTCGACTGCGGTATCCGTCTGACCGGTGAGGTAAGCGGCCACGGCGAGCCGGTCCAGGTCGTCCGGCTCAAGATCCGGTACTGACGCGAGCAGGTTGCGCGCCTCGGCCCAGGCGTTACGTTCGAAGGCGGCTCGTGCCTGATCGACGATGCTCGTCGTGACCACCGGACCCCCCGGGTGTCGGGACCGGGCGTGAAATCGCACGGGCTGTCGGGTGCCACCGTACTGCGGCTTGCCGCCGGGCACTAAGGGACGTAACGCCATGGCCGGCTCGTCGGTACCGGGCGCCGTTCTATGCGTGGGTATGGGGCAAGCTGGTAGTCGTGCCGAGCGAACGCGTAGCCGAGATCGTCCGGACTCACCTGGCCGACAGCGGAGCGGCGTGGACTGAAGATTCGCCGGGCCGGTTCTCGGTGGAGTTGCCCGGCGAGCGCAAGCTCAAGACGTCCTGCAGCCTGGCGGTGCGTGACCACAGCCTGGTCGTGAATGCCTTCGTGGCTCGGCATCCCGATGAGAACCTCGAGGGTGTCTACCGCTGGCTGCTGGAGCGTAACGCCCGGCTGTCCGGTGTGGCCTTCGCCGTGGACGGTGCCGGCGACATCTACCTCGTAGGACGCCTGCCCCTCGACGCCGTCACCCCCGAGCAGCTGGACCGGCTACTTGGTGTGGTGCTGGACGCCGCCGACTCGTCCTTCAACACCATCCTCGAACTGGGCTTCTCGTCTGCGATCCGGCGCGAATGGGAATGGCGACTGGCTCGCGGTGAGTCGACCCGCAATCTCGCGGCATTCGAGCACCTACGCCCGGAATGATCATTGGCTGTCGACTACGCTCGACTGCATGCCTTACCGCCTCGTGCTGCTCCGTCACGGCGAGAGCGAATGGAACGCCAAGAACCTGTTCACCGGCTGGGTCGACGTCGGCTTGAGCGAGAAGGGACGGGCCGAGGCGCTCCGCGGGGCCGAGTTGCTCGTCGAGCGTGAGCTGTTCCCAGACGTCGTCCACACCAGCGTGCTGCGCCGGGCCATCCGAACCGCGGAGATCACCCTGGACGCCGCTGAGCGGCACTGGATTCCGGTCCGCCGGTCATGGCGGCTCAACGAGCGTCACTACGGCGCCCTGCAGGGCAAGAACAAGAAGCAGACGCTCGAGGAGTTCGGCGAAGAGCAGTTCATGACCTGGCGGCGCTCCTACGACACGCCGCCGCCGACCATCGCGGACGACGACGAGTATTCGCAGGCCGGCGACCCGAGGTACGCCGACCTGCCGCCCGAGTTGCTGCCCCGCACCGAATGCCTGGCCGACGTGGTCGATCGGATGCTGCCGTACTGGTACGACGCGATCGTGCCGGATCTGCGCCGCGGGCTGACAGTCCTGGTTGCCGCGCACGGGAACTCGCTGCGGGCGTTGGTGAAGCATCTTGACGGGATGTCCGACGAGGCCGTGGTCGGGCTGAACATCCCCACCGGTATCCCGCTGCTCTACGAGCTGGACGAGTCGATGCGCCCGATCAAGACCGGTGGCGAGTACCTCGACCCGAACGCCGCCGAAGCGGCGATTCAGGCCGTGGCGAGCCAGGGCCGCCGCTGACGTCCAGGACCCCTTAGCAACCCGCCACGCCCTGCCCCACGCGGTTAGTGGGTGCGGAGCTTGCCGAAGAATGACCGGATGTCCTGAGTCAGCAGGTGCGGCACTTCCATCGCCGGAAAGTGACCACCGCGGTCGTACTCGGTCCAGTGGTCCAGCGAGCCGGCGGGATCGATGAGGCTCCGAATGCTCATGTCCGCGGCAAAGACGGCCACCCCGGTTGGGACGCCGAGTTCAGTCGTCGGTGTGCTGGCCCCGTCGTCCCCTGCATGCTCCTCCATGAACTGGCGAAACGCCTGCATGCCCTCGTAGGTGATGTGTGCTGACGAAGCTCCGGCTCGCGAGAACCAGTAGATGCTGGCATTGGCCAGCAGTTGTTCGCGATCGACGGCATCCTCGGGCAGCTCGGCGGCACCGTCGGTCCATTCCTTGAACTTCTCCACGATCCAGGCCAGCTGGCCCACGGGCGAGTCGGTGATCAGGTGGGCCAGCGTCTGCGGGCGGGTCGCCTGCAGGTGGAGATAGCCGAGCCCGTCCCGCTGGTACTCGTTGAACCGCTCGGCTCGTACCCGGTCGGCGCCGTCCAGCCCCTCGACGTCGAGCGGCGGCCCGAACGGGAACGCTGGCGTCGGCCCGGTCGTGTGTGCTCCCACCAACCGATGCGGGGCGAGCATCGCGAGCATGCCGGTGATCCCGGCCCCGACGTCACCGCCGTGCGCTGCGAATCGTTCGTATCCGAGCCGTTCCATGAGTTCCGCCCACGCCGCGGCGACGCGGAACAGATTGCCCCATCCAGTCTCGCGCAACGGTGTCGAGAAACCGAAACCCGGCAGGGACGGGATGACGACGTGGAAAGCATCGGCCGGGTCGGCACCGTGGGAACGCGGATCGGTCAGCGGCCCGATTACGTCAAGGAACTCGACGAACGAACTCGGCCAGCCATGGGTGAGGATGAGCGGCAGGGCGTCGGGTTCGGGCGAACGAACGTGGACGAAGTGGATCGGCTGACCGTCGAACTGAGTGACGAAGTGAGGCAACTCGTTGAGCCTTGCCTCCCACGACCGCCAGTCGAACTCGGTTTTCCAGTGGTCGGTCAAGCCCTTGAGATAACTCGTGGGCACACCGCGGACCCACTCGACACCAGCCAGGTCGTCGAACCACCGGGTCCGGTCCAGGCGGTCGTGCAGGTCGTCGACGTCGGCCTGCGGGATCGTGATCTGGAAGGATCGAATCAGCTCTGTGTTCTCCATGGATTCACCGTAGGAACAATTGCGGAACGGTTCTTTCCGCAAGCGCTACGATGCTCGAGAAATGTTGGAGACATCCGCTCGGCTGCTCCGCCTGCTTGGTCTCTTCCAGGCACGGCGGGACTGGACCGGCCCAGAACTCGCCGACCGTCTTGGCGTCACAACCCGGACGATCCGCAACGACGTCGAGCGGTTGCGGAGCCTTGGCTACCCGGTCACCGCCACGCCCGGCGTCGCGGGTGGCTACCGGCTGGGTACGGGCGCGGCCCTGCCGCCGCTGCTGCTGACCGACGACGAGGCCGTCGCCGTGGCAGCGGGTCTGCGTACGTCGGCCGCCGCAGGGTCAGTAACGGGCATCGAGGAGGCGTCGGTCGGCGCGTTGGCCAAGCTCGAGCAGGTGCTGCCGGCCCGGCTTCGGCACCGCGTGAACGCCCTGCAGAAGTACACCGTGCCGATCAAGACGAGTTCCCAAAGCGCCGACCCGTCGGTGTTGACGGTGGTCGCGGCGGCGTGCCGAGACCGGGAAAGTCTTCGATTCGATTACGTGAGCCACGACGGCGCCGAAGCGGTCCGCACGGTGGAGCCACACCGGCTGGCCTACCTTCGGGGCCGCTGGTACCTCGTCGCGTGGGATGTGGATCGCGCCGATTGGCGGACGTTCCGGGTCGACCGATTGAAGCCGCGCACGCCGACAGGACCACGATTCGCCCCCCGCGAGCTGCCGCCCGGTGGCATCGCCGCCTTCGTAACCGAGGGCACAGGGGCGGCGACCTGGCGGTATCGGTTCACCGTCAGGCTGCATGCACCGGCCAGGGACGTCGCGCCGAAACTGCCGCCGCCCGTACGGGTCGAACCGGTGGATGACAAGACCTGCATCATGCACGCCGGCTCCGACAGCCTCGACATGGGAGCTGTTTACATCGGCATGTTGGACGTCGACTTCGACGTCATCGACCCGCCCGAGCTTGCCGATCGGTTACGCGCGCTGGCGGCGCGGTACCTGCGAGCCGCCGGGGATTAAGTCGGAGGGTTTGGTCGGTCAGTGGCCGGCCGTGCTGTCCGCCCACTCGAGCTCGCCGGTAACGAGGTAACGAACGTTCACCGCGATGTGGACGGCGTGGTCGGCGAACCGCTCGTAGTAGCGGCCCAGCAGCGCGATATCAACGGCCACCTCAACGCTGCGGCTCCAACCGCTGTCGAACATCGCCTGAAACAGCGACCGGTGGAGCCGGTCCATCTCGTCGTCGTCACTTGCCAGTTCAGCAGCCCCGTCGATGTCGCGGGTTCGAAGAACGGCGCCGGCTTTGTCGGCCATCGCCGCACCGGTGGTGCCCATGTTGCGGAACGTCCCGCGGAACTCCTCCGGCACCGCGACGTCCGGGTACCGCATCCGGGCGATCTTCGCGACGTGAACGGCAAGGTCGCCCATGCGCTCGATGTCGGACGTGCTGCGCATTGCGGACAGCACGGCACGAAGGTCCTGGGCCACCGGCGCCTGCCGGGCGATCATCCCGAGGACCCGCTCGTCGATTTCGAGCTGATCGCGGTTGATCGAGGCGTCGCCGGCAACGGTTTGGTCCGCCAGCTGGATGTCGGCTTCGAGCAGCGCGGTTGTTGCCGCCTTGATCTGCTCACCGGCCTTGCGGGTCATGCCGACCAGCCGGCCTGTCACCTCGTCGAGTTGTTCGTGAAAAGCCTCTCGCATCCGGAATCCGCCTTAGAAATGAGTCGAACTGTCACCCTAGCCGCGCCATTTCAGCGATGTGGCCAGTGCAGTCACGGTATGGGGCGTACATGTCAGAGTGGGGACGCGAGGTGAATCGCCAGGTAAGCCTCGATGAACAATGGCCGTCAAAGACGGCGTGACCAGGCGCGATGCCGGTGGTGTGGCAGCGTGCGGCTAGGGGCCACCTACCATTGACGAGTGTGGAGCTGGTTACGGGCGCGTTGATCGCCGCCGCGGCCGCCGCGGTCGGCTTGGCCGCCGGCCTGGCGTTCCGGGCCAGTGAACGTGCTCAGCACACAGTCCCGTCGTCGCCCGAGCCCGTCGTGCCGCACGGTGTCGACGAAGTCCTCTCCGTGCTGAAACACAGCGCCCTGCTGCTGAACCCGGAACTGGACGTGGTCAAGGCCAGTCCGTCGGCATACGCCTTCGGCCTCGTGCGCCAGGACAAGCTCGCGGTACCGGAGTTGCGGACCCTGTCCGAAGCGGTCTTCCGCGATGGCCAGATCCGTGAGGTCCAGCTCGTGGTCTCGCGCTCGGCGGATACGACGCACACGATGCACGTCGCCGCCCGCGTCGCCCCGCTGGGTGCGTCACTCGTCCTTGTGCTCGTCGAGGACCGTACTCAGGCGATTCGCGTGGACGAGGTGCGTCGTGACTTCGTCGCGAACGTGTCCCATGAGCTGAAGACCCCCATTGGGGCGCTGACACTGCTGGCCGAGGCGGTACAAGACGCGGCGGACGATCCGGCGGCCGTCGAGCGGTTCGCCAAGCGGATGCAGGAAGAGGGCGCCCGGCTGACGCGGCTCGTCCAAGAGATCATCGATCTGTCGCGGCTGCAGTACGACGATCCGGTGGAGTCACCGGAGATCGTCGAGATGGACGATGTGGTGGCCGCCGCCCTGGACCGGTCCCGGGTCGACGCTGAGAACAAGCAGATCCGGCTCGCGTCCGGCGGCCACAAGGGGTTGCAGGTGCTCGGCAATGAGCCGCAGCTCGTGGTGGCGGTCGGCAATCTGGTGGAGAATGCCGTGGCCTATAGCCCACCCCACACCCGCGTTGCAGTCGGCGTGCGGCGGCGCGAGGACCGGGTCGAGATCAGCGTCACGGACCAGGGCATCGGCATAGCTGAAACGGAACAAGAGAGGATCTTCGAGCGGTTCTACCGGGTGGACCCAGCGCGATCGCGTGCCACCGGCGGAACCGGTCTAGGGCTTGCGATTGTCAAGCACATTGCCGCCAGCCACGGCGGTGAGGTAAGCGTGTGGAGTGTGCAGGGAGCCGGGTCGACCTTCACGCTGCGGCTTCCGCTTCACACTCCTCGGCCCGGGCGCCCGCCCGTGGCCAGTTCGACCACTCCGGAGGCCGCACCGTGACTCGTGTGCTCGTAGTCGAGGACGAGGATTCGTTCAGTGACGCGTTGTCCTACATGCTGCGCAAGGAGGGGTTCGAGGTCGCCGTCGCCGACAATGGCGATGCCGCTCTCGAAGAATTCGACCGCGCCGGCGCCGATCTGGTGCTCCTTGACCTGATGTTGCCCGGTCTACCGGGCACCGAGGTGTGCCGCCAGTTGCGCCAGCGGTCGAGCGTCCCGGTGATCATGTTGACGGCCAAGGACTCCGAGGTCGACAAGGTTGTCGGCCTCGAACTCGGCGCCGACGACTACGTCACCAAGCCGTTCTCGTCCCGCGAGCTGTTGGCGCGGATCAGGGCGGTCCTGCGCCGCGGTACGGAGACCGCGGACCTGGCGCCGGCAGTGCTCGAAGCCGGCCCGGTGCGCATGGACGTCGAACGCCACGTGGTGACCGTGAGCGGCGAGAGCGTGCGGCTGCCGCTGAAAGAGTTCGAACTGCTGGAACTACTGCTGCGCAATGCCGGTCGGGTCCTCACTCGCGGGCAGCTGATCGACCGTATCTGGGGTGCCGACTACGTCGGGGACACCAAGACGCTGGACGTCCACGTCAAGCGGTTGCGCGCCAAGATCGAACCCGATCCCGCCCAGCCGCGCTACCTGCAGACCGTGCGTGGGCTCGGCTACAAGTTCGAGGCCTGAAATCCCGTTCGATCACGTTCGGTATGCATATCCCTGCCGTACCACCCGCATGCCTGGTACGGCACCGATTGATCACGTCCAGTAGGTCCGTCGGCACTCCACCAGGCGCGCGCGGGTGGTACGGCACCCATGCACCTGCTGAACGTGATCAACCGGCAGCGGGGGAGAGTTAGTTGAGGGCGTCGGCGTAGATACCGTCGGCGCTAAGAACGAGTGCGTTGACAGTTGCGCGCGGTGCGTTGGCGAAGATGAACTCGAGTTCGACGCGGCGGCCGGGCTGGGCGTCCGCGCCTGTCACATCCAACCGGGTGTGGTCCGGTCCGAGTGAGACGTTGCCGCCGGCCGGAATCTCCATCGGGCCGCCCTCGGGCTCGGCGTCGCGACCGCCGACCCGGATGGAAACGAGTTCGTCTGCCTCGCCACGGGCGTTGTCGAACATCGCGATAACAGTCGCCCGCCGGCCTTCGTCGTCAGCCACTACGAGTGCGTTGCGGATGCCGATGTCGCCTGCAGTGGCACTGACGCCATGCGTGCGGTCGGCCTGCCACTGAGTCTGCTCGCGCACGGCACCACAACCAGCGGCCACCAGGCCGACGAGCAACACCGAGGCGAGGACGGCCAGGCGGCGTTGAGCAGCGGACAGCACGGCGATGATCTCCTTCGGTGTCACAAGCTGGGTGCCGACCGCCAATGCACCGGCGGCCGAGCGCGGACCTAGCGTACCGGGCACGCTGATGAACATTGTCGAGAAAGGCCGGGATACGAACGCTGGGCAAAAACGATCACCTCAGCTGGCCGGCGCCGGCCACGAGCAGGGACGCGATGGCCAGGGCTGCGATCGCGGCCGCGGCCAGTAGCGGAACGCGGGCGGGCAGGCGAGTGCCTCCCACGCCGGCGGCGACGACCGCCAGCGCGGCGCCGGCCGCCAGGACGACGGCGTCGACGAGCCAGGACGCGCGGGCCGGGCCTAAGGTCAGCAGCGTCAGCGCGCTGAACAATACGGCTGCGGTGCCGACGCGCAGTACGGTACGGGGCAGGCGGTGCGGAAACCCGGCCACGCCAGTCACGCGGTCGGTTTCCAGATCGGGCAGGACGTTCGCCCCGTGAGCGCCGATGCCTAGCAACGCCCCGCCGGCGATCATCCACCACGGCGGCGCGCCGGGCTGCGGCGACACGAGCCAGGCGATTGCCGGCAACAGGCCGAAACCGACCGCGTACGGCAGCCACGACAAGACGGTCTGCTTGCCGCCCAAGTTGTAGGCCCACGCCGCTGCTACCGCAATGAGGTGTGCCGTGCCGGGAACCACGCCCAACGCCAGCGACGCCGGTACGCACACGGCGGCGGCGACGGTGATGGCCCACTGGACGGTCGCGGGCGAGATGGTTCCCATGGCGAGTGGCTTGTCCGTGCGACCTGCGGCGCGGTCCCTATGACGATCGACAAAGTCGTTCAGCCAGCCCACCGAAAGCTGGCCGGAAAACACCGCAATGGTCAGTGTGGCGAGCTGCGTGCCGGCCACGCCAAGCACCGCCCCCAGAGCGGTCCCGAGCGAGGTCACGGCCGCGGTAGGCACCGGGTGACAGGCACTGATCAACGCCCTAACTGCCTGAAACAAGCACACCACCGCCCTGTTTGTCAAGCCCCTGTCTTTGCTCTGACCAGCGCAAACACCCCTCCCCGGACAGGCGGGGCGTGTTATCCTTGTGACGGGAAAGGGGACAGAAACATATGACTTTCAAGGTCGGCGAGACGGTTGTCTACCCCCATCACGGTGCCGCGCTTATTGAAGCGATCGAGACCCGTACGATCAAAGGAGAGGAGCGTCGATACCTCGTCCTGAAGGTCACCCAAGGTGATCTGACTGTTCGCGTCCCGGCTGACAATGTCGACCTCGTCGGCGTTCGCGACGTGGTTAACCAAGAAGGCCTCGACCGGGTCTTCGAGGTGCTGCGTACGCCGCACACCGAGGAACCGACCAACTGGTCACGCCGGTACAAGGCCAACCTTGAGAAGCTCGCCTCGGGCGATGTGATCAAGGTTGCCGAAGTGGTACGCGACCTGTGGCGCCGCGAGCGCGATCGAGGATTGTCCGCCGGTGAGAAGCGCATGCTCGCCAAGGCGCGGCAGATCTTGGTCTCTGAGCTCGCGCTTGCCGAGCACACCAACGAGGACAAGGCCGAAACACTCCTCGACGAGGTGCTCGCGGGCTGACCGCTCGCCGGCCCACACTCAACTGCACACTTTCAGGCCCCGCACGTGACAGGCGCGTGCGGGGCCGTGCTATTCGCGGACTGGTAAGAACAGGACCATGGCGACCATCGGACTGATCGTGCCGGCGGCAGGGCGCGGCGAACGGCTTGGGGCCGGCGTACCCAAGGCACTCTTGCCGTTGGCGGGAGAGCCACTGCTGGTCCACGCCGTACGCGGCGCACTAGCGTCACGGGTAGTGAGCGTAGTCGCCGTCGCGGCACCCGTCGATCACGTCGACGAAGTCCGTGGCCTGCTGGCGGGCGAAGTTGCCTCGCTGCTCGTTGTCGCGGGTGGTGCCGACCGGCGGCAGTCGGTGGCTCGTGCGCTCGCCGCCTTGCCGCCGGATGTCGATACGGTGCTGATTCACGACGCAGCCCGCTGCTTGACCCCGCCGTCGGTGTTCGCCGCGGTCGCCGGCGCATTGGCGCACGGTGCTGAGGCTGCCGTCCCGGCAATCCCGCTCGCTGACACGGTGAAACAGGTCGAACACGAAACCGTGGTCGGCACACCGGATCGGCATACGCTGCGGGCTGTGCAGACCCCGCAGGGATTCCGCCGATACGTCCTTGAGCGTGCTCATGCGACGGCCAGCGGTGCCGTCACGGACGATGCCGGGCTTGTCGAGCAGCTCGGCCACCGGGTCGCTGTAGTGGCCGGGCACGAGGAGGCGTTTAAGGTCACGCGGCCGATCGACCTGGTGCTGGCCGAGGCCATCCTGGCCCGCCGCGCGAGCGCAGGTGCGCGGTGACTCCGCGAACCGGCATCGGTGTGGACGTCCATCCGCTCGAAGCGGGACGCCCGTGTTGGGTCGCCGGGTTGCTGTGGCCGGACGAGACGGCCGGCTGTGCAGGCCACTCGGACGGCGACGTGGCGGCGCATGCCGCGTGCGACGCGTTGTTGTCGGCGGCCGGCATCGGTGACCTTGGTGCCATCTTCGGCACCGACCGGCCGGAGTGGTCCGGAGCCGCCGGCGCGGCCCTGCTCGCGGAAGCCGCCCGCCTCGTGCGCGCCGCGGGTTACGAGATCGGGAATGTGGCGATCCAGGTCATCGGCAACCGGCCGAAGATCAGTACGCGGCGGTCAGAGGCCGAGGCGGTCCTCTCGCAGGCGGTCGGCGCTCCCGTCACCGTCAGCGGCACCACCACGGACGGGCTCGGCTTGACCGGCCGTGGCGAGGGACTGGCCGCCGTCGCGAGTGTGCTCATTCTCCACTGACGGCGCCGGCCCTAGCGCCAGGAGCGCGAGCATCAGGGCGAGCAACCCGACCACCCAGCCACCAGGAACGTCGCTGAGCCAGTGGTAGTCCATCACCACCATGATCGTTCCGACCAGCACGGCCAGACCGGCACTGACGGCGAGCCCGTGGCGCAGTCGCCGCCGGTTCGGCCACAACCCGCTCGCACCGAACAGCAGCACGCTGATCAGTGCCCAGGTCATGACGGCGTTCGCGGCATGGCCGGACGGAAAGGCCTCTCCGACACCATGCAGGATGTCGACGTCCTTGTACGGCGGGGTCCGCGAGAGCCCGTACTTGACGGTCTTCCCGACCAGGTATGCGGTCCCCAGCCCGGTGAGCACGGCGAGCATCGGCTGGAGGCGGCGTTGGCGCCAGCTCACCCAGGCCCCGACCACGAGTAGCAGCGGCAGGGTGAGCCAGCGTTGGCCGGGCCGGGCCAGGCTGTCAAGGACGACCCTGCCGGCGCCGTCCGGAACTCTCGTCGTCAGCAGCTCGTGCAAAGGCCAGTCGGCGGCGACAATCGGCCCCCGCACCACGACCTGCCACACCAGCACCACGAGGACACCCGTCGCTAGCGCCGCCCCCGTCGCGTAGGGCAGCCACCATGAGGTGGTGGCGCTCAGCCGGGCGAATCGCCGCATTACGGAGTCCTCGTCCTGTCGGTCGGGTCTTCTTTATCATCGCCGATACGCTGGGGCGGTGAGTTTTCGCCTGTACGACACCGCCACCCGCGAGATCCGTGACTTCGTGCCCGTCCGTCCGGGCAAGGTTGGGATCTACCACTGTGGCCTGACCGTGCAGGGCCCGCCGCATATCGGCCATATCCGCAAGGAAGTGGTCTTCGACGTGCTGCGGCGCTGGTTCGTCCAGTCCGGGTACCAGGTGACGCTGGTCGCCAACGTCACGGACATCGAGGACAAGGTACTGGCCAAGGCGGCCGAGGCCGGAATCGCGTGGTGGGCGTTGGCCTACCTGAACGAACGGTCTCTTGACGACGCCTACGCAGTGCTCGGTTGCGTGCCACCGACGTACCAGCCCCGCGCTACCGGCCACATCACCGAGATGGTCGAGTTGATGACCGAACTCGTCGAACGTGGGCACGGTTACCCGGCGAAGGACGGCTCCGGGGACGTCTACTTCGACGTGCGATCCTGGCCGGCGTACGGCGAGCTGTCACGGCAGAGCATCGATGACATGAAACCCGCCGAGGACGCCGATCCGCGCGGCAAACGCGATCCGCGCGATTTCGCGCTGTGGAAGGGCCACAAGCCGGGCGAACCTGAGACTGCGTCCTGGCCCACTCCGTTCGGACGAGGCCGGCCGGGCTGGCACCTGGAGTGCTCCGCGATGGCCGCAAAGTACCTCGGCTCGGAGTTCGACATTCACGGCGGCGGGCTCGACCTGCGCTTTCCCCACCACGAGAACGAGCTCGCCCAGTCGCGGGCCGCCGGTCACCCGTTCGCCCGGTACTGGATGCACAACGCGATGGTGAATTTCGGCGGCACCAAGATGAGCAAGTCGGTGGGCAACACGCTGCTCGTGTCCGAAGTGGTTCGCCGGATTCGCCCGGTCGAGCTGCGGTTCTACCTGGTGTCGGCGCACTACCGGAGCGTCCTGGAGTACACCGAGGAAGCGCTGGCCGAGGCCGGTGCGGGATACCGGCGGATCGAGGGGTATGTCTTACGCGCCAGCGAGGTGACCGGTGGCGTTGACCCGACGTCCGAGCCGCTGCCGTCGGCGTTCACCGCAGCGATGGACGACGACCTGGCGGTGCCCGAGGCGATGGCCGTGATCTTCGACGACGTCCGCGATGGCAACAAGCTGCTTGCTGCCGGCGACTCCAGCGACCTGCGAGCCAATCTGGCGTCGGTGCGCCACATGCTCGGGGTGCTCGGGCTCGACCCACTCGGCGAACCATGGGCAGAGATGGGCAACGGGGTCTTCGGCACCGAGCGTCTCAGCAGCGTGGTGGATTCGCTGGTGACGTCGCTGCTGAGGCGCCGTGAGGAAGCTCGCCAGCAGCGCGACTTCGCTACCGCCGACGCCATTCGCGACCAGTTGGCGGTCGCCGGCATCGTCATCGAAGACACGCCGACCGGCCCACGCTGGGAACTCTCCCCGTGATGATCGGCAGTTTTTGGTCGCATTACGCGGTAAGTGCCGATGATCACGGGAGTGGTGGAATGGTGATTGATGATGGCGGGTAACCAGCGGCGGCGCGGCGCCGTGCGCAAGTCCGGGACGAAAAAAGGCGCCGTCGTCGGATCGGGTGGCCAGCGGCGTCGCGGCCTCGAAGGCAAGGGGCCGACACCGCCTGCGGAGCTGCGTCCCGGCCACCCGAAGGCGCGCCGAGCGGCTGCCAATCGCAAGGCGGCCGGGCGCACTGCGGGCGGCAAGGGCGGCAGTCGGCGCGGCAGGACAGGTACCGCCGAAACCGTCGCCGGTCGGAACACGGTGCTAGAGGCGCTCCGTGCGGACGTTCCGGTCAAGGCGCTGTACGTGGCCGAACGCATCGACTCCGATGACCGGGTTCGCGAGATCCTCAAGACCGCGGCCGAACGCGGCCTGTCGGTGCTCGAATCGCCGCGGCCCGAGCTGGACCGACTCACGGCAGGTGCCGTCCACCAAGGTGTCGCACTCACCGTCCCGCCCTATGAGTACGCCCACCCGGACGATCTGGTAGCCGCTGCCCACCACGCGGGCGAACCTCCGCTCCTTGTCGCGCTGGACGGAGTGACCGACCCGCGGAACCTCGGAGCTGTCGTCCGCTCAGCGGCCGCCTTCGGTGCCCATGGCGTCGTCATTCCAGAGCGGCGCAGCGCCGGAATGTCCGTGGGCGCGTGGAAGACATCCGCGGGTGCCGCTGCCCGAGTGCCCGTGGCCCGCGCCACCAACCTCGCGCGCCAGCTGCGCGAGTATGCCGAAGCGGGGCTGTTCGTCGTCGGGCTGGCCGGCGACGGCACGGTCGAGGTGAGTGAACTGGAAGTCGCCACCGAGCCGTTGTGCCTGGTCGTGGGTTCAGAAGGCGCCGGCATGTCGAGGGTCGTCACGCAGGCTTGTGACGTGGTGGCGCGCATTCCCATCGCGCGCGACGTCGAGTCACTCAACGCGGGGGTAGCGGCCGGCATAGCGCTCTACGAGATCGTCCGGGCCCGCCGCTGAGCGCCGGCCGGTGCATGAGCCGGCGACCGGTTCAGGCGAACTCGAACATGAGCGGGAACAGCAGTACAACCGTCCACGCCCACGCGGCGTACACGCTGAGGTAACGCGTCTGCCAGCGCTCCAGGGTGGCGAACGGTTCGCGGGCCCGGACGAACCGGAGCAGCAGCCAGGCCGACCAGGCAAGGTTCACCAGCAGGATGACGTTCTCGCCTAGTGCAGCCGACCGGTTGGGTGTGAAGCCCCACTCCGTGATCCGAGTGAGCAGAGATGCGAGCACGATGACGTCGATGACCAGGGCACACAGCACCAATGCGAGCTGGAGCTGGTCGAAGACGCCCGGCCGCGCAACCGGGTCGCGCGCCGAGATCGTATAGAGCAGGAGCCCGAGCACCACGACCAGCAGGACGTCGAACACGATGAGAGCGTCGCGGTCGATGTCGAGGCCCGCGCCGGTCCACACGACGGCGGCCAGGTAGGTGAGCAGGGCGGCTGCGAACAGGGGAATGAACAGGCGGGTCAGCACCGGCGCCATGTTCTCGATGACGCTCTGTTTGGCTTCGACGAGCCATGCGGCGACGACAACGGCGCCCATGGCGCCGCCGGGCAGCAGCCACCCCTCGACGAACGGCTCCGCCTCGATGCCGATCTCACCGAAGATCGTTATGGTCAACCCGATGAGGACGCCGCCGCCGAGCGCGATCAGGACGTAGTAGATGAACCACTCGCCGGAGAAGCGGATGAAATCCATACGCCGGCGGTCCGCCCGCCAATCACCGGCGGCATAAGCGACCCCGACCACCAGCCAGAGGGCAAGGGGCAGGTGGAGCGCAGTCAGCGTGTGGCTCTGCGAGTCCTCGCTCAGTGGGTACGCGTTGGCGGCGACGGCACCGAGTACGAACAACCCGGCGACTGTGGCCAGAACGCCCGGGCCAACCCGACGCCGCCAGCAGAAGTACGCCGCAAGCGGCGGCAACGCGAAGAACGCGAGGTTGCGCTGGTAGAAGCCGGCATGGTCGGAGATGTCGAGCCCGAACGCGGCAGGAATCTTGACAGCGACGGCCGCCAACAGGGCACAGGACAGCATGATAAGGAACTCACGCCGAGAGGGTGAGCTCGCTGGACGATCCGTGCCCGATGGCATAACGAGTTGCTTCCACAGCCGATCGGAATGCTCGCGCGCGTATTCGCGGGACAGTTCGTCGACGCTCCCCATTCGCTTAACAGCGATGAGGAATGACTCGTCGGTTTGCAGGCCGGCGCTGGTCAGTTCGGCGATGTGGCTGCGCAGGTGATCTTCGAGCTCTTCGCTGTCGGTGTCGGTGACTTCCCGGCGGCTGGTGACGAATGCCCGCCACTCGGCGATCTGGGCTTCGAGGTCCCTGGGCTCGTAGGTGGTCACGGGCCCACCTCGAGCGGGATTGCCGTGCGGATTCCGGTCGAGCGGTTCGCCCGCCAGGCATCACGCAGCGTGCTTACGACCGTCGCCCACTGGGCCTGTTGGGCGGCCAGTTCGGTCCGTCCCCGATCGGTGATGCGGTAGTACTTGCGCCGCCGCGCATTGTCCGGCGAGTGCCAGCTCGATTCGACGTGTCCGAGCCGCTCCAAGCGGTGCAGCAGCGGGTAGAGCAGTCCGTCGGACCACTCGAGCTGGCCCCCGGACAACTCGCTGATCCGCTTGAGAATGGCGTACCCGTAGCTTTCCTCCTCGGCCAGGATGCCGAGTACCAGCGGAGTGGCCGAAGCGGCAACCAAGTCCTTGGCGATGTGCACGGGACACCTCCATGCCTAATAGTGCGATACATAGTAGTTCTAGGTATAGACGTCCGCAAGGCTTGCCGGAGTGGGTTGCTGATCGGTTACGCAGCGCGCAGAACCGTCAGCACTGCCGGTACCCTTGGGGCCTGGCGTGAGCGGCCATGCCGAGTGATCCTCGGCGCGCAGGCTCGCGTACTTGATCGAGGTTGAGGCAACCCCTTACAACCTGCTGTGGAGGACATGATCGTGCCAGTGGAGCGCTTACTTCCTACCCCTGAGGCGGAAGACCTCATCGGCCTGGTCCGTGAGATCGCCGATGCCGAGCTCGCTCCTCAGGCCGACACCGCCGAGGCGAACGGCACCTTTCCGCGCGATCTCATGCGGCTCCTCGGCCAGGCCGGACTGCTCGGGCTGCCGTACGACGAGGAGTACGGAGGCGGCGGCCAACCCTACGAGGTCTACCTCCAGGTCGTGGAGGAGCTGGCGGCCAGGTGGGCGACGGTGGCGCTCACGTTGAGCGTGCACACGATGACGTCGTGGGCCATGTCCGCATTCGGCAACGATGAGCAGCGCAAGCGGTGGCTGCCGGACATGGTCGGCGGTGAGCAGATCGGCGCCTACTGCCTGTCCGAGCCGCACGCCGGATCAGATGCCGCGGCCCTGTCCGCAAGGGCGGTCCGCGACGGCGACGACTACATCCTCACGGGCACCAAGGCGTGGATCTCGCACGCCATCTACGCGGACTTCTTCACGGTCATGGCCCGCACGTCCGATGACGGGCCTCGAGGCATCTCGTGCTTCTTCGTCCCCGCCGGCGTTGACGGGCTGTCGTTCGGAGCCCCGGAACGGAAGATGGGCTTGACGGCCTCGCCGACCAGCATCGTCAACCTGGACGGGGTGCGGGTACCGGCCGACCACCGGATCGGCGCCGAGGGCGCCGGGTTCGGCATCGCTCTCTCCGCTCTCGATTCGGGACGGCTCGGCATCGCCGCGTGCGCAACCGGAGTGGCTCAGGCAGCATTCGACGCCGCTGTCGCTTACGCCAAGCAGCGCGAGCAGTTCGGCAAGCCGATCATCGACCACCAGGGCGTGGGTTTCATGCTGGCCGATATGGCGGCAGGCGTGGAGTCGGCCCGAGCGATGTACCTTGAGGCGGCGCGCCGCCGCGACGCCGGGCTGCGGTACACCCGCCAGGCGAGCATCGCCAAGCTGGTGGCCACGGACACCGCGATGCGGGTGACGACGGATGCTGTCCAGGTGCTCGGCGGCTCCGGCTACACCAAGGACTTCCCAGTCGAGCGCTACTTCCGCGAGGCGAAGGTCATGCAGATCTTCGAGGGCACAAATCAGATTCAGCGCCTGGTCATCTCGCGGCAGCTCGCCAAGTTCGGCTGATCTTCGCGAGTGGCCCCGCCGTCACAGGGGTTCCACAGGTGCGGCTGGATCAAGTTCCAGTACGGCTCGTTCGTCTGGTTTGTGCCGCAGGATGTCCTCAACGTACGAACGGGCGGCGTCAACGATGTCAACTTCATGGCCGCGTTCTTCCGAGAGGTACCAGCGGTGTTCAAGAACCTCGTGGTAGATCTCTGGGCCTTCGAGCTTGCCACGTAGCTCACGCGGCACGGCGCGCACGACGGGTTCGTAGCAGTCCGTCACCCAGTGGTACGCGACGATCTCCTCGTCTTCGCCCTGCTGGTCGGTGGCGGCGGTGTACGCGTCCAGGTCGTTGAGCAGCCGGCGCGCCTGATTCTCCTGCGCGTCGATGCCGGTGAGCCGCAGCAGCCGGCGCCGGTGATGGCCAGGGTCGACCACCTTCGGTTGTACGTGCACGGTGCGGCCGCCGATGTCGGTAACGATCTCGAGTTCAGCCACGTCGAATCCCAGCTCGTTGAGCCGCTCGACCCGGCGGCCGATCCGCCAGCGGTCGTTGACGTCGAAGGCCTCCCAATCGGTGAGCTCTTGCCAGAGACTCTCGTACCGCTCGACGACCTGGTCACTGGTGGCGATGGGATCCACCGTCTCGTCCAGAAAGCCGGAGGCCTGCAGGTCCATCAGCTCCCCGGCAATGTTCGTCCGCGCGTTGTCGATGTCGTGGTTGCGTTGGCCGTCCGTGAGCTTGCGGTGCAGCTCACCGGTCTCGGCGTCGACCAGGTAGGCGGCAAAGGCACCGGCGTCGCGCCGGAACAGCGTGTTCGACAGCGAGCAGTCGCCCCAGTAGAACCCGGACAGGTGGAGCCGGACTAGCAGTACGACGAGCGCATCGATGAGCCGGTCGACCGTCTCACGCTTCATCATCCGGGCGAACAGCACCCGGTACGGCAGGGAGAACTGCAGGTGACGTGTGACGAGGATGGGGTCGAGTGCAGTGCCGTCGTGGGTCTCCCGACCGTTGATGACCCCGACCGCCTGCACCGCAGGAATATTCAGCCGCTGGAGATCGCGGAGCAGCTGGTACTCGCGATTGGCGAAGGTCTCCACGACCTCCTTGAGCGCGTAGATGCGGTTGTTCAGCCGGATGAAACGAACGACGTGGCGGGAGATGCCTCGAGGTAGTGCGACGAGGTACCACTCCGGCCACTCGGCCAGCGGCATGTCCCACGGCAGGTCGAGCAGGGCCTGCTGCTCAGCGGGCGAGGCTCGGAATCGCAACTCCACGCAGGCCATCCTCTCGCATGGGGGTGACTGGGCCCGAAATGTGCCGCAATCAGGTGAGCCGCCAGGCGTGGGCAGCGGGTCCGTCGTCGGGTAGTTCCAGCACACCGCCGTCCACCTTCGCAGGGCTTCCGAACAGGGTGTGCGGCTCGCCACCGCCGAGGTCAGCCAGATTGAGCCGGACGCGCGAATGGGCCGCCCGAGCGACGTGCACGAGCACTTGTTCGTCCGGCGCCTCACGGACGAAGGTCACGGCGTCGTCAGAGATGGCGAGCCACCGCAGCCCGCCGCGACGCAGAGCCGACGACGCCGCCCGTACACCGCTGTATGTCTCGTAGGCGGCGAGTGTTGCGGCGTCCCACGACGAAGGCCGGTGCCATGGCATCGGCCGGCGCGAGTCCTCGCCGTTGACGCCCTCGAGGCCCAGCTCCTGGCCGGCGAACACCGACGGCACGCCCGGGGAGGTGAACAGTAACGCCGCCGCCGCCAGGTGACGCTCGCGTCCGGCTTCGAACCCGCCGGCGTACGTCCGGAACCGCGCCGTGTCGTGTGAGTCGAGGCTGTTCATGGAGTGGATGACCGCTCGCCACGGCAGGTGCGAGCCGACCTCCCGCATCGTGGCTACGACCGACGATCCCGGCAACTGCGGTGGACGCACGGGTTGGCTGAAGTACCAGTCCAGGTCGGCCGGCGGGTTGCCAAGCCACGTCCACACCGGACGGGTGAAACCGGCGTAGTTCATCGTCCCGTGCCACCCGTCCGGCATCTGGAGATCGCCAGCGGCGTCGTGCATGTGCTCGGCGAGCAGCCACGCTTCGGGATCGGTCGCGGACGTCGTGGCTCGGATCAGTCGGGCAACATCGTGGGTGAGATCCATTGCGCCGTGTCGTCCGGTCATATTGGCGACGTCGATCCGCCATCCGTCGAGTCCGTCCGGTCCGGCTAACCAGCGCGCCACCACAGACGTCGGTCCGTCCGCGAACCGTCGCCGCAACTCGGCGGACTGCCAGTTCAGCTTCGGCAATCGCGGCTCGGCGAGCCACATCACGTATTGCTCGGGATGTTGCTCGAACAGGTAGAAGCCGGCTTCGACGCTGTCGGTATCGGCCAGCGCAGCCTGAAACCACTCATGGGTGGACCCGGTGTGATTGGGCGTCAGATCGCCGACAACTCGCATGCCCCGGCGGTGCGCCGTCCCCACCAGCGAGCGGAGCGCCTCGTCCCCGCCGAGGACGGGATCGACGTGGTTGAAGGTCCGTGCGTTGTACCGGTGATTGCTCCACGCAGGGAAGATCGGTGTCAGGTAGAGGACGTTCGCATGCAGGCGTAGCAGGTGGTCGAGGTGATCTTCGATCCCCGGCAGGTCGCCTCCGTACCATTGCAGAGGAGCCTCCGGATCGCGCCCGACGACCGGATCGTCCCAGTCCTGCGGTATTGCCCACTCCGGCGCGGGCCGGCCCTCGACGCCCCGGGCGAACCGGTCGGGGAAGATCTGGTACGCGATCGCGTCGGGTATCCAGCCCGGCGGGTGGTGCCCGGCGAGCAGCCTGAAGTCGCCGGCGTCGGTGACGTCGCGCGCATGCACACCGGCGGCGTTGAGCCAGCGATACGACTCGGCGTCGACGAGGAGAAACCGGTATGGCACGCACGGGTTGCCTGCCGTGACGCTTGCCCGCCACCAGGTCCACGCCCCATCCGTACGATCTCGGTGCGCCTCGGCGAAGTGCGGCTCACCGTCCAGTACCGACCGGACGACGACCTCGCTGACCGCGTCGTCACGGTGCGTCCGGACGAACACGTCGACGCGATCGCCGAGGTCGGGCCGTTGGTCTGGGACGTGCAACGGCGACCCGTCGTGGTGTGGCTGACGGGCCAGCGGCAGGCGACTCATCCACTAGCCTTTGGTGCCACCGGCGGTGAGCCCGGCCACGAGGTTGCGCTGGACCAAGAGGAAGACGATGGCAGCGGGGATCGTGACCATCACGGCCGAGGCGGTCAGGTACTCCCACTGGGCGTTGAATCTTGGCACGAATTGTTGCAGGCCGTAGGCGAGCGTGAATCTCCGGTCGGTCTGGATAAAGGCAGTTGCGTAAGCGACCTCCCCCCAGGCGGTGAGGAACGTGAAGAACGCCGTGACCGCGAGCCCTGGGCGGGCCAGCGGCAGTACGACTCGCCAGAACACACCGAACGGCCCCAAGCCGTCCAACGCACCGGCCTCGTCGAGATCTCGGGGGATCGTGTCAAAGTAGCCCTTGAGTAGCCAGGAACAGAACGGAACCGCCACCGTGCAATAGGCGATGATCAGCGATACCGGAGTGTTGATAAGCCCGAGGTTTGCCATGATCGTGTAAATGGGGACGATCAGCACTGCGACCGGGAACATCTGGGTGACCAGCAGCGTCCACATGAGGCCGCGCCTGCCGGGAAAGTTGAAGCGCGAAACCGCGTAGCCGGTTGTCGCGGACATGAAGATGCCGATGAGCATGGTGAACCCGGCGACGACGATCGAGTTCAGGAACCACCGAGGAAAATTGGTGTCGAAGAGAACAAAACGGTAGTTCTCCAGCGTGGGGTCCCGGATGAGTTGGATCTCGCTGGACAGCTGCGCATAGCCGGGTTTGAAGGAAGCGAACACGATCCATAACACCGGAAAGACGGCGATCACTGTCGCGAAGATCAGGCCGGCGTGGAGCCCGAACGACGCAGCCCGCGAACGTTCGCCACGGCCATAGGTACGTTCCCGCCGGCCTGTGACGGCTTGCGCCTCCTGGACGGTGGTGGCCTGCACAGTTGCTTCGGACATGGTCACCACACCTCGCCCTGCGAGCGGAGCCAACGTCGGTAGAAAGTGGCGAAGACGAGAAGCATCGACAAGATGATCACGCCGTAGGTCGCGGCACCGGAGTAGTTGCGGATGCCCTCAAACGCTTCTCGGTAAGCGCCTGTGACGAGGATCTCGGTTTGGCCCGCCGGTTGGCCGCCGGTGACCAGGAAGATCACCGGGAACATATTGAACGTCCAGATCGTGCCCAGCAGGATCACGGTTGCCGACACCGGCCGCAGTCCCGGCATGGTCACGTTGCGGAAGCGCTGCCACGGTGTTGCGCCGTCCATCTCGGCCGCTTCGTAGAGTTCGTTCGGGATCGCCTGAAGGCCACCGAGGATGGCCACCATCATGAACGGCACGCCGAGCCAGATGTTCGCCACGATTGCTGTGAACAGCGAGGTCCACCGATCGCTGAACCACGACACTGGTGTTTGCCCGAGTTGGGCGAGGACCGCGTTGGCCAGCCCGAAGTTTTCGTTGAAGATGAAGCGCCAGGCGAAGGCGCTGATGAAGGCCGGCACTGCCCACGGCACAATGAGCAGGACGCGGTACAGGGCGCGGCCGCGCACCCGGCGGTCGAGCATCACCGCGAGCGTCAGGCCGATCGTGTAGTGGAAGAACACGCAGACGGTCGTCCAGACAATGGTGTTGGTGAACCAGAGCCAGAACGACCCGACCTCTCCGGTCAGGATCCTGACGTAGTTGCGCAGGCCGACGAACTCGAAGCGGTCAGGGTTCGGCTCGCATATCCGGTCGCCGCCGAGCGTGGCGGTGCAGATCTCGGTGCGCTGGTTGGCTTCGTTGAGGTCGGTGAAGGAGATATAGACGCCGCGGAGCAACGGGTAGATGACCAGGACGCCCACGACGATCACGACAGGCAGCGCCAGCGCCCACGCGTACCAGTACTTGTCCCAGCTGCGCCGCAGCCTGCCTGGCGGCTTGTCGGCGTCCTTGCGTCTCCCGGCGTCTCGGGCGGCGGTGGCGGTCTTCATTCGGCTCTCCTGCGCGGTGTACGAGGAGCTGGATGTGGATGTGAGCTAACCATGAGCCGAGCGTGGGCGTGGCCGGATCGCCGCGCCGCAACGCGACGACGCCGGCCACGCCCACGGCGGATTACTCCTGCAAGCTGTAGTTCGGGACGACCTCGGCCTGGTACGTCTGTGCGACGTCGTCCAGCGCGGCCTGCGGGTCTTCGCCCTGGACGAGAACCTCGACCGCCATCTCGTCAAGCGGGCCGAAGAACTGCCCACCTTCTGGGATCCACGGCCGCGCGACCGCCGAGTCGATGACCGGCCCGAAAGCGGCGACGACCTCGTTGTTGGCCACGCCGTCCAGCTCGTACGCGGACCGGCGGGTCGGCAGCAAGCCGAGCTCCTCGGCGAGGAACGCCTGCGACTCTGCGGAGTTCATGAACGAGATGAAGGCGATCGCCGCATCGGCCTTTGCCTCGTCCATGCCCGACCACACCACGTAGTTGTGACCGCCGACCGGCGCGCCTGCGGTGACCGACCCGGCTGGAACCGGGGCGATGCCAAGGTTCTCGACGCCGCCGAAATCCGGCGCATTGCGGATATTGTTGACCTCCCAAGGCCCATTGATGATCATGCCGACCTGCCCCTCCGTGAAGAGGGTCATCATGGTCGGGTACGAGTCAGTGGCCGGCGGCTTGGTGGCTGCGCCGGAGTCGATCAGGCCTTGGGCGATACCAACACCGGTGGCGTTCGCCTCGCTGTTGACGACGATCGCTTCGGAGTCCACGTCGACCAGGTCGCCACCTTCGCCGTAGATGAACGGTAGGAGGAAGTAGCCGGCCGCATTGATGTAGATCCCGTCGACGCCGGCACCCTCCAGCGCCTCGGCGGCAGTCTCAACCTCGTCCCACGTCTGTGGCGGGTTCTCGGGGTCGAGGCCCGCTTCCTCGAAGAGCGCCTTGTTGTAGAGCAGCGAGAGCGCGTCGGTTACCTGCGGGACGCCGTACGTCTGGCCATTGAAGACATTCGACGACAGCGGGGTCTCGAAGTAGTCGTCGGCGTCCTCGAGTAGTGCGGTGCCGTCGAGGGAGAAGAGGTAGCCGAGCGAGGCGAACTCCGGCACCCACGCGACCTCGGCGCGGAGGATGTCCGGTGCTCCGCTGCCGGCCTCAGCGGCTGTCTTGAAGTTGTTCTGTGCATCGCCGAACGGCACCGACTGGTAGTCGATGGTGACGTTGGGGTACTCCTCGTTGAACTGGCTGATGAGTTCCTGGAAGGCCGGGCCTTCGTTCTGGGGATCAGAGGTGTCCCACCAGGTGAGAGTTGCCTCCAGGCTCTCTGGGTCGACGGTAGGTTCCTCCGTGGGTTCAGGCGAGGCCTCGGCGGGTGCCTCGTCGCCGTCGTCGTCGCCTCCGCACGCTGTGAGCGCGATGGCGAGGCCTGCGGCAAGTGCAAGCGCCCTGGATGTACGTCTCATTGTGTGCTCCTTCGGTGGGCCACTGTGCGTTCGGGGTTGACCTATGTGTTCGAGGTTGACCTGTCAGTCGGGCCAGCCATCAGGGCGATGTTCCTGGAACACGCCCGATGGACTCAGAGGGTTGCTTCGCGGGCAACCCGCCTAGTGCAAGGATGACCTGCAAGTTACCAGAGAATTTCTGCAAGTGGAAGCTCACTTGCGGTGTTTGTTGCAGAGTTGAGATAACCTAAGCCGCATGACTGTGCGGATGGCTGACGTGGCGGCGCACGCCGGGGTCAGCGAGGCAACGGTGAGCCGGGTGCTCAACGCCAAACCTGGCGTGGCGGCCGAGACTCGTCAAGCGGTCCTGGAGGCCATGGACCTGCTGGGGTACGAGCGCCCGCCGCGCCTTCGTTCTCGTAGCGCCGGGTTGGTCGGCCTCATCGTGCCAGAGCTGGAGAACCCCATCTTTCCCGCGTTTGCCCAGGTCATCGAGACCATTCTGGCCCAGCACTCGTACACACCAGTGCTGTGCACGCAGACTCCTGGCGGAGTTCCCGAGGACGAGTACGTCGAGATGCTGCTCGACAGAGGCGTGGCCGGCATCGTGTTCGTCTCCGGATTGCACGCTGACACGCAGGCCAACCATGAGCGGTATCGCAGCTTGCGCGAGCGTGGGCTGCCGGTCGTCCTGATCAACGGCTACGTGCCGGACCTGGACGCGCCGTTCATCTCGCACGACGATGTCCGGTCCGTCGAGTTGGCGGTCAATCACCTCGCGTCGCTTGGTCATCAGCACATCGGGCTTGCCGTAGGCCCGGAGCGATTCGTCCCGGCCCAGCGTCTTATCGAAGGCTTCCGCCGGTCGATGCGTGCGTTGTACGGCGTGGAGAACCCGCCCGTGGCCGTGTCCTTCTACACCGTCGAGGGCGGCGGCGCGTCGGCGACGCAACTGCTGGACGCCGGTTGCACCGGCATCGTGTGCGGGTCTGATCTGATGGCGCTCGGTGCCATCCGCGCGGTACGCGGTCGTGGGCTGCGGGTGCCGGAGGACGTGTCAGTGGTGGGGCACGACGACTCACCGTTGATCGCGTTCACCGATCCGCCACTGACGACCGTCCGGCAAGCTGTTCTGCCGATGGGCAGGGCGGCGGTGCAGAGTCTCATCGCCGAGATCACCGGGACGCACGTGCCGCGCACGGAGTTCTTGTTCGCGCCCGAGTTGGTCGTGCGGGGTTCGACTGCAGCGGTGGCGGGGGTTCGCAGTCCGGTCCGCTGAGTGCGCCAGAAGGGACCGTTGCCCACCTCATCGTCAGGGCGGCGACGATCAGGTGGGCAACGAGTGATCAGGTGACCCAGCAGATCAGCGTCCGGACGGCAGTCGATCGCCCGTCTTGACGGAGAACGGGTGCTCCTCCCCGGCCTTGATCTTGACCCAGACCTTCTGGCCCTTCTGCGGAACGTTCCTCGGCTCGACGCGCGCGATGATGGTCGAGCTCTGCAGCGACGCCGACTCGTCCTCGGCGGCCCGTCCCACAGCTTCGCCGTACAGATAGGCATCCGAGCCGGTCTCCTCGACGACGTCGACGACGACGGGGAACGCCCCCTGAGCACCCTCCGAGGCGGGCTCAAGCGATTCCGGCCGGAATCCCAGCGTCAGCTCGGTCGAGCCTTCGGCCCCAACGGCCTCGACCGTTTCGCGGCTCAGCGGGATTTGCGCCTCGCCGAGTTGGGCGTGTCCGTCGATGAGCCTGAAGGTTCCGATGTTCATGGCCGGCGAGCCGATGAAACCAGCGACGAAGACGTTGGCCGGCGTGTCGTACAGCTTCAGGGGTGTATCGACCTGCTGCAGGATGCCGTTGTTGAGCACGCAGACCCGGTCACCCATCGTCATGGCCTCGACCTGGTCGTGCGTCACGTACACCGTGGTGATGCCGAGCCGGCGCTGAAGCGAGGCGATCTGCGTGCGGGTCGAGACGCGCAGCTTGGCGTCGAGGTTGGACAGCGGCTCGTCCATCAGGAAGACCTGGGGCTCGCGGACGATGGCCCGGCCCATGGCGACCCGCTGCCGCTGACCACCGGACAGCGCCTTCGGCTTGCGGTCAAGGTACTCGGTCAGGTCGAGCAGTTTGGCGGCGTCCATGACCCGGCGGCGGATCTCGTCCTTCTTGACGCCGGCGATCGTCAGGGCAAAGCCCATGTTGTCGGCCACAGTCATGTGCGGGTAAAGCGCGTAGTTCTGGAACACCATCGCAATGTCGCGGTCCTTCGGCGGGATGTGCGTAACGTCCCGCTCGCCGATCCGGATGGAACCGGAGTCGACGTCCTCGAGGCCGGCGAGCATGCGGAGGCTGGTGGACTTCCCGCAGCCGGACGGGCCGACGAGTACGAGGAACTCTGCGTCCTCGATGTGCAACTCAAGGCTATCGACTGCGGGCCGATCGGTGCCCGGATAGATCCGGGTCGCGTTGTCGAACGTGACTGTGGCCATGGCTGGTCCCTTTCCTTCCACCGGCAGGTACGTGCCGGACGATCCGTAGTGGAGGTTGCGGTGATTCTGCCTCATCTGGGACGTCCCGTCACCGTGGGGCCAGGGCATTGCGCACAAAAGTCTGCTCAGATGGGTTTCCCAGGAGGCACTCCTGACCGTACTGTCACTAGATCAGCCGGTGCAGGGAGGCTCACATGCGGATCTCTGATGTTCTCCGAGGCAAGGGTTCCAACGTTGTGACAGTGGAACCGAGTATCGACGTACGGACGCTGTTGGGCGTACTGGCCGAACACGGGATCGGCGCGGTCGTCGTGTCGTCCGATGGTCGATCTATCGAAGGCATCGTGTCTGAGCGCGACATCGTGCGGGCGCTCGCAGCACGGGGTGCCGCTGTCCTGTCCGAGCAGGTTTCCGAGATCATGACCGGCGAGGTGCAGACGTGTGCGCCGGACGCTCATGTCGATGAGCTGATGCGCACCATGACTCAGGGCCGGTTCCGCCACGTTCCCGTCGTCGTCGACGATGCACTGGTCGGCATCGTGAGCATCGGCGACGTGGTCAAGCGGCGGGTGGACGAGCTTGAGAGCGAGCGCGACTCGCTGTCGCGCTACATCACGTCCGGGTCGACGTGACGGCTACCGCGCCCCGTTCTCGGCGGCGATGACCCGAGGGAGTTGGGCAGCGGTGAGCCACACTGTGCGCGGCAGGACTTGGTCGCTGCCGGCTGCCCGCATCTGGTTGAGCAACCGGTAGGCCGCTTGCTCGGAGCGGACCGATGGGGCAACCAGACGTTGCCGACGGACCAACCGTTGCAGTGCCATGACGCCCTCCTATCTCCATCGTAACCCCGCTTGGGTAAGCAGCGCGGCCAGCGGGACGGCCGCCGCCGCGACGATGCCGCGGGTCTCATCGCGGGCCAGCGCATCGAACGCAGCCTGCGGTGCATCGACGGCGATACAGCCGATGACGCGTGAGCCGAGCGGGGTCTCTCTGATCATCGGAGTGGCCAGGATGACCTCGTACTTACCGCGCACGCGGGCGTATTCGTCGTAGGTCAGGCCGTACGTGAGGTCGCGGGGCAGCCCCTTCCATTCTTTGCGAGTGACTTCGGCCAACTGCTCGTCCAACGTGGCCAGGTTCTCAATGACGTCCTCGCCGCGCTCGACGCACTGGCCGATGACCCCGACGCCCTCCCGCCACGCGATACCGGACGTCACCCTGATGACGAGTTGCATTCGGACGAGGCGCTCCAGCCGTCGTTTGCGGAACGGGAGGATCTTCGGGCGGAGCCGGTACGCGGAGACACCGAGGTATCGAGTACTGATGCCGGTGGCTTCTTCGAGCTCGAGAAGCAGCGGGGCCAGCACAGCGCGGGCCTGCTCGCGGATCTCTTCGGCCCGGCCGTGTCGGTACTGGGCGATAGCGGCCTCGGTGGTGGTGATGAACGCGATGGCGACGCTGGCCGCGATCATGGCGACGATGAGTTGGCGAGTGGGTTCCCACACGCCGGCTTCTTCCAGGCCCAGGCCCAGGCCGACGATGGCCACGACGACGGCCGCCGCCACCCGTAGCCAGAACCTCACCGAACCCATGTGCTGCCTTCACTTATACGGTTGGGCCTCACGGTACGAGCCGGTGGTGTGGGGGCAGGCGAACGACGCGCTGGTTGGTCTGGAAAGGGCAGGGTCACCTAGGATCGATCGTGCCGGCCGGCGTGGCGCAACTGGCAGCGCACCCGACTTGTAATCGGGCGGTTAGGGGTTCGAGTCCCCTCGCCGGCTCCACCGGACAAGAACGCTGTGACCCGCACTTTTGTCTCTTTCGGAGCAGCCCTTCGGTTGTTCATGGGGGTTCGGGATGGTGCTTGTAGTCTCAGTTCTAGTCTCACGAACCGCGTCCGTTCCGCATTGACGGAAATCGGGTAGATCCGGTTTATGCGGACCCACACAGTGCGGTCCTAGGGGCCGTAAACCGCGATGCGCCACTTGACCCGCCCGCCCGGCAGGCACTGGGTCAGCGCGGCGATCTGGCCGTGGTCGCGTCGAGCAGGTCGGCCCCGCTTCCATTCGAAGTAGCTGCTGGTACTTTGGTACTTGTA
>DASUUH010000034.1:0-28227 GCA_036374175.1 Jiangellaceae bacterium | reverse complement strand
CGGATTCGTCGCACTGATCCCGTATTGGATCGCGGCTGACAGCGCGGGTGAGACCAGCCCGGGATTCACCGTGCTCATCGAGGTGCTCGGAATCGCCGGCGTGATGGTCCTCCTGCGGGTGCCTAGGTTCGAGCACTGGGTCCACGGGCACGTGCAGGCCGGGAGATGAGGCAATCAGAACAGGCCGCCGCCCCGCCCAGGCGGTGACGGCGGCGGCCGCAGCGTTGGCCGCCGGATGGACCCACACAAGCGGTCGGCCACTATCGAGGTCATCGACGAACGCCGTCGGACGTTGGCGGTGGGCGGCTACGGCACCGACGACACCGGCTAAACCGCCATGGTGGCGCTGGCCGCACGTATCCGGAGCGGGTGTGGGCGATCGAGGGCTGCTGCAACGTCGGCAAGCATACGGCGCACCGGCTGGTCATGTCGGTGAGACGGTGCTAGATGTGGCACATGTGCTGTCCTCCAGCACAGGGCAGCTGCGGCTCCTGCACTAGAGGCGCTTGTCAGCCTCGAGTGGGCCGTTGGGCTGGAACACCCATGCCGAGACTCGGTCTCGGCGCCCTCGCGAGCCGCCGCCGACTGTCAGCCATTAACTAGGGCGCGGCTTGGGATCGGTCAGACGACGTCACGCCGCTGCACGAAGATCAGGCCGATGGCAGCGGGGATGATGCCCCAGGCGGCAACCACCGCCATGGCCGCGAGCACCCCGACCTCGCCGCTGACGCCCGAGAGGACGGCGGCGAGCGCGCCGGGCACCCATGAGACGGCTTCGGGCACCAGCTGCACCACGAGTGGCGGGATGATGAAGAGCACAAGCACGGCAGCCGTGACGGCGCCACCCATATTGCGGACAATCGCCCCGATACCCGCCCCGAGGACTGCCCCACTCGCGCCTGCGAATGCCGAGGCGGCGACCAGCTGGGTTACGGCGCCAGCGGACACCATGAAGTCGTAGCCAACCACTGGAAGCGAGGCCGCGACCGCGGCAACGGTCAGCCCGGCACCGACCAGGCCAAGCAGGGCCCCGCCGAGCAGCACCGCACCGAACTGCGCGAGAACCGCCCGGTGCCGGCGCGGAGCGGTCAGGAACGTCGGAATTACGGTGCCATGGCCGTACTCACGAGCCACCGCTATGGCTCCAAACAAACCGGCGACGATCATGGCGTTCAACCCGAAGGCCATCAGCGACCGCTGATCCTCGGCCGTGGAGATGAAGCCCTTACTGCCGTCCGCGTCGGTACCCCAGAGCACAGCCGCAGCGGTCGTAGCACTGATGACAACGAGCACCGCAATGAATCCCCAAGGCATCTTCGTCGTCGTGAGCTTGCGGAGTTCGGCTCGGACGAGTCGTAGCCAGGTCATTTCGATCGGACCTCCGTCTCGGTGCGGCCAGGTTCGCTGGGCACATCGCGGGCCTGGTGGTCACCGGTCCAGCCCAGGAAGAGATCTTCCAAAGAACCGGACTGGGGAGAAAGCTCGTGCAGTGCGATGCCGGCGGCAAACGCTCGGTCACCGATCTCGCTGATCGACAGACCGCGGACCAACAGCGCCCCCTGCTCGCGGATCTGCACTGTGCCGCCGGCGGCCTCCAAGATCTGCCTCAGGGCCTCGGGGGATGGGGTGCGCACCGAGGTGCCTGCCTTCTGCAGATCCGACAGAGCGCCTGTGGTGACCAGTCGGCCCCGGTCGAGCACGATGACCTCATCAGCGAGGTGTTCTACCTCGGCCAACAAGTGGCTGGACACAAACACTGTGTTGCCGTTCGCGGCCCGCGCCCGGAGCAGGTCACGCAAGTCACGGATGCCCTGCGGGTCGAGACCGTTGCCGGGCTCGTCGAGCACCAGCACAGGCGGGTCGCCGAGCAGCGCCGCCGCGAGACCAAGGCGCTGCTGCATTCCCAGCGAGTACGCGCCGGCGTGCTTGTCGGCCGCATCTGCGAGCCCTACAAGTTCGAGCATCTCGTCGACGCGGGCAGTGGGGATGCCCATGCTGTCGGCCAGGATGCGAAGGTGGTTGCGGCCGCTGCGTGCCGGATGATACGCGTGTTCGAGGATGACGCCGACCGTTCGTGCCGGGTCGCGCAGTTCGCGGTAACGCGTGCCGCCAATCGTGGCGCTTCCCTGGTCCGCGGAGGCCAAGTCCAGCAAGATCTTCATCGTGGTGGACTTGCCGGCACCGTTAGGTCCCAGAAAGCCGGTTACCCGCCCAGGCTCGACGGTGAAGGACAGATCATCGACCACCACGTCGTGGCCGTAGGTCTTGGTGACATGCTCGAGCCTCAGTGGATGCATTTGACGGCCCCTTACGACGACGAAGGTGCGAGATCACGACCACTTGACACCGGCACCACGCGAGGACATCGGGCGAGCCGAGTGATCCACAGGCCTGGCGACACGTTATAGAGCGCCGAAACACCAGTACCGCGCACACGACTCTCAAGAGCCATCCACAACACTCCGCCACCTTGGAGTGGCACGATCTGGCCGTGGCTAGTGATTTGTCCACGAGCCTACCCGAAGTGGGGACACCGGGCCTCGTCATACCTGGTGCCGGAGACCCGGGCCAGAAGCCTCAAGAGCAGGGTCTGGTCCTTCGGGGCAGTGGTTGTTCATGAAGTCCGCCTCACTACCGGAAAGCACAAGGTGAGTCCGGCAGCTCTCTGGGCTGTCGATGTCAGCCCGATGGGCACTGGCGTTCTGCGGGCGTTTCGAAGGTGGGCACTTGTCGGGACTCTGCCTCCTCAGCAGTCGCGGCCACTCCGTTTCGCTGGATGTCCTCGATCAACCAGTCCATTTCGAGGATCTCGCGCCGCTGCGCCTCGCTGATTGCGACGGCAAGTTCGCACACACGAACGTCTTCGATATTGGCTCGTTCGGATCGGGTGATGGCCATCGAGTGATGAGGGATCATCGACCTCATGAAGCCGTTGTCCAGGACGGTGGCCTGGCTGCGATCCAAAAAGGTTCCCAGAGCCAGAAGCAAGATGCTCGCTGTCACGATTGCCACGTTGACCTTTGTGTTCCGGAACATGTTCAACATCCACCCGAGCATGATCAAGCCCATGGCACCGCCCATCGTGAACGCCATGAACATGCGGCTCTCACTCCAGCGGATGTGACTCCATTCCCAGCTGCTAACGAACATCACCGCGTACATGACCACCATGGCCGTCAGGATCATGGCACCGAACCGGACATACATCCCTTTATCGCGGGACTGGTGCTCGGTGTGATCCTGGCCGTTCACCGCTTCGTTTTCTCTGGTCGACATTGGAACAGGTTCTCCTTTTCACATTGGGCTCTCGATCGCGGCGCTCCTGCCGGTAAGCCGTGGTCCTTGTCGACACCGGCTCGCTCGGGCATGTCGACGTCCATGGCATCGCGTCCCTTCGAATGTGGCTTCCCAACACACACCGGTTGAAACGAGGTGGGGTACTAACAAAGCGGCCTTTCCGGCCCGCCGCCGGCCTTTGGCCAGGTTCCGACGAGGCCGGTCTGGGGCACGAGAGTGAGACGCAGCCCGCCAAGGCCATGCCAGTGAAGAGCGCTTGCTCTAGGTCTTCCACAACGCGCATGAAACTTCGCGCCGACGGTGCGTCACGAGCCCCGACGCCCGCTAAACCGGCGACCGCGTCCCGACGTGTCCGGCTACTATGTTCGATAGCAGACAGGGGAGGGCAGTGGTCCGAGGGCTTGGTCATCTCGAGGCGTCGGTGATGGACCGGCTCTGGCGCTGGAACCGTCCGGTGGTGGTGCGCGAGGTCGTGGAGGACCTGCGGCGCGAGCGTAAGATCGCCTACACCACGGTGATGACCGTGATGGACAACTTGCACAACAAGGGTGTCCTGGCTCGGGAGCGTGATGGCCGGGCGTACCGGTACCGGCCGGCTCGTTCGCGGGAGGAGTTCGCCGCCGACCTGCTGGAGGAAGTGCTGCAGATCAGTGAGGACCGTACCGCGGCGCTACTGAGATTTGTTGAGCGGCTCAGCAGCGAGGAGATCGGACGGTTGCGGCGGGCATTGGCCCGCGCCGACTAGAAAGACTCGGGCCGGTGACGGCCGAGGCGGTGGTGCTGGCGCACGAGCGGGGGCACATCCGCGGGCTGCACCCGCTGGCTGCGGTCACTCTGCGCGAGCTGGTCACGCGTCAGGTATGCCGACGCCGCCTGAGCAGGGTGCACCGGGCTCTGGGCTCTGGGTGCCGCGGACGAACTGGTCGATGAACTGGCCGAGCCGTTCGTCTGAAACACCGTCGAGTTGAACCTGCCGGGCCCACGCGCTCGCGATGACAGGAGCAGGCAACCCCTCATACGGGCTCACGACGACATACTGGCGCACGGAGTTTCGAAGATCGGTCACATACTCCCGCAGATCGGCCACGTCCTCGTCGGCCAGAGACGGGTCGTAGGTGATCCACACCGCACCGTGTTCGAGGGAATGGACGGCGTTCTCGTTCGGCACTGGCTCGGAATAGATGCCGCAGTTGAGCAACACCTCGCTGTGCATGCCACCGACCGGCGGAGTCTGCTCGTACTCGACGGGCTGCTCGGTATGGTCGGCCGCCACGTCGTCGAAGGTCGACAGCCCGGCGATCTCGACGTCATCTGAATCGTTGTCCATGGTCAGGGCCAAGACGACCAATCCAGCCACCACCACGACTGCCAGGCCGGCAATCGCGTAGTTCCATCGCTTGCCGCGACGCTCCGCAGCCTCACGTTCGGCGCGCATTGCGGCGGCACGATCCGTCTTGCTCTGCGTGGCCGACACCTTCTTGTTCTCCTTGGCCGACACTGGTGACCTCCTATGTGCGCTGGCCTCAAGGAACGGTAGCACCAATCAACTAAGACCTTTAGTATGAATCTTCGGTGGACCCCTCAAGCGCCGACGTGGCTCCGCGCGTGCTGCACCACGTGGGCCCGTTCGCCGGCAGCTTGTCATGCCCACGGTCCTCGTGGCCGGAGGGCTGGCAGGACTCCGCTACCGCGACATCGCGCGCACCAGAACCCGCCCGTCCAGTCCTTATCGGCGCGACATTCGTCTCAGTCGCCGCAGAACGCGGGGGCGGTGCCCACCGGCTCGAAGCAGAGGGCGTGCCCCTGGTTCGAGTTGCCTTCGAGGAAGGTGATCCTCTCTACTTCCTTCTCGAAGGGGCCGTCGTAGTCGAGGATGTAGAGCCCATTGCGCAAGTCAACGACGTAGATCAGTCCATCCTTGATGATCGGGTAGCTCCACATCACGACCTTCTCCCCGCGACCCGTGTCCGGGTCGGAGGAGAGGCGCGGATCCTCCATGGCCACCTCGTGGAGCGGCTCGGGCAGGAATTCGGCAAGCTGGGACGGCTGCTTCGGTCGCTGGATGCTGGTGGCCTGGAGTCCGCCGGAGTGCCAGGTGGTGAAGGCGATCCTGGGCGTCAGGGTTGGGTTGTGGGCCGAGTACGACGTGCGCGGACGCGGCTCCCAGTCGTCGCAGTTTGACTCCTCGTTCGACGGAAGCCGGAATTCCGCCTCGACTGTCGGCTGCGCAGGATCAGCGAGATCGATGACCCGCGCCCATCCCCACGGACAGCCGTGCCCGCCACCGGTGGCGGTGCCGTACACCTCGTCGACGACCCAGACCCAGTCACGCCCCCAGAACTTGACTGCGCTGTGGGCCCCAGGGCCAGACCAGGTTGGCCTGCTTTCGTTCTGTGTCACGAGGCGCAGCTGCGGGTTGTCAACACCGGAGGTGAAGTCCGACACATCTACCATCGCGAACCCGCCTGTGAGCAGCGCGTAGAAGGCAAACCTCCCGTCATTGCTCACAGACAACGAGTGCAGCCCACCGGTCGGGATCGACGGGCCTGGCCGGCTGGCAACAGTGGCGGTCGCCGGGAGCCCTGCCTTGATGGTGTTGCCGTCGTCGAGCGAGACCATTACCGACGGGATTACGATGTTCGGATCGGCGCCGCCCATCGTGAACGGCGCGCCGGGCACATTGTTTGCCACGATCATTGCGGTCGCACCAGCGGCCTGGGCGTTGTTCGCCTTCTGTACGAAGGCACACGACCCGCGGTCGACGAGCGCGATGGCGCCGACGGGGAAGTCGACCAGAGGATCGCAGCCCTCGGTCGGATTGTTGCTCCCGTCATTAACCAGCACCACGTCGCCGGAGACGCCGGCGTCGTCGGGTGCGGGCCCGAAGGCCGCTCCTGCGGCCTCGTAGGTTCCCGCCGCCGACGACGGTGGATCGACGGTCACCAGGTTCGGCGGAATGCCGGTGTAGCCGTGTCCGGACGCATGGATTCTCGGCGGCGCTTGGCCATCGAGCAGCGGCGCGAGATCCCAGATCGACAGGGCGGTATTCCCAGACCCGGCACTGCCGCCAAACATGAACGCACGCTCGGGATCGTTCGGGTCTTCCCAGAGGAAGAACTCGTGCGTGTTCTGGTTGACCTGAGCGATGAGCTGCGGATCGGCGGCGTTTTCACCGGCGATGTCAAAGAACTTGATGTTGTTCTGCGAGGATGCTTTGCAGTTGTGTGCGCCCACACCGCCGCAGTTCGTGTGCAGCACGATCAGAATGTCCTGCGACCGCCAGACCCGCAGCTCTCGCGACGATTCCCCGGGGTTGGCAGTGGCTGGCGGGCCCATGACGTTCACGACTCGCGGATCGGTGGGATCGGAGATGTCGACGATCATGATCCCCGAGAAGTCTTCGCCGTCGACATGAAAATCGGTTCGGCTGCCGATGTACGCGTAGTCGCCATGGATCGCGAGCGCGGCGTTCATGCCGCGGTTCGTGAGTGGCTCATGCCCGACTTGCGTGAGTGAGCCTGCCTTCGGCTCGGCGTTCAGCTCCGCAGGCGCCGCCGACGCGACGTCGCCTAGGTCGTTATCGGCAGCCGCCGGCCCTGCCACGGCTGTTCCGGTGAGTAGGAGCGCACTTGCCACTGCGATAGCCAGCCGGTTGGGAACCATGATGCTCCTTTGGTTGCCTTGCGCGGAGCATCGTCCCGCTCGCCGAGTCTGTCAAGGCACGCCATGACGACTCGGCGAGATTGCACTGCCCTCGATTTTGACTGTTGTCCGTGAGTTGTTTCTGGGCCTGAACCCGCGGGAATCCGAGCGCGGCCTTGTCAGCGACGAAGGCGCGCGTTGAGCCGGGCGGCCTGGCGGGTCAGGTGGTCGCGTTCGGCGAGGTTGGGCGCGTTCGCGGCCGCTTCGGCGTACAGCCGTGCCGCCTTCACCAGGTCGCCGTCACGCTCGTGGAGATACGCCGCCACGGCGGCGTGCCGGGGCAGTGAGGCGTCCAGCGCCGCGAGCGCCGCCAGCCCGGCACGCGGTCCGTCGGCCTCTCCGACGGCCACGGCTCGGTTGAGCCGGACGACCGGGCTGTCGGTCAGGCGCGTGAGCTCGTCGTACCACTCAACGATCTGCACCCAGTCAGTCTCCTCGGCGGTTGGCGCATCAGCGTGGAGTGCCGCGATGGCCGCCTGGGCCTGGAACTCGCCCATTTGGTCGCGGGCGAGGGCCGACTGCAGGATGTCAATGCCCTCGGCGATCAGGCCCTTGTCCCACTGGCCGCGGTCCTGCGCGGCGAGCGGCACCAAGCTGCCGTCCGGCGTGGTGCGAGCGGCGCGCCGGGCGTGGTGAAGCAGCATGAGGGCAAGCAGCCCCGCCACCTCGGGGTGGTCGATCGCTGCCGCGAGCTGCCGAGTGAGCCTTATGGCCTCGGCGGCGAGGTCAACATCGCCGGAGTAGCCCTCGTTGAAGACCAAGTAGATGACGCGCAGCACGGTGGCAACGTCGCCGGGCTGGTCGAACCGCACGTCCGAGACGGTGCGCTTGGCCCGGCTGATGCGCTGCGCCATGGTCGCCTCGGGCACCAGGTAGGCCTGGGCGATCTGGCGGGTGGTCAGGCCGCCGACGGCGCGTAGCGTGAGCGCAACCGCGGACGCCGGCGTCAGGGACGGGTGGGCGCACAAGAAGTAGAGGTGGAGCGTGTCGTCCACCGCGGCCGCGGGCCCAGGCTCTGGTTGCTCGTCGACGAGTTCCTCACGCCGACGACGGGCAGTGTCCGCCCGGGTGGCGTCGAGGAACCGGCGCCAGGCCACGGTGACCAGCCAACCCTTCGGGTCCCGCGGCGGATCGGCGGGCCACACGCGGACCGCCTCGACGAGCGCGTCCTGCACGGCGTCCTCGGCCGCCGCGAAGTCGGCTCCGCGGCGGACGAGGATTCCGAGCACGCTCGGCGTGAGGCTCCGGAGCAGCACTTCGTCCACCCGAGAAGTCACTCCGTGATGGTGGGCGGCGCGGCCAGGAACGGACGCACCTCGAGCCACTCGTGGATCGGCTTGCCGCCCGCCCCTGGGGCCGCCGACAGTTCGCCGGCCAGCTCGATGGCGCGCTCGTAATTGTCGACGTCGATCACCATCCAGCCGGCGATGAGGTCCTTGGTCTCGGCAAACGGGCCATCGGTGACCGGCGGACGACCCTCGCCGTCGTACCGGACGAACGTGCCCTCGGGGGCCAGGGCCCGCTCGTCGACGAACTCACCGGTCCGTTCGAGCCGGGCCGCGAAATCGTCTATGTACTGCATGTGGGCCGCGATCTCCTCCGGCGTCCACTGATCCATCGGCACGTCGTTGACCGCAGCCGGGGCGCCGCGGTAGTGCTTGAGCAGCAGGTACTTGGCCATGGTGTTTCTCCTCGGTGCTGGTGCGACCCATTGTGGTCGTGTTCACTGCGGAGACGGAGCCAGGCACCGGTTCTTGACATCGCCGTCCGAATTTCTTGGCTTTCGCGGTGAACCCCGGCCATGGCTGGGCAGCTTTGTCCGGCGTGACGAGAGCCTGACCAGGGTCGTTCGCCCCGACAGTGATGGCCCATTGCCTCGGGTGCCGACCAGTGCTCGCAGGTCAGAGTTGATGTGGGCCATCCTCGCCCTGGCCGTGAGCGCTTCACCACCCACCACCCCCCGGTCAGGAGGGTTCCAGGCCCCAGCAAGGGAGTACTGCCCCATGACGACAAATGCCACAGCATCCGGGCAAGCGGCGTCCCCGGCCCGCACCTTCACGATCGACGGGCGGAAACTCCAGGCCATCACCACCGACGTCCTCAACCGCTGGCCATCCGCGGGCGTGGCGGCGGCCGTTGTGTACGACGGTGATCTGGCGTGGTTCCACGGACACGGCCTGGCCGATACAGGCTCCAATGAGCCGGTGACCGGGGACACGGTCTTTCGTATCGGCTCCGTTACCAAGACTTTCACCGCAGTCGCCGTGATGCAGTTGTGGGAGCAGGGCATGGTGGATCTCGATGCGCCCGTGACCCGTTACTTGCGTGCCTTCCGCCTCGTTCCCGCCCGGCCAGATCTTCGGCCGGTGACGCTCCGACATCTCCTGACCCATACTGCAGGAATCGGCTACTGGCCCCGCATTTCCGACCTGCTGCGACCGCGTCAAGGATCAGGAGTCCAAGCGGCACGGCCAGCAGTTCCTCTCGCCGAGTACCTGCATCACGGGCTAAGGGTCGAGGTCCAGCCCGGCACGAAGTGGATGTACAGCAACCACGGTTTCGCGACCCTCGGCCAGGTCGTCGAGGACGTCACCGGCGTGCCGTTCGACGGCTATCTGCGCGAGCACGTCTTCGACCCCTTGGGTATGGAGCACAGCGACCTCACCGTCTCCCGGAAGCTGCGCGGACGGCTGGCGACCGGCTACGTCCTGCGCCGCCGCGGACTCGAACCCGTCCCGTGGCACGACGTACCCACACCAGGGGGAGGCGGGATCTGCTCGACGACGAGAGACATGGTCAAGTACGTCGCCGCGCTGCTTAACGGCGAACGCAGCGGAGCCGGCGCCATCCTCCGACCCGAAACCATCGCCTCGATGTTCCGGCCCCATTTCCAGCCCGACCCTCGGATCCCGGGCATGGGTCTGGCCTTCGACCTAAGCGTGGAGGGCGGTCACCGCATCGTGGGCAAGGACGGCGTCGTCTCCGGCTTCCTGGCCCAGATCCTGTTGGCCCCGGACGACGACGTCGGCGTCGTCGTGCTGTGCAACACGGGTGGGCTGGACGCGCGGCGCCCCCACACCACTCGCGTGGGCGATCATGCGTCACGTCCTGGGACTTGCCGACAACCCCTTCCGCACCGACGTGGTCGCGCGCCCTGAGGTATGGGCGGACCTCTGCGGCTGGTACGACCTTGCACCCGGGCAGATGACCAACGTGTTCATCAGACTGCTGATGGGGGCGGGGGCGGAGGTCCGCGTTAGAGACCGGCAACTACTGCTGCAACCACTGAGCCCGGTCCCGGCCATGAGACGCGGCATGCACTTGTATCACGACGATCCCAACGATCCCTACGTCTTCCGGATCGACATGTCGGAGATGGGCAAACCACCCATGCCCGTCGTCTTTACCGGCGGGGTGGAAGGCAAGCAGCCCGCAGAACGTCTGTGCTTCGGCGAGACGGTCTTCCACCGACGACCGGACGCGCTCAACCCACGACACCTGACCACTGGTGCGCTGGGCGCCGTTGCCACCGCGGCGGCGATTCGCACGGCCCTTCGGCGTACAAACCGCACCACCCCGACATAACGCTTCGAGTGACTTTGAAAGGCGACTACGTCTACACAGAGTGGGACGGGGTCAGGCGCTTCGCCGCTGATCTGAACGTCGAGCCCAGCTGATCCAGGCATGGGGCTGAGGCGCCGCCGTGGCCTGCCGTACCCGGGCTGGGAGGTTCGACGTAACCCGATCCGACCGCATGCCGTGTCGACTCGCAGGTCCGTTCGTCGTACCGTCGTTGGACAACGGTGCGAGCGTGAGCCTGACAAGACACGTATCGACGACGCCCGAGCGGGAAGGATCGGTCCGTGGCAAAGCAGCGGGTCGAGGTGCCGGAATCGTTCCGAGCGCTACGCCGGTGGCAACGAGAGGGTGAGGCAGGTGCCAGGTGGCTCCGCTCATTGCCAGATCTGATTGCCAGCCTGTGCCTGCAATGGGGCCTGGTCGTCGACGGGAGGCCCCGCCATGGCGACAATGCGCTGATTGTCCCGGTCCGCCGAGGCGGCGAACCGCTGGTTCTGAAGGTCAGTTGGCCGGATGAGATGGTGGCCGAGCATGCCGACGCGCTGTGGCTATGGGATGCGCAGGGCACCGTCCAGCTGGTCGATGCCGACATCGACGCGGGTGCGCTGTTGCTCGAGCGCCTCGACGCGAGCGTCACGTTGAGGAATCTGCCCGTCGAGCAGGCGGCTCCGATCATTGGCGGGATCCTGCGCCGCCTGGCTCGTCCTGCGTCTGGCGGCTACCGCACCACCGCCGACTTGGCGGCTGAGCTGCAGACGTCACTGCCCGAGCGCTGGCGAGTCGTTGGCCGGCCGCTTGCCCGTCGAACCCTCGACGCCGCTGTTGGCCTGGCTGGTGAGCTGTCCGCCGGCGGGCCGGAAGCCCTCGTTGATCGCAACCTTGACTACGGGGTGGTGCTCCGTGCCGAGCGGGAACCATGGCTGGTAATCGACCCGCTCGCGCTCATGGGCGATCCCGAGTATGTGTGCGGGCAGTTGCTGTGGGCCCGTGTCGACGAGCTCGACGACGATCGGGCCGTGCGCTGGTGTCTCGGCTTAATCGCCGACGCCGCCGAACTGGACCGGGACAAGGCGACTTCGTGGGCCGTGCTGCGCGCCGTGGACTACTGGCTTTCGGGCCTGGCGGCCGGGCTCACCGAGGATCCGGTGCGTTGCCAGCGCATCGTATGGGCGCTGCTGTGACACCCCAAGCCAGACGGCCAAGACGGCTCACTGCGGCTGTCCACTGGCCCCGATCCTCGTCGCGGGCGTGGGACGAACGGCCCTATCCTCGCCGGCCGCTTGGAGGCACGATGTTCCCGTTCACGGGAGACCGTTCACGCGTTAGCGGGCCTCGCTTCGCCGACGGTTGCGTCATCTCCTAAAAGGGGGAGCCATGTCTGAACCGACACCGAGCCGCCATTCTGGCCATGTCGAATCTCCGCCGCCGGCGGAAAGCACAACGGCCGCCTACCCGCCCGGCCCGCAATACGCCTATCCGCCCTCGCGGGGGACCAGTGGCTTCGCCATCGCGTCGCTCGTACTGGGTCTCCTCGGCGGTGCGATTCTGGCCGTCGTCTTCGGTCACGTCGCGCTGAACGAGATCAAGACGACCGGCAAGGACGGCAGGGGCCTGGCGATAGCCGGACTGGTGCTCGGTTACATCGAAACCGCCTTGTGGCTGCTCGTGATCCTCTTAGTGGTCATCTTCGCTTCGGCCTAGTGGCTTAGATGGCTGTTGTCTGCGCTGACCGTCAGTACCGGGCAGTCGGCACCGAGAAGCACGTCCTGAGTGGTACTGCCGAGCACGAGCTTGCCTACGGGACTCCGCCGCCGCAGGCCTAACACGATCAGCTCGGCGCCGATCTCGTTCGCGAAATCGACCAAGTCGTCGCCAGGTTCCTTGCCGCGGACCAGCTCGCGGACGGAGTGGTGCACGCCCGCTGCTTCAAGCTTGGCTCGAACGGCGGCCAGCTCTTTGCTATCTGCGATCGATCGCTCGGTCTCGCCGCGTTCGCCTCCTCGTTCTGAGTGCACGACGACGAGTTCGGCGGCCCGGAGCGATGCTTCCTGAATCGCGCGCGCAAGCGCCGCCTCGCCCTCGGGGGTGCGGACGTAGCCCACCAGAATCTTCATCGCGTCCTCTCTTCGGCGCCGGCAGCGGGAATGGGCCTGGTGGTCGAACGGATGACCAGCGTGGGCATCATGCGGTGGATGGTCGAGCGCTGGCGGTCGCGATACAGGCGCTCGAGCAACGTCTCGATCGCGAGTTCTCCCATCGCTCGCCGCGGCTGGTCGATGGTGGTCAGATCGATGTGCCGGGTTCTGGCCAGCGACGTGTTGTCGTATCCCAACAGCGAGACGTCGTCGGGCACCCGGATGCCCAACTGATCGAATCCGCTGAGCAGGCCCACGGCGATGAGGTCGTTTGCAGCGAACACCGCGGTTGGCATCTCGTCCATTCCCGCAATCACCTCGGCGGCCGCGAATCCGGCTTCCTCGCTGAATCTGGCCGGCAGCACACGAGGCGTCGCGCCGAGTGCTCGCATCGCGCGCTCATAGCCCCGGATCCGCTGTGCGGCCCCAGCTTCGCCTGGACCGCCGGTGACGTGCAAGATGCGCCGGTGTCCGAGCTTGTGCAAGTAACGCACGGCGAGTTCAGCCCCGCGCACGTCATCGTCCACGACGATGTCGAACCCCCGTTGCCGAACTTCCCGGCCCACGATCACGGTGGGCAGCGTGCCCACCTGCGCCGCCATGGCCCGGGTGGGCAAGCTGGGGGAGAGCAGTACCAGGCCGATCGGCCGCAACTCCAGCAGACTTTCTACGGCGCTCACCTCGTCGGCTCCGCGACGGCCGTGGCTGATCAGAACCTGGACGTTCTTGCGATCAGCGGCGGTTTCGATTCCGTCGACGATGTCGGCGAAGAAGGGGTTGTGCAGGTCGCGCAGCAGGACGCCGACCGTGTCGGTGGTTCGGCTCGCGAGCCGCCGCGCGTTGGCGTTGGGGCGGTAGCCCAGGCGCTCAGCGGCCGCGATCACCCGGCTGCGGGTGTCGTCTGCGACCTTCGGCGAATTGCGGAAGACGAGCGACACGAGGGCGCGAGACACGGACGCCTCCCTGGCAACGTCCTCCATCGTTGGGTGTCGCATGCCCGCACCTATCGGTAGTTCTTGCCCGCCCTATTGACAGGTCCACCTCGGTGGCCCATAGTGTCAGCACCCACCTGTTAGAGCGCTCTAATTCTGACAGGGTTAGAGCGCTCTAACAAGAGCCAAAAAATGCGAAGGCAAGCGGCGAACCCAGTACCGCTGAGGCCGTACGCGTCGAACCGGAGATGTCAGCGAGAACGAGGGAGTACCTGCTCCGGCTCAAGCCAAAGGATCAGTTGACCGCAACAGTCCAGGTCTAACGGGCATGACCGATTCCACGGATCAAGGGAGATCAACATGCGACGCACGATCATCGCGCTGCTGGCGCTGCCCGCGCTTGCGTTGAGCGCCTGCACCACCGAAGGCAACGGAGACAGCGCAGACACCGGCACAGACACCGAACCGGCTGCCGAGAGTACGGAAGCCGGCAGCGCCCAGGCCGGCGATCTGACCATCGCCATGGTTACTCACGGCGACGCCGGCTCCTTCTGGTCCGTCGCCAAGCGCGGCGCCGAAGACGCTGCCCGCGACCTTGGTGTGAGCCTGAACTATCAAGAATCCAACAACGACCCGCAGCAGCAGGCACAGCTGATCGAGACCGCCATCAGCCAGGGTGTGGACGGGCTCGCCGTCTCCGCCCCGAACCCCGACGCAATTGCGAGCGCGGTCGCGGCCGCCGTCGACGCCGGCATCCCGGTCATCACGCTGAACTCGGGCGTCGACGTGTTCCAGGACTTCGGTGCGATCACACACGTCGGCCAGACCGAACGGATCGCCGGCGAAGGCGCCGGCAGCCGGCTGGCCGAAGAAGCGTCCGGCAAGCTGCTCTGCATAATCCACGAGCAGGCGAACATCGGGCTCCAGGAGCGCTGCGAGGGTGCCGCGGAAGGTTTCGGCGGCGAGGTAGAGAACTTCCAGGTGGCTGGCACCGGCGACATCTCCACCACGTTGAGTGAGCTCCAGGTGAAGTTGGAGACCGACACCAGCGTCGGGGCCGTGCTTTCCCTCAACCCGGACATTGCAGTGGCAGCCCGCGATGCTATTGCGTCCGCCGGTTCTGACGTTGTGCTCGCCACCTTCGACCTGTCTGGTGACGTGGTCACCGCGATCGAGAACGGCGAGATCAGCTTCGCTGTCGACCAGCAGCAGTACCTTCAGGGTTACTTGCCGGTGGTGTTCTTGACGCTGTACAACACCAACGCCAACACCGTTGGCGGCGGGCAGCCAGTCCTCACCGGTCCGGGCTTCGTCGACGCGTCGAACGCTGCCGACGTTGCCGAGCTGGCATCGGCCGGCACTCGCTGAGGTTTGCGACCGTGGAGCGCGCCGATGCGCGCTCCACGGCTCGGCGTCACGCTTCACGCACTCGAGGAGCCGCTGATGACCAGCAAAACGTCCGTTCCCCCTGCCGACGAGCGCCTCACCAGCGTCGGTATCGGTGCCCGGCTGCTGCAGCGGCCGGAGCTGGGCGCCTTGCTCGGCGCCATTCTGGTGGCCGCCTTCTTCACGATCATCACCGACCAGTTCGGCACGCTCGCCGGAGCCGCCCGGTGGCTGGACTTCGCCGCCACCCTCGGGATCATGGCCGTCGCTGTTTCGCTCCTGATGATCGGAGGCGAGTTCGACCTGTCGGCGGGTGTCATGATCGGCACGTCCGGCTTGCTGTTCGGCCTGCTCATCACGCGCCTTGACATGAACGTCTGGCTCGCCATCCCGTTGGTGCTCGCCTTCGGGGCGCTCATCGGCTTGCTGAACGGCATCATCGTGCTGCGGACCGGACTGCCAAGCTTCATCGTGACCCTCGGCACGTTCTTCATCCTGCGCGGCGCGAACAACGGCGGCACCCTGCTGCTCACCGGCACTGTCCGGGTCGACGGGCTCGACCAGGCGCCGGGTTTCGACGCCGCCGAATGGCTGTTCGCGAGTACGTTCCTGGCGCCGTACAACTTCCGGGTCACGGTCGTGTGGTGGCTGGTCCTCGCCACTCTCGCGACCTGGCTGCTGACTCGCACCCGGTCGGGCAACTGGATCTATGCCGTGGGAGGCGACAAGGTCGCTGCCCGCAACAGCGGCGTTCCGGTAGCCGCGACCAAGATCGGATTGTTCATGACGACGGCCACAGCCGGCGCACTTGTCGGCATCATGACGGCGGTTCGGCTGGGCAGCGTGCAGGCGAACGAAGGAGTCGGGCGCGAGTTCGAGTTCATCATCGCCGCCGTGGTCGGGGGCTGCCTACTTACCGGCGGGTTCGGGTCGGCTATCGGTGCGTCCATCGGTGCCCTGATCATGGGGATGGCGCTCGCCGGAATCCCGTTTGCCGGGTGGGATTCGTCCTGGCGGTTCCTCTTCCTAGGCGTGATCCTGCTGCTCGCAGTGCTGGCCAACAACCTCGTGCGCAAGCGTGCCGAAGGAGCGCGAAGAACATGACGACGACCGACAGGGCATCCACGCCTACGTCTGCGCCACCGCTGCTCGAAATCCGTTACCTCAGTAAGTTCTTCGGCAACGTGATCGCGCTTAAGGACGTGTCCACAGAGATCCACACCGGGCAGGTGACGTGCGTGCTGGGCGACAACGGCGCGGGCAAGTCGACCTTCATCAAGATTCTGTCCGGCGTCCACCCGTACGACGAGGGGCGCGTGCTGATGGACGGCGAAGTGGTTCGATTCAGTTCGCCGCGCGAGGCCAAAGCCGCGGGCATCGCCACCGTCTACCAGGACCTGGCGACCGTTCCGTTGATGCCGATCTGGCGCAACTTCTGGCTGGGATCTGAACCGACCAGGGGGTGGGGACCGCTCCGGCGCATCGACATCAGTGAAGCCAAGCGGATCGCCCGCGAGGAACTTCTCAAGATGGGCATCGACATTCGCAATCCGGACCAGCCCGTCGGCACGTTATCCGGCGGCGAGCGGCAGGCCGTCGCCATTTCACGAGCCGTCTACTTCGGGGCCCGGCTGCTCATCCTGGACGAGCCGACATCGGCGCTCGGCGTCAAGCAGGCGGGTGTGGTGCTGAAATACATCATCGCTGCGAAGGAGCGTGGCGTCGGCGTCATCCTCATCACCCACAACCCGCATCACGCCTTTCCGGTGGGTGACCGGTTCATGATCCTCAATCGCGGCCGGACCCTCACCGACAAACCCAAAGGCGAAATCACCCTGGACGAGCTGGTGGTCGCCATGGCCGGCGGTGCCGAGCTTCGGGCCCTCACCCACGAGTTGCAGAAGGGCCGTGACGGGTGATGGGTAAGCCGCACACCATTCGTGCCGGGATCGTCGGATTCGGCTGGATGGGCCAGGCCCATGCCAGGTCCCTGCTGCGCGGGCCGACGATCTTCCAGGATGCGCCGTACCGGGTCCAGCTCGCGGCTGTCGCGGACAACGTGGCGGACCGCCGGACGTTGGCAGTTGAAGGCTTCGGGGCCCACCGCACCGATGCAGACTGGCACGAACTGCTTGGGTCGGGCGAGGTCGACGCCGTCTGGATCACTGCGCCGAACATGTTGCACGTCGAGATAATCGAGGCGGCGGCCGCCGCCGGACTCGCCGTGTTCTGCGAGAAACCGGTCGGTGGCACGCCGGACCAGACCGTGCGCGCCTACCTGGCCGCCGAGGCGGCCGGCATCGCCACCGGCGTCGGCTACAACTACCGCTGGGCGCCATTGGTCCAGCACGCGAAGCACCTGATCGACACCGGCCTGATCGGCGAGATCGTCCACTACCGAGGCGTGTTCTTCTCGATGTACGGCTCGGACCCGGCCGGCCGGCTCTCCTGGCGTTATCTGGTCGATCAGGGTGGTTACGGCGTCAGCACCGATCTGCTCAGCCACAGTGTCGACCTGGCAGCCCACCTGGTCGGCCCGGTTGAGGCGGTGGTCGCGGCGACGGCGCTGTTCATTCCGGACCGGCCGGTACCGACGGCCGGCGGCACGCATTACGACCGCGGGGCGCCCGGCGACCCGACCGGACGGGTCACCAACGAGGACTACATCGGCGTGCTGGCCCGGTTCTCAACCGGTGCGCAGGCGACGTTCGAAGCGTGCCGAACGTTCCACGGCCCGGAGAGCCAGAACACCTTTACGGTTTACGGCACCCGCGGTGCGATCAGGTGGAACCTCGAGACGATGAACCAGCTCGAGGTGTACGTGGCGGACGATCCTGCGGTGCGCGGCTGGACGACGATCAACGGCGGTGACCGGTTTCCGTATCACGGGGCGTTTGTGCCCGGCGACGCGAACGGAATCGGGTTCGAGGACATCATCGCCATCGAGGATCACGAGTTCTGCCTCTCCCTGGCCACCGGGCAGCCGTTCGATCCGGGCTTCGCCGCCGCGGTGCGGTATGTGTCGGTCCAGGACGCCATCCTCCGGTCGGTCGATTCGGGCCGGTGGGAGGACGTCGTCGATATTGCCGCCTTGCCGTCTCGGACTCCGGATGGGGTGAATCGATGACTGAACCGGTGCGTTTCGGCGTTGTCGGCCTCGGCCGGATCGGCAGCATGCATGCCGATCTGCTGGCCCACGACGTTCCCGCAGCCACGGTCACGGCCGTCGCGGATACCGACCCGGCGTCGCTGGCGGCGATGACCCAACGCCTGCACGTGCGGGGCTATGCCGACCCGGTCGAGGTGATCAACGATCCGGACGTGGATGCGGTGGCCATCTGTTCACCGACCCCTACCCATGTCGATCTCGTGATCGCGGCGGCGGCGGCGGGCAAGCCGATCCTGTGTGAGAAGCCGATCTCGCTGGATCTGGAAAGCACCGACCGGGCGCTCGCCGCGGCGGAACGGGCGGGGGTAATGCTGCAGATCGGCTTCAACCGACGGTTCGATCCAGGCCATGCGGCAGTCGCGGCGGCTGTCGCCAGTGGCGAGATCGGATCGCCGGAACTCGTGCGCATCTCCAGCCGCGACCCCGCTCCGCCGTCGATCGACTACCTTGCCGTGTCCGGCGGGATCTTCGTTGACCAGACGATTCACGACTTCGACATGGCCCGGTACGTTGCCGGCAGTGAGGTGGTCGCAGTCACTGCGCTCGGTGCCGTTCGCGTCGACCCGAAGATCGGTGAAATCGGCGACGTGGACACGGTTGCCATCACGCTCCGCCATGCCGATGGCTGCCTGACCCTCATCGACAACAGCAGGCGTGCTGTTTATGGATTCGACCAGCGAGTCGAGGTGTTCGGCAGCGACGGTGTCGCTGCCAGCGAGAACCAGCCGGCCCACGGCGCGGTGATCAGGACCGCGGCCGGCGGGCGCACCGCACCTTTGCCCCGGTTCTTCCTCGAGCGTTACCTGCCGAGTTATGTGAACCAGTGGACGTCGTTCACGGCGGCCGCGCGCGACGGCTCCCGGCCGGCTGTGACGGGGCACGACGCGCGGGCGGCGCTGGTCCTCGCCCAGGCGGCGGCTGAGTCTGCACGCACTGGCCGCACAGTCGAGATCGATCACTGACGTGCGCGTCTGGTTGACCGGAGGCAGTGGGTTCGTCGGCTCTAACCTGATCGCGGAGTTCCGGGCCGCGGGTGACGAGGTGCGGGCCGCCGTTCACCGGACCTCACCGGCTGCAGCCACGTCCATATGGCGCGGCGACCTGCTGGACGCTGATGCGGTCCGCGCGGACATCGTCCAATCCGCGCCAGATGTCGTCGTCCATGCCGCGATCCGCAACGACCTCACCGGTTTGCGGGGTGACTGGCGCGGTGCATGGGCGGACTTCGTGGACGCCACCCGCAACCTCGTCGACGGCGCCAACGCGGCCGGCGCCCTCATTGTGCTCGTCTCGACCGACTGGGTCTTCGACGGCACCGGCCACCGCGTGACCGAAGACCAGCCACCGCGTCCCGTGAACAGCTACGGGTTGCTCAAGTTCAGCCAGGAACGAGTTGTGGCCGAGCGGGCCGATCGAGGTGCCATCGCGCGGATCGCCGGCGTGAATGGCGTCCATCGGGAATCCCGTGACCTGCCGCGAAAACAAGATGTGGGGTTCGGATACCTCGCGCTGTCCCTCATGCAAGCGCTCGAGCAGGGCCGGCCGTTCATCGTGTGGGACGCCGACCAGATCAATAACGTGGCGACCCCGAGCCTGGCCAGTGAGTCGGCCCGCATGATCCGGCGGATCGGTGAACTCGGCCGGCCCGGCATATTCCACTGTTGTGGTGCCGATGCCACAACCCGGCGGCGCTTCGCCGAGCAGGTGTGCGAGGCGTTCGACCTGGACGTCGGGCTCTTGCGGTACGGCCCTCCTGATCCGGATGCGCTCCCGGACGAGCCAGTTCCGTATGACACATCGCTGGATGCGACGGCGACGGCGCGAAAGCTGGACATGCCGCTGCTAAGCCTCCGGGAACTGCTGGCCCGTTTCCGCGAGGAGCGCGCCGCCGCACTCTAGGCGGCCGACTCATCCGCTGAGCCCTCGGCCACGGGGCCGGCTCATGCCGCTCTTGTGACATGACTCATAAGGTACGAATCTCGTAACAGATGCTACGGTTCTCGTATTGTATGTTCGAGAAACATTCTCCATCCGAAAGTGAGGATCAAGTGGTGATGGACAACGCGAGGCCGCCACGCAGGCGGCTTCTGAGCGGCGCAGCCGCGGTGGTGGGCGCTACCGCGCTCAATTCAGCCGTACAAGTCCCCCGCCGTGCGGCGGCCGTACCGCCGGAGCCGGCAGCCGGTGTCACCGGGCCCAAGGTGCTCCGGACTCCGGACGCATGGTTTGCCGACCTGCCGGACTATCCGTTCGAGCCGAACTACGTTCACCTTGACCTCGGTGACGGATCGGGCGCGAAGGTACGCATGCACTATGTCGACTCTGAGCCCGCAGATCCGGCAAGAGCTTCCGGGGAGACGGTTCTGCTGCTGCATGGCAACCCGTCGTGGAGCTATTTGTACCGGCACATCATTCCGCCACTGGTGGCGGCGGGGCACCGCTGCGTAGCACCCGATCTGATCGGACTAGGCAAGTCAGACAAACCCACTGACCGGTTCATCTACACCTATCAGCAGCACATGGACTGGCTGACCGAGGCCGTGTTCGATCGCCTTGACTTGCAGGACGTGACGATGGTGTGTCACGACTGGGGCGGCACCTTGGGGCTGCGGTTACTGGCCGAGTACCCGGACAGGTTCCGCCGGGTGGTCGCCATGAACACCGGGATGAAAACGGGTCAGGAAGAACTCAGCCAAGAGGGGTGGATGTACCTAGCACAGTGGCTGCAGTTCACCCAGCGCACCAACCCACTGCACGCATCGCAGATCGTGTCCCAGTTCACCGCGGCCGCGCTCGATCCGGCGGCGCTGGCGGCGTACGACGCGCCGTTCCCGACCGACGCCCACCAACACGGGATTCGCCGGTTTGCCGTGCTCATACCCATCAGCGGCAATGACGAGGCCACGCCAGCATTCCAGGCGGCGTGGAAGGTGCTCGACACCCTGGAGGTGCCGTTCCTGTGCGTGTTCAGCGACCGCGATCACGTCACGCGCGGCCGGCATGAGGCGTTGAGCGGACGGATCCCCGGAGCAGCGGGCCAGCCGCACGCTGTCATCACCGACGCCGGCCACTTCCTGCAAGAGGACAAGCCGGACGAGGTGGCTGCCGCCCTGATCGAGTTCATGAACTCGACACGGCACTAGTTCAAGCTCATCACGAAGCAGAGGAAACATTGTGGAACTCGATCAACTAACTGACGATGAACGGACCGTCCCTGGCTCGGTCGAACCGCGACGGTCAGCCGGAGAGTCACCACCGACGGTTTGGCCGCGCGCTGTCGGGATCGGCCTGGGGCTTGCGCTGCTGGTCGGCGTGCTGGTAACGGCGTTTGCATGGCCGCCGGCGGAGTCGGCGCCTAGCGACGTCCCCGTGGCTGTTGCCGGTCCGGCCGAGGCCGTCGCGGAGTTGGAGCGGCAACTGGACGAAGACGCGCCGGGCGCTTTGGACCTGCTCCGCGTCGACGACGCCGACGCCGCACGTCAGCTCATCAACGCCAGGGAGGTGTACGGGGCTATCGTGCTGGATCCGGTCGGTGCGCCCAGAGTCCTGACTGCCTCGGCGGCCAGCCCGGTGATCGCGCAGATTATGACCGGATTCTCAAACCGGTTGGGTGAACCAGCCACTGGTGCGACGGGTTCTGCGGTCGAGGACGTCGTGCCCCTGCCCGAGGACGATCCACGTGGTTCGGTGTTCGCAGCCGCGGCTTTGCCGATGGTGATCGGCGGCATGATCGTCGGAATCGTACTGTCGTTCGTCGTGGCAGGAGTATGGCGGCGGATCGTCGGCGCTCTCGCCGCCGCGGTGGCGGCCGGCTGGGTCGTGATCTTGGTAACTCAAGCCTGGCTCGGCGCGCTGGCCGCAAACCCCTGGGCGAACGCCGGTGTCGTCGCCTTGACCATAGCGGCGATCTCGCTGACCGTCATCGGGCTCGTGGCGGTCATCGGACCGGCGGGGATCGGCATCGGGGCGTTGATCATGTTCTTGGTCGGAAACTCGTTGTCCGGCGTGACTTCGGCCCCGGAAATGTTGCCGGACGGCTGGGGAGCTCTCGGGCAACTGCTCCCTGCCGGCGCCGGTGGCACACTGCTGCGTTCCACCTCCTACTTTGACGGTGCAGCGGCCGGCCAACCCGTGCTCGTGCTGGCCTCATGGCTGACTGCCGGGTTGTTGCTTGCCGCCATTGGCCGACGTTTTCGGCCGGCAAGTCACGACGCCCTTAGTGGTTGACCAATGGCGGGCTAGCGGCGAGGCCCCACGGTGTCGATCCAACGACATCGTGGGGCCTCAGGGTGTGCATTGGTGCAGGTCAGTCGGTGGCCAACTCGTCCGTAGCGTGCTTTCCGGCCTTGGTGGTTCGACCGAGAAAGTCTGCGAGCAGTTCAAGCTCCGCTGTGCTGTAGTCGGCGCAGATCTGATCCATGGCAGAGTTCATGCCCGCCAAAAGCCCGAACAGTTCGGCGTTGCGATCGCGCAGGGCGCGGATCACGACACCGCGGCGGTCGACGGGATCACGTTCGCGGGTGATCCATCCGCCACGTTCTAGCCGGTCGAGGATGCCGGTCATGGTGGCGGGGTGTAGCCCTGCTCGCCGCGCAATGGTGGTGGGGCTCAGCGGCCCTTCCCGATTGATCAGGTCGAGGCAGTAGAGATCAGCGTCCTTGAGCTCAAGGTGGGCGCCGACATGGTGGTTGAGCAGCGACAGCTGAATGTTCATTTCACGAAGCGACTCCTTGATCCCGTTGGTCAGGCGGCGCCGTCGCCGCGAGTCGCCAGAGCGCAGATTTTTTTCGGGGACCATATGTCTCGCTCCTCGTACCGTATGAGTCCAAGGGGATCGTACCCAGACAACTACGGGCAGTGAGTCCATTGCGCGATGCGCCCGTTCGCCGCCGCATTTCCATCGCGGCCGGCTGCTGTAAATCGGCCGTTCAGGAAGCCGCCAGGAAACCGTCCCATTGATGTCACTGCCCGCTCACGGCGGGTATCTAGCTTCGAGCGGAGCCGTTGGCCAGCTGATCCAGGAGGATGCCATGGAATCGCGCGCGGAGAGCCGCCGCCGGTTGTTGCCGATCATCACGACCCGGCCGAACCGGCATGGCGGGCGCAGCACGATGACGTGCCAGTACCGGTGCGGCAACCAGTGTGACCACCCCGTGCCCAACACCAGCGACAATACCTACTTCGCCGATATCGCGGCCAAGGCGATGTCTCGTCGGGGCCTGCTCACGGCGGGTGCTGCGGCTGGTCTCGTGCTGAGCACGTCGGGCCTCGGCGCGGCCGCGGCGGCGCCGACAGCGGTACGCGGCGCGGTTCCGGGTCGTCCGACGGACGGGGCCAGCACGATCCCGACCGTCGACCTTGATTACACCCCGGTGCCGCCGAACACTCTGGACACGGTCGTGGTGCCCAACGGCTACGAGTGGGGCGTGGTGATGCGCTGGGGAGACCCGGTGGAGCGGAACGCGCCGGATTTCGACCTCGCCAACCAGACCGCCGATGCTCAGTCCAAGCAGTTCGGCTACAACTGTGACTTCGTGGCGGTGGTGCCGCTCGGCGCGAACCGGGCTCTACTGGTGGTCAACCACGAATACACCAACGAAGAGTTGATGTTCGCCGGCTACCCGGGCGGGAGCGCGGCGAACGAAGGACAGATCAGGATCGCCATGGCGGCTCACGGCGTGTCGGTCGTCGAGATCAAGCGAGACGGTTCGACCGGTCGGTGGGTTCCGATCAAGGCATCCCGCTACAACCGGCGCATCCACACGAACACCCGGATGGAACTCACCGGCCCAGCGGCCGGCAGCCCACTGCTGCGATCCTCGCGGGACGAGGCCGGCCGCGAGGCGTACGGCACTCTGAACAACTGCGCCGGCGGCGTCACCCCGTGGGGAACGGTGCTGTCCGGCGAGGAGAACTTTCAGCAGTACTTCGTCAACGGCGCGGGCGCACCGGCCGAGTTTCAGCAGTCGTTCACACGCTACGGCGTGCCGTCCGGCTTCGGCGGGCGCCGGTGGGACCGCGTGGACTCCCGTTTCGACCTCGGCCAAGAGCCGCAGGAGGCCTACCGGCACGGTTGGATCGTCGAGGTAGACCCGTCCGACCCGACGTTCGTCCCGAAGAAGCGCACCGCCCTTGGCCGGTTCAAGCACGAAGGAGCGACGGTCTCACTTGCCGAGGACGGGCGCGCGGTCGCGTACATGGGTGACGACGAGCGGTTCGACTACATCTACAAGTTCGTGTCGTCCAAGCCGATGCGGACCGGCAGCAGCAGAGGCGCCCGTGAGCACAACCTCACGCTGCTCGACGAGGGGACCCTGTACGTCGCTCGATTCACCGGCGACAGCCCGGCCGCGGAAATCGACGGGACGGGGACGCTGCCGTCCGACGGTGAGTTCGACGGCTTCGGCGAGTGGATTCCGCTTGTCGACCGCGACCAGAGTCTGGTGCCGCGGATGTCGGTGGATGAGGTGCTGATCAACACGCGGCTGGCGGCCGACATGGTCAGAGCCACGAAGATGGACCGCCCGGAGGACATCGAACGGAACCCGATCACCGGGCGGGTGTACGCGGCATTGACCAACAACTCCCAGCGCACCGCGGCAACGGTGGACGAGGCGAACCCGCTCGCGCAGATCATCGTCGCCGGCGGTGCGACGGCCGGCGGTAACCGCAACGGGCACGTCATCGAGATCGACGAGGACGGCAACGACCCGACTGCGACGGAGTTCGCCTGGCGCATCTTCCTGGTATGTGGTGACCCGGATGCTGCGGAGACCTACTTCGGTGGCTTCCCGAAGGAGGACGTGAGCCCGATCTCGTGCCCGGACAACGTGGCCTTCGACGCTGACGGCAACCTGTGGATCGCCACTGACGGCAATGCATTGGGCTCCAACGACGGCCTGTTCTCGGTGCCGGTGGATGGCGCCGAGCGCGGGCAGGTCAAGCAGTTCCTCACGGTTCCGGTCGGTGCAGAGACGTGCGGCCCGACGATTCTCGAGGACGGGACGAGCGTGTTCGTTGCCGTCCAGCACCCGGGTGAGATCTCCGGCGCCAGCGTCGAGAACCCGGCGAGTACCTGGCCGGATGGGCGGCATCCGCGCCCGTCGGTGGTCGTCGCCTGGCGTGGATGAACCGCCATCACCGAGCGGCTGCCGGGCCACTGGGGGCTGGCCCGGCAGCCTCAACGTGTGGAAATCAGAGGAGCTTGGCGACCTCGCGGGCGCGGTCCTGCGCGGCGTGGCGTCCCGCCTCGGCGTCATTGGTGGCGAGGTTCGGCCTGAAGTGCACTGTCTCGATGTCCGTGACGCCGGCCCACCTCAGCCAGTCCTCGAAATATGGAACCTGGAAGTCGTTGCCGAAGGCTGGGCCACGGCCCTCGCCGTAGACCCCGCTTGTGTAGATCACGGCCGCGCGCTTGCCCTCGAGCAGTCCGGAGTAGCCCTGCTCGGGGTCGAAGCCGAAGATCATCCCCGGCTGGCTCACGACGTCGATGAACTGCTTGAGGATGTACGGCACTCCCGCGTTCCACATCGGGACGCTGAACAGATAGCGGTCGGCCCTGTTGAACCGGGCGAAGGTCGATTCGATCTCATGCCATTTCGCGGCTTGTTCGGCGGTGAACTCCTGGCCGCCGAAGACCGCCATCTTGGCGTGCGCGGCGTTCGGCCCGAAGTCGGGCAATGAGCCGTCCCACAGGTCCCAATGCTCGACGACGTCTTCGGGATTGGCCTCCAAGTACGCGCTGACCAGAACGTCGGCGAGGGCGAGCGACTCAGAGGCCGCGCCGCGGGGGGATGCCGAGATGTGCAGAAACGTGCTCATGTGAACTCCTCCGTGGGTCTCACTGCCCAGAAGTGGCGCCAGTAGCCTCTTCTGGACTACAGTCCGGTTATGCCTCATGACGGTACCGGACCGCAGTCCGTTTATGCAAGCACCGCGTTGGAATTGCTGACCCTGCGGACCTCGCCGCCGAAGGAGCGGGCGGATGCTGCTCGCAACCGCGCGGCGGTGCTCGACGCTGCTGCGGAGCTGTTCGAGGAGCACGGTGTCGAGAAGGTGTCGATGGACGCGATCGCGGCCAAGGCCGGAGTGGGCAAGGGCACCCTCTTCCGGCGGTTCGGCGATAAGGCCGGCCTGGCCGTGGCGTTGCTGGACGAACGCGAGCGGGCACTCCAGGAATCGATCTTGTTCGGTCCGGCGCCGCTAGGGCCCGGGGGCGATGCGGACGAACCATCGCCCAGCCAGCGGCTGGCCGCGTTCGTAGCCGGCTACCTGGACTATGTGTTGAGCCATCTCGATCTGGTCCGGATGTCGGAGACCGCGTCGCCAGGCGCTCGCTACCGGATCGGCGCGTACCGCTTCTGGCACCGGCACGTCGTTCTGCTCCTTACCGCCGGCCGACCGGGCGAGGACGCCGACGCCTTGGCTCATGCACTCCTGGCACTGCTGTCCGCCGAACACCTGCACGCGGTGGTGGCGGAGCAGGGTCCCGAGCGAGTACGGGCCGCGACGATGACAGTGGTGTCCGCCCTCGTCCCCACCTCGTGATCATCGGCAGTTACCGGCTAATGCGGCCGGAAAGTGCCGATGATCATGGGATACCGAGGAGGCGGAGTAGGGCTGCCGTACCCGCCGCCGCGATCACGACCACGACGAACGGAACCTTGCGCCAGGCAAGCACGCCACCGACGGCGATGCCGGCCGGACGCGCCACCCCTGCGAACTCCTGTCCGTCGAGTAATGCGGCAGTACCCACCAAGGCGGCGAGCAGCACGATCGCCGCCATGGCCATCGTTCGCTCCAGCTGTGGTGATACGTCGACCCGGGCGCGGAGCACCGGTCCGGCGAAGCGGAACGCAAACGTCCCGATCCCGAGCACGGCGGCGGCGAAGACAAGAGCCGTTGTTGTCATGCCGCAACCTCCTGTCGGGTCCGCAGGCCACGGAGCCCGACGAGCAATCCGACGAGTGCCAGCAGGACGGGCAGCCCGGCCGGCAGGAACGTGGCCGTTGCCAGCGCTATGACCACACCGGCCACCGCGGCGCGGCGGGTGGCCGGATCCCGCATCGCCGGCAGGATCAGCGCCAGCAGGACGGCCGGGAACGCCGCGTCGAGGCCGAAAGCGTCGGTGTTCGTCACCACCGTGCCGCCGAACGCACCGGCGAGCACACCGAGATTCCAGCACCCGAACAGAGCTACGCCGCACACCCAGTAGGCCGCCTGCCGGCGACGCGGCTCGTCCTGCGACAAAGCGAAGGCCACCGACTCGTCGATCATCAGATGGCTGCCGACGACGCGCCGGAGCCAGCCGGTGCCGAGCACGTCGCCGATCGCAAAGCCGAACGGCAGGTGGCGGGCATTGACCAACAGGCCAGCGACCACAGCGGCGATCGGGTTGCCACCGGCAGCCACGATGCCGATGAACATGAACTGCGCGGCGCCGGCGAACACCACAACCGACAGAAACATGGGCAGCCAGAACGGAAGGCCGAGGCTTACCGCTATCGCCCCGAATGAAACCCCGACGATCGTGTCGGCTAAACAAACGAGGGCGATGTCACGCGCCAAGTCTCTGTCGAGTGTTCGCCATGTCGAACGCATAGTATTCTATGATGGACCGCCACCAGGCGTTCGTCAAGACGAACGAGGCGACTTGTGGAGCGAACGATGGCGCAGGGCAAGGCACCGATCGAGGTCATCGCCGAGTCGCTACGGCGCGAACGGACCCGGACTGGTCTCTCGCTGGCCGAGGTCGCGCGGCGGGCCGGCATCGCCAAGTCGACGCTGTCGCAGTTGGAGTCCGGCTCGGGCAATCCCAGCGTCGAGACGCTGTGGGCGCTCGGTGTCGCGCTGAACGTGCCGTTCGCTCAACTCGTCCAGCCCGCCCGGCCGAGAGTCCAGGTGATCCGGGCCGGCGAGGGCCCGGCGGTCGCCTCTGAGCGGGCGGACTACGTCGCGACGCTGCTCGCGTCGTGTCCACCCAACGCCCGCCGCGACATCTACCTGATAACGGTCCAGCCTGGGACCC
>DASUUH010000033.1:0-18309 GCA_036374175.1 Jiangellaceae bacterium | reverse complement strand
TTGCCTCGCCTCTCGGCCACTCCACCGAGGTGAGGCCGGAGCCTCCTCGAGCGGACGACGGGGCTCGAACCCGCGACCTTCACCTTGGCAAGGTGACGCGCTACCAGCTGCGCTACGTCCGCGTGCGATCCGCCGGAACATCATACCGGGGCGCGCTGGAAACATTAGCCCATCTCGACCCCCGACTCCAAACCAGTACACGCTCGCAGCTCATCCCATGCCGCGATCGCTTCGTCCGCGGTTTCGCCCTCCACGACCCGCGGTCGGCCGTCCTGTTGGGTCAAGGTGGGGGTCAGCTCGTGCTCGACAACATTGCCGTCGCGAACGGTAAAGGTGAGCACGCCGCTGGTGGCCTCGGCGACCGAGTTCGGTGGTACCAGACGAAGTTGCCGAGCCCGTAAGACACGTACGTGCGGCCCAGCCAGCACAGCCACTACTTTTCGCACGCACCGCAGGCTAAAGGTACCGTCGCTGAATCGTGAGCACGTGGTCGGACAGTGCTGGGGAGCCGCTGGCCCATCTGGGCGGCCACCTCGCGACCGGGCTCGTCGAGGTGTCCGACGATCCGAGAGTGCTCGACGGCCGCGGGCGGTGGGCAGTCGTCGTCACCTACGAAGGTGAGGTGACGTGCGCCCGGTTCGACTCCTGGCGTCCGGCCCCGTTGCCCGCCGCGCCCCGATGGCGTGGCCCGGGCGTGCCGGAGTGGACGAGCTCACTCGATCGGGCGGCGTACGTGTCTGCGGTAGCAGCGACCCGAGAACGCATTGCGGCCGGCATCGTCTACCAGGCGAACATCTGCCGCGTCCTGTCGGCGCCGTTGCCGGGTTCGACACCGAACCTGCTGCCACTCGCTCGCGTCTTGGCCCAGCGGCACGACTCGCCGTTCGCCGGTCTGATCCGGCTTCCACAGGCGGATTTGCATGTCGTGACCGCGTCCCCCGAGCTGTTCTTGCGCCTGGACGGCCGCCGCGTGGCGTCCTCGCCGATCAAGGGAACCGGCCGGACGGTGGCGGATCTGACCGGTAAGGACGTGGCAGAGAACGTCATGATCGTCGATTTGGTGCGCAACGATCTGTCGCGGGTTTGCGAGACCGGATCGATCGCCGTGCGGGATCTCCTTGCGGTCGAGAAGCACCCCGGCCTGGTTCACCTGGTATCCACGGTGACCGGCCGGCTGTCCCGGGCGGTCGGCTGGTCCGAACTGCTGGCGGCGGCCTTTCCCCCCGGATCCGTGACCGGGGCGCCGAAGTCGAGCGCGCTGACGACGATCGCTGAGCTGGAGACTGCGGCGCGCGGCCCGTACTGCGGAGCCATCGGGTGGGTCGACGCCGACACGGGGCGCGCAGAGCTGGCCGTGGCGATCAGGACGTTCTGGGCGACCGATGGCATGTTGCGGTTCGGTACCGGTGCCGGAATCACGTGGGGATCGGAACCGGAGCGGGAATGGCACGAAACGGAGTTGAAGGCCGAACGGCTCGTAGGGTTGGCTTCAGCGGAACCAGAGACGTGAGGAGCCCTGGATGAGGACCTGGGTCAACGGCACCCTGCTGGACCGCGACGCCGCCGTGGTGAGCGCTTTCGATCACGGCATGACGGTCGGCGACGGCGCATTCGAGACGGTGAAGGTGCTAGACGGTGTGCCCTTTGCGCTGGGCCGGCACCTCGATCGGCTGGCCAGATCCGCAGCCGGGCTCGGGCTCGCAGAGATCGACAAGGACCAGGTGCGGGCCGCATGCGCCGCGGTGTGCGCCCAGGCGCCCGTCGGGCTGCACCGCCTGCGCATCACCTACACCGGCGGCGTCGCACCGCTCGGCTCGGAGCGAGGGGATTCCGGGCCGACCCTCGTCGTGGCGATTGCGCCGGCGATTCCCGCCGCCGAAACCACGACGGTGGCCGTCGTCGACTGGCCCCGCAACGAGCGAGGGGCATTGGCGGGTCTCAAAACGACGTCGTACGCAGAGAACGTGATCGCGCTGGCCCACGCCAAGGGCCTCGGCGCCTCGGAGGCGGTGTTCGCCGACACTCGAGGCCGGCTATCGGAAGGTACCGGCAGCAACGTGTTCGTGGTGCTCGCGGGGGAGTTGCTCACACCGGCTCTGTCGACCGGTTGCCTGAACGGGATCACGCGTCAGTTGCTGCTCGAATGGAGCGGCGCCCGAGAGGCGGAGCTGCCACTCGCAGTGCTCGACGATGCCGAGGAATTGTTCTTGACGTCCAGCCTGCGCGACGTCCAAGCAGTGGCGCAGATCGTCGGATCGCGGCACGCGCGGACGCTGCCCGGTTCACCCGGCCCGGTGACCCGCGAGGCGGCCGCCCAGTTCGCTAAACACAGCGCCGAGGACCCCGAACCGTGACAGAGCTGACTGTGCGGCCGATGACGGCGGCCGAGGTCAACGCCTACATCGATTACGTCGCGCGGGGATATGTTGAGCAGCGAACAGAACTTGGGGGCGAACCGCGCGACGTCGCAGAACGCCACGCCGCTGAGGCCATCGAGCGCTTGTTTCCCGACCGACGGCCGGCCGCTGGGCAGCACCTCTACGCAGCCGTGGTCGGGAGCCAGGTCGTGGGGTCGTTATGGCTTTCCGAGCAGTCGCATGGCGGACCGGACGGCCAAGGCTGGGTATACGACCTCGAAGTAGCTGCCTCGTACCGCGGCAAAGGGTACGGCCGGGCACTGATGCAGGCCGCCGAGCGGCTGGCACGCGAGTACGGATGCTCGAGCCTGGCGCTCAACGTCTTCGGCGGCAACGAAGTCGCTATCAAGCTCTACTCGTCACTGGGCTATCGCACGACGTCCCAGCAGATGACGAAACAGCTGTGACTAGCGGGCGCCGGCCGCGCGCTGGCGCTCGCGGTACGCGGCCACGTGCAGCCGGTTGCCGCAGGTGCGGCTGTCGCAGTAGCGCTTGGAGCGGTTCCGGGATAGATCGACCAGCACGCGGTCACAATCCGGGGCCGCGCAGATCTGGAGTCGCTCATGCTCTCCAGCGGTGACGACGAAGGAGAGCGCCATCCCGCCGTCGACGATCAGGTGTTCGGCAAGTGACGCGTCGGGCGCGAAGTAGTGAAAATGCCAGTCGTAGCCGTCGTGGTTGGTCAGCCGGGGACGGACGGTGAACGAACTGAGAATGGAATTGAGCAACTCGGCCGCGGCCTCTTGATCCTCGGCGATAAAGAGCTCGCGCAGCCGCGGCCGGATGGCGTGGACGGCCTTCAGGTCTTTCTGGCCCAGCGCGCCGACATCGCTGATCTCGTATTCCTTAACGAACCTGTTCAGCGCTTCGACATCGGGCAGGAGTTCCTGGCCCCCTGCCGCAGGGTCGGTGTTCACCAGGTCGACCACGGTGGCGAGGGAGTGCTCGACGTCGTGGGTAAATGTCAAGGCGGCGACTCCTTGCGTGGATACGGGGGGCCGGGTGTGCCTGACCGTAGCTCGCCCTGAGCGTCCTGACAACCGGGCGGACCGGTCAGGTATCGGCCAGCAGGGCGGCGATGGTCCCTTCCAGGTCGAGGTACCGCTGCTCGGAGCCTGGCGGCACCAGCCGGTGAGTGGCGAGCAGGAACCGCTCGAGCTCGTCAGCACATGCTTCGAGCAATGCGTCCCCATGTGGGGAGCGCAGCCGGATGTGAATCGTGGGCCGGCCGTCGACGTCACGCGTGGGCCAGATGAGGACATCCCCCTCGCCGGCCGACTGGTCCAAACCCGCTTCCAGCAGATCCCTCGCGAACACCCACCGGATCGGTTCACCGCTGCCATCGTTGAACAACGCGGTCACGGCGAGCGGGTCGCGCGCGTCGTACTGAAGAATCGCGGTCAGCGGCAGGGCGTGACCATCAGCGCTGAGCAGCTGGAGAGCCACGTCGTACGAGACCGTCGTGCCGTCCATGGTGATGTGTGTTTCCTTTCCGGGCGCGCCTCTAACCCCGAAGTCCGGCGTGGGGGGTGAGAGCGTTTGCACAGCATACTGCACAAGACGGTTTTCGCCCCGCCGAAGGCCACGGTAAACCAGTCAGTAACCTTCGACGCAAATCCGTGACGTGCGTCACTGAGTATCGTCCTAACCTGCGGCTTTTGCCCTTTACGAGGAGGGAGCGACGAACGGCCGCGAGAGCGGGACGTGACGAGCGGGACGACTTGGTGGGTGAAAAGGCGCGCTGCGAAATGTCAATTAGCGCCAGTGGGTTGGAGGGGCGCCCGCGCGGCGTCGCGACGCCGCCGATCTCGGTCGGGCTCGTTGGCCCGCAAGGGGTCGCGTGCGGTAGTGTTCTCGCGCACCCGGGCGATTAGCTCAGCGGGAGAGCGCCTCGTTCACACCGAGGAGGCCACTGGTTCGATCCCAGTATCGCCCACCGTATGCAAATCGATGTTTACGTCGATGCCCGTTGGGAAACTCCGATCAGTAATGCCCCGGCAACCCGACCTGTGGTTGCCGAAATGAAGTTGGGCGGAGGACATCGTCATGATCTTGATCGTGGTTGCGGTGGTCCTGCTGATCGTGGCGGCCGGTTTGACCGTCGCCGCGCTTGTTGCAGGTAGGGAATCGGTCACATTCGACGTGTTCGACCAGACCGTCAGTACGACCGTAGGGATTGTGTTCCTGGCGGGAGTGATAGCCGGCTTGGTGCTGTTGGGTGCCATTGCCGCTGCAATGGTCGGCTCCCGGCGTGCTAGGGCACGCCGCCGCGAGATGCGGGAGCTGCGCCACAAGGTTGCTGCACTGGAGAGCGACGAGCGGACACATACGGACGAGTCAGAACCGGCCGAACACGCAGACGAGCCGTCGCGCCGGCGTGAGGCAGATCGCGTCGCCGGGCAACCCTGACGACTGGGGGAGATGCCGGTCCGCTGACAAGGCGGTCCGCTGACAAGGGGGCGTGCACCCGATGCGGTGTGTGGTGTTCGGTGGCACCGGCTATATCGGCGGCCGCCTCGTGCCCGAGCTGGTCCGTGCCGGTCACAGCGTACGGACGGTGGCACGTGATCCGACCAAGCTGACCGACGTGCCGTGGCGGGATCAGGTCGAGATCGTCACCGGCGATCTCGCCGATCCCTCGAGCGTGGCGGCTGCCCTTGTCGGCCAGGACGTCGCGTACTACCTGGTCCACTCGTTGCACCGACGCGACTTCGTCCAGCTCGACCGGATGGCGGCGAACACTCTGGCAAGCCAAGCGCGCGCCGCGGGTGTGGGCAGGATCGTCTACCTCGGTGGGTTGACCCCCGGCGGCGGCAGACTCTCGGCGCATCTGGCCTCGCGGGCTGAGGTCGGCGAGATCCTGCTCGCCTCCGGTGTACCTACCATTGTGTTGAAAGCGGCCGTGATCATCGGATCCGGATCGGCGAGTTTCGAAATGCTGCGCTACCTCACCGAGCGCCTGCCGGTGATGGTGACCCCGAAATGGGTGAACAATCCGGTCCAACCCATAGCGGTCCGCGACGTCATCCACTACCTGACCCGGGCTGCCATCTTGCCCAGCGACGTGCACCGGGCCTTCGACATCGGCGGCCCTGAGATTCTGACCTACCTGCAGATGATGCGCAGGTACGCACGGGTTGCCGGGCTGCCCCGCCGGCTGGTGATACCAGTACCCGTGCTCACCCCTTGGCTGTCGGCACAATGGGTCAACCTCGTGACACCGGTCCCACGGAGCATCGCGGTTCCGCTGATCGAGTCACTGGTGCACGAGATGGTGTGTACCGAGGACGACCTCAGGCGACTCGTCCCCGACCCGCCCGGCGGGCTGACGCCGTACGACCGGGCCATCGAGTTGGCTCTCGCCCGGACCCGAAGCGCCGACGTACCGACCCGGTGGTCCGATGCCGCCTTCGGCAACGCGCCGTCCGACCCGCTGCCGACCGACCCGCAATGGTCTGGAGGTACTCGCTACGAGGATCTGCGGGAGCGGCGCACCAGTGCCGATGCGGATCGATTGTGGGAAGTTGTGGAAGCGATCGGGGGAGAGCAGGGGTGGTACTCCTGGCCGTTGGCCTGGTCGGTTCGCGGCTGGATCGACCGCCTCGCCGGAGGTGTGGGGCTGCGCCGCGGACGTCGACATCCGCGACAACTGCGCACCGGCGAAGCCCTCGACTGGTGGCGCGTCGAACTCCTCGATCGGCCACACCTGCTTCAGCTGCGGGCCGAGATGCGGGTCCCCGGACGGGCGTGGCTGAAGCTGTCGGTCGAGCGCGACCCGGCCGGCGGTTCGGTGTACCGGCAGCACGCCATCTTCGAACCACGTGGGTTGGCCGGACACCTCTACTGGAAGGCAGTCACGCCGTTTCACTCCCTGATCTTCGGCGGCATGGCTCGCAAGATCACTAGTGCCGCGGAGGACCAGGTGGGCGCTGGATCCGGTCGCGGGGCGGTCAGCGGGTGAGCGCGGCTCAGTCCACCACGGGTACGATCGGGCGGGGCCGATCCGGCTGAGTCGTCCGCCCCGCCGAAGAACCACATACGAGTCAGGAGTGCCGTCGTGTCCGACCAGATCCGCATCGTCGTCGCAGGTAGCGAGCGTCAGGTCGCTGCGGGCACGACGGCGGCGGAGGTGTTCGACGGCGACCCCGCCGTCATCGCTGCCAGGGTGGGTGACGAGCTGGTCGACCTGGCCCGCCCGCTGCGTGACGGCGAGAAGGTCGAACCTGTCCTTATTGCATCAGAGGACGGCCGAGCCATCCTCCGGCACTCGACCGCACACGTGATGGCTCAAGCCGTGCAGGAGCTGTTTCCGGAGGCCAAGCTCGGCATCGGCCCGCCGGTCGAGAACGGGTTCTACTACGACTTCGACGTCGCCGAGCCGTTCAATCCGGACGATCTCAAGCAGATCGAAAAGCGGATGCAGCAGATCGTCAAGGAAGGCCAGTCGTTCGTCCGGCGTCCGGTCGCCGATGAGGATGCTCGTCAAGAGCTCGCGAGCGAGCCGTACAAGCTCGAGCTCATCGGCTTGAAGGGCGGCACCGCTGGAGAAGACGCCTCAGTCGAGGTCGGCGGTGGCGAACTGACCATCTACGACAACGTCCGGCGCAACGGCGAACTCGCCTGGAAGGACTTGTGCCGCGGTCCGCACCTGCCGACCACCAAGCACATCCCGGCCTTCAAGCTGATGCGGGTTGCGGGCGCGTACTGGCGGGGCGACGAGAAGAACGCCCAGTTGCAGCGCATCTACGGCACCGCCTGGGAGAGCAAAGACGCGCAGAAGGAATTCCTGGACCGGCTGGCCGAAGCGGAGCGCCGGGATCACCGCAAGCTGGGTGCCGAGCTCGACCTGTTCAGCTTTCCGGACGAGATCGGCTCTGGACTGGCGGTGTTCCACCCGAAGGGCGGCATCGTCCGGCGCACGATGGAGGACTACTCCCGCCGCCGGCACGATGAAGCGGGGTACGAGTTCGTCTACAGCCCGCACATCACCAAGTCGGCGCTGTTCGAGACGTCCGGCCACTTGGACTGGTACTCCGACGGGATGTTCCCGCCGATGCACCTTGACGCCGAGCTCGACGCCGAGGGCAATATCCGCAAGCCGGGTCAGGACTACTACCTCAAGCCGATGAACTGCCCGATGCACAACCTGATCTTTTCCTCGCGCGGGCGGTCGTACCGTGAACTGCCGCTGCGGCTGTTCGAGTTCGGGTCGGTGTACCGGTACGAGAAGTCCGGCGTCGTGCATGGGCTGACCCGGGTGCGCGGGTTCACCCAGGACGACGCGCACATCTACTGCACCCCCGAACAGTTGCAGGACGAGCTGGCCAGCCTCCTGGAGTTCGTCCTCGGACTGCTGCGCGACTACGGCCTGACCGATTTCGAGGCCGAGTTGTCAACCCGGCCGGACAAGTACGTCGGCACGCTCGAAGAATGGAACACCGCTGAGGCCGCGCTCGAAGAGGCGCTGCGCCGGGCGGGTCTGCCGTACCGCATCGGTGAAGGCGAAGGCACGTTCTACGCCCCGAAGATCGACGTCCACGTGCGCGACGCCATCGGCCGGTCGTGGCAGCTGTCGACGCTTCAGGTCGACTTCCAGTTGCCGAGCCGGTTCGACCTGCAGTACCAGGCCGCCGACGGCACCCGGAAGCGTCCATACATGATCCATCGGGCGCTGTTCGGTTCGATCGAGCGGTTCTTCGGCATCCTGACCGAACACTATGCGGGGGTTTTCCCGCCGTGGCTGGCGCCAGTGCAGGTCGTCGGCATCCCCATCACTGACGAGCATGTGCCGTACCTGCAGGACGTCGCGTCCAAGCTTCGGGCCCGCGGCGTCCGCGTCGAAGTCGACTCCAGCGACGACCGCATGCAGAAGAAGATCCGGACCGCACAGAAGCAGAAGGTGCCGTACATGCTGATCGCCGGCGACGACGACCGGGCCAAGAACGCGGTGTCGTTCCGCTATCGCGACGGGTCGCAGAAGAACGGCGTTCCGATCGACGCCGCCGTTGCGGAGATCACCGACGCGATCGAGCGCCGGATTCAGGTGTGAGCACTACCTGGGTCGACGAGCTGCAGCGGCTCTGGACGCCGTACCGAATGGCGTACATCAAGGGTGAGGCGGGAACCGGGCGCGCTGACGGCGACGACTGCCCGCTGTGCCAGATCCCGGCTCTAGACGACGCCGACGGGTTGGTCCTGGCGCGGGGCGAGCACACGTACGCAGTGCTGAATCTGCACCCGTACAACCCGGGGCACTTGATGGTCGTCACGTACCGGCACGTCGGCGAACTCGAAGAGCTCACCGCTGAGGAGTCGGCCGAGTTGTCGGCCCTCACTACGGATGCGGTGCGGACCATCAAGTCGGTGTCCCGGCCGCAGGGATTCAACATCGGCCTCAACCTTGGCGATGTCGCGGGCGGCTCGCTCTCGGACCATCTGCACCAGCACGTGGTGCCGCGTTGGGGTGGTGACGCGAACTTCATGACAGTGCTCGCGTCGACCAAGATCATGCCGCAGTTGCTGGGGGAGACCCGCGAGCTGCTGGCGTCCCACTGGCCTCCTCCTGCTGCTGCTGGTTGATCACGTTCAGCATGCCTGTGGCTGGCTTACCAGGCGCACGCACCTGGTACGGCACCCACAGGCCTAGTGGGGCAGTGCGCGCAGGGTGCGGGTAGCCGTCTATCCACACCCAGCAGTTGGCGAGTGGTGTTATCCACAGATTGACCGGCAGGTCTGGGACTCGGTCCGGCAGACGACCAGACTGATCGGTCATGTACGAGATCTTGAAGACGCTGGCTGACGCTCAGGGTGGCGTCGTCATGCGGTCCCAGGCCGTGGAGGCGGGCTACCACCCCGACGACATCGACCGCCTTCTCAAGCGCGGCGAATGGGTCTCGTTGCGCCGCGGCGCGTACGTCGAACGAGAAGTCTTGGACGCGATGGACGACGTCCAGAAACACCGAGCCCGCGTCCATGCGGTGATCCGCAGCCTGCGCGTCCCGGCAGTGGTGAGCCATGCATCCGCCGCGGTCATGCATGGTCTACCCGAGTGGGGCCTGGATCTCGATAACGTGCACGTAAGCCGGACCGATCTGCACTCGCCTCGCACTGAGGCCGGTGTGCACCACCATGCGGGCGAGATCAAGGACACCGACGTGGTTGAGATCGACGGCCTACGGGTGATGTCGCTCCCGCGGGCGATCATCGACACGGCGCGAATAACGGACTTCGAAGCGGCTGTCTGCGTCGCCGACGCGGCGATCGCGCTTGATCCGACAGTGCAGTCTGCCGCCTTAGACCGGCTCAACGAGATGCGTGACTGGCAAGGCTCACGTAACGCCGGTGCGGTGATCGAGTTCGCCGATGGCCGGTCGGAGAGCGTCGGTGAGTCGCGGCTGCGGGTGTTGTTCCGAAATCACCTCATGCCCAAGCCCGAGCTGCAGGTCGAGTTCCGCCGCCCGTCGGGCCTGTTCGTGGCGAGATCGGACTTCTACTTCCGCAAGCAGCGGACCATCGGGGAGTTCGACGGCAAGAAGAAGTACCTCAAGTTCGTGCCCGAGGGCGAGGACCCCGGCGAGGTGGTCTGGCGGGAGAAACGTCGTGAGGACGAACTCCGGCGGCTGGGCAACGAAGTAGTCCGCGTGATCTGGGTGGACTTCGATCGCGAGGAAGACGTCGTGACGCGCTTCAAACAAGCGTTCGAGCTGTCCGCTCAACGGCACCGGCGCGCCGCCTGAGGATCCAGCGCCCCGACGACCCGGGCCCCACTTGCTCCACTAGGACTGTTGGTGCCGTACCAGGCGCACGCGCCTGGTACGGCACCAACAGGCATGCTGAACGTGATCAATCGGACTCGGCGGCCATCGCCTTCTCGGCCAGGTTGCGCGGCATCGGCTCGTAGCGGACGAACCTCCGGCTGAACGTGCCGGTGCCCTGCGTCATGGCCCGCAGATCGATCGCGTAGCGCACGATCTCGGTCTGTGGGACATCGGCCCGCACCAACGTGCGTCCCGTTCCCACCGGTTCGGTCCCCAGCACGCGGCCCCGGCGTCCGGCAAGATCACCCATCACGCTGCCGACGAACTCGTCGGGCACCAGGATGCCAACCTCGTCCACCGGCTCGAGCAGGTTGACGCCGGCCGACTGCGCCGCCTCGCGCAACCCGAGCGCGCCGGCGGTCTGGAACGCCATGTCAGACGAGTCGACGCTGTGCGCTTTGCCGTCGAACAGAGTCACCCGGATGTCGACCATCGGGTAGCCGGCCGGCGTGGTGCCCTTGTGCATCTGGGCGCGCACACCCTTCTCGACCGACGGGATGAACTGCCGCGGCACGGCGCCACCGACGACCTTGTCGACGAACTCGAACCCGCCGCCTTCGGGCAGCGGCTCGACCTCGATGTCGCAGATGGCGTACTGGCCGTGCCCACCGGTCTGCTTTACGTGCCGCCCCTTCGCGGTCGCTTTGCCGGCGAGGGTCTCGCGCAGCGGCACCCGCAGCGGCACCTGGTCGACCTCGACGCCATACCGGGTGCGCAGCCGCTCGAGCAGGACGTCCGCGTGCGCCTCGCCCATCGTCCACAGGACCAACTGGTGGGTTTCGGGATTGTTCTCAACCCGCAGCGTCGGATCTTCGGCGGTCAACCGGGAAAGGCCCTGCGACAGCTTGTCTTCGTCGGCCTTGGCGTGCGCGACGACCGCGATCGGCAACAGCGCCTCGGGCATTTCCCACGGCCTCATCAGCAGCGGCTCGTCCTTCGACGAGAGGGTGTCGCCGGTCTCGGCCTTGGACAGTTTGGCGATCGCGCAGATGTCGCCGGCGATCGCGTGGGACACCTGGCGCTGAGTCTTGCCTAGTGGCGAGGTGAGCCCGCCGAGCTTCTCGTCCTCGTCGTGCTCCTCGTGCCCGCGGTCGGCGAGGAAGTGACCGGAGACATGGACGGTCATGTCCGGCCGCAGCGTGCCGGAGAACACCCGCACGAGGCTGACCCGGCCGACGTAGGGGTCGGAGGTGGTCTTGACGACCTCCGCGAGCAACGGCCCGGCGGGGTCGCACGTCAGGTCCTGTCGGGGCTTTCCGTCTACGGCGGTGACTTCCGGCATCGGGTGTTCGGCAGGCGAGGGGAAAGCCGAGGTGATGATCTCGAGCAGCTCGGTGGTCCCGACGCCGGTGACCGAGCAGACCGGGATGACCGGGTGGAAGGAGGCACGCGCCACCGCCGTCTCGAGGTCGTCGACGAGGACCTTCTGATCGATCTCCTCACCGGAGAGATAGCGGTCCATCAGGGACTCGTCCTCGGACTCCTCAATGACGCCCTCGATGAGGGTCCCGCGAGCGTCCTCGAGTTCGGCCCGCTGGTCGTCGGTGGGTTCGGACTCGCTCCGCTTGCGGTCCGTGTAGGTGAAGAGCCGTCCGCTGAGCATGCCGATCAGGCTGTCGACGCCGGCGCCGCCGCTTCGAACCGGCAGATACAGCGGCAGCACCCGGTCGCCGAAGGCCTCCTGGCAGGCGGCAAGCGTCCCGTCGTAATCGGAGCGGGGGTGGTCCAGTTTGGTCAGAACCACCGCACGCGGCATGCCGACCGCTGCGCACTCCTGCCAGAGCATCTTCGTCGTGCCGTCCATCGGCTCGGCCGTCGAGACGACGAACAGCGCACAGTCGGCGGCGCGCAGACCGGCGCGCAGATCACCGACGAAATCGGCGTAACCGGGAGCGTCGAGCAGATTGACCTTGATTCCCTCGTACACGAACGGGGCCAGCGCAAGGCCGACCGAACGCTGTTGCCGCGCCTCCGCGTCGTCGAAGTCCGTAACCGTCGTGCCGTCTTCGACCCGCCCGGCCCGGTGGATAGTGCCGGTCGCGACCAAGAGGGCCTCGACCAGTGTTGTCTTACCTGCTCCTGTGTGGCCGACCAGCACGACATTGCGGATGCCGTCGGGCTGCTCGGCCGCGGGACCTGTGCCGGTGGCCGCCGCAGGGGTTCGTTCCGCCATCGCTCGCCTCCTCGAGAGCTCCGGAGGTCCCGGCGGCGCCGGGTACTCCGGCGTATTGGAAAAAGGTCGTGTACAGAACCTTCGGTCCTCCGGACGCTACCGCACAAGGGGGAAGGGCGATCCGGTTGGGATTGGCGCCGCTAACATGGCGCCGCTGAACCTTTGCCCAGCCGATCACTCGAACGGACGCCATGCTCAACCGCTATACCCGGCCGGTGACGAACCGGCTGTTCACGCCGCCGGCCAAAGGGCTGCTCAAGCTGGGCCTGACGCCCGACGCGGTCACGCTCATCGGGACGTCCGGCGTAGTAGCCGGAGCTTTGATCTTCTACCCGCGGGGCGAATTTCTCATCGGGACGCTGTTCATCACCGCCTTCGTCTTCTCGGACAGCCTTGACGGCGTGATGGCGCGGCTTTCCGGTCGGACCGGCCCGTGGGGTGCATTCCTTGATTCGGTGCTCGACCGGTTCGGTGACGCCGCAATCTTCATCGGTCTGGCGATGTACTTTGCCGGGATCGGCGACAACCTGCGGCTGGCTGCGCTCAGCCTCGCCTGCCTCGCGCTTGGCTCGATAGTGCCGTACACAAAGGCAAGAGCCGAGAGCCAGGGCTACACCGCCGACGTCGGAGTCGCCGAGCGGGCCGACCGCCTGGTCGCCATTCTGGTCACCGTGGGTCTGGTGGGCCTGTTCGACCTACCCGTCGTAGTCCTGGAGGTTGTCCTGTGGTTACTGGCGCTGGCCAGCGGTTGGACGGTGGTCGAGCGGATCCGCGAGGTCCACCGGCAGGCGCGGCCGAGCCCAACCCAGCCGGCGTGAAAGCACGCTCATGAACGGGCTGCGCGACGGCATCGTTCTGCTGGGTTACACAGGCGGCTGGTCGGCCGTAAGGCACCTTCCCGAGCGCGCGGCCTACGCCCTGTTCCGGCGGATTGCCGACGCAGCGTGGCGACGGCGCGGCCCGAGCGTGCAGCGGCTGGAAGTCAACCTCTCGCGCGCGCTCGGGACCACTGACGAAGCCGCGCTCCGCGATGCTTCCCGCGCGGGCATGCGCTCGTACCTGAGGTACTGGTGCGAGGCATTCCGGCTGCCGGACTGGGACCGCGACCGTGTCATCCACCGCATCAGGGTCGAGGGCGAGCACAACATGCGCGAGCCGCTCGCGACCGGCCGGGGCGCGGTCGCCGCACTCCCGCACATGGCCAACTGGGACCACGCCGGGGCATGGGGCTGCCTGACCGGTGCACGCGTGACGACGGTGGCCGAGCGGTTGCGGCCGGAACGGCTGTTCGAGCGCTTCGTGGCGTACCGCGAAGGCCTGGGCATGGAGATCCTTCCACTGACCGGCGGGTCGAACGACGTGTTCGTCACGCTCGCCGACCGGCTGAAGCAGGGCCGGCTGGTCCCACTGCTCGCAGACCGCGACATCAGCCGCCGGGGGATCGAGGTGAAGCTCTTGGGGGAGTCGACGCGGATGCCGGCCGGTCCCGCGGCGTTGGCCATGCGCACCGGCGCGGCCCTGCTGCCGGTGACCCTGTGGTACGAGGGTGAGGAGCCGGACCACCAGCTGGTGGTGCGGTTCCACGAGGAGGTGCCGCCGCCGGAGGGGGTTCGCGGCAGCGCTCGGGTGATACACATGACTCAGGCGGTGGCCGATCACTTCAGCGTCGGCATCGCGGAGCATCCCGAGGATTGGCACATGCTGCAGCCACTGTTCGTGGCCGATCTGGCGGCCGACAGCAGCGGGGCGAGGTCCCGATGAAGATCGGGATGGTATGCCCCTACTCCTGGGACGTGCCTGGCGGTGTGCAGGTCCACATCCGCGACCTGGCCGAGGAGTTCATGGCTCGCGGCCACGAGGTCTCCGTACTGGCTCCGGGCGATGACGATGCCGCGGTGGAGCCGTACGTCGTCAGCGCCGGCCGGGCGGTGCCGGTGCCGTACAACGGGTCGGTGGCGCGGCTGACATTCGGTCCGGTTTCGGCTTCGCGGGTCCGCCGGTGGCTGTCCGAGGGAAAGTTCGACGTCGTCCATGTGCACGAGCCCGCGTCGCCCAGCCTTGGCCTGCTGACATTGTGGTGGGCCGAAGTGCCGGTGGTGGCGACGTTCCACCAGGCCAACCCGCGGTCGCGGGCGATGAGTGCGGCGTACGGCATCCTGCAGTCGGCGTTCGAGAAGATCTCCGCGCGGATCGCGGTATCCGAGGAGGCGCGCAAGCTGCCCGTGGAGCACCTCGGCGGCGACCCGGTACTGATTCCGAACGGGCTCTACGTCGACCGGTTCGCCGCGGCGAAGCCCCGCCCGGAGTGGCAGGGCCCAGGCGGCACGCTGTGTTTCCTGGGCCGGCTGGACGAACCCCGCAAAGGGCTCCCCGTGCTGCTGAAGGCGTGGCCGCGGATCCATGCCGCGCGGCCTGGAGTACGGCTGCTGGTGGCCGGCCGGGGCGACATCGACGAGGCGCGGCGCAAGCTTCCGGCCGAGTGCCGCGACGCGGTCACCTTCCTGGGCGGTGTGAGTGACGAGGACAAAGCGGCGATGCTTGCGTCGAGCGACATCTACGTTGCGCCCCACACCGGCGGGGAGTCGTTCGGGATCGTGCTGGCGGAGGCGATGGCGGCCGGCGCTCCCGTGCTGGCTTCGGAGCTTGTCGCCTTCCGGGCCGTCCTGGACGGCGGGCGGCTGGGTGCGCTCGTCCCGGTGGGGGACGCCGATGCGCTAGCGGCCGAGGCGGTCGCATTGCTGGCGGATCCTGAACGCCGGGCGGCGATGCGCGCCGCGGCCTCGGTCGGGGTGCGCCGGTACGACTGGGCGACGGTGGCCGAGGAGATTCTGGCCGTCTACGAGATGGCCGTCGCGGCCGGTGCGCGCCCTGAGACTCGCCGGTTCCGCCGGCTCGGCAGGTAGGTGCCGCAGCCGTGAAATGGATCGTCCTGATCGCCGGGCTGGTGGTGCTGCTCGGGATCTACCTGTCGTGGACGGCGGGACGGCTGGACCGGCTGCACGCCCGCGTAGAAGCGGCCCGGGCGGTGCTCGACGCGCAGTTGCTGCGACGCTCGGGCGCCGCGTTGGACATCGCTACCGGCGGCTTGCTCGACCCGGCAAGTGCGGTTCTCCTCGCGGACGCGGCCACGCGGGCCAGAACGCTCGCGGCCGACGAGCGGGAACAGGCCGAAAGTGACCTGACCGCCGCACTGTCGGCGGCGCTGGACGACACGGAGTTCGTGGCCCGCTTGCGGACCGTAGAAGGCGCCGATGCCGCCTTGGACGAACTCGCGGCCGCCTGTCGCCGGGTCGGGCACGCGCGCCGGTTCCATAACGACACCGTGCGGTCGGCACGGCGCCTGCGCGGCAAGGTCTTGGTCCGCTGGCTGCGCCTAGCAGGGCACGCACCCCGGCCGGAGACGGTGGAGTTCGACGACTCCATTCCCGTCCCCTTCAGCTGACGAGCGCGAGCAGGCCAGTTGTCGGCAACTGGACCTCAAGCCGGGGACCGCTCGGCCCGTATCCTTTGTGGTGAATCATGACCCACACTTCGAGCAGAGGTACCCCCGTGTCCGAGCAGACCACTCCGCAGACTGGAACGGCGCGCGTCAAGCGCGGCATGGCCGAGATGCTCAAGGGCGGCGTGATCATGGACGTCGTCACGCCAGAGCAAGCAAAGATCGCTGAGGACGCGGGTGCCGTCGCGGTCATGGCGCTTGAGCGCGTGCCCGCCGACATCCGCGCCCAGGGCGGTGTCGCCCGGATGAGCGACCCCGACCTGATCGACGGCATCATCGAGGCCGTCTCCGTCCCGGTGATGGCCAAGGCGCGGATCGGCCACTTCGTCGAGGCGCAGGTGCTTCAGGCGCTTGGCGTCGACTACATCGACGAGTCCGAGGTGCTGACCCCGGCCGACTACACCAACCACATCGACAAATGGCAGTTCACCGTGCCGTTCGTGTGCGGCGCGACCAGCCTGGGCGAGGCGCTGCGCCGGATCACCGAAGGCGCAGCGATGATCCGCTCCAAGGGTGAGGCCGGCACCGGTGACGTCTCGAACGCCACGACGCACATGCGACAGATCCGAGCCGAGATCAAGCGGCTGTCGTCCCTTCCGCAGGACGAGCTGTTCGTCGCCGCAAAGGAACTGCAGGCACCGTACGACCTGGTCCGTGAGGTAGCCGAGGCAGGCAAGCTGCCCGTGGTGCTGTTCACCGCCGGCGGCATCGCCACCCCGGCGGACGCCGCGATGATGATGCAGCTCGGCGCCGAGGGCGTGTTCGTGGGTTCGGGCATCTTCAAGTCCGGGGACCCGGCGAAGCGGGCGGAGGCGATCGTCAAGGCCACCACCTTCTACGACGACCCGGACGTGCTCGCCAAGGTGTCCCGCGGCCTCGGCGAGGCCATGGTCGGCATCAACGTCGAAGACGTTCCCGAAACACACCGCCTGGCCGAGCGCGGCTGGTGACCTGGACGGTGCCGTGACCTCTGTGACCATCGGCGTGCTCGCCGTGCAGGGCGACGTGCGGGAGCACCGCCGGATCCTCGAATCGCTGGGCGCCCGGGCCGCCGCGGTCCGACGGCCGACCGAGCTCGATCGGATCGACGCCCTGGTGATCCCCGGCGGCGAGTCGACCACGATCGACAAGCTGTTGCGTGCCTTCGACCTGTTCGAGCCGCTGCGCGAGCGGATCAAGCGAGGCATGCCCGTGTACGGATCATGCGCCGGGATGATCTTGCTGGCCGACCGGATCGAGGGCGCCATCGAGGGACAGCGAACCCTCGGGGGCATCGACATGACGGTCCGGCGCAACGCCTTCGGCCGGCAGGTGGACTCGTTCGAGGCCGACCTCGCCTTTCCCGCGGCTGGTGGGGACGAGCCGGTACGCGCGGTCTTCATCCGGGCCCCATGGGTCGAGCAGGTGGGTCCGGACGTGCAGGTGCTCGCAGAAGTGGCGGAGGGGCCGGCCACCGGTAGGATCGTCGCGGTTAAACAGGGGTCGTTGCTCGCCACGGCGTTTCACCCCGAGCTCACCGGCGACCTGCGGGTGCACCGCCTGTTCTTGAAGATCGTGAAGGAGTACTAGCTCGATGTCCGGCCACTCCAAATGGGCCACCACCAAACATAAGAAGGCAGTGGTCGATGCCAAGCGCGGCAAACTGTTCGCCAAGCTGATCAAGAACATCGAGGTTGCCGCGCGCACCGGCGGTGGCGACCCTGAAGGCAACCCGACGCTTTACGACGCGATCCAGAAAGCCAAGAAGTCGTCGGTCCCGAACGACAACATCGACCGCGCCGTCAAGCGTGGAGCCGGCCTGGAATCCGGCGCCGCCGAGTATCAGACGATCATGTACGAGGGTTACGGTCCGAACGGTGTGGCCGTGCTGATCGAGTGCCTCACCGACAACCGCAACCGGGCGGCGTCGGAGGTGCGGATCGCGATGACCCGAAACGGGGGCTCGATGGCCGATCCCGGATCGGTCTCGTACCTGTTCAGCCGCAAGGGTGTCGTCGTGGTGTCGCGTGAGCAGGGCGACCGCACATTGACCGAGGACGACGTGCTCGAAGCCGTGCTGGACGCCGGCGCCGAGGAGGTCGAGGACCTCGGTGAGGCTTTCGAGATCCGCAGTGAGGCCACCGACCTGCTGGCCGTGCGTACGGCGGTGCAGGACGCCGGCTTTGACTACGACTCGGCCGAGTCGTCCTGGGTGCCGTCGGTGACGGTCGAGTTGGACGAGGACGGCGCTAAGCAGATCTTCCGGCTCATCGAGGCCCTCGAGGACAGCGACGACGTGCAGAACGTGTATGCGAACTTCGACGTGTCCGACGAGATCATGGAGGCCGTCGGCTGAGCTGCAGCCGGAGGTACGCCGAGCGCAGCGAGGTGTGCCGGAGGCGGAGGCGAGGCCGCGGCCGACCA
>DASUUH010000032.1:0-18721 GCA_036374175.1 Jiangellaceae bacterium | reverse complement strand
GCCGCTGGCCGTCCTCACAGTGACGCTCGCAGCGGTACTGGTCGCGCAGAGTCTTGGCATCGAGAACAGTTCGTCGTTCGTCGGACCCCACGTCGCGGCCTACAGCGTCGCGCTGTACGCCGCGCGTTCGCGAGCGGTCGGCGGCCTGGCGATCGTCGCGGTAGCAGCCGTGCTGGACCTGCTCATTGCCGAGGTCATCGGCGGCGCGTCGGCCGGTGATCCGGTGCTCTTCTGGCCCAACGGCGTACTCATCGCCCTGGCCTGGGGGGTGGGTCGCTACGTCCGGATCCGCCGCGCCTACCTCGATGCGGTGCTCGCCTACGCACACCAGATCGAGGCCGACCGGGCAGCTCACGCCCGGTCGGCCGTGGTGGATGAGCGACGCCGGATCGCCCGGGAACTACATGATCAGGTGGCCCACCACCTCAGCGTCGTGTCGTTGCAGACCGTGGCCGCTCGCCGCTGGATCACCAGGGATCTTGACCGCGCCGTGGCGGCCCTCGAGGCCGCCGAGCAGGCGTCCAGGACGGCCTTGCAGACCATGCCGGTCATTCTTGAAGCCCTCCGGGTGGACACCGACTCCGGTGATCAGAATCCGCAGCCCACCCTGGCCGACCTCGACGCCCTCGTCGCCAGGGTGAGGGCGGCAGGTGTGCCGGTCGACTACACGGTCTCGGGCCAGCGCAGGCACCTCCACCCCACGGTGGAGCTCACTGCGTACCGCATCATCCAAGAAGCCCTGACGAACACCATGAAACACGCCGGTCCGGCCCGCGCCGCGGTGCAGCTTGGGTATGGCCGCGACGAGATCATCATCGACGTCGAGGACGACGGACTCGGGTTGGCGGCACCGGCGGGCGACGGCGCCGGATTCGGCCTGATCGGTATGCGCGAGCGGGTGGAACTGCTCAACGGATCGCTGAGTGCTGGTCCGCGATCTGGTGGCGGCTTTGCGATCCGTGCCGTCCTGCCGCTCGCCAAGGAGGCCGCCCGGACATGACGATCAGCGTGCTGCTCGCAGACGACCAGGACCTCGTCCGCGCCGGGGTTCGGATGATCCTGGACGCCGAAGAAGACCTGCGGGTGATCGGCGAAGCGACCGATGGCGCGGACGCCGTGGCGAAGGCGCGCAGGCTCCGTCCTGATGTGGCCGTCATGGACATCCGGATGCCGGGCACCGACGGGGTCGAAGCCACCCGTCAACTGTCCGCACTGGACCCTCCCTTGCCGACCCGGATTCTGATCTTGACCACGTACGACCTGGACGAGTACGTGTTCGCGGCTCTCCGGGCCGGCGCGTCGGGTTTCATGCTCAAGCACGCGCCACCTGAAGACCTGGTCGCCGCGATCCGGACGGTCGCGTCCGGCGAAGGGCTGCTCGCCCCGCAGGTGACCCGGCGGGTCATCGAGGCCTTCGCCGACGTACCCGAGCGGCCGGCGACGCCACCCCCGCAACTCGACCGGCTCACCGAGCGCGAGCGGGAGATCTTCGACCTGGTGGTGCGGGGACGCTCCAACGCCGACATCGCCAAAGCGCTGTACGTCGAGCCGTCAACGGTCAAGACCCACGTGGCCCACGCACTCAACAAGCTGAACCTCGCGGACCGGCTGGCAGCAGTGATCTTCGCCTACGAAAGCGGGCTGCTTGCACCGGGTGAGGCGGGCGGCGCGTCCAACGTCAGGCGGTCCGGCCCGCAGACTTGATGCCGGCCGGTGTCGATTGCGCACCTGGCCGCTCAGCCGCTTCCGCTGACGATCGCGGCGACGTCGAACCGCTCGCCGGTGACCCGCTCGGAGTACACCCAGAGGTGCTCGCCGGCCCGGCCCGGACGGCCCAGAGCCGGGCGCCGGACCGGCGGGCCGAACGTGAACCAGCGCGGGCCGTACAGTTCGCCGCCCTGTGCGTCGGGATCGGTTGCAGCCCGGAGTAGGACGAGTGCAGCGCGGCCGGGATCCATGCCGACCCGGCGGGCGGCCAGCGCCCAGAACCTCGGAAAGGCGGCGCCGCCCGTCTCGCGCACACTCCGCTTCTGCAGGTCTGTGTGTGCCAACCCGGGATGGGCCGCCACGCTGCGGATTTGTGCACCTGCAGGGGCCAGCCGCTGCTGTAGTTCCATCGCGAACTGCAGGGTCGCCAACTTAGCCCGGCCGTAAACGGTCCACGGCTCGTAACGGCGCGGCATCGGCGGATCGTGTGGACGTACCGACCAGCCGACGAACCGTCCGAAGCTGGTGACCGACACGATCCGGCCGTCCGGCCCCGCGACCAGGGCCGGCAGCAGGCGGCGGGTCAGGACGAAATGGCCGAGATGATTCACCCCAAGCTGCATCTCCAAGCCGTCTGCCGTGGCTTGTCGCGGAATGCCCATGACCCCCGCGTTATTCACGAGAATGTCGATCCGCCGGTGGTCGGCACGAATGGCGGCCGCACAGGCGCGCACCGAGTCCAGCGACGCCAGGTCCAGCTCGTACAGCTGCAGAGCCGCGTCCGGAACCTCGGCCTCGATGTCCGCCAGCGCGTTCTTCGCCGTGGCCTGAGTCCGTGCTGCCATCAGCACTGTCGCGCCCTTGCGGGCCAGTTCGCGGGCAACCTCCAGCCCCAGACCACCATTCGCACCGGTCACTACGGCGACTCGGCCACGCTGGTCGGGGATGTCGTCTGCGGTCCACATGAAGCGATTGTTCACCCGCGCGAACCCGGTCAAACGACCGCCGAGTTCGGTACCTCAGCCCCCGATGGCGGAACGGGTGGCGGGGACGACATCCTCGGCGAACCGGCGCAGCTGATCCTGGCCGTCGCCCCAGAAGACGAACGTCTGACCGCGGAACTCGGTGGCGAGCCTCGCGATCTCGTCGACCCACTGGTTCACCGGTCCGCGCAGGAATCCCTCGGACGCTCCGTCCGTGATGACTCCGTTGACGTTGTATACGCGGCGGATCGAATCGGGATCGCGGCCGGCCTCGGCGGCACCGGCATCCACTCGGTCATTCATCTCGGCCAGCTTGGCCACGGTTTCGCCGCGGATGGACGGCACCCAGCCGTCGGCGAGACGCCCGACCAACCCCAGCGCGCGCGGCCCATACGCCCCCACCCAGATGCCGATGTCGTGGACCGGCAGCGGGCCGGAGTGGACACCGCGCAAGTGGTAGTAGTCACCCTCGTAGCGCAGACCCCGCTCGCCGCTCCACAACTTCCGGATGACCTCGATCGCTTCGGCGAGCTGGTCGAGCGACTCCCCCGGCCTGCGGCGGGTCCCGCCGTACCCTTCGATGGCATCCCAGAACGCACCGGCGCCGAGGCCCAGCTCAAACCGCCCGCCGGAAAGCACGTCGAGCGACGCCGCCGTCTTCGCCAGCACGCCGGGCGGCCGGAGTGGCAGGGACGCCACATCCGGAAAGACCCGCAGCGTGGCGGTCCGGGCCAGGATCGCGCTCATCAGTGTGAAGGTGTCGACGAATCGGCGCTGGTACGGGTGATCCTGGATCGCGACGTACTCCAGGCCGAGTGATTCCACTTCGCTCGCGGTCTCCAGCAGCGGATCCGCTGCGTTCGGGATCAAGAAGTAGCCGAATGTGATGTCGCGAGCCGCCACGGCTCGAACCCCTTTCGCACGCTGTTGTCGTCCGCCGAAACTGAACCCGCGTCTGGCCTATTCCGGCGACGTCGCGTTGTGCTTGATCACGAGTGGCGGGCCAGCGGCGATCACCTGAGGTTCACCGCGGATCGTGACCTCGAGCGGCTCTCCCTCGTCCATGACGTACCGCTCCTCGTCGTGGGTGAGTTGGACCCGGATCTGGCGTCGGCAGAACCGCAGCGTAAATGACAGCTCGCCCCACACCTGCGGCAGGCGAGGGTTGAACGACAACCGGCCCGCATAGTCGCGCACGCCGCCGAATCCGAACACCAGCGCCGACCACACACCGGCTGCCGACGCCAGGTGTACCCCGGCAGTGGCGTTTCCGGCCATATTGGCCAGATCCATGAGCAGCGCATAGTCGAAGTACTCGACGGCTTGCCGTTCGTTCCCGATCTCCGCGGCAATGATGCTCTGCACACACGCCGAAAGGGACGAGTCGCCAGTGGTCAGTGCGTCGTAGTACTCGTAATTGCGCGCCTTCTGTTCTTCGGAGAACTCGTTGCCGACCAGAAACATGGCAAGCACGATGTCGGCCTGCTTGACCACCTGGTGCCGGTAGATCACGAGCGGGTGGTAGTGCAGGAGGAGCGGGAACTTCTCCCGCGGAGTGTTTTCCAGATCCCACACCTCCCGTTCCAGGAACGTGCTGTCCTGCGGGTGGATGCCGCGCTTCTCGTCGTACGGAATGTGCATCGAGTTGGCGGCGCGTTCCCAGGATTCGACCTCACTTTCTCGAAGTGATGTGTCGTGTACCAGTGCGGTGTAGTCGTCGGGCCTTTCGTCGCGCAGCCGTTGCACGGCCGTGGCGGCATAACTGAGGTTCAGCCGGGCCATGAGATTGGTGTAGGTGTTGTCGTTGACGACCGTGGTGTACTCGTCGGGCCCGGTCACGCCGTGGATGTGAAACTGCCCGTCGCTGCCGTAGAAGCCGAGGTCGACCCAGAGCCGCGCGGTTTCGACGAGGATCTCCGCCCCCACCTCGGCGAGCAGGCCGAGGTCGCCCTCGATGTCGGTGTAACGCATGATCGCGTAGGCGATGTCGGCGTTGATGTGGTACTGCGCGGTGCCGGCCTGGAAGTTGGCCGACGCCTCCTCCCCGTTGATCGTCCGCCAGGGGAACAACGCGCCCTGCTGGCTCAACTCGTGGGCGCGATCGCGAGCCCGATCCAGCATGCTGTGCCGGTGCCGCAGAACGTTACGGGCGATCCGCGGCCGGGTGTAGGCCAGGAAGGGCAGCAGATAGATCTCGCTGTCCCAGAAGTAGTGACCGTCGTAGCCCTGGCCGGTAAGGCCCTTCGCAGGGATTCCGGCGCCTTCAGCCCGCAAGGACGCCTGGCCGACCTGGAACAGATTCCATCGAATCGCCTGCTGTTGCCGGAGGCCGTTGCGACCGGATTCCACCCGGACGTCGGCACGATCCCAGAACCGGTCGAGGTGTTCGCGCTGCTTGATCAACAGCGCGTCGAAGCCGTCGCGAAGCGCGCGATCGAGCGTCCTGCGGCACCGGCCGACGAGTTCGGGCGGCGGGATGCTCCGCGACGTCTGGTAGGCCGCGAATTTGGTGATCCGGATCGGTATACCCGGGCGCGCATCGGCGGTGACCAGCAGTTCACCGGTGTCCTCGGCGAGCGATCCGTCCACTACGCACGGGCATTCGGTGTCGAGGACGTGATCAACACCGACGCCGAGCGACATCCTGCTGTTGGTGGTCGTGTAGCCGAGCAGGATGCGGTCCCCCGACCGTTCGGTGAACCGCGCGTTCAGCACGCGGCGCGGCATCACAGTCGCCAGTCGCGGATCCTTCGGCCGGTCCTCCGTCAGCTCGTCGGTAGGACGGCTGTCCTGCCGATTGACGACGAGCGAGGAGATTGCGATAGGTGCTTCATGGTCCAGCATCGTGACCTCGTAGGTCATGGCTACAAGATGGCGATGTTCGAGCGACACCAACCGGCAGGTTCGCACCCGCACGTGTTTGCCGCCGGCAGTCGCCCAGACGAACTGGCGAGTTAGAGTGCCGGCCCGCATGTCGAGGACCCTGCGGTAGTCGTGGATGCGCGCCGTGGGCAGGTACAACGGCTCGTCGTCGACGTAGAGCTTGAGCACGGTCGCGTCCGGCGCGTTGACAATCGTCTGCCCGGTGCGTGCGAGGGCATGCGCTTGCTCGGCGTGCACGATGGGCCACGTTTCGTGGAAGCCGTTGATGAAGGTGCCTGGGGCCGTTGCCGGCCGACCTTCCTCGAAGGTGCCACGAACGCCGACGTAACCGTTTCCTAGCGAGAAGGCGGCTTCGGCACGATCGACGAATTCGTCCGAGTATCGCGCTTCTACCAGGCGCCACTCGTCGGGCGGGTAGATGTGCTCCGGTGGCAGAACGAACCCGCGCTTCAACATACTTTGCACGCTAGCCGAGCAAGGCGGACGCGAACAGTGCCGCTGCGTTGCCGGCGCGCTGGCCCGGGGTCAGCCCGACGCAGCCACGGCACCGCCGGGATACCGTTGAAGCCATGTCGTTCGACGTGAAGACGGTCCGATCCGCCTACCCTGCTCTGTCCGACGGTTTTGCCTACCTCGACGGAGCGGCCGGCACACAGGTCCCGAATGCAGTGATCGATGCGATCGCCGATGCATACCGCAGCGGGATCGGCAACGTTGGGGGCGCGTTCCCGGCGAGTGACCGGTCCGGACACATCGTGGCCGAATGCCGCCGAGCGGTCGCTGATTTGGTGGGCGCCACCGATCCCACCGGAGTCGTCCTGGGACCCAACATGACCACCCTGACCTACCGGCTCGCCTACGCGCTGGCAAAGACCTGGCGGTTGGGTGACGAGGTGATTGTTTCGCGGCTGGACCACGACGCGAACGTGCGGCCGTGGGTCCAGGTTGCCGAGCGCGCCGGCGCGACCGTCCGGTGGGCCGAGGTGGACACCAGCGGGGACATTCCGGTCGAGCAGTACGAGGGACTGCTGAGCGAACGGACCAGGCTGGTCGCCGTCACTGCCGCCAGCAACGTGCTGGGTACCCGGCCGGACGTCGCCGGCATCACCGCCAAGGCCCACGCTGCCGGTGCGCTCACGTACGTCGACGGCGTGCATGCGAGCGCTCACGGGCCGGTAGACATGGCGGCGTTGGGTGCTGATTTCTACGCCACCAGTGCGTACAAATGGTGCGGCCCGCACATCGGAGCTGTGGCGGCCGATCCTGCCCGGCTCGACGGACTACAGCCGGACAAGCTGGCGTCCTCCCCGGACTCCGTGCCCGAGCGCTACGAGACCGGAACGTCGCCGTTCGCCGATCTGGCGGGCGTGACCGCCGCAGTCGACCACCTCGCGGGGCTGGACGACACCGCGACGGGCAACCGCCGTGAGCGGCTGCTTACTTCTATGGCCGCCGCGGAGGCCCATGAACTCGATCTGTTCGGAGTGCTGCTGAGCGGGTTGGAGTCGATGGAGCGGGTACGGACGTACGGCGCTCCCACCCGCCGGACGGCGACCGCCTATTTCACCGTCGCCGGTTACACGCCGCGGGCGGTAGCTGATCACCTCGCCGGCGCCGGCGTCAACGTGTGGAACGGGCACAACTACGCCTGGGAAGTCACTGGCGCTCTGGGCATTCGCGACACCGGCAGCGCGGTGCGTGCCGGCCTGGTCCACTACAACGACCGCGACGACGTCGACCGGCTGCTTGCCGCGGTGGCCGAACTCGCGTCTTGACGGGCGGGTGCCTGGCTCGGGTAGTTCAGCGCTGGGAATGCACCTCGAAATGCGCCACGCGTGTTTCGCGGTCGACCAGATAAGCGTCATCTTCGGGGTAGAACACGGCGACCTCGATGTCATCGCCGGCGAAACCCCGAATGTTCTCTAGGTCGTCCCACCAGCTCACAGTGATCACTTCGGTAGTGCCGTCATCAAGGTCCCGCGTCCACATCTGCGCACCGAGGTTGCCCGGCGTTTGCTTGTACTCGGTGATCCCGGTGCCATTGATGTACTCGACATACGCCGCGACGTCCTCGGTGCGGATCTTGCCGCGCCACATTCGTGCGATCACGTGGGCTCCCTCGATCGATTTCGGCATCCAGTGCTGCCACCATGTGTGCATGGCTGCGTGTTGCGAGCCTCAAGGCTACGACCGGATCTTCAGCACCCGGACAGCGCGGCGGGCCGCCAAGCGGTATCGCAAGTCTGGCCTTACCTGGGCACCGCGCCGTACCGCCGAGCTGTACCGCGCTGGTGTGATCACTGGCCAGACCGTGCTCGAAATCGGCGGTGGCATCGGCGACCTGCAGATCGAACTCCTGGGAGCTGGAGTCGAACGCGCGATGAGCGTGGAACTGTCGCCCAATTACGAACAGGTCGCGGACGGACTTCTCGGTGACGCCGGCCTGGCCGGGCGCAGCGAGCGACTGGTAGGAGACTTCGCAACGGTTCCCGGCCTTGCCCAACCGGCCGACGTCGTGGTGCTGCACTCGGTGGTGTGCTGTTATCCCGACCCGGCGCGGTTGCTGGAGCCCGCGGCCAGGGCCACCCGGCGGCATCTCGTCATCAGTTACCCGCGCGAGTCCTGGTGGCTGCGAGTCTGGGGAGCTGTTGAGAACCTCTACCCGTGGATGCGCGGCAGCGATGCCCGATTCATCGTGCACCCGGAACCGAATATCGTGCGGCCGATCGAGCGCGCCGGTCTGCGTCGATTCCACACTGAACACAATTGGGTCGATCACCTCGCCGTGTTCACCCGCGAGCAGTGAAGTCAGTCGAGGGCCGAGAACACCTCGTAGACCATGAAAGCGGGCCACAACAGGCCCTGCAGGATGGCGAGAACGTACTCCCAGAATGAGTCCGCCTGCTGCCAGAAGTAGACCAGCGCACCGAAGATGCCCAAGCCGTAGATCGCACCACCTGCTGCTGTGCCCGAATTGTTGCTCACCCTCGATCCCGCCCTTCGTCGACGTACGTCCCGGGTTCGATGATCAAAGCGTCGCATACATATCAGTTCGGCGGCGCCGTATTCGTCGTGCCTGGCACACTTGGCGCATGTCCGTAGCGAAGAAGCTACAGATCAAACCTGGTCAGAGCGTCGTGGTGCTGCGCCGACCGGCAGACGTCGCACTCGAGATCGAGCCGAGTGACCGGGCCGTTGATGCCGACTCCGCCGACGCCGTCATCGTATTCGTGACGTCCTCGGCGGATCTGAACTCGCCCGACATCGACGCCGTGGTACGCGCGGGCAGCCGAGACGCGCTGGCTTGGGTCGCGTACCCGAAGGCCGGCCAGTTGGCCACCGACCTCAACCGCGACTCGCTGGCGGCACGCATCTCCGAGCGCGGCGTCCGTCCGGTACGGCAGATCTCGATCGACGACATCTGGTCCGCGTTAAGGTTCCGGCCCGGTATGTGACCGGCACGTCGTACAGAAGATCTTGCTCGTTTCGTAATCCGTGAACTCCAGCCGACCGCAAGATCGTCGCGTACGCTGTCGCACGCCCGTAGTGCACGCTCCGATCATGACAGCCCGATCCTTGTGGAGTTCACAGGACAGGAGATCACATGCAGCAGCACACTGGACCACGGTTCGACATCGGCGAGGCTGTGTCCGCAGGATGGCAGCGGTTCTGGCCCAACATCCTCCCCATGGCTGCGTTCGCCCTCATCGTCTGGGCGGTCAATGGTGTCTTCCAGCTGCTCCAGCGCGACGCCAACGCCGGTGGCCGATTCGTGCTCAGTCTGATCTCTTTTGTCGTCAGCCAGCTCGTGGCGATCGGCTGGATCAAGATCGCGTTGGACATCACCGACGGCCGGCCGATCAATGCCCAAGCGGTTGTCGACAAGTTCCGGCTCGTCGTGCCGTACCTGATCGCGGCGTTGTTATACGCGCTGATGGTGGGCGTCGGCCTGATTCTTCTCATCGTGCCGGGCATCATCGTGTTGATCGTCTTCGCCTTCTACGGCTTCCACATCGTCGATACCGGCAGCACCGATCCGATCGGGGCGTTGCGTCGCAGCGCTGAGATCACTCGTGGTCAGCGGGGGCGCCTGTTCCTTTTCGGGCTCCTTCTGATCGGGATCAACTTGCTCGGGATACTCCTGCTGATCGTCGGGGTGCTCATCACGTCCGGGATCTCACTGCTCGCCGTCGCCCATGTGTATCGACGCCTTGCGCCGGCACCGACGGGGGCAGTGGCCCCGGAGACGCCCTGAAGACTGGCACAAAACAGACAAACGTCGCTCGGACGGGTGGACCTTTCGATTCGGGCCCATTCCTGAGGGAGCACGCTTCGCCCCGGCGCACTACTACTCTTCCAACATGCCGGACAGCAGAACGGCTCGGATCGAGGATGTTCACGAGCTGGCTGGTGCGATGCCGCACGTGACGCTCGTTCACGGCCCTCAGGGCAACCACATCTATCAGGTGGGCGCCAAGTCGTTCGTCTTCTTCCGGAATCCGCGTCCCGATGCGGTCGATCCCCAGACTGGCGAGCGCTACGACGACGTCATCGTGTTCTGGGTATCCAGCGAGTCCGACAAGCTCGCACTGGTACAGGACCCGTCGTCACCGTTCTTCACCACGCCGCATTTTGATGGCCACCCGTCGGTCCTACTGCGGGCAAGCCGCATCGGCGAACTCACCCGCCAGGAGCTCGCGGAGATCATCCAGGACGCGTGGCTGTCACGTGCTTCCGCACGCCGCGCCACCGCATGGCTTAATGGCCGTAAGGCCCGACTATAGAACTCAGACTTCCGCTGTCCGGCCGGACAACGCCGTCGTCGCAGCATGCGGACTTGTCCGGCCGGACAACTTCGGCTCACGTCCCGTCGGCGCTCGCCGTGGGTGTATCGCCCAGCGAGACCAATAACGTCCGCAAAGTAGCCGCCAGCCGGTCGCGTTGCGCCTTGCTCAGCCCCGATAGTAGGCGTTCCTCGTTGAGATAGTGGCCGCCGACGGCTCGGTCGACAAGATCCAGACCGCTCTCGGTGAGCGTAATGAGAACTCGCCGCCGGTTCTCCGGATCGGTCTCTCGCGTGACTAACCCCCGCGCGACTAGCCGGTCGACCCGGTTGGTCAGAGCCGACGAGCCGATCATGACGGTCCTGGACAACTGTCCGGGGGTCAGGGTGTACGGCTCTCCTGCCCGGCGCAGCGTGGCGAGCACGTCGAACTCCCACGACTCCAGGCCATGACGGGCGAAGTAGTCCTTCACTCCGCGTTCCAGCAATCGTGACGCCCGGGAGAGGCGGCCGACCACAGCCATCGGCGAGGCGTCGAGCTCGGGCCGGACCTGGTTCCACTGCTCGACGATCTCGTCAACTGCGTCTCGCATCGACCGGCTTCCAATCTTCGACGTCGAACTGTTTGAACAGATGGTAGCCAATGAGCTATTCTCGCTACGTCGTATATTTCGATGTCGAAGTATGGAGCCCGTCATGAGAAGACTTGCTCGACGCCTCACCCACCGGATTCACAAGGCCTTGACGGCGCCGGCCACGCAGCCGTGGTCCCCCGCCGTACGTGACTACCCGCGCAAGGACGGCTCGGGGATCCACTCCATTGCCCGCTGCCAGACCCGCTAGGGATCGTCCCCTCACCCGGCTGCCCCCTCACCCGGCTGCCGGCAGCACGTAGAGTGGCGTGCCAACAGAGCTCGTCCGCCACACGTTCGATGGAGACGAATGCATGCCCGCTCCCCGCTGGCTCGCCAGGGCCAACCGAGTCGGGTTCAACCGGGTGGTCCGGCTCATAGCGCCACGGTTGCCGGGGTTCGGCATCGTCGTCCACCGCGGCCGGCGCTCTGGACGGAGCTACCGGACTCCGGTCAATGTGTTCCGCCGCGAGGGTGGATTCTTGATCGCCCTGACGTACGGCTCGGACTCGGACTGGGTCAAGAACGTGATCGCCAACGGTGGCTGCGAACTCCAGACCCGTGGCCGCCGCTACACCCTCACAGCGCCGCGGGTGTACCGAGACGAGAGTCGGCGGGGCGTCCCGGCGCCGGTCCGAGCCCCGCTCCGGGCGATCCGGGTGAACGAGTTCATGTCACTTGATCACCCTCGTCCGGTCCCGTGATGTAGCGAGCGCCGCTCCCCGCCGTCGGTCCACGCACTTCACCGGCCGCCCACGGGCTGCCAGCATGGGAAGCATGCAGACATGGGAGGCCATCACGTCGCGGCGCAACATCAGGGAGTACGCCGATCGACCTATCGCCAACGAAGATCTCGACCAGATCCTCGAAGCCGGCCGTCTGGCACCGTCATCGCGAAACTGGCAGCCGTGGGACTTCGTAGTGGTCACTGATCGCGCACAGTTGCAGGAGTTGTCGCACGTGTGGCAGTTCGCTCGGCATGTGGCCCACTCGGCGGCGACGATCGCGCTGATCGCACCTGAGCCGGCCAACGAGAGCGAGCGAGACTGGGTTCAGTACGACCTCGGCCAGGCCACGATGAACATGATGATCGCGGCCGCCGATCTCGGCATCGGAACCGGCCACGCCTCCGTCTCCGACCAGGAGCTTGCTCGCCGGATCTTGCGCCTGCCGCCGGACCACTTCTGTGCTTACCTCATGGCGCTGGGGTATCCGACCAAACCGCTTCGGCCGATCAAGAAGCCAAACCGGCGGCCATTCGAAGACGTCGTCCACCGCGGCCACTGGTAAGGCCCGTCCTGCGTAAGGCTGTCCAGGTCGAAACATCTTCCGGTGAAGAATCGTGATCAAACGTCCCGAGTCAGGTGCTCGCGTGCTGTCTCGTACGAGCCCTCCGGCGGCGCGGTGTCCGGCCCGTAGACCAGATGCAGGACGCCCGTTGCGAAGGCCTGTGACGAGATGAGCGTAAGCGGGAGGGTCGGCCCGTCCTCGAACAGGCGCATGCCGCTGCCGATCGCAATCGGATGCACGAACAAGTGCAGCTCGTCCACCAATCCGGCGGCGAGCAACTGGCGCACCACTGACACGGAGCCACTCAGCGCTATGTGCCCCGTGGCCGGGTCGTCTTTGAGCGCTCGGACTGACTCCACCAGATCGCCCTGGAGTTGCTCGGAGTTCCGCCAGGTGAATGCCAACTGCTGGTTCGACGCGACGATCTTGCGCATGTCGCCGAGCGATTTGGCGAACGCCGCGTCCGCCTCGCCGGCCGCCTCGCGCCCTGGCCACGCCCCGGCGAAGCTGTCGTATGTCTTGCGACCGAACACCATGACATCGGCCACGCCTTGGTTGGCGTCGACGGCCGCGCCCATCTCGTCGTTGTAATAGGGGAAGTGCCAGTCCTGCGGGTCCTCGACGACACCGTCGAGCGCGATGAACAGGCTTGCTGTGATCTTGGACATGAATGACTCCCTGTTGTCGCCGGTTATGCAGTATGACGACGCTGGCAGCTGAAAATCATCGAAGCGCGGCTGGGAGCGCTAGGGTCGCGGCGTGGGTCCGCGTCGAATGCCGGCAGCTGAGGTGGACGTATCGCCCGACCTGGTGCGACGGCTCCTGACCGCCCAGCATCCCGACCTCGCCGACCTGCCGATCAAGGTGATGGCGAACGGGTGGGACAACGTCATGTGCCGGCTGGGCGACGACCTGATTGTCCGCCTGCCTCGGCGTGAGGCGGCCGCCCAACTGCTCGTTCACGAGCAAACGTGGCTTCCCGTCCTTCAGCCGCGGCTGACGCTGCCCATTCCGGCGCCGGTCCGGATCGGTCAACCCGGCCTGGGATACCCATGGGCTTGGAGCATCGTCCCGCTGTTGCCTGGAGAGGTCGCGGCCCAGAACCCGCCCGACGACATGCATGACACCGCCATCCGTCTAGCCGAGTTTCTCGGAGTGCTACACGTCCCCGCCCCGCCGGACGCGCCGAGGAACCCGTTTCGGGGTATTCCGCTGACCGATCGCCGAGCAACGCTGATCGACAGCCTTGACGTGCTAGCGGGCCTGGTCGACCGGTCTGCGGTGCTGGACGCGTGGGAGGACGCGATCTCCGCCCCGACGTCGGACACCTTGCCCGTATGGCTCCACGGCGACCTGCATCCGGCCAACATCCTGGTTCACGACGGCCGGATCAGCGCCGTCATCGACTTCGGCGACATCACCGCCGGCGATCCCGCCACGGACCTGTCCGTGGCCTGGATGATGTTGCCGGCGCAGCAGCACGACGCGTTCCAGGACGCGTATCGCGCTGCCGCGCCGGACGCAGCCGATGACGAAGACCGCTGGAGACGTGCCCGGGGCTGGGCACTCGCGCTGGCCATCGCCTTCCTGGCCCACTCGGCCGATAACGCTCAACTGGCCGAGATCGGTTACCGCACCCTCCTCGCGGTGCTCACCTAGGCGACGGCTGCGAGGTCTGGAGCGTGGCCGGCTCTATCCGGTTGGCGAGGCGGCGCAGCACAGCGGCGATCAAGAGCCGTGGACGGTCCGCCCGCACTCGGTTCCGCGGCGGGCCACTCTCATCGGGCCTGACCGGCGCGTTCGGCCTCGCCGAATTGGCGAGCCGCTGGGTGGCTTTGCTGGCGAGGTTCGTTGCGATGGGGTCGAGCATCAGATGCTTCCTTCCTTAACGGGACCGGTGGAGGCCCGCACAATGAGTTCGGTGGGCAGCACAACGTGCCGCTCAGCCGGGTCTGAGGGTGGATTGATGACAAGTTCGGCCGCGATACGCCCCCGTTCGATCGCCGACTGGCGGACGGTTGTCAGTTGGGCGACGGCGGCGTCGGGAATGTCGTCGAACCCGGTCACCGACACGTCATGCCCCGCGCGCAGCCCGCGCTCAGCTAGCACACCGAGCGCTCCGAGGGCGAACACATCGTTGATCGCGACAATCGCGGTAGGGGCTGGGATCTGGTCAAGCACTTGTGCCGCCGCAACCGCACCCTCTGTCCGGGTGCTCTCGGGGGCGTTGACGATCAAGACGTCCGACCAGTCCACACCCGCCTCGGCGAACGCGTCGCGGTAGCCCCGGAACCGCTCCCGGGTCACATGTGACGGCACCTTCTCCAGATCCGGCACGCTCATCAGTCCGTACGTCTGGTCAGTCCGGACGTAGTGGCCGATAAGAGCAATCCGCCGATGGCCCAATGCGACAACGTGCCGGCCGACCATGCGCGCGGCCGCCGCCTCGTCGACCGCGACGAACAGGGCGTCCGGATCGTCCGCCTCAAACGAGGCGTTCACGATCGGCAGCCCTCGCGCCCACACCTCGTCCATGGCCCGGTACCAGCCGGGGACGCAGTACACACAGAACCCGTCCACTGACGCAGCCTGGATCGCGGCCCGAGCGGCGTCGTCGTCATCCTTGAGCGACAGCAGCAGCACACCCGTCTCGTGGTGCTCGGCGGCCTCGGTCAGCCCCCGCATGAACTCGACCGCGTACGGGTCGGTGAACGCGTACGAAACCGCAGGTGCGAGCAGCACACCTATCGCCCCCACCTTGCCGCTGCGAAGCGAACGCGCCGTCGGGTCCGGCCCCATGTAGCCGAGCTGACGGGCGGTGTTCAGGATCTTCTTCCGCAACTTCGGCGACAGCTGATCCGGACGGCTGAACGCGTTGGAAACCGTGCTGCGCGATACACCGACCGCATCGGCGACGGTTTGCAGTGTCGGTTTCATACTCACCTTCTGTATCGATCCAGTTCTGTATCGATACAGTACAACACCCGGCGGCGGCGGCGCAACCATGAATAGGGCCCGGCCGATAGGTTGGCTGCCAATCGCACGGACGAGGAGGTTTCCTGTCGACGTCGTCAGCAGGCTGCGGGCCGCCGGATGTGTGTTCGCCGAAGACGAGGCACGGTTGATCACCTCGGCGGCATCCACGATGAACGAGCTCACCGCCATCGTCGAACAGCGGATCGCAGGACGTCCCCTCGAGCACATCCTCGGCTGGGCGGAGTTCTGCGGCCTACGGATCGAGCTCGATCAGGGGGTCTTCGTACCCCGGCGCCGCACCGAGTTCCTTGTCCATCGGGCCATCACCGTGGCCCCGTCAGGCGCTGTCGCTGTCGACCTGTGCTGCGGATCAGGTGCGGTGGGTGCTGCCTTGGCGGCGGCCGTGGACCAAGTTGAGCTGTACGCCGTCGACATCGACCCGACTGCGGTGCGGTGCGCCCGCTGCAACCTCACCTTCGCCGGTGCCGAGGTGTACGAAGGCGACCTCTGCCGGCCGCTGCCTACGCACCTGCGAGGTCGAGTCGACGTCCTGGTGTGCAATGCGCCCTACGTGCCCACTCAGGCGATCGATTTGCTGCCGCCGGAGGCGCGCAAGCACGAGGATCCGGTGGCGCTTGACGGCGGATCAGACGGTCTGGACGTCGTACGGCGGCTTGTCTCCGAAGCGCCGCGCTGGCTTGCGCCGGGCGGCCACCTTCTGTTCGAGGTCAGCGAAGCTCAGGCGTCTGACGCCGCCGGAATCGTCGCCGGCCATGAGCTCATCGCGAGCGTGGCAGGCTCTGACGATTTCGATGCCACCGTCGTCATGGGGAGGATGCCGGCCTAGTCGCCGTGCGGACGGCGGTAGCCGCGGACGTAGTCGACAACGAACTCCTTGGGATAGGCGTCGGATGCCTCGTCGCGCCCGAACTCGTAGATGCCGAGCATGAGCTGCATCGGGTACGCAGGCGACTGCTCGGCGAGCTTGGCGCGCTTGCCATCTACGAAGAACGCCACGTAGTCGGGCGTCCACTCCGCGGTGTAGACGTGGAACTCGCGCACGTCGACGTCGACACGGATCTTCTCGAAGTCGTCAACGATGCGCGGATCGCCGAAGGGATGGACGCCCATCCCCACCAGGGCACGATTCGGTTCCACCTCCCGGCCGAAGGTCTCGCAGACACAAATCTCGGCCGAGCGCTCCGGCTCGTCTTCAAAACCGATCATCCACAGCGCCACCATGGCGTTCGGATCGTCCAGTGCCTTGGCCCGAAGCTCCACGACCCCGTAGTGCGGGGTGTAGAGCCGGCGTTCGTCGTGCGCTTCGCGGACGACCACCGACTCGCTGAACCGGTGTTGTCCAATCGTGCTGCCGACCGGGCCGGAGAAGACACCGGTCTGCAACGACGAAACCCGCACGTCGCCGTCGAACTCCGGGCACCACGGTTGCTGGTCGGCCTCGATGCGCAGCCTCAGGGCACTGTCACCGACGGCGTACCGGGCAGCCGCCTGTTCGCGGCTACTCCATTGCGGCAGGTAGTACGGCAGCCAGCAGGACGGATCCAACTCAGGCCGGTCGAAGCGGTCCTCAAAGGCCAGCTCATATCCGGCCTTGGTAATCGGGTCCAGCACAACCTCCACGCCAAATGGCCGCAAGCCGGGCTACAAGCTGCTGCCGGTCTCCGGGTCGAAGAAATGCAGCCGTTCCGGGCTGACCGCGAGCGTGATCGGCTGGCCTGCAGTGACATGCGTGTCCACGGGGAGCCGGACGGTGAACCTGGCCCGGTCTTCCGGCAGCAACAGCACGTCTTCAACCGACTTTGCATCGACGGCCGCCCGGGTCGCCTCGGTGTCGACCCGGGGCGCATCGACGTCGAAGTGGATGTAGCGTTCGTCGCCGAGGTCTTCCACGACGTCCGGCACCGCTTTGATCGTCGGTAGGCCGTTGCCGGTCGCTATCGAGAAACCGGTCGGGCGCACGCCGACGACCACCTGTCGATCGGAGCCCGCCAGCGGCGACCCGTCTGGCAGCGGAATGCTCACATCGGCGAAGCTCACCGCGCCGTTGGCGACCTGGCCCTGCACGAAGTTCATCGACGGCGAACCGATGAACGCCGCGACGAACAGGTTGACCGGATGCCGGAACAGGTTCGTCGGCGTGTCGACCTGCTGCAGTAGGCCGTCCTTCAGTACAGCCACGCGCTGGCCGAGGGTCATGGCCTCGACCTGGTCGTGGGTGACGTACACCGTCGTGATCCCGAGCCGATGGTGCAGCAGCGACAGCTGGGCCCGCATGGTCACCCGCAGTTTGGCGTCGAGGTTCGACAGCGGTTCGTCCAGCAAGAAGACTTTGGGTTCGCGAACGATCGCCCGGCCCATCGCGACCCGCTGCCGTTGACCGCCGGACAGCGCGCCGGGGCGCCGGTCCAGCAGGTGCTCGAGGCCGAGAGTGTGGGCGACCTCGTCAACGCGGCGGGCCCGCTCAGCCTTCTCGGTACGCCGCATACGCAGCCCGAAGCCCATGTTGCGGCGCACCGACATCCGTGGATACAGCGCGTAGCTCTGGAACACCATTGCGACGTCGCGGTGCTGCGGCAGCTTGGTCGTCACGTCGTCGTTGCCAAGGTAGACGCGCCCGCCGGAGACCTCCTCGAGCCCGGCGATGATCCTAAGCAGCGTCGATTTCCCGCACCCGGATGGCCCGACGAGCACCATGAACTCGCCTGGCTCGATGTCCAGGTTCACGTTGTCGACGGCAAGGACATCACCCTTGAACCGCTTCGTAACGTTCTCTAGCCGGATGCCTACCGGTTCCATCAATTCACCCCTTGAGCGCGCCGGCCATCAGACCACGCATGAAGAACCGGCCCATGAGGATGTACACGATAAGAGTTGGGATCGTCGCGAGCACAGCGGCGGCCATCGCCTCGTGATACGGAACCACCTGGCTGCCGGCGACATTGTTGAGCGCAACGGTGGCCGGCCAGTCGGTAGCCCGCGTGACGACGACCAGCCCGAACAGAAAGTCGTTCCACGCCTGCGTGAACTGCCAGATGATCGACACGGCGAACGCCGGCAGCGCGATCGGCAGCGCCACGAACGCAAAAGAGCGAAGCAGACCGGCGCCGTCCACCTGTGATGCGTCGATGATCTCGTCGGATATCGACGCGAAGTACGACCTGAAGATCAACGTGGTGATCGGCAGCCCGTAAATGATGTGGACGAGCGTCAGCCCCAGCAGGTTCGTCAGGTTGGCATCAGCCAGGACTTGCCGCAACGGAATGATGATCGACTGATATGGGATGAACATCCCGAACAGCATGAGCGGGAAGACGAAGTCGGCTCCCGGGAAACGCCACTTCGACAGCACGAATCCATTCGCCGCTCCCAGGAATGACGAGATGACGCTGGCCGGCACCGCCATGATCAAGCTGTTCTGCAGGCCGTTCTCCAGCCTGGGCCAGACC
>DASUUH010000031.1:0-2337 GCA_036374175.1 Jiangellaceae bacterium | reverse complement strand
TGGCCGCCACCAACCAGCTCGCCGCCCTGCTGGACATGCACTGGCCCGGCGCCAAGGCCATCTTCGCCGACGTGGAGTCCCCGATCGCGCTGAAGTTCCTCACCCGCTACCCGAACCCGGCCTCCGCGGCCAGGCTCGGTGACAAGCGCATCGCCGCGTTCTGCGCGGCCAACGGCTACTCCGGCCGCCGCCCCGCCAGCGAGCTCCTCACCCGCCTGCGCAACACCCCGGCGGGAACCACCAGCCCCGTGCCCATCTGGTCACGCACTTGACCTACCGTGTGCTGTCGTGAGCTGGAGGGCGGTGTTGCGCGACTTCAGCGGGTTGCACAGAACGATGTCCCGGGGGGCGTTGCCGGTCAGGTTGCTGAGGTCGAACGCGCCTGCTACCGCTGTGACGATCGGCGCGTTTCGCGCCCCCGACCGAGCAGCCGCCTATAGTGACCCCAGGTTGGCCGGTTGGGGTCGGCCACGACCTGTGCGCGTAGCGTCCGCGCGGTCCGCGCGGCCACGTGCGCGGTTGGTTCTCGCGAGTTTGGTCAACTGGGCGGCACGTTGGGCGGTCGGTGACCGCAGTATCGGGAGGTGGCGGTGATGTCCGAGGGCGGATCTGAGCCGTTCGACGCGGGGAGTGCTTCGGTGGATTCGCACCCCGGGGTGAACCGGACCGAGGCGCTGCGCGAGCGGATGTTCAGCAGTGCGGTGGCGGCGCTCGAGATGTACACCATCTACCTGGGTGAACGGCTGGGGCTGTATCGGGCGCTGGCCGACGGTGGCTCGGCCACCTCGGCGCAGCTGGCCGACCGCACCGGCACGGCCGAGCGGTATGCGCGCGAGTGGCTCGAGCAGCAGGCCGCGGCCGGGTTTGTCGATGTCGATGACCCGAGGGCGGACCCGCTGGCGAGGCGGTACCGACTGCCGCCGGAGCACATCGGCGTGCTCGCCGACCCCGACGACGTCCGCTACGAGGCCCACCCCGGCGTCGACATCGTCCGCGCCGGGCGCCGGCGCCCGCAGCTGGTGGAGGCGTTCCGGGTCGGGAACGCCCCGCCGCCGCTGCCATGGGAACCGGAGGGACGGGCCGATCCCAACCGGGCCCGGTTCATCAACCTGCTCGGCCGCGCATGGCTACCCGCGATCGCCGACATCGACGCCCGGCTTCGGGCCCAGCCGGCGGCCCGGGTCGCCGACATCGCCTGCGGCACCGGCTGGTCCAGCATCGCCATGGCCCACGCCTACCCCGGCATCCACGTCGACGGCGTCGACCTCGACCCGGACGCCATCACCGCCGCCGGCCAAAACGCCGAGCGGAGCGGTGTGGCCGATCGGGTGACATTCTCGATCGCCGATGCCGCCACGCTCAGCCGGGCGGGCGGCTATGACCTGGTGACCATCTTCGAGGCCCTACACGACATGTCCCGGCCGGTCGACGCGCTCCGCGCAGCCCGGCGCGCGCTCGCCGACAACGGCACTGTGCTCGTGGCCGACGGCCTCGTCAACGAGGAGTTCACCGCACCGGCCTCGCCGCGGGAACGAACCGAGTACGCCTGGAGCGTAGTCTCCTGCCTGCCCGGCGCCATGGCAGCCCCCCAAACCGCAGCCACCGGAGCCGTCATGCGTCCCCCGGTACTACGCAACTACGCCCTTCAGGCAGGCTTCCGCGACGTGCAGACCCTGCCAATAGACACCGACTACTGGCGCTTCTACCGACTGGTCCAATGAACCGCCCGGACAACTACCTCTCACCACTCGTGGCCTCGCCCACGCGACACTGCTCCACAGTGGCCACGTCAGCGGCAATTGAGGATGTTGCGCGAGGGGCTCTCGTTAGTCGGCGAAGACGTTCCAGCAGATGTCGTTGCGTCGTTGCTGGTCGTCGAGCACGAGTTCGCGAACCTCGGCGGGGATCTGTGCTCTCTGCCAGTCACGTTCACGACGCCTGGCTTGCTCGGCTTGGTCCGCAGGGACAGAAGCTTGGATGGTCCTGAGTTCGTAGGCCGCAGCCCCCGGGTCGTGAGCTGCGACATGAGCCACCGCTGCGGCCTGTCCAGCAGCGAGAGCTGCGAACTTGGCCGGATCAGCAAGTCCGCGTGCCGCGGCATTCGCGGCGAACGCTGCTCGCCTGGCCTCGCTCATGCGTGACTCGCCTCGGATCCAGGCGCGACCAATGTTGATGGCGTCGCGAGCTCGGCTGTCGCCCGCCTGGTGCTGTTCGAACAGGTGCAGGACGTGTTCGGCGCAGACGATGGCCCATTCCGCTAGCAGCCGGTGGTCTTGGTCAGTCAAGGTTCCGCCACGGCCGATGGTGATCAGTCGTGGGTCACGCTGCTTCGGGAGG